>CACYMJ010000014.1 GCA_902775485.1 uncultured Lachnospiraceae bacterium
TACTCTCGAGGATGCTATCTACGTGAGTATGAAAAACGATATCTCATTTGTCTTCTGCGACAGTTTGAACCTTTACGAACACCAGTCAACATTAAATCCAAACCTTCCGCTTCGGAATCTGTTCTATGTATCAGATCTGTTGCAGGAGATGACAGCAGAGATGAACCTATATGGAAGCAGGCGGCTGGAGATCGCAACGCCGAGGTTTATCATGTTTTATAACGGTGAGGATGATCCGGGAGATGTAAGCGAGTACCGCTTGTCTGAGATGTTTGTAAAGGCTGAGGAAGAACCGCAGTTGGAACTGATTGTAAAGATAGTAAATATCAATGATGGTCAGAATAACAGGATCCTCAATAACTGTAAGACTCTTCGGGATTATTCGCAGTTTGTAGCCATGATCCGTACTTATCGTAAGACAATGGGTATTGAGGATGCCGTCAGAAGAACAGTTGATGATTGTATCAGGCAGGACATACTGCGTGAGTTCCTGCTTAAGCACAAGACGAGGGTTATAGAGATGAGCATACTATACGAATATGATGAGAAGAAACAGAGAAGGTTTGACAGGGAAGAAGGTCGGGAAGAAGGTCGGGAAGAAGGCATAGAAATTGGCGACAGTGGCCGACTGATTATTCTGGTTCAAAAAAAGATAGCAAAGAATAAGACGATCGAGACCATAGCGGATGAACTGGAGACTACGGTAGACGAGATTAGGCCTATTTATGAAGCAGCGAAAGCTGCTCCGGTAGATGCCAATCCAATGGAGGTTTATTCTAAACTTTGAAGTGTGTCAAAAGAACCGTCCCTTTGACACATTTATATGACGCTTCTGTGACGGTCAAAGGATTATAACGTAGTCAGAAAAAGAAAAAAACCCGGACCCAATCGCCCGGAACATGGTTTAAGGGAACGGAGGTAGTAAAAATGACAGCACTCACAGAAGAAAAACTCAATACAGTATCTGGCGGAACAGAAGAACTCGTTAACGGATCAAGCGGCGGCGGATATATCATTCATGCCGGTGACTGGGTAACATGGAACGGTCACGAGAAAATAGGTAAAGGATATGTAGAGTTCGTTATCTTCGGATATGCCTACGTAACGTTCTTTATCTGCCACACACCGGTAGAACATTTCGTAAGCGTACGTGAACTGACCAGGATAGAATGAATTATATATCGAATCTGCGGACCATGGGGAATTCCTCCCCATGGTCTCTTTTTAATTGTCTTTTGATCTTTTCATGAAATATCCGAGTACGACAAAGACAGCACCGACAAGAGTCATCACAAGTCCTGTTGTGGTATCTGATAGTCCGAAGATGAAGTACAGACCAAGAACTGCAAGTATGATTCCTACAACGATGGCTGTAATGTGGGCGTTCTTCTTTTGAAAGTTCCTCTGCGATCTGCTGCTCATAAGTTTCCTCCTGTAATGGTTGGTTTTTGCCACGATAATATGATAACATATTTGATCATGATCATTAAACAGGC
The DNA here is from genome assembly GCA_902775485.1 of uncultured Lachnospiraceae bacterium. Lineage (GTDB taxonomy): Bacteria > Bacillota > Clostridia > Lachnospirales > Lachnospiraceae > UBA2868. Next base: position 1,497 of record CACYMJ010000014.1, read on the forward strand.
AGGTAAAAATGTGTCAAAAGAACCGTCCCTTTGACACACTGAGGTGCTATGAAGAAAAAGATCTTGTTTGTTATACCGCCTGTGATACTGGCGGCAGTTACGCTGATATGGCTGTTTTATAAGGATGGAAGATGGTATTACTATCATCAGGAGTGGCAGTGGACGCCGCTTTTTGTGCTGCATCTGCTGTTGCCGTTGTTTTATCTGGTGATGTTGATCGTAAGCATCGTACGGAATGCCGGCAGGGAAAAACGCTCATCTTCCGGGGTGTTCTATATTGTCGCATCCATAATCCTGATGGCGGCGTGCGCTGTCGGACTGCTGGCGTTTCTGATCTTTACAAGCGGAGCTTAGGCAGGGGGTATATGTAAATGGCAAATGATCAGGATGAGAGAGACGAAAAAATCGGAAGAGCCATAATGACGCTTGGCTGGTGGATATTCGCGGCAAAGTTTCTTGTTGTCGCAACCGTTATCGCAGGTATAGTGATGTATTTTCTCGGAAGGCCCCTGTGGATCGCACCGTTGATAGCGATAGGGCTGTTTATCGTATACAGGCTCATATTAAGACTGGTATGGGTGTTTATTGAGTGGGCCGGGCGGCAGTGACCGGTAACGTTAGCTTTTTGATAAGGAGAGTGTGATGGAGACGTTTTATTACATAGTGGACAGCATAGAAGGCGACTATGCAAATCTGCGCAGAACGGATATTGAATCTGATGATCTGAAACTTGTGGCGCGCGCATTGCTTCCGCCTGAGATCATGGAAGGGACCAAACTGAAATACGAGATGATGCAGTATTCTATCATCACCGAATGATAGTCCCGTCCGGGGCTATTCGGCGGATTCCATGTGTCCGTCCGCGATCGATTTATCGACCCAGAGCTGAAGAGTATCAACAGACAGGGCTATTTTTTCAAGAGTCTTCTTGATCTCAAAGAAGTCCTTATATTCATCAGGAGTAACCTGACCGTCCTCCACGATCTCGAGGAGACGGTCTTTTTCTTTGTTCATACGGTTAAGGGAGTTGAGGGTTTCTATGGCGATCCGGGCAAGATCCTTTACCTTGATTTCGGGCACATATTCCTGGCCGATCGGACACTCCTGCGAGCAGTAGTAGTTGCAAAGCTCCGGAGCCTTGTAACACTGCGCCATTGCGATGACGTCTTCAGGCTGCACCGAAACCTTGCCGTTTTCTATCTTCTCAAGCTTTGCGGGGGAAATGAATTCCATCAGCTCGCTTGCCTTTTCGCGTGTCAGATCAAGCCTCTCGCGGTATTCCTGGTATACCGACTTGTCTTCTTTGTTTGATTTTCTGCCCATTTTCCGCCTCCGGGTTCGTATTGTGGCCACAAAAGCAAAATACATACCGGTATTTTGCTCAAATGGAGATTTTTCCTTAAGTGTTTCAAGTATATATTATTATCAGCGGATGGGCAAACAGGAGGTGATCCCGATGAATCCGGATATTAGGATAAAAACGATACTGCTGATCGAGAAGATACGTAAATATCAGGAATTTGCGAAAAAGATCACGGTCAGGGACAGTTCACATTTTAAAGAATCATTAAGGAAGATCAGAGACAGTTAATGAAATTTTAATGATCCTTAAAAGACCGCTTAAGAAACCAAATATATTATATTTTCAAAAGGAGGTAGCATTATGCAGATCACACTTGAAGCAGTAGAAAAGGTAATGGAACTTACAGGCGTAGACTATGCGGCAGCAAAGGAGGCCCTTGTCAAGGCGGACGGGGATGTTGATGAGGCCGTAAAGCTCATCACACCCGGAGAGAAGTCTGATGACAAGGTAAAGGAGACTGTCGAGAAGATCAAGTCAAAGGTTAAGGAAGGAAACGTTGACAGGATCCAGATCAGCAAGGACGGAGAGATCGTACTCTCGCTTCCGGTCAATATCGGGATCATCGGCGGTATCGTAGGTCTTGCGGCAGCACCCTGGGCCTTTATCGCAGCCACGATCGCAACTCTCGGTTTCGGATGTAAGATCGAGATCGTAAAGAAGGACGGATCGAAGGACGAGATCATCTGACCTGCAGCGCGTATCTGTCACATTTTCCACAAAGGTTGACAGATGAAAAATGCGTCAAATCGTGGATTTTCACACTGTTTTTATCGTATAATCAAAATAGGTGTAGTAGCATAAATATCAAATACGGAAACCGGATCATCAGATCCGGTTTTTTGGTAAAGCGTTAGATTAAGGAGAGTATTGCAAATGAACAGGAATGTTATGAGTGCTACATGCATGGTGGCTTTGGCAGCTACATTATGCGGCTGTGCCGGATCAGCACAGGTGGATGCGCCAAATGATGATAACAAACAGGCGATCGAGATCGTAAGTCCGGCTGAGCCTGAGGTAACACCTGAGCCGGAGACTGTGGCAGAGCCCACAGAGCCCGAGGAGCAGCCTTCGGAAGATACCGCAGCCGGAAGGCAGGACGGCGAGAGGTTCGAGGCAACGATCATGCTTGAGGGCACAGAAGAGAAGGTCATGTATGAACATGCCAGGAATCTGGCGATCGGTTTTGAGATTGATTTTGAATATGAATCACTCACACGGCAGAAGGGATCCGATGCGGAGCGTTTCATCTCGGTATACGATGATCCGTCCGAGCCCGTGAATTACCTTGAGATCTCATATACGGACAAGCCGGTTGATGATGTCATATCATCTGCCGCATCCGAACTGTCAAAAGATTACGAGACAGTCACCGAGGAGGGCGCACTTGCCACAGCCGGGAGCTGTACAAAGATCATAACAACTGTTGCAAAGAGTAAGGCTGTATCTGATCGTCTGCAGACGGTGTACGTCATACCCGCGGGAGACGGAAGCATAGTTGCCATAACGCACTATACCCTCGAGTCGGCCGAAGGATTCGGAAGCCGTTTTGCGCAGATGCTTGATACCCTCGAGGTGATCGGAAGAACGGCCGAGGCAAGCATCTCCGAGGAGCAGGCGCTTGAGGCGGTCAGGAATTACTGCATTGAAGCAAATCCGGATCTTGAGGCCATGAGCGCATCGGATGACTACACGCTCTACTGGGATGTAAGCCGGAATGAAGCCGGACAGATCGTCGTTTTGTACAGATCCTATACCGGAGCACAGATACGTTATTATGTCGATCCGGACTCGGGAGATACATACGTTACCGAGCTTGTTCCGGGCATAACGGATGAAGAGACGCGCACGGATGAAGTCTTTAATGTAAGGGATCATCTCGGACAGTAGAACTGATAAAGCTGACTGAAGGATAAGAAAGGTTGGGCCCGTTATGGATGAAAAAACCGGCAATTCCACGTCAACTCAGAAAAAATACTGCAGAAACTGCGGAAAGCAGATAAAAAGTGAGGCAAAGTTCTGCCGGTTTTGCGGATATGATTTTGCGTCCGGCACTGTTCCGGGCGCGCATGCCGCAGAATTTAATACCGCTCCGGTAAAAAGAAAACATACACTGCGAAACATTGTCATCGCACTGGCGGTTTGTGCTGCCGCAGCGCTGGCAATGTTTTATATTATCGGAAAATACGCATCGGATGATGATACTCCGCAGACCGCATCCGCACCGCAGCAAAGCGTTATGCCCGAAGATGCACCGCAAGATCAGGCAGCGATGCTGCCGGATCCTGCGAAGGTCTGGCAGCTAAGCGATGCCGACGCTGAAGAGTATGACAGGATCATAGCCGAAGGAAAACCTGAGGGACCGGTTTTTCATGAAGCAGTTGAGCCAATGGCTGCCCATGATTATGACTGGTACTACGGCAGCGGCGATAGCACGCAGGACAGTGAAGCACCGGAAGAGGACGGTGGCGTAAATGATTATAAAAGCCCTGCTTTTTCGGTATCTCCCGTAAAGGGCGTTACGATCTCGGCGGAGGAGGGAGCGCTTGATAAGGAGCGGACCTTTTCGATGTCGGAAGTATCAGATGCCGAATATGATACGTTAAACGATGCCCTGACGCAGATCGATGATATGGGAGCCATACTCGGGGCGTGGGAACTTGATGCTCAGCTTGCGGACGATGAGGTCCTGCCGGGCTCGTTTAAGATGGAATTCGACCTGTCCGAGCTTGATATAGATAAGGACCTGTATGACTCGGTATGTGCATATCGGGTTGATGATAACGGCAAGTGGACTCCATATGCGGGAGGGCTTGACGGATCCGTCTACAGCATAAACAGCAGTCAGAACAGTCTGATAGTCATAGCCGCGCTTGTAGCCCTGCCGCTGATCCCGGATATCGGAACGACGATAGAGGGACTTGCGTGCGGTGCGGTCTATGATCCGCGTGCCCAATCGTTCTATGTCGAACTTGATAAAAAGCGGATATTCAAGATAGTTGCCGCGAAGACAGCTATGGCCGAACGCATGGGAAATGTCGGGGAAAGGGCGCTTGAAGATGCAAGGAAAGCGGCCGCGAAGGAAGCACAAAAGCGCTACCGGCAGTCACTCGGATACAAAGAGGATCAGGCGGACTGGCTTGATTACAAGGGAAAACAGTACTACCGCATATACTTAAAATGCCTAAAGGAAGAACTGACAAAGGATGATACCGCAAGGCAGTACATAAAGGACGTTAATGAGCTTAACAAAGGCGGCCGTCTTTCGGAAGAGTTAAAACCGATAAAGATGGTCATCGAGCAGAGCCGTGAGGCCTATAAGTATTTAAGGGATGTTGCAAAGGTCAAGATGCCCTCTGATGTCGTAAGGATCGAGCTGTCCGACAGAAATGAGCCGGCCTACGGTGTGACCGTGACAAGTTATGATACGTTTCTTCGCGATCATTATCTTGTGCTCTATCTGCGAAAATTTGCCGACGGCAGCACGCTTTCATCCGAAAAGCTCCTGCTGACGATCGTCCATGAACTGTTTCATGTCGTCCAGCGCGGATACAAATCATGGTACACATCCAATTATAAATTCGACGAGGCCTCTGCCCAGGCTGTAGAGTGGGAAGCGTACGACTATTTCCACGAAAAGGGAACGATATCGCACAGTCTTGAAGCCTGTCTTGAGAATATCGAAACCGTTGAATACTTCGCCATTCCGCTTGATGATTCGAAGACCGGTGCCTATCCGGAGGGAGCGCTTGGCTACGGGGACAGCTCGGCAGCCGACAGGGCATATCCGACCGCTGCGTTCATCCGCTATATCAAGGATACGAGGGCACTGATCGGCGCACCCGAATCGTGGGATGCGATACTGCGCCGCTACGCCGATCTTGTGGGCAGAAGGTATTATACGACGATATTAAAGAGCGCTTTTCTGATGAGTGAGGACAGCCTCACAACGTATTATCTCGATTTTGCGACCGAGAATCAGATGAGGTTCTTTATCAGGGCATTTTCGGGCATCAATCCGGAAAATCCGGGATTTAATCCCACTATGTTCTTAGAAGCCGGCAGGAAGACGCCGGTTGCTCTTGTTAACCGCAATTACGTTATCCGCGGCCGGCAGATAGGATTTAAGCCATGGGACAAGGAGCAGGAATTCGGAATTGTACTCAGAAAACATGAAGGCTTTGATGATGTGATGAAGGATTACCGCATCATTCCCGCCGGCATGAAAAAGGATGAGGAATGGAAGGAATGGAATGAGGGTATCTATATCCTTCCGCAGACATATTTAAACCGTCAGGGAAGCGGCATAGGTGTGCTAGTTGAGGCGGACGGCGGCACGGCAGAGACGACCGAGGGATGGTTTTATGACACACCCGCAGGGTACGATCTGTACATTCTCACAGCACCCGATGTTCCGAAGTTTGAGGTCTCAGGTGATAAGCTCATCATCGATCCCGTAAAGATAAGGACGGCGGATCTGGGGGAAGTGTGCGATTCGCTTGTGATAACGTTAAGACTTGATAAGAATGAGGTGCTGAAGGAAAACATTCCCTACAAAGACTGGAATGAGCCGTGGACATGCGATCTGTCCGCTTTAAAGCTCGGCGGGGAAACACTTACAAAGGAGCAGATATCCTCGCTTACAATGACTCTTGCCGAGTGCGTAAAGGGAACGTGGGAGGCGTCGGATCCGTGCCTCGGACCGGAACTCGGGCCAATGCCCTTACAGTCGGCCGGGCTTGAAAATACGCTTAACGGTTTCGGCGGGTATTTTTCGATCAGACTGTCGGATGTAACGCTTACCGAAGAAGATGAGCCCGTCTATTCGGATACGATAAACGGGGAGCGCTATATCAAGGTTTTATCGGGAACCATGAAGAGGAGCGATAAGATCAAACTCGATCTGAAGGGATCGGTCAACTCGTTTTCGGGACTGGTCCAGTTCTTCGGGGACGGTGATGCACACTCCGGGTCGTTTGCACTTGATCCTGCCGACAAGACACACTATGACATCGATATACCCAAGGGAACAAATAAGATGACATTTAACATGTTCATTCATCCGGATACCGGAAAACAGCTGTTTTATGCGATAACTGTAGATATTGTCGATAAGTAAGGAGGTTTCTATGTATTGTCCGAATTGCGGTAAGGAGATTCCGTCTGACAGCGTTTTTTGTGAAGAGTGCGGCTGCAGGATCGATGCGCCGGCAGAGGGCCGTGCACCGGCACCTGCGCCGGGAGCGCAAAAGAGCGCAAAGAGCGGGTCGGGGGCAGGCAAGTATGTGCTGATCTGTCTTTTGGCCATGGTTGTCATTGTCGCCGGAGTATTTGTGACCATAAAGGCCCTAAAAACAGAAAAGCCTGCCGATACATCCACCGAAACGGAACCCGTGGCAGATGCTAAGGAGCAACAGCAGATGCCGGCAGAGCCGGATGTAGAACCTGCGAAGGAGGAGCCTGAGCTGGATACTCCTGCCGATACGGGCGAAGCCGCGCCCCCGGAGCCTGAGGCTGATACAGACAGTGAGTCGGAAGCTGATACGGATAGTGAGCCGGACGCTGCAGCGCAACGTGATGAAGATACAAAACCCCTTCCGTATGAGGACAGCCTCGAAGCTCCGAAGGATACGGATTTTGCATGGATACCCGATGTCGTAACGGGAGACCTTACCGGAGATTTTCTCGGAAACGATCAGCTCATCGGCAGATGGAAGGGCGAGATCATCTACGACAAGGGCATATGGGAACTTGTTTATGTTACAATAGATGAAAACGCCGGCGTTAAGATAGAACCTTACAAGATAAATCACGGCGATGGCTGGGATGACGAGTCGGATAGGGGATACAATCTTGACGGCGATTTTGATGTCAGCGGTGTTAACGCTGCCGGAGACTACGGATCGATCAGTCTGTATACTTTCCTCGAAAGCCTCGGTACGCAGTATGGGGTCGGCACGTTTACGGTAAATAACACTGATACTGCGAAGGTATATCTTGTAAGGCCATAAGGGAGACGGGATATGGAATACGCTTTTTCTATACTTATGTTTGTGTTTGCAGCGCTTCTTATGCTGTATGCGGCCCTTGTCGGGCGCGGCGGTTTTGACATGATACCGAGAGGCTATGCGGCATCTGTTGACGATAAGAAGGCATACGCCAAAAACTTTGCAAAAGTGCTGAGAGCTGTTGCCGCAGCACCTGCCGTAAGCGGCCTTATCGCTCTTGTCGGAGTGATACTGTCCGAAAGAGATGATCTTGTTATAGGCATATCGGTCATCATATTGATCGTTGGCACTGCCGCGTTCTTGACAGCAGGTGTTAAGATGCTATCATTAGATCGAAACACGGATAATACAGAGGGACAAAAATGAAAGAAAAAACAATAGCAGAGAGCATTGATAAAGGCGTGGGGAGCTTTGCAGCCGAAGAAGGCGCCTTGATAGAAGAGGATATCCCTTTATTCAATCTGTCCGCTTATCCCGAAGAGCAGCATCAGCTGCTGGACGAGTGTAACAAAAGGATAGCGGAGGCTAACAGCAGGTACCGGATCGCAAAGTACAGGGAGGACATGTTTGCAAACGGACTGAAGGCAGGTATGTATTTCTGTACGTTTGACCGTGATGAGAACATGCTTGGTTTTGAGTTCAATGACGAGACGAGACAGATGCTGGGCTATGACGGACTTGAAGATCTTCCCAATGAGTTTGACAGCTGGGTGAAGACTCTTGTTCCCGAAGAGAGAGAGGCCATAGTCAAACTGTTCTGGGACTCGGTCCGCGTTCATCGCGATCTTCCGGACATCACTCATGCAACTTATCGTATGCAGAAGAAGGATGGCAGTATCATCTGGGTCACGGGAGCCGGAAGATTTATACGACGTCCCGATGACGGATCCCTGGAGATATACATGGGCTGCTATCGTGATATAACCGCGCAGCATGAACTCGAAGAGTATTTAAAGATCATCGAGGCCGTTGGCAGGATCTTTAATTTCTCACTGTATATCGATGTTTCGGATATGAGTTATCGCATGATCAGCACCAATGAATATGTGGAGATGGTGGAAAAGGATCCGGATGCTTTCAGGTTCCTTAAAAATAACGTCGATGCATCTGTGGCGGAAAGTTTCAGGCAGAGCCTGTATGACTGGCTGGATAAGGATAAGATCCTGGCCAGCATTGAAGAGCACGGAACGACGAGCCTTGAATTCTACAGTGAGAGTACGCACCGCTGGTACAACGGCATATTTATGATCGGCGACAGGAACGAGGACGGCAGCATCGCACATATCGTTTACGGATGCACGGACACCACGGATGCAAAACTGCAAAATCTTGCCCAGCAGAAGATGATCTCGGACTTCAAGGAGGAGATCTACGTCGATTCCCTCTCAAAGATCCGCAACAGAAAGTTCCTGGATGAAAAGCTTGTGTTTGAACCGTGCAATGCGGTCGTTATGGCTGATATCGATCTGTTTAAGGAGGTCAACGATTCGGCCGGCCATCAGGGAGGCGACGAAGCGATCCAGAAGGTCGCCGCGATACTGGAGCAGTCCGTCAGGAAAAATGATGTAGTTATCCGTTATGGCGGCGATGAGTTCATGATGGTATTTTTCGATATCACGAAGGAAGACCTCGAAAACAAACTGGAGTATTTACGTTCTGAGATCAGCGGGATCTCTCTTGATAACGCACCCGGTCTTCGCCTGACCATGAGCTTCGGAGGCGCGCTGGGGACGGAACTTGTCAATAACCTTATCGGTATCGCCGATAAGGCATTATATGAATCCAAAAAAAGCAGGGATACCTATACCGTGATAGAACTTTGACCGGCAAAAAGTATCATGCTTTTTAAGCCGTGCTTGCCTGCGGCTTTTTTTTCGTGACAGCGGAGAATACGGAAAAACCGGAAAGGGAAAGAGACGGCATTTGGCATGGATAGTCCGAAAGAGCTTCTTGAAAAACTGGCATCAAAAAATGTACTTAGCCGGGATGAATATCTGCACCTGATAAAAAACCGGGACACCATATCCGATGAGGCGGCCTCACTTGCCCGCACAGTGTGCGATGCCATATACGGGAAGCGGATCTATATCCGCGGTCTTATCGAATTTACGAATTACTGCAGGAATAACTGCTATTACTGCGGTATACGTTCGGAAAATAAGAATGCGCAAAGATACCGCCTGATGCCGGATGAGATCATAAGCTGTGCGGACAGGGGATATGAGCTCGGGTTTAGGACGTTTGTCCTTCAGGGCGGTGAGGATATGTACTACAGTGATGATATCCTCGCTCCGCTTGTCAGCACGATCAAACAGCGGCATCCCGACTGTGCGCTGACACTTTCCGTCGGTGAGAGATCACGGGACAGTTACAAAAGACTGAAAGAGGCAGGTGCCGACCGGTATCTGCTTCGTCACGAGACGATAAACAACACGCATTACGGCATGCTCCATCCGAAGGAGATGAGCCGGGAAAACAGGATGAGATGCCTTGATGATCTTAAGGGACTCGGATATCAGACAGGTGCGGGATTTATGGTCAGCTCCCCCGGGCAGACCGAGGAGGACCTTGCCGACGAACTGTTGTTCCTGAAAAACTTCAGGCCGCAGATGGTCGGGATCGGACCGTTCATACCTCATAAGGATACGCCATTTGCTGACCGTGATAGCGGAAGCGCCGAAATGACATTGTTTCTGCTCTCGCTTATCCGCTTAACGCTTCCCGACGTGCTGCTTCCCGCAACGACTGCGCTTGCAACAGTCGATCCGCTCGGGCGCGAGAAGGGGATAGCAAGCGGCGCCAATGTACTGATGCCGAACCTGTCACCGACAGGCGTCAGGGAAAAATATCTGCTGTATGACAACAAGATCTGCATGGGCGAAGAGGCAGCACAGTGCATCGAATGTTTAAAGACGCGGGTCGCGAAGACGGGATATGAGATCGTTACCGACCGCGGGGATCATATCGGACAGAAACGTTTGTAAAAACCGGAACTGTCAAAAGAAAAGAGGAATATAAAATGTACGATGTAAGTTCAATGAAGGCCGAGGAATTCATCGATGACGGTGAGATAAGGCAGACCGTAAGTTATGCCGCGGAGCATAAGGATGATCTGGAGCTGGTCGACAGGATACTTGAAAAAGCAAGAAAGCGCAAAGGTCTTGACCACCGCGAAGCGAGTGTCCTTCTTGCCTGCGAGGACGAGGAAAAGATCAGACAGATATACGATCTTGCCGAGCAGATCAAAAAAGATTTTTACGGAAACAGGATCGTTATGTTCGCGCCGCTCTATCTGTCCAATTACTGCGTTAACGGCTGCCTGTACTGCCCGTATCATCTGAAGAACAAACATATACCGAGAAAGAAACTGACGCAGGAAGAGGTGGCAAGGGAAGTCATCGCTCTGCAGGATATGGGACACAAGCGCCTTGCCATAGAGTCCGGCGAGGATCCTGTCAATAATCCGATCGAATATATCCTCGAATGCATTAAAACGATATATTCGATAAAGCATAAGAACGGCGCCATCCGAAGGGTCAATGTAAATATCGCCGCCACGACGGTTGAGGATTACAGAAAGCTCAAGGAGGCCGGGATCGGCACATACATCCTGTTCCAGGAGACATACAACAAAGAGCAGTATGAGATACTGCATCCTACCGGTCCGAAACACAACTACGCATATCATACGGAAGCCATGGACCGTGCCATGGAGGGCGGCATCGATGATGTCGGCATCGGCGTTCTGTTCGGACTTGACAATTACGCGTATGAATTCGCGGGCCTTCTGATGCATGCCGAGCATCTCGAAGCCGTTCACGGCGTCGGACCGCATACGATAAGCGTTCCGAGGGTAAAGGCGGCCGACGACATCGATCCCGGTGATTTTGACAATTCGCTCAGCGATGACATGTTCTGTAAGATCGCTGCCTGCATCAGGATCGCGGTGCCTTATACCGGAATGATCATCTCTACAAGAGAGACCCCGGAGGTGCGCGAGAAGATAATCCGTCTCGGAGTCAGCCAGATAAGCGGCGGTTCGAGAACTTCAGTCGGAGGTTATGCGGAGGCTGAAAGACCTCATGATACAGAGCAGTTTGACGTTTCCGATAACAGGACGCTCGATGAGGTCGTCAACTGGCTGATGAGAGCCGGCTACATTCCTTCGTTCTGCACCGCATGCTATCGCGAGGGCAGGACAGGAGACCGTTTCATGCAGCTGTGCAAATCCGGTCAGATACAGAACTGCTGTCATCCGAATGCACTCATGACGCTGAAGGAATTCCTGATCGATTATGCTTCGGAAGATACGAAGAGGATCGGTGAGGCGATGATCGAAAAAGAGATAGATACGATCCCGAAGGAGAATGTACGGGATATCGTAAGGCAGAGACTTGTTAAGATAGAAAACGGTGAGAGGGATTTCCGTTTTTAAGTGCTGCACATGCTGACGGGGGATATGACATGAGTCTTAATGATACACCGATGGCGCAAAGAACACATATCGGATTTTTCGGACTGACAAATGCGGGAAAGAGCAGCCTTGTGAACCGCATCACGAACCAGCCCATGTCGCTTGTAAGCGATGTTAAGGGCACTACGACGGATCCTGTCAGAAAGAGCATGGAACTGCTCCCGCTCGGTCCCGTTGTGATCATAGATACACCGGGATATGACGATGAGGGCATGCTCGGAGACCTTCGGATAGGCCGGATGAAAGAGGTGCTTTCCATCTGCGATATCGCAGTTTTCGTGACCGAAAGAGACGAGCCGGACAGTGCTGAGTCGGAACTGCTCGGCCTGATAAGATCAAGAAATATCCCGTGCATCATCGCCAGAAACAAAACGGATCTTGCTCCTTCCGATAGGACCCCGGCAGCTGCGGATCCGGCAGATAAACAGCAGGGTTTTCCGGTAATACCCGTTTCGTCAAAAAACGGACAGGGCATTGAAGAGCTAAAGGAAGCCATAGCAGGAGCCCTGAGGCGGGACGAAAAAGAGGTGCGTCTTGTTGCGGATCTTATCGGCAGTGGGGATACCGTCGTTCTGGTCATCCCTATAGACACCTCTGCCCCGAAGGGCAGACTGATACTTCCGCAGCAGCAGGCCATAAGGGATATACTCGATGCGGGCTCTGTAAGCGTGATCACTTCCGTGGAGATGCTCTCTCAGACGCTTTCAAATCTGAAGGAGCCGCCTTCACTTGTCATAACGGATTCCCAGGCATTTGCAAAGGTATCAAAGATCACCCCCGACAATGTGGCGCTGACTTCATTTTCCATCCTGATGGCACGTTACAAGGGATTTTTATGGGAAGCCGTAAAGGGAGCCGCGGCGATCGACGATCTTAAGGATCATGCGAAGATACTGATCGCGGAAGGCTGTACGCATCACAGACAGTGTGAGGATATAGGAACGGTAAAGCTTCCCGCATGGCTGAAAAAATATACCGGAAAGGATTTTGATCTGACGTTCACATCGGGTCACGGCTATCCCGAAGATCTTGAAGGATACGACCTGATCATTCACTGCGGCGCTTGCATGCTTAACGATAACGAGGTCAGAAACCGCATGACCGCGGCAGTAAATGCATCGGTCCCGTTTACGAACTACGGCACGGCCATTGCACATATGAACGGGATACTTGACAGGAGCATCGCGCCCCTTAAGCGCTAAGAGGATTTGGCGGATCTTTTTTTGAGGATAAGATATATCAGCGGAGGGGCGTACATGACGATCTCCTCGATAAACGCAGCGACCCCGTTTGACGAAGGCGCGTTATTTATAAAGATCGCAGGAGTTTCCAGGGCGGATATGCGTGCCCGCACCAGGAAGAAACAGTAGAAATTGTTTATAAGGTGAAATATAAGTCCGGCCTCCATTCCGCCGATGAGAAGATTGCATATATACATGCAGAAGGCACCGACAAAATACGAGGCGGCTCCGAGTATCAGATCGGCTCCGAACGAAAGGGCACCCACTTCGGGATTTGCCAGATGAAACACCATGAACACGATCGAACTTATAAAGGCAAAGAGCAGTCCGCGGGGGAGTTTGGGTATTTCGTTTCCGTAAGGTATGCGCAGGAAAAAACCGCGGAACAATATTTCCTCGGTGGTTGTCTGGATCCATAAGAGCAGGATGCACAGCAGAAGATTTGTAAGGATCAGGGGTATATCCGTGTTATCGAGCGAAAAATATTTAAAGCTCGGGCTCTCGGCGGCAAGCAGTCCCGCAAACATAAGCGCTCCCGCGATAAGAGCTGTTCTGATATCACATTTTCTTCCGCTTCCGAACAGAAATGACCGAAGAGAAATATGCCATATCCCTTTGATCCCGATGACGCATCCTATGAACGCTCCGACAAATGAAAGGATGGCTCCGAAGAAATCCCGAAACGGCCTAAGAGGCATGTTCTCATAAAAGAGCGGGATAAAGTTTATCGTAAAGCTGAGCAGCCCTCCGAATATGATACCGAATATGAGGGCAAATACCGCTGCACCGATACGGCGCCACAGGCTTGCTTCGCCCGCAGGCGTGTTTGCATTTGTATCTGTTATTGGCATAAAAAACCTCGCTTTTATCAGATCCTTACCTTTGCACCCATTTCCTTTAAGAGCTTCTTTCTCTCGTACATTTCCTGATCAGCTCGCTCAAATACGTCACGAAGCTGGGAATCATCCGCGTTAAGATGTGAATGTCCGATAGACACAACAACGCCGTTTTCCTGTATGTTTCTCTCGACCTTGGCATTTAGCGCATCGATCGTCTCATGCATTGTCTCATAGCCTTTTCCCTGAAGGATAACGGCAAATTCATCGCCGCCAATACGGAATACCGCACCCTGCTTGAAGTATTCGCATATAAGTGCGCAGGCATCCTTGATGAGCTTATCGCCGGCAGCGTGTCCCTGTGTATCGTTGACGTATTTAAGACCGTTGATATCGCCGACGACAACTCCGAGATTTTGTATCTCACCTGACCGTATCTGTTCGTTGATCGCTGTTTCGTTTTCGGTATAGGCAAACTTGTTTCGCACACCTGTCATTGCATCCGTATTTGCCATGTTCTGGAATGTTCTGCTCGTCTCCTTTTCCTCATCGAGCCTCTCCTTTGAGAATCTTCTGAGCATCAGCAGAAGAGATGCGGCAAGCAGCAGTATAGCCGTGGATGCAAAGATTATCTGATTTTCACTGGCACGCTGGGTCCTCTTACTGATATCCCTTATCCGGTTCTGTATAACGCTTTCGCGGATCAGGACAACCAATTCCCAGTCTGTCTCGGGAATGGGAGCGTAATAGAGCGACTCTTCGGCACCTTCGGAAGCAAACGTTAAGCTTCCGTGCATTTCATTCTGGAAGTTCGCGTAATTTTCATTCCAGACATCCTCGGGTACGACATTTTTGAGCGCATCAAAGAAATTGTGGTTGGAGATGACGGGACCGAGTTCGGTATCGGACAGGTTTCCGCCGTTTCTGGCATACAGTGCAAAGCTCGTCCTGCCTTCGTCATCAAGAGCCAGCAGGTCAACGATATCACTGATATCGAGCAAAACAAAACATGCTTTGAAGTGTTTGCCCATAAGTGTAAGTTCGGATGTTGGAATGGCAAGACACAGCTGTTTGGATGAGCCGTACGGGGATACCGTGGTGATTATGCGGTCACTGAGCGTCTCTTCCGACAAAAAAGAGTGACGGCTCCTGCCTGTATAGGTCGTGTACTGTGTGTATACGATATTGTCATCATCAACAAGGGCAAAACGGTTAAGGTTAAGGAGCGTTTTGACCATACCTATGTTGTGGCGCAGATCATCCTGCGTTCTGACATCTTCACCCGCAATGAATGCGACTGCTTTTTCCATCTGTTCGAAGTTACTGCCTATAAGGTTCGTCAGCGTCTTCGCACCGTGATCGGCCATTGCCTCAAGATAGAACGAACTTACCTCGGAAACCGCTTCACTTGTCGCACTGTCCGTACGCCTTGAAGACCAAATGGTATTGGCGGTCACCATGGCGATTATTACTAAGCTGCCTATGATGGCTGTCATAACGATCGATTTATTTGTGATCTGTCTTTTCGGCTTCATAGAACAACACCATAGAGCAGCTCAAGCATCTGTGCTGCATCTTCCTGATAGATTACTGTGGTTATCTCGTTGGTCTTTTCCGGGAACAGTTCTCCGGGCATGTTTCCGTCCGCGATCTTGACGGCTATGCAGATCGTATCGAATCCTATCGAATAACAGTCCTGCACTCCGAGACAGTAGATGACTCCGTCATTTAGATACCGGAGCGCTTCCTCGTCATGATCCATACCGACGATGACGGCATCGCTTTCAAGTTCGGTGACGGCTCTTGCGGCACCGACGGGATTGCTCATGTTGCAGCAGATTATACCGGACAGGTCCGGATTATCCGCCAATATCTTCTTTGTAAGATCATAGGCCGTATCAACCGAATCGTTGTCGTATTCCGTTGCAACGATCTCCATATCGGGATACTTTGCGATCGTATCCTTCGCGCCTGCCGCACGGTCTTCATGGCACGGTGCACCGACGCTTCCTACAAGGATGGCAACCTTCCCCTTATAGCCGAGCTTTTCGCACAGCGCTTCCGTAAGGTCCGCACCGTCCTGATAATTGTGGGTGTTGCCGACATATGCGATTCTCTTGCAGCCTTCCGAGGCATCGGAACTGGAGAATGTCATGACCTTTGCCCCGGAGTCGACCATTTCGTCAAGGATGGGAGAGATTATCGCATCATCCGCAACATCTACGCCGATGACGTCATAGTCCTTCGACAGCGCGTCATGAAGCCTCTGGGTCTGGTCTTCGGCGGAAGCTCCCTCGGGAGCCATATATTCGTAAGTTATTCTGATACCTTTATCGAGGAACTGACGCTGGGCATCTTCCATGCCGAGTGCAACCGCGTCCCACCACGGATGTACTGTCTTGTATGTGAAATAGAAGTTGTAATGGTCTTTTTTGGGAACGTAGCTGTCCAGTTCGTGATCGAAGTTCACGGCGCTCTTAAGCTGCTCTGCCGACATGGCATGGCCGCCGGTATCACTTGCGGTACGCTTCGGATCTTCGACCGGAGCGTCTGCGCAGGCACTCAGGGCCAGAAGTGCGGCGAGCACAACGGACAATATACCTGATTTTCGGGATATGATCTTCATGATTTTAAACCTTTTGCCATGGCTTATCTGACGATATGCCAAAATTCATTGATTGTTATTATAACACATATTTCAAAAACTGTATCAAAGAGCCGAATTTTATTGTAAAAGACACGATAACCATTTATACTGATGATGTGTAGTTGCGGATGTGACATTTGTCCGCATCAATAAAGACAGAGAAAGGAAAGTGTATTTATGGAAAGTACCAGATCAAACGAGGAGCGCGTCAACAGGACCGCGCTGATACTGTTCACCATACTTACATCGATCATAAGTGTGGCGTACATTGTTCAGCTCATCAAGGGAGAGGCGGGGCTTGAAAAGTTCCTTCCTGTTGAGATATTCGACCTTGTACCGATGATCATCTGCTGGGTGTTATACAAGAAGGATCCCGAGACGCGGCTGATCAGACACGTGATAGGAATAGGATACGGTCTTTTCTATATAACCGTGTGCTTCGTAACGACAAACACGATCCTTGTATTTGTGTATGCGATACCGACTGTGATCCTGACATCTATGTTCAATGATTACAGACTTTCAGTGACATCGGGCATCGGCGTATCTGTTATCGCGACAATACATGCCATCCGGTTTGCTTCGTTAAGACAGTGGCAGGATGGAGCGGTAGCCGATCTTGAGATCGAAGTTCTGATAATGATCATCGTATCGCTTTTCTCCATAGTGGTTAACAAGGTTATCACCGACATAAATGATGCCAGTATCCGGGTCATCCATGATACGGGTGAGAAGAATGAAGAGATGCTCTCAAATGTCATCAATGTTTCGGGAGAACTTGTCGATGATGTCGACAACGTTTCCGAGAAGATAACACTGCTTGTTGAATCGGGTGAGAATACGCTCGGTGCGATGAGGGAGGTTCAGTCGGGATCTACCGATACGGCGGAATCCGTTCAGAACCAGCTGCTTAAGACCGAAGAGATCCAGACACAGATAGAGAATGTTACGAATGCGGCCAATGAGATCAGTGCCAATACAGCGGATGCCGTTGAAGCGATCAGAGAGGGCCGTGCAAATATCGAAAAGCTCATCGAGCAGTCACAGATATCCGAACAGGCAGGCGACAGTGTTATACAGGATGTAGAAGGCCTCAAGACATCAACGCAGCAGATGGAGACGATAGTATCTCTTATCCAGTCCGTTGCATCACAGACGAGCCTGCTCGCGCTGAATGCTTCGATCGAGGCTGCAAGAGCCGGGGAGGCCGGAAGAGGATTTGCAGTTGTTGCAACGGAAATATCAAATCTTGCCGGACAGACCCAGGATGCAACCGAGAACATTAACAAGCTCATCGCCGGAATATCGGATGAGATAGGTGCTGTTGTAAGAGCGATCAATTCTCTTGTTGAGAGCAACCAGATACAGAATCAGTCGGCAAACGTTACTTCCGAAAGCTTTGACAAGATCGTCGAAAGCGCGAGAAGGATCAGGGACAATTCCGGAAATCTTACGGATATCGTCCAGAAGCTTGCAACCGCCAACAATGAGATCGTGGACAGCATCCAGACGATATCGGCAATATCCGAGGAGGTTTCCGCTCATTCAACGACAACATGCGAAGCTACCGAGGAGAATCAGCAGATACTTAACGATGTCAGAAATATCGTCAATGATATGAACCTGGCTGCTGACAGACTCAAACAGCTCAGCAACGCCTGATCGATACTGATATATAAAACGGAGTCCGCGGCCATGCATTGACCACGGACTCTGTTTTTGTATTTCAACGTAAGCGGGACGCTCTTATCTGTCCATCAGCTCATCGATGCGATGAGGGCATCGATCTCCGCCTGTGAGAGTATCCTGCCGGGATTTCCGCCTGCAGGAGCAGCCGCTGCCGGTGCAGGTGCAGCAGGAGCAGCCGCAGGAGTAACGTTTGATGCGGTAAATGCCGCACCTCCGCCTGCCTGAGGTGATTTGCCCATTATGCTCGCAAGCAGTGCCTGCTGTTCAGGATCAAGACCGTTAGCGTCCATTAACGTCAGCCCTTTCTTATATCAAAAGTGAATTGCGTTGTATTATAACATACTTTTCCGGATTGCTCCATATATAAAATCAAGCATCACTCGAAACCGAAAAAATGTCACATATCATGCAATATGCGCAAAAAGTATTTGACATCATGCGTATCAACTCATCATAATACTAGGTATCAAAAGGTTGTATGACCAAGGAGGAGAAGATCAAGATGAAGGGAACTATCAAAGCAAGACTTACACTGGCGGTAATACTTATCGTTGTAGCCGCTCTGCTTGTTTCCACGGCGATCCTTGTCGGGACATCGGGCAGCAAGCTGACGGATGAGCTGACAAGTGAGCTTCAGCTCAATGCCGATAAGTACGCGAATTCGATCAACAGCTGGATCGAGATGGAAAAGGGAATGAACGCCGCAGGCGCAGCAGCACTTGCAGCCATCCCCGAAGGGCATTATGACAGGGAGCATGTTCAGAGCGTTGTTACGGCAGAGGCTGACGGACATCCCGAATTCCTTAACCTGTACTACGGTATGGAAGACAAGGTTCATATACAGATGGATCCTGCCGCAACAGTTCCGGACGGATACGATCCCACCGCAAGAGGCTGGTACAAGGCAGCCCAGGCAGCGGGCACAACGATCGTGACCGATCCTTATATGGACGTTCTGATCGGCGGCATGTGCATCACCATCGCAACACCCGTTTACAGGAACGGACAGCTTGCCGGAGTACTCGGCGCCGATTTTACCCTTGATTATATTTCGGAAGTTGTAAACAGCATTCCTTATGACAAGGGAGAATACGGATTCCTTATAGATGCATCGGGCAATTACATCATGCATGAGAACCAGGCATATCTTCCCGGAGAGGACGTTGCAACATCGGCCGCTTCGGTTATGCCGGGCATATCAGAGGTCATCTCCAAGCCCGGAGGAAGCGTGGTACTTGCCAAGGACTATGATTCGGAGAAGAATTATTTTGCAACATCCAAGATAGAAGGATGCGACTGGCTCCTCGGACTTGCGCTTCCCGCAGGCAACGTAAAGAGCAACATCACCACACTTATAGTAACGGGTATCATCATAGCGGTCATTTCAATAGCGGCGGTCATCCTGATCATGACGAAACTGATCGGTACGCAGCTTGCCCCGATGGAAGATATGAAATCTTTCATCAAGGATAAGGTCATCGGAAACGACAATATTCAGGAGACAGGTTCAGAGGTCGAGGAGATCAGGTATCTTCTCGGGGAACTTGAAAGCCGCGTTGTCGATACGATCCACAAAACAAAGGGTGAGTCGCAGCTTATCAGGGACAAGATGACATCGGCATCGGGTAAGATCGATGGCATCAATAACAGCATATCCGAGATCAGCCAGGCAATGAACCGTACGGAAGACGGTATCGAGACACAGACCGAGAGTATCCGCAGCATCGAAGAGATATGTAACAGCGTAATGGCAACGGCCGAGTCGTTTGCTGACGATACGAAGCAGATGAACGAGCGTACGAACGAGATCATCGGAAGAGTCAAGGCCATGGTTCCCGACATTCTCAACAACAAGAAACATGCCGTTACGATGACGAACCAGACCAAGACCGAGCTTGAGGAAGCACTCAAGGGCATCCAGGTCATCGAGCAGATCGTTGACGTTGCAAGCGCCATCCAGGGTATCGCAACACAGACGAATCTTCTCGCACTTAATGCATCGATAGAGGCAGCAAGAGCAGGAGAGGCCGGCAGAGGTTTTGCCGTTGTCGCTGATGAGATCAACAGCCTTGCTTCGACAACGGGCAGCGAGATCGAAAAGGTCAACGCACTGACAAGTGAAGTTACGGCAAACGTAAACGAGCTGTCCAAGGTAAGCAACCAGATCATCAGATTCCTGACCGAGAGCGTGCTTAAGGATTACGACAATCTTGAAACGCTCGCCAACAACTATATGGAAGATGCCAACTACTACAGTGACATCAGCAGGGGTCTCGGAACGGGCGCCGAGCAGGTCAATGCATCGGTTGCCGAGATCAACACCGTTCTCGAGCGCATCAGCAGCGCACAGAGGGAACTCGGCGAGGCCGTACACGATATCTCGGGCAACATGCAGAGCATTACCGAATCGAGCGCGAACGTATCAGGAGAAGCGAAGGAAGTCATGGAAAGCATCACTTCACTTCAGGATACAACGGACAGATTTAACGTATAACATCATACATAACGATCAATGCAAAAGACCGCCGGCAATGCCGACGGTCTTGTTGTATATAACACAGCTTTATAGATCGTTCTTTATACCGGACTATGCCCCCCCAGATTTGCAGTGATCCTGTCAAGATATGATCTGAGCTGTTCGACCTCTTTATCGGAAAAACCGGCTAAAGCAGCTGTGGTCGTATCATCAAGTCCGTCTGATACGACCTTGAACATCTCCTTTCCCTTTTCTGTAGGATATATCTCATATGAACGTTTGTCTTCGGCTGAGGGCCTTCGCTCTATAAGGCCTCTCTGCTCCATCGTCGTAAGTACGGTCGATACGGTGGCAGGCTTTAAGAAACAGTTTGTTGCTATATCGATCTGACGACACCCCTCATTTCTCATCAGATACAGAAAGATCTTGGGATTGCCGTAGTTAAGACCGTAATCCATGGCCCTGTTTTCCATGTTCTTTGTAAATGCCCAGTATGCATTAAAAAGTGATTTCATGTCCGCTCCTGTTTTTTTTTTAAGTGTATTTTCGCTATTATAATTGACGGGAGCGTGAAAAACAACTATAATTACAAACAGTTAGAAATCTAACTATCAGAATAGGAGAAAAAATATGAAAAAGAGCAAACTCACCATAAAAGTTCAGCTGCTTCTTATGTCCATTCTTCCGGTGATCATCATCGGAGTTGTCCTGCTTCTTGTTGTTGTAAGCAAGATGAAGGCGGGAATGATGGATGAGGCTCTTGAAGGGCTGATGGCATCCGCCGAGATGTTCAGGGAACAGATGGCCATCACCGACATGGATCTTACAACGAATCAGCTCGAGGATGAGTGTAAGGCTTCTACAGGATATGATTTTACGAGATTCGAAGGAGATACGAGAGCGTCAACTTCAGTTGTGAAGGCAGACGGTACGCGTCCGATAGGAACACAGGCCGCACCTGAGGTTGTCGAGGCAGTTCTTAAGAAAGGTGAGAGATATACTTCCGAGAAGACGGACGTAGCAGGAAAAGAGTACTGCGTTGCCTATACACCGATCAAGGATGAGACGGGCAAGATAACCGGTATGGCATTTGCCGGCAAGCCCACCGCTGAGATGGAGGCAGCCGTTTCGAAGAGCATAACTTCGATCGTTATTATAGGCGTCAGTGTTCTGATAGTAACGATAATCGTTGTGTTCATCATAGCAAACCGTCTCGTCAGCGCGGTCATCAGGATCAACAACGTGATCAACAGGCTTGCAGCCGGTGAGTTCGAGCGGACAGAGGATGTTGTCCTTCGTAACGATGAGCTCGGACAGATGATGAACAGTTCCAATACTCTTATAGATGTTCTGACAAATGTTATCAATGATATAAAGGGAGTATCCTCTGCACTTCGTGACAAGGCCAAGGACCTTAGCGATACTTCCGCGCAGCTTAGTGATACGACGGACGGTGTCTCGACCGCTGTACAGGATATGGCATCCGGTGCTGTCGAGCAGACCGAATCGATCGAGAAGATGACACATAACGTAGATACACTCTCACAGGCGATCCGTACGGTTGCCGAGGATGCAGAGTCGCTTGCTTCATCAGCCGCTGACATGAGCACGGCTGCGGAAGAGTCGGCAAGAGCACTTGAACAGCTCTCCGTGAACATGAACTCGATGGAGACGGCCGTTAACGAGATCAGCACAACGATGAGAGATACCAACACCGCAGTCAAGAACGTTAACGAGAAGGTTGACGGTATCAACAATATCGCTTCCCAGACAAATCTTCTCGCACTTAATGCTTCGATCGAGGCAGCAAGAGCGGGAGAGGCCGGAAGAGGTTTTGCGGTTGTTGCCGAGGAGATCGGAAGCCTTGCTACCGAATCATCCCAGACAGCCGATGAGATCAAGGGCGAGATGGCGCGTCTGCTCACGCAGGCGGAAAAGGCCAGCACCAAGGCAGAAGAGGTCAGCAGTATCGGCAACAATGTCATTCAGGTGCTTCAGGAGACAGTTGATAAGATCAATACACTTATGGACGGCGTTAACATGACCGTTGACGGTGTCAACAATATATCCGCACTTACCGAAGAGTGCGATGCATCCAAGGTAGTCATCGTTGATGCGATAAGCTCCCTGTCCGCGATATCCGAAGAGTACGCGGCTTCTACCGAGGAGACGAGCGCATCGATGCAGGAGATCAACGCAAACATCAATACGCTCGCAGGAAGTGCTGAGGAACTGATGAACGTTGCCCACAAGCTTGATGACGATCTTGAATTCTTTAAACTGTAATTCCCTTCCTCTATAGTTATACACCTTTAAAAAGGGGGGTCCCGGCTACGCTACACGGCCGGGGCTTCCTTTTTTGTGCTGCAGCGGTCATTTGTGCTGCAGCGGTCATTGAAAAACACATCCGATGATGATATCTTATTACCACGATCATATTGTAAAGGATGAAGGTATTTGGTTTATGAAGATAATAGTGATCAATAATCTGCTCGAAGAACGGCACTTTGACATGATAAAAAAGACCGCCGCATCAGTCGGCGCAACGGTAAAGATCTATGAAACCGAGAAGGACATACCGGATGAGGATCTTGATGCGGATGTTGTATACGGGTTCGGAACGAACATCGCAAAAAAGAGCACATCGATTAAATGGCTGTGTGTGCCGTCGGCAGGGGTTGATTTTCTCATGGGGGATGACTGCTTTGCGAACAGGGACTGTATACTCACCAATTCAGCCGGTGCATACGGTGTTACGATCGCGGAGCATATGACAGCCGTAACGCTCATGATGATGAGAAATCTGGCCGGATATGTTGAGGGAGATCTTAACAGGAAGTGGCTGATGCCGCAGAAACAGCGCTCAATCAAGGACAGCAGGATCACCGTCCTCGGTACGGGAGATATCGGCAGGACATTTGCAAAAAGGGTCAGATCGTTTGAGCCTGAGTGTATTGTCGGTATTAACAGAAGTGGAAGTTTGCCGGAAGAGTTTGACAGATGTTATAAGGTTACTGATCTTGAGGATATACTTCCGGTCACGGATGTTCTTGAGATGTGCCTTCCCGCAACCGGCGAGACAAAGGATATCATGACATATGAGCGGATGATGATGCTGCCGGAGGGCGCATATATCGTCAACGTCGGGCGCGGTTCGGCGATCGATGAGGATGCGCTCGTAAAATGTCTAGAAAGCGGACATCTTGCAGGTGCGGCACTTGATGTGTTCAGGCAGGAGCCGCTGCCGGAATCTTCACCGCTGTGGAGCGTGAAAAATCTTCTGATAACTCCTCATGTTGCCGGAAATCTTACGCTGGCACATACCAAGGATAAAAACGTCGGCATGTTCTGCGAGGACCTCGTAAGATTCGCCGGAGGCAAAACGCTCAAATACATGGTGGACAGAAGCAGGGGATATTGATAACATGTAAGAAACAATAAAACTTTGGAGGATATTATGGGACAGAAGGACAGAGTAGCTGCGGGACTCCTCGCGATATTCATAGGAGGACTCGGCATACACAAATTTTATCTCGGATACAATAAGGAGGGGATCATCACACTCGTGATAAGCCTTGCGACATGCGGTATCGGCGCAACGGTCATGTCGATAATCGGTCTGATAGAAGGTATCATGTACCTTACGAAGACGGATGACGATTTTCAGTATACTTATGTGGAAGGGTATAAACCCTGGTTCTGACGGCTGTTATGAACACGCCCGGTCAGTGCCCGGTATTTTGGGACGATACCGTCATCCTTTTCTTGAACCACGCAGCGGTCTCCGAATATTCGTCATCGCTCCAGTGGGAAAGGGATACGGTATCTTTTTTTAATATCGATGAAGTCTCATCCTTGTTGCTGAGGTTCCAGATGATATATGATATACCGTTCCTGTCGGCAAAATCTATCCAGGTCCTGCCCCAGTCCCGGTCGATCACACCGTCGCCTGATGCATCGCAGATGCTGCACTCGCTTATGAAGATGGGCACTCCTGCATCAATTGCCTTTACTGCCTTATTAAAGAGCTTTTCCTGATGCGTAGCCGCATAGAAATGAAGTGCATACATCGTGTTGGGATCATCTATTTCCTGACCGATGACGTCATCGACATCCTGAGACCAGTTGTCGGTACCGACAATGATAAGTGCATCGGGATCATGCTTTCTGATAACGGGAATGACCTCAAGAGCGTACGGGCGTATCACCTCGCCGAACGGGGACTCCTGAGGCTCGTTGCATATCTCGTATATAACGTTTGTGTGCCCTGCAAAGAGGGGGACCATCTCATCGAAAAATCTTATCGCCTCATCCTTGTATACCATCGGAGACTTGTCGTAAAGTATATGCCAGTCGACGATAACATACATGTCAAGTTCGGTCGCGATCTCGACTCCCCTTTTCATGATGGCCTTAAGCTCTTCCTTGTCGCCGTCGGTACAGTAACCGCCGGGCTCATCCGTATACATGGCAAGCCTTATCGTGTTGGCATTCCATTCATCGCGAAACGTTTCAAATGATTCCTTTGTGATATATTGCGGATACCTGAAACCGAGAGTGCTGATACCGCGAAGCTGTATCGCCTCTCCTGACCCGGTGCAGAGTTTTGTTCCGTTTACCTTTAATCCCGGCAGACCCATAAATGTTATTCCTTTTAATGAAATTGCACCCCGTGATGTTTGATACCAGGGGAAAGTTGTACTGCTTCAAGTATATAGTATTAACGCTCCGAGCGCAAATATAAGATTTTTATTGACAGGGGATGGACATGTGTGTATTCTGTAAAAAAAGAAATTTGGAAGAGATACCATGAATCAGGCATTACTTACGACAACAGCATTCTTCTTTTTTACCTTTACGTCGGACCGATGTAAGGGCAGTTTGTGATGCGCTGATCACGAGATGAACTTACAGGCGGTCCGGAAAAATGATCCGGGCCGCTTTTTTTATCTGCCTGCCACAGGCGGGCTCTGACGGGGAGAAAGGAGAGAAAAATGAAAAGGATAGCGTACAGCGGAGTGGAAGGCTGCTTTGCACATATGGTCGCAAAGAAGATCTTTCCGGACGAGCTGTTTGTTGCATATGAAGGCTTTACAAAAGCTTATGACGCCGTCATGTCGGGCGAGTGCGACATTGCCGTCCTGCCGGTAAAAAACAGTTATGCGGGAGAGGTTTTGGAGGTAAAAAAACTCCTTGCGACAGGCAAGGCCGATATCTTAACGACGTATGACATGCCGATAGTGCAAAACCTACTCGGGATTCGCGGCAGCAGGCTTTCGGACATCAAATGCGTCATCAGCCAGCAAAAAGCTCTTGAGCAGTGCGATGAGTATATAAAGCAGCATGGATATGAAACGATCATATCAACGAATACCGCAATTGCGGCAAAAGAGGTCATAAAAAGATGCAGCATGTCCACGGCGGCGATAGCAAGCCTTGAGACGGCGGCGATCTACGGACTGAAGGTGCTTGAAGAGAAGATAAACGTAAGGGACGATAATGTAACGACATTCGCAGTCGTAAAAAAAGATAAATAAAACATAAAGGTAAACAGACGGAGGAAGAAAAGATGGGAATGATGTATGAGAGGCAGCTGGCAATACCGGCAGAACTTAAGGAGATGTATCCGCTGACGGCGAAGATGAACGAGACGATACAGCAGCGCAGGGCTGAGCTCGTATCGATCTTTGAAGGCAGGAACAACAGGCTGATACTTATAATCGGGCCGTGTTCGGCGGACAATGAGGAATCGGTCATGGACTATATCGGAAGGCTTGTTCCGGTCCAGGAAAAGGTAAAGGATAAGATCTTCATCGTTCCGAGGATATACACGAACAAACCGAGGACGAACGCGGAAGGATACAAGGGAATGCTCCATCAGCCGGATCCCACCGAAAAACCGAACCTGTTCAAGGGCATAGAGGCAACAAGGCACCTGCATATGCGTGCCGTGATGGAGACCGAGTTTGCATGTGCGGATGAGATGCTGTACACGGAAAACTATGCGTACCTTGATGACCTGCTCATATATGTCGCAGTCGGCGCGCGCTCTGTCGAGGACCAGCAGCACAGGCTGACATCGAGCGGAATCAGTGTTCCGGTCGGGATGAAAAATCCGACATCGGGTGACTACCGCGTAATGATGAACGCAATAAGCGCAGCCCAGAACGGACATACTTTCATATACCGCGGATGGCAGATACACTCGGACGGTAACCGTCATGCACATGCGATACTTCGGGGATACACGGACCAGCACGGCTCGATGAAGCCCAATTACCATTATGAGGATCTTGTGAGGCTGTGCGATATTTATGACGAAATGCAGCTTTTGAACCCTTCGCTCATCGTTGACTGCAATCACTGCAATTCCAACAAGGATCCGTTTGAACAGCGCAGGATAGTAAAGGAAGTGCTGCATTCGGCAAGGCATGACGGGCGCATAGATGCGATACTGAAAGGCTTTATGATCGAATCTTACATAGAAGATGGCGCCCAGGAACCCGGGGGCGGCTGTTACGGTAAGTCCATAACAGATCCATGCCTCGGATGGGACGCCACTGAAAAACTCATATATGAGATAGCAGACCTTTTATGAAACCTTTTTGCATCCTTCGTATACAGCTGCTCCCATCAGAACTGCGGATACGACTATAACGATCGTCCAAAGTGAGCTGTTGTCGGCATTTGCGGGAGATGCGGCAAGAGGGATCCGGCTGTCGGCTATGATGGACTTGCCTTCGCTTATCGATCTTGCTTCGAAATCAACCTTTGCGATGTTAACGGCCGCTGTTTTGTCAGATGCTTTTGTATATGATTTTGCGGGGGTAAGAGCCGCTGCGATAAAAACCGAAAGTACGATCGCCGTGATCATGATTACGTGTGTCATCAGCTTTTTGTTCATAACTTTTTCCTCCGAATCCGTTCGTTTTTTGTTCTTTTTTGTTTACAATAAATTCATCGGAGAGATCGATCGAAAACTTTAGAGGAAAAATTACTTTTATTTCGAAATGTGACTGTGTAACAAAAAAATTCCGGGCCATCCCGGGATATGGACCATATCGGATTACGAAAACATAATGATAGCCACTTGATTGATATTCCTTGGGAAGATTATTTGGGAGACAATATCTTTGAGGTTGCTGGCGCAACTGACTTGGAGTACTTAATCATGGATATTGAATAAATGAGGGTATGTTTAGCCGTTTGGAAGAGTAAAAACTGCAATAAACAAGGCATCTGATCCGGTTGAATCGGGTGCCTTGCTTAATTTATGAACAATCTGTTAATAGCCCGCAAAACTGCCCTCATATGGGCATGTCAGCCAACCATCTTACAAGAGGGTGTCGAGATAATGCTTGCGTTCTATCAGTTTCATTATATGCAGCCTCCGTTCGTTGAGATCATTGTATCACTATTCCAAAAAAATGAGAAGTTTTCAAAAAAATGGAATAGAATCCCTCGAACCGGAGATTTATGAACAAAATGTTAATAGCCCGCAAAACTGAAGTCCGTTGATTTTACGTTGTTTTTCGAGTGGACCATATCGGATTCGAACCGACGACCTCTTCGTTGCGAACGAAGCGCGCTCCCAGCTGCGCCAATGGCCCCAAACGCATATATTATACCACATGAGGAAGGTATACAAAAGATGGACATTTTTCGCATATTATGCTAAAGTATTTCATAAGAAGAGCCGATAGATATTTAAACGGATTTTGACTTGATATGGAAACGGATTTCGCAAAGCGGAGTCCGTCTTTTTTTTCTTTTTCGGGATATCAAAAACTATATCTTGATAAAGTCGTAACTGTAGAGTACAATATAAAGGGTTTTTTTGTAAAACCGTTGATAAGGGAGGATCATATGATCTCATCGGGAGTATTTGATTACATCAACGTCCTTGACAGGGCCGCGGACGGGGCGTGGGCCCGCAACCAGGCTATCGCCAACAACATCGCAAACGTTGACACGCCGGGATACAAGAGACAGGACGTTTCATTTGAGACAGAGCTTCAGCATGCGCTCAAGGCAAGCAAATACAAGAGCCTTGATGCAAAGGTGGCTGATGCGAACAAACATCTTTCGCGACTCGAACCGCGTGCTTACACGGATATCCCCAACTGGTCGTACAGAATGGATAAGAACAACGTTGATATAGATACCGAGAACGTTGAGCTCGCAAGCAACCAGATCATGTACAACGGTATCACGAACAGCATCGACAACCAGTTCAAGAATCTTAAGACAGTGATCAAGTAGGAGGCGGGGTATGAGTATTTTTAAGACATTCGGTGTTAACGCATCAGGTATGACGGCAGAACGTTTCCGCATGGATATCATATCCCAGAACGTTGCCAATGCAAATACGACAAGGACCGAAGAAGGAACTCCGTACAGGAGGAAAGTAGTAACGTTCCAGGAGAGGACGCAGGATTTTGCAAGCTTCGGTACCATATTTAAAAGAGCGCGCGGAATGGATATCGGAGACGGCGTGAAGGCAACGGGCATTCACGAGGACCAGTCGGATCTTATAATGGTATATGATCCTTCCCATCCGGATGCGAATGATGACGGTTATGTATTGTATCCGAACGTAAACATCGTCACCGAGATGACGAACATGATAGATGCGGAGAGGGCATATCAGGCCAACGCGACAGCGTTTACCGCAAGCAAGACGATCGCGATGAAGGGTCTTGATATCGGCAAGTCCGTATAAGCGCAGCGCCGGTTGTAGGCTAAGGGAGGCATCATGGATATAACAAACATCCTTAACATAGGTTCCGAACCGGTGGCAAGGGCCGCCGCAAATGCTTCAACAAGGACCGAGAGTACCGATGACAGTTTTACTTCTCTGTTTAATTCAATGCTCTCGAACGTGAATGAGACAAACAATCTTCTTCATAAGGAAGAGGAAGAGGAGATCAAGTTTGCACTCGGCTTATCGGAGAACACGCACGATCTTGCGATCGCTTCGGC
Organism: uncultured Lachnospiraceae bacterium; assembly: GCA_902775485.1. Taxonomy (GTDB): domain Bacteria; phylum Bacillota; class Clostridia; order Lachnospirales; family Lachnospiraceae; genus UBA2868. The sequence continues at coordinate 31,210 of CACYMJ010000014.1, forward strand.
AAAGGCCTCAACGGCACTCAGCTACACGGTCGCACTTCGCGACAAGTTCATCGAAGCCTACAAGGAACTGATGCAGATACAAGTATAGGCAGGAAGGGGGCCCGCGAAGCTCCTAATTATATATATGTAGTCCGGAGGACGAAATGGTAGACAGACTTAAGGAAATACTCCAGAAGGTTCAGGAGTGGTGGAATAAGTTTACCGCAAAGCAAAAAACGATAATCATAAGCGTAACGGCAGGTGTTATTTTGGCACTTGCCATTTTGGGTACTGTACTCACAAGGCCCAGATACGAAACTCTGATCACATGTGAGAGTACCAAACAGGCATCCGAGATCACCGAACTTCTCGACGGTGAAACGATACCGTACCAGATCACGGACGACGGACTGATCATTTCCGTCCAGAAGCAGGATATCGCAAGAGCAACACTGCTGCTTGGCGCCAACAATTATCCCGCCGATTCATACAGCCTTGAGACTGCGCTTGCAGGCGGGCTGTCAACAACAGAATCCGACAAACAGAAAACATACAAGTTATATCAGGAGTCGCACCTGCAGGAGATCATGGAAGCGACAGACTATGTCAAGAAGGCATATGTTACGCTTTCGATCCCCGATAACGACGGAACGCTCCTGGCCAAAGAGGAAGAGGCATACGCAAGCGTTCAGCTTGAACTGAACGTTGATACGCTTCCCGAAGGCGTTGCGGAAAATTTTGCCCGCAATATCGCTACCGCACTCGGAAACAAGACGACAGAGAACATCTCGATCATAGATACGGCCGGAAACCTGCTGTTCTCCGGCTCGGAGGCTGCGGAGGCCAACTCCGGAACGGTCAACACGAACAATCAGATCGCACTCAAGACACAGGCGGAGAAGGCTCTGAAGCAGGAGGTCATTCAGGTACTGCTCGGGTCCAATCTGTACGAGGATGTCAAGGTATCGCCGAACCTTCGCATGGATTTTTCATCGCTGAAGGAGACGACGCACAATTACACGCAGGCCGATGAGAACGGTACGAACGTGCTCGCTCATGAGGATACGTACGAGGCCGAGGGAAGAGGCGGCGCCGGCGGAGTTCCGGGTACCGACACGAACCAGGAAGAGACCACGTATGTCATGCAGGACGAGAATAATTCCAATTATTCCGTCACGGAGGAGTCAAGGGACTATCTTCCGAGCGAGAAGATCACCGACAAGGTGACACCGCCCGGGGCGATCGATTATGCGAACTCCTCGATCGGTATAGCAGCCACGCATTTTGTCATATACAAGGAAAGTGACCTGAAGGCTTCAGGCGAGCTTGACGGCATCACTTTTGACGAATACAAGAACCAGAATTCCGATATGGTCAAGAAGGAAGTCGACGAGGAGATGATAACTCTCGTTGCAAATGCCACCGGAATTCCCGCCGCGAACATATCCATCGTTGCATACGATGTACCGATATTCCAGCCTGAAGAGGGACTGTCGCTTTCGGCATCAAACATTGCCGAGATCATTCTGATAGTACTCATTCTGGCACTTCTCCTCATCGTTGTCCTCACTACGTTCAAGAAGAACAAAGAGGAGGAGACGGAGACCGAGGCAGAGCTTTCGGTTGATGATCTTCTTGCAACGACACAGGAGCATCAGGCTGTTGAGGATATCGATCTTGAGACCAAGTCCGAAGTACGTCTGATGGTTGAGAAGTTTGTCGATGAGAATCCGGAAGCCTCGGCTCAGCTTTTGAGGAACTGGCTGAACGAGGAGTGGGGGTAATATATGGCTAAGGAAAAAGAGGAAAAATTATCCGGCTTGCAGAAGGCAGCCGTGCTTTTGATAGCACTCGGTCCCGAGAGGAGTGCGCTCATCTTCCAGAACCTGAAGGAAGAGGAGATCGAGGATCTGACGCTTGAGATAGCAAACACCAGAAGCGTAACGCCGGCAGCAAAGGAAGAGGTCATAAACGAATTCTACGGTGTCTGCCTTGCACAGCAGTATATCGCCGAAGGCGGTATCAGTTACGCCAAGGAACTGCTTGAGAAAGCCCTCGGTAACGAGAAGGCCCTCGATGTTATCGGCAAGCTCACCGCTTCACTCCAGGTTAAGCCCTTCGAGTTCATACGTAAGACGGAAGCATCACAGCTTCTTAACTTTATACAGGATGAGCATCCGCAGACGATCGCGCTCATACTTTCGTATCTTAACCCTTCGCAGGCAGCGCTCATCATTTCGGCACTTCCGCCTGACAGACAGTCGGACGTTGCAAAGCGTATAGCCATGATGGACCGTACGAGTCCCGATGTCATCAAGGAAGTGGAGAAGATACTCGAATCCAAACTGTCATCGCTTGTCAATCAGGATTACACCATCATCGGTGGTGTCGATGCGGTTGTCGATATCTTAAATACCGTCGACAGAAGTACAGAGAAACATATCATGGAAACTCTCGAGATCGACGAGCCCGAACTTGCGGACGAGATCAGAAAGAAGATGTTCGTATTCGAAGATATACTGCTGCTTGACGATCGTGCCATACAGCGTGTTCTTCGTGATGTCGATAACAATGACCTTGCCATTGCGCTCAAGGGTGCCAATGAAGAGGTTCAGAATGCGATCTTCAATAACCTTTCCAAACGTCTTGCCCTTATGATAAGAGAGGATATGGAGTTCATGGGACCTGTCCGTATGAAGGACGTTGAAGAGGCACAGCAGAAGATCGTTAATACGATAAGACGTCTTGAGGATGCGTCTGAGATCGTTATCTCGCGTGGCGGAGGAGATGAAATAGTTGTCTAGTACCCTGATCAAATCCTACAGCGTCAACTACGGCAATAAGGAAGAAAAAAAGAACAAACGTGTCATAGATTCCAATCAGGCTGTTTCCGACAGGATCAAGGCGTTGTCCGAGATCCTCGAGTCTGTGCCGGAAGAGGATTTCGCGGATGAGTTCACCGAAGGCCTCGATGCGGCACAGGTTGATGCGCTGCTTGCTGACCAGGATGAGGTCGCAGCCGAAAAGGAGCGCAATGAAGCAGCACAGCATCTTATTGATGAGGCCAATGCACAGGCGGAGGACATAATCGCCGATGCCAACGGACAGGCTGCGAAGATAATCGAGGAGGCCAATGCCAGGGCGGAGGTTGTGATCGAAGAGGCCAGGGCGCAGGGCATGGCCGAGGGCGAGGAAAAGGGCTATGCCGAAGGTCTTGAGCGTGCATCCGAAAAAGAGCGCGAGCTCGAAGAGAGGGCAGCACAGCTTGAACGGCAGTATGAGGAACGGCTAGAGGAGCTTGAGCCCAAGCTTGTTGAGACATTAACCGATATATATTCACATGTTCTCGGTACCGATCTTTCCGGCAGGAGCGATGTCGTACTTTATCTTCTGAAGGATGCCGTCAGGAACGTCGAAGGAAAGAATTTCCTGGTCCATGTGTCAAAAGAGGATCATGAGGCCGTAGCGGAGGGCAGGGACGAACTTGCCTCCGGGCTTGGAAACCAGGTGACGATCGAGATCATAGAAGATGCGACGCTTTCGGCGGGCCACAGTTTCATCGAGACGGAAGGCGGGATATTTGACTGTGCCATCGGTACGGAATTGGAGCTTTTGAAGAAGGAACTGAGGATACTGGCATATTCCAATTGATATGAGATATGTAAGAAAGCGCGTGAATGGATGATCGTATCTGTAACGCGCTCTTATGTTTTTTTCGGGAGAATAAATGGAGATCGATCTTGCCAAGTACAAAAAAGCATATGATAAGACCTATTTCAAAAGAATGGGCAAGGTCGTTAATGTTGTCGGTCTGACCATTGAGAGCAACGGACCCGAGGCAAAGCTTGATGATCTGTGCAGGATCATAGTCGATGCCGAGGAGGACAAATATGTTGCCGCCGAGGTCATCGGGTTCAAGGACGGCAAGACGCTTTTGATGCCGTTTGAGTCGATCGAAGGTATCGGAAGCGGCTGCATAGTGGAAAATATGGGATATCCGCTGTCGGTACAGGTCGGACCCGAACTGTTGGGGCTTGCGCTTGACGGACTCGGCCGTCCTATCGACGGGAGCGAGCTTAATTGCGCGCAAAGCTACCCGATAGAAGCGCCTGCACCCGATCCGTTAAAACGAGAGATAATACATGAGATACTTCCGCTCGGCGTCAAGGCGGTCGACGGTATAATGACGATAGGAAAGGGCCAGCGTATAGGGATATTCGCCGGATCCGGTGTCGGAAAGAGTACGCTTCTGGGCATGTTTGCCAGAAACACCAAGGCAGACATAAACGTTATAGCACTTATCGGAGAGCGTGGCAGAGAGGTGCGTGAATTCATCGAACGTGACCTTGGCGAGGAAGGCATGGCCAGATCCGTTGTTGTTGTCGCAACATCGGACAAGCCGGCGCTTGTCAGGAGAAAAGCTGCCCAGACCGCTACCGCGATAGCGGAGTATTTCCGTGACCAGGGCAGGGATGTTCTGCTGATGATGGATTCGCTTACGCGTTTTTCCATGGCGCAGCGTGAGATAGGACTTGCCAGCGGTGAGCCGCCTGTCACGAGAGGTTATCCGCCGAGTGTGTATGCACAGATGCCCAAGCTTTTGGAGCGCGCGGGGTGTGATGATAAGGGCTCGATAACAGGGCTGTATACGGTACTTGTGGACGGTGATGATTTTAACGAGCCGATAACGGATACGGCAAGATCGATACTTGACGGCCATATAATGCTTGACCGTAAGCTTGCGCACAAGAACCATTATCCTGCGATCGATGTTCTGCAGTCGATATCGCGTTGCATGAGCCAGATCGCCACAAAGGAGCACAAGGCCGTTGCCAACAGGTTAAAGACCGTGCTCGCAACGTATACCGAGGCGGAAGACCTTATAAACATAGGCGCCTACAAGGCGGGCGCGAACCCGAACATAGACTACTCCATAGAAAAGATCGACCGCGTCAACGATTTTCTGTGTCAGGATGTTGACAGCCGGTATTCGCTTGAGGAAGAGATACAGCTTCTGGAGGATATTTTCGTCGAGGAGAACGTAGAGGGGCAATAACAACGGTAACAACAGTAACAAAGGACGCTCGCCCATTTGAATTTTACTATGGCAAGATTCCGATATAGGATGCAAAACATCCTGAACGTAAAGGAAAAACTGGAAACCCAGGCGAAGAATGAGTTTGCCATCGCAGCCGCAAAAGAGCGCGAGGAAGAGGAGAAACTGATCGCGCTTCAAAAGCGCCGCGACGGATTCGAAGCGCATTTAAAGGAGCTTGTTGAGCAGGACCTTGATGTTTTCGCGATAAAAGAGGCGGAGGATGCCCTTGAGGTCATAAAATACCATGTCAGGGGACAGGAGTTAAACCTTGCAGCCGCCAGACAGGAACTGGAAGTAAAAAGATCGCTCCTGACGGCCGCCATGCAGGACCGCAAGACCCATGAACGCCTCAAGGAGAAGCAGTTTGAGCAGTTTGTTGCCGAAGAGGCGGCAAAGGAGAGCAAAGAGATAGACGAGCTGGTAAGCTACAGACACGGCTCGCAAAAAACAGAGGGATAACATATGGCAGATAAGGAAGAGGGGCAGGAGCTTTCTCCGAAGGAACAAAAGAAAAAGGAAAAAGAAGAAAAGAAGGCAGCCAAGAAGGCAGGTAAGGGATTTGACGCCATGGCGACCGACCAGGGCGGTATTTACGCGGATGTCGACGATGAGGACGAGGGATTTTCACCTTCGGTGCTACTGATCGTCATATTGATCGTACTCATCTGGATCGCTATCCTGGCGCTTCTTATCAAGCTTGATATAGGTGGGTTCGGATCGGGTGTTCTGCGCCCTGTCCTTAAGGATATCCCGGTGATAAACAAGATACTTCCGGAGCCTACCGAGGTAGAGGAATACGCCGGGGAATTCGATAATCTCCCGGATGCGCTTGCCGAGATAGAGCGCCTTAACAAGCAGATAGATGATCTGAAGGCCGAGATGGCCAAGGGCGACGAAGGCGAATCGGAAGAGGTCAAGGCTCTCAAAGAGGAGATCGTAAGGCTTCGTACGTTCGAGGACAGCCAGGTTGAGTTCCAGAAGCTTAAGACCGAGTTCTACGAGGAAGTGGTCTTCTCCGACAAAGCGCCTGAAATAGAGCAGTACAAGGCATATTACGAGGAGATCGATCCCGACAACGCCGAATACCTGTACAAGCAGGTCGTAGCCCAGCTCGAGACCGACAAGATCATGGACGAATACATCAAGGGCTACACCGAGATGAAGCCCAAGCAGGCTGCCGCGATATTCGACGAGATGGGCGACAACCTCGATCTTGTGGCCAAGATACTCGGACACATGGATGCCAACGCCCGCGCCAAGATCCTCCAGGCCATGGATAAGGATCTCGCCTCAAAGATAACAAAGATAATGGATCCGGAGTGATCGTTAAATAGTACAAAAAGGGGTTAAGATTATCTCCCATCAGGTCGATATAGATTGTGAGTGCCAGCGCACCTTGAAAACTGAAGAGAGGAGGATGGAAGATGGCAAACACTACTGTAACCAAGGTAAGCGAACTTCTTCTTACCAACGTTACCGCCGGTGCAAAAGCCGGTGAGCAGAAGGTTTCCGAAGACTCGGGATTCTCAAAGGTCATGGACAGCGCCAAGGACAGCGCAGCAAAGGTCCAGCCCGAAAACACCGAATCCAATGATCAGGTAAGATCATCAAGGACGGTCGTGGACAATCCCAAGAGCAAGGAGATCAAAGCCGAGGAGCCGGTTGGCAAAGACCCTGTCGGAAACGAAGACGACAAGGCAGAACTTGCCGGAACGGTTGCAAAGGAAGTTACCGAGATCACCGATAAGATCAAGGAAGTCCTGAATGTGACCGACGAAGAGCTTACAGAAGCGATGGAAACCCTCGGACTTACCGTAATCGACCTGCTCGATCCCGTAAGCATCAAAGATCTTTGCATGGAGCTTAAGGGAGTCGAAGATTCGATCTCACTTATAACAAACGCAGATCTTTACGAGAACGTTAAGGAGATCGTACAGACAGCAGAAGATGCGGCCTTAACCCTTTCCGCACAGTTCGGTATCACACCGGATGAAACAGATAAGATATTCACGGACGAATCTTTTGTTGATGCGGTTAAGGAAAATCTTTCAGATCAGAAAAACAATTCAGTGGCACCTGAGCTTCAGCCAAATGAAGCAGTCATTCCCAGGGACGGGATGTACACGGATCAGATGCCGATCTCAGACAAGGAAGTCGAAATCAAAGATGCAGATGCATCACAATTAAATACAGATAACAACCGGACAGAAGGCATGGAAGCTAAAACTGTAACGGTAGAGGTAAAGGGGACGCCTGAAGTAAAGGACGATGCAACACTTCGGCAGGCTCCGGCAGAGGAAGCAGTCGCGGACGATCCGCTCGCAAGAACGACGGCCGGCACGACAGAGACTTTCAAAGCAGCGGCAAAACCGCAGGAGTCACAGCTTAAGGGCGGTGAGCAGGAGAACTCAAATGCTTCAAGATTCGTTGAGGTAAATACCGAAGCGGTAAACGCAGCTCCCCAGCAGACAACGGTAGTCACTACCGAAGTCAACAACCTCGGACAGGTGGTAGAAACGGTAACGACCTACTCAAACGATCAGGCGAATTCGATCATGAGTCAGGTAACCGATTCGATCAGAGTCAATTACACACCCGACACAACATCGATGGAACTTCAGCTTCACCCCGCATCGCTCGGAACGGTGAACATGAACATAGCATCGAATAACGGAGTGGTAACAGCCCATATCCTTGTAGAGAATGAGGCAGTCAAGGCAGCACTTGAGAGCCAGCTGATAACCCTTCAGCAGACATTCGATGAACAGGGAATGAAAGTGGAAGCGGTTGAAGTTGCAGTCGCAAACTACGATCTGAACAGGGGCAACGACTCAAACCCGGGTGAAGATGCGCAGAAGCAGAGCACATCAGCCGGAAGGATAACAAGAAGACGCAGCATCAACTTGAACGATCTTGACGAAGAGGAGATCGGAGAGCTTTCGGAAGAGGAAGCGATATCGGCCGACATGATGGCAAGATCGGGAAACAGCGTAGACTACACGGCTTAACAAACAGCAAAGGAGATAGCGATGTCAACAGTAGCAAACATAGTAAACGGAGAGATCCAGAAAAACGGCGTAAGTGCTGCTGAAGCCAAGGCAAACCAGACCGCAAAGTCGGGCGACCTTGACAAGGAAGCGTTCCTCCAGCTCTTAGTTACACAGATGAAATATCAGGATCCGCTGGAGCCTACAGACAACACCGAATACGTTTCACAGCTGGCTACATTCTCGGAACTCGAGCAGATGACAAACCTCGTTGCATCATCTGACCTGACACGTGCTTCACAGCTTGTCGGACAGTATGTAACGGTCAAGGAGAAGAACGAGACGACCGGCGAAGAGACGATCAAGGGCGGCAAGGTTGATTTCGTAACAGTTGAGAACGGAAAGGGATATCTCAACATCGGAGATTCCAAGTATTCGATCGACAACCTTGACTCTGTAGTGGATGAGAAGTACTTAAACGCTTTCAACCTGGCAGAGGGCTTCATGAGCAGTATGAGCTCACTTCCGACACTTGCACAGCTCACAACGAACTACCGTGATGTGATCGATAACTTAACAAGCGTTCTCGGTGATATGTCAACATACGAAAAGAGCTTCCTGTCACCGGCAGCGATAGCCGATTTTAACAAATACAGGGAGAGGATGGACGAACTCGTACACGTTGAGGAAGCGGAAGCGGCAGCATCGGCAAACGAATAAGACAGCACGGTTTGGTAAGGAGGTAAGATATGACGATATTAAACGGACAATTCCCCTCCATCGAACAGGCAGCTGGCGAATATCTCAATAACAGACCGGAGATACGGACACCGGCAGATAAGACAAGATCATTCGCAGAGGTTTTTGCAAACAAGCAAACGGAAGACAGGGAACTTAAGTTTTCCAAACATGCAGCAAATCGGTTATCGGAAAGAAACATCGAATTATCAGACAAGGTGATGGACCGGTTACAGGCAGGGACAGTAGCTGCAGAACAGAAGGGAATCAATGAATCACTGGTGATGGTCGACCAGCTCGCATTCATAGTAAATGTGAAAAACCAGACCGTTATAACCGCCCTTGAGGGAACAGACCCCGAGGCAAACGTTTTTACAAACATAGACGGAGCGGTGATAGCTTAGAAACCATTAACGGGATCGGACCTTTCAGGAGATCCCTCCACAGGCCCCGAACGACAGACGGGCCGCAGGCTAAGGAGGTAAATGCCTTATGATGAGATCACTTTTTTCAGGTGTTGCAGGTCTTAAGACTCACCAGACCAAGATGGACGTTATCGGTAACAATATCGCGAACGTTAACACCGTAGCATATAAGTCCCAGAACGTTACGTTCCAGGAGCTCATGTACCAGACAACGCAGTCCGCATCCGCAGCCAACGCGGAGACAGGCCGCGGCGGTATCAACGCAAAGCAGATCGGTCTTGGTGTTCAGACAGGTGCCATCAACGCAAACATCACAACATCAGGCGCCAGCCAGTCAACGGGTAATCCGTTCGACGTGCAGATCAAGGGCGACAGCTTCTTCATCGTAAGCGACGGCGCAAACAACTACTTCACACGTGCGGGCGCATTCTACGTAGACGGTATGGGAAATCTTGCAATGACATCAAACGGTTATACCGTAATGGGTTGGCAGGAAGATCCCACAAAGCCCGGCACGATCATCAAGGATACGGTTAAGGCTCTTAAGATCATGAGCCCCGAGAATCTTACATCGGAACCCGAGCAGACAACACAGGCATATCTTTCGGGTGTTATCGACAAGAACAGCACCCAGCTTTCATCCGACAACGGTATGATCGTTAATATCGGACTGTATGATTCGCTCGGATACAGCTATATAGCCAAGTTCGGTATCAAGGATTACACCGGCCCTACAATAGTTTCGGAGACACCGGCGGCAGGTACGGACCTTGCTGCGGGAGGATATTATACGGATAGTGCCTGCACAACACCCGCAACGGGAAATGCTGATGGATCGACCCCATACTATATCAAGAAAAAGGTCCCCCTTACTGAAGGCCAGTATGCGTTTGTACCCCTGGATCTTATCGATTCCGCAGGCTTCAGCCTGATGCACAGCTCCTCTGAACCCGGCTGGGAAAAAACCGGATGGGATAAGGGCGGATATGAATCACAGCCTGCAAACCTTAAGTTAAAAGGCTATCCCGCGGAAACGGATACACTCTTAAAATACAATACGACGACAGGTCAGTTCCTCGATAAGGATGATAATCCGTTCACCCTCAATGTTACAACGGCAGACGGGTCGGCAAACCTTCCCGCTTTCGTTAACGATATCCAGATAAAGTTCGGAACATCAACGATGTACGACAACAAGGGTACATCAACGATAAAGGGTAATTCGGGAAATTACGAAGGAAACTATGCCGGACGTAAGGTCGGTGAGATGAGCGGTGTTGCGATAGCTCAGGACGGTAAGATCACCGCTACATACGACAACGGTACATCAAAGCTCCTCGGCCAGATCGCGGTTGCAAACTTTGCAAACCCTTCGGGTCTTGAGAAGATCGGTGACAACCTATATCAGTCAACGCCGAACTCGGGTGCGTTCGACGGTATCGGTGAAGATATCACGGCTGGTTCCGGCTCCCTTTCAACCGGCGTTCTCGAAATGTCAAACGTTGACCTTTCGGCAGAGTTTACAGACATGATCACAACTCAGCGTGGATTCCAGGCAAACAGCCGTATAATCACGGTTTCCGACTCCATGCTCGAGGAACTTACGAACCTTAAGAGATAATAAACGATGAATAACGGATCATGGGATGCACACTGAGTGTGCATCCCTTTTCCGCCCTTATTGTAATAAACAAAAAGTCATAGACATTTACATAATTTTTTAATATAATAACTATGTGCGTTTATGCGCAAAAGATGTTGATTTGGGTGGTATAAAGAGTTGGATATAGCAACCTTAGTAGGTGTAATAGCGGGTCTTGTGTTCATGTTCGTGTCCATTCTGCTTGGACAGGACGGAGCAGCCGGTATCAAATACTTCATGGATGCTCCCTCCGCGATGATCACGTTCGGAGGAGCTTTTGCCGCAATATTCGGCGGAACAAGTATCAAGGATTTTGTAAACGGTTTAAAGAGCGCCAAGATCGCTTTCATGCACGGAAACGAAGATCCGGGCGCTATCATACAGAAGATCATCGATCTTTCCAATGTGGCACGTAAGGAAGGTCTGCTCTCTCTCGAAGAAGCAGCCTCAGGTCTTGATGACGTCTTCCTTCAGAAGGGCGTCATGCTTATCGTCGACGGGACGGATCCCGACCTTGTAAGAGGAATACTGGAGACGGAGCTTATCAGTATCGATGAGCGCCATAAGGTCAACATCAGCTTCTGGGAGGATCTCGGAGGTATGGGTCCTGCATGGGGCATGATCGGTACCCTGCTCGGACTCGTTATGATGCTTTATCACATGGACGACGTTGCGGCACTCGGCCCTAACATGGCCGTTGCCCTTATCACTACATTCTACGGTTCGGTTCTTGCGAACTGGATCTGTGCACCGTTTGCTTCAAAGCTTAAGAAAGTCAACGGTGCAGAGATGAAGGTCAAAGAGATCACGATAGAGGGGCTCCTGTCAATACAGGCGGGTGAGAACCCCCGTGTTATCGAAGAAAAGCTTAAATCATTCCTCGCACCGGGTGATCGCGGATCCTCAGGCGGAGAAGAAGGGGGAGGCGAAGAGTAATTGGCTAAGCGCAAAGAAGAAGAGCCGCCAAAAGGCGCGCCGGCGTGGCAATCGACCTTTGCCGACCTGATGAACCTCCTGCTGTGTTTCTTCGTTATGCTTTTTGCTATGTCAACGATAGACGCAGAGAAGTTCGCACTGGTGGCAGCAAGCTTTTCACAGACATTTTCAATATTTGATTCCGGCGGATCCTCACTTCTTGAGGGACTGCTCATCAACAACGGAGTATCACAGCTCTCGCAGCTGGATGTTTACATGAATACGATGGGTCAGGCGGCATCAGCAGAGGAAGAGTCCGAAGATCCTTACAAGGAGTTTGATGACAAGGTTGACGAGGTACAGCAGGAAATGCTCAAACAGAATGAGCAGCTGGCAGAGAAGATCGAAGAGGCTCTCGCCGAGCAGAACCTGACCGGAGACATAGATGTTGATTTTACATCACAGTATGTTGAACTGACACTTAACGGAGCCCTCCTGTTCGATTCCGGTAAAGCGGAGCTTAAGGCCGAGTCGCTCCCGATGATGGAAAAGATCGGCGTCATCCTGCAGAAGTATGCGGAGTCGACGATCGAGGTTGAGGGGCATACGGATAACGTTCCGATCCATACCGCAAGATTTGCAAACAACAACGAACTGTCAAGCGCAAGAGCATTATCGGTATTTGATTATCTTGTGGAACACACGAACCTTGTTCCCGCAAACATCAAGCATTCGGGACGAGGCGAATATATACCGGTGGCAGACAATGCGACACCGGAAGGACGCGCCAAGAACAGACGCGTAGAGATCAAGATATATAACGCACTTGCAGCTCCGTGATCGTTTGTTGGGAGGATAGATAATTATGAAGAAAAATCTCATGTCGGTTATCATACTGGCGCTGGTGGCCGTCAACGTTGTGCTGACCGGTATCATCATGTTCTCGACGGTTTCCGCAAACCGCAAGACCATCGCGCTCGTTGATGATATCGCGGCAATACTCAATCTTGAACTTGAATCGACCGCATCCGGTGAGGAAGCGCCCGAAGAGCAGGTAGTACTTCCCGAGAATTCGGAAGTATATGATATCGCCGATGCGATGACTGTAGCACTCAAATCGAGCGGTGACGGCAAGGATCATTTCGCGATGTGTTCGGTATCGTTCTCGATCAACACACAGCACGATGATTACAAGACATACCAGCCGATGCTCGCATCCAAGGAAAGTAAGATAAAGAGCGAGATCATTGAAGTCGTCGGAAGTTATACGAAGGAAGAAGCCCAGGCTGACGTCCACGGAATTGAAAAACGGATACTTTGAAAAGGTTCAGGAGATGTTCGGTTCCGATTTCGTATACGAAGCGTATTTCAGGGATATAAAATTTCAGTAGAATATTCAGATCGGAAATCGAACGGACTCGATTTCCGTGCGCTGATCGCGGGATGCCATGGGCATCCTTCCAAACGCGATCATGCGCATAATACAATTTGAGCATCGGAACGGAGTGAAGATGCGAGAATCGAGGTGAGCTTAATGGGCGAAGTTCTCTCGCAAAATGAGATTGACAGTCTGCTTCAGGCCCTAAGCTCAGGAGAACTTGACGCAGAAGACATCAATTCCATTGACGAGCGATCTGCGAAGAGCTACGATTTCAGGCGCCCGGCGAAGTTTTCAAAAGAGCATCTTCGAACGCTTGAGATAATCTTCGAACATTACGGCAGACTTCTTTCGACAAACCTGCCGGTATATCTTCGAAAGAACATACAGGTCAGCGTGGTCAACTCGGAAGCATGTACATTTTCGGAATTTTCCACGGCACTGGCAAACCCGGTCCTGCTGGCGGTCGTAAACTTTGATCCTCTGGGCGGAAACGTCCTGCTGGAGATAGCGGCGAACCTCGGATATGCCATCATCGACCGGATGCTCGGAGGCCAGGGGAACCCGCTGGACAAGAGCAGGGATTTTTCGGAGATAGAACGATCCATAATCGATAAGATAATAACGGTGTGCGTACAGCTGTTGCGGGAACCGTGGAAGAATGTGACGGATATCAATCCGTACCTGGAAAGGGTGGAAACAAACCCGCAGTTCGCACAGATCATAGCACCGTCGGAAATGATCGCGATCGTCACGATAAACGTCAAGATAGGTGATGTTGAAGGACTGATGAATGTGTGTCTTCCGTATTTCACGCTCGAGTCGGTCATGGATAAGCTGAATACGAAGTACTGGTTCGCGAACATGAAGGATAACAGCGGTGAAGAGTTCGGCGAACATATCGAGACGGTGATCAGGAAGATCGCGATGCCGATAAAGGCGGTACTCGGACGAAGTACGATAACGGTGAGCGATTTTGTAAACCTCCAGCTTGGGGATATCATAAAGCTCGGAAGCAAGATCGATTCGGAACTGGATATATATGTAGGAAACATACAAAAATTCAAGGCACTGCCCGGAACGTCGCGAGACGGATATGCCGTAAGGGTAACAGAAGTATTAAGAGAGGAGGATAAATAGAGTATGGACGGCGGAAACTTATCACAAGATGAAATAAATGCTCTGCTTAGCGGTGGAATACCGGACGCACCGGCCGCTGATGCATCCTCCGAAGAAGCCACACCGGATGCCGGTGCCGCTCCCGCTCCCGCAGCGGTAGAGTTGGATAACAATGCACTGACCGAAGAGGAGAAGGACGCGGTCGGAGAGGTTGCCAACATAAGCATGGGTACCTCGGCCACAACGCTTTACTCTCTGGTCAACCGAAAGGTTAATATCACGACACCTGTTGTCGACATGGCAACATGGGACATGATAGTAACGGAATACGAAAGACCGTGCGTGTTCATCAAGATCAAATATACGGTAGGTCTTGAAGGCACTAACATCTTGATACTGAAAGAACATGATGTTAAGATCATTACTGACCTGATGATGGGCGGTGACGGTACGAATGTAGAGGACACGGAACTGACGGATATTCATCTTTCCGCAATATCCGAGGCCATGAACCAGATGATGGGAAGTTCCGCAACGTCGCTGTCATCAATGCTTGGCAGGATGATCGATATCTCACCTCCGGAAGCGAACCTCGTGGATGTATCCGGACTCGAGAAGCAGGAGGATATTTCCTCATTCCTGTTATCGACCTTTGTAAGGATCACGTTCAGGATGCAGATCGGCGATCTGGTTGACAGCAAGATCATGCAGTTGTATCCTATTGACTTTGCAAAGAACCTGTATGATTACTTTATGGACAGTCAGGAACCCGAGGCCCCGCCGGCACCGGAACCGGCAGCTCCACAGATGGCAGCTCCGAGCATGACGCCACCTCCAATGGCAGCTCCGAGCATGGGAGCGCCGCAGATGCCCGATCCGAGCATGGGGGCGCCGCAGATGGCTCCGCAAATGGGAATGCCTGGTATGGGATTTGGCGGAATGGGTATGCAGCCCCAGATGGGTGCACCGCAAATGGGCATGGGAATGCCGAATATAAATATCCAGCCCGCAAGCTTTACACCGTTCTCAACGGACGTAAATGCAATGCAGTCCCAGGAGAACATAGCGCTTATCAAAGATGTGCCGCTTGAAGTTACTGTAGAATTAGGCAGGACAAGTAAAGCAATTTCTGATATACTAGACTTTGCACCGGGCACGATCATAGAACTTGATAAGATAGCCGGTGAGCCTGTAGACGTTCTGGTTAACGGCAAACTGGTAGCAAAAGGTGAAGTAGTAGTTATAGAGGAAAACTTTGGTGTCAGAGTCACCGAAATAATCAACTAAGTTAGATAGGAGAAAAACGATGGCAAAAAACATTCTTATCTGTGATGATGCAGCATTCATGCGCATGATGATCAAGGACATTCTCTCAAAGAACGGTTATAACGTAGCCGGCGAAGCAGAGAACGGTGCCAAGGCTGTGGAAAAATATGCCGAATTAAAGCCCGATCTTGTTCTCATGGACATCACGATGCCTGAAATGGATGGTATCCAGGCACTCAAAAAGATTAAGGAGTCAGACCCCTCGGCACTTGTTATAATGTGCTCTGCTATGGGTCAGCAGGCTATGGTTATTGAGTCTATCCAGGCCGGCGCCAAGGATTTCATCGTTAAGCCGTTCCAGGCAGACAGGGTTATTGAAGCCGTTAAAAAAGTCGTAGGTTAATATATGATACTCGCTGCATCGGACAGGGCAGAAAGCTTCACGCAGTTTCTGACCGTGATTTTGGTATTTGTTTTGGTGCTTGTGCTGACTTACCTGACCACGAGGTTTGTCGGCAATTACCAGAAGACAAAGGCCGCGACGAGAAACTTTGATGTTATCGAGACATACAGGATAACGAACGGCAAGTATCTTCAGATAGTCCGGATCGGATCCAGGTATGTGGTGATCGGAATAGGAAAGGATGACATCACGAGTATCTGCGAACTTTCGGAAGAGGATATCAGGCTTGTACCGGATGATTCCGGACAGGTAATGGATTTTAAGGCACTGCTTGAAAAAGCGGGGCAGCGCTTTGGTAAAGGCAACAAAGAAAATGAGAAATAGCGGTAGCATTGGGGGCAGAAGAGGAATCATTATCTTTTGCTTCCTTGTGTATTTAATGACATTTTTCTTTATGTCACCCACAAAAGTATATGCCAGCGAAGTAAACGACCTGGGTATCACAAGGGATGAAGAACCACGGACACCGACGGTGATCAGGGAGCCCGGCACGGCGGATTCAGCTGCCGACATAAGGGATCTGAACGTGTCCAACAACCTGTCGATCACTTACACCGATGCACAGGGAAATCTGTCCGGAACACTTCGTATACTCATCATACTCACCCTTGTGGGACTGGCACCGTTCCTCGTTATAATGATGACCTCATTTACGAGGATTCTTATAGTACTTCATTTTGTCAGATCAGCCATCGGTACCCAGACCGCACCTCCAAACCAGGTGCTGGTAGGACTGACTCTGTTTCTGACGTTTTTTATTATGAATCCGGTGATAACGGATATAAACAACAATGCCATCAAACCGTTCGAGGCCGGGCAGATAGAGCAGCAGGAATTCATCGATACGGCACTGCAGCCGCTTCGTGAGTTCATGTATCCGCAGACCCAGACCAAGGATGTTCGTCTGTTCATGGATATCGCCAAGATCGAAAGTGTCGAATCCATAGACGACATACCGACGAGAGTTCTCGTACCCGCATTTGTCATAAGCGAACTGCGGCGTGCGTTCATAATAGGTTTCCTGATATACATACCGTTCATTGTAATAGACATGGTCGTCGCGTCGACACTGATGTCGATGGGTATGATGATGCTGCCACCGACGACGATCTCGATGCCGTTCAAGATACTTCTGTTCGTTCTCGCGGACGGCTGGAACCTTGTCATCGGAAACCTTGTGAAGACATTCTACTAGCTTTCGTAAGCATACAGGGGAGGAACACAATCATGATGGATATCGATAACGTCACAATGATCACACGGACCGCGCTTTACACTATCATCAAGTGCGCATCACCGCTTTTGCTCGTATCGCTTGTGGTCGGTCTTGCCATCAGTATTTTCCAGACGGTCACATCGATCCAGGAACAGACACTTACATTCGTTCCCAAGGTACTCGGCATCTTCACCGCGATAATGATACTCGGCCACTGGATACTCAATGAGATCGTTACTTACACGGTCGAGCTGTGGAACGGTTTTTCACTGTACATAAGGTAGGATATGATCAATTATCCTTTTACTTTTGAAGATCTCGAATATTTCCTGCTGGTCTTTACCAGGATCAGCACATTCATGTTCGTAGCGCCCTTTTTCTCGATGTCAAACACACCGAGAAGACTTCGGGCAGGTTTTTCGATAATAATGTCGGTACTGCTCTTTAGCGTGCTGACCGATCACAGCGTACCCGAGTATTCATCGGTGATCGGTTATTCGTTCATCGTTTTGCGGGAGGCGATAACCGGTATCATGATCGGGCTGGGTGCAAACATGTGCATGTCCATTGTCCATATGGCAGGTAAGGTTGCCGATATGGAGGTGGGACTGTCAATGGTCCAGATGTTCGACCCGCTCACAAGAGAGGGTACCGGCTTCATGGGAAGTTTTTATCAGTACATCCTGATACTGATAATGATGGTCACGAACATGCACTATTATTTTCTTCGTGCGATAGTCGAGACCTTTTCGATCATCCCGATCGGAGGGGCGAAGTTTTCCTCCGACAAGATCATGACGGTAATGATACAGTTTCTGACTGATTTCATAACGATATCGTTCAGACTGTGTCTTCCGATAGTGGCAGCCATGCTGCTGCTTAACGCGATACTCGGAGTGCTTGCCAAGACGGCACCGCAGGTAAACATGTTCTCCGTCGGTATCCAGATAAAGGTCCTAGTGGGACTTTCCATTTTGTTCCTGACGATAGGAACGCTTCCGAGTGCGTCGGAGTTTATTTTTAAAGAGATGAGGGTAATGGTCACCGCGATGGTCGAATCGATGCGGTAGATGTTGAAAGGGGGGACCGTCCCATGATCGAACTGGATCTTCAGTTTTTCGCCAAGGAAGGTCCCGGCGGTGAAAAGACCGAGCCGGCGACCGAGAAAAAACTGAGCGATGCCAGAAAGGAAGGACAGGTCGCAAAGAGCCAGGAACTGGGACAGGCTTTTTCGCTCATGGCCCTTTTTCTGGTACTGAAGATATGGGGCTCATCCATCGGGCATAATTTCATGAACAGTTTTCGCTTCAATTATGCGAGGATGAAGGAAATGACCACCCTTGTCGGAGGAGAGATATCCGTCAAGGATTTCTGCAGACTGCTTAACGGCAACATATTGCAGATGGCGCTGATGGTCGCTCCGGTTTTTGCAGCTGCGCTTGTCATTGCCGTTATTGTTGATATATACCAGGTCAAATGGAGGCCGACGACCAAGCCTCTCCAGCCGAAGTTCAGCAAGCTCAATCCGATCAGCGGTTTCAAAAGGATCTTTTCAAAAGAAAAACTGATTCAGCTCCTTAAGTCCATTATCAAACTTGTATTGCTCGGATACATGGCTTATTCAACGATAAAGGACGATATGGGCGTGCTGTTCGCCCTGTTTGACATGGACCTGACAACTGCCATCGGAGTCATCGGGAACATAGCGGTCAATCTCGGTATCAAGATAAGCGCATTTTATCTTGTGATCGGTTTTGCCGATTACGGATACCAGAAATGGAAGTTCGCCGAAGACATGAAGATGACCAAGCAGGAGGTCAAGGACGAGTGGAAGAACGCCGAGGGAGATCCCGCGGTAAAGAGCAAACAGAAGCAGAGGATGATGGAAGCTTCAAGGCGGAGGATGATGCAGGCAGTCCCGTCTGCGGACGTTGTCATCACGAACCCGACACACTTTGCCGTTGCCATAAAGTATGACGTCAATGTTTTCGATGCACCGTATATCGTTGCAAAGGGTGAGGATTTTCTTGCGGCCAGGATCAAGGAACGTGCCGCCGAGGCCGGAGTCGAGATAGTCGAGAACAAGCCGCTCGCGCGAATGCTCTACTACAACGTGGACCTCGGCAGTCCGATACCGCCGGAACTGTACCAGGCGGTCGCCGAGATACTTGCGGCGATCTACAACGCACGCGCCGCCGGCTAGTTTTAAAAGTATTAACCCGTTCGCATGAACAGTACCATACAGAACAATTACAGGAGGGGAGGTGAGAATATGTTCAAAAGGTTTGCGGTTGCCGACATAGGTGTGGCACTCTACCTTCTGTGCGCATTCATATTCCTCATCATACCCATCCCTTCGGGCCTTCTGGACGTCGCCCTTGCCATTAACATTTCCGTGGCATTTGCCGTACTGTTCAATACGATGTTCGCCAAGGAAGTTCTGGACATGTCCTTCTTCCCGACATTGCTGCTCTTTACGACGATCTTCAGGATATCGCTGAACGTATCGTCCACGAGACTGATACTCTCAACCGGTTCTCCCGGAAACGTTGTCGAGACGTTCGGAGAGTTCGTCGGCGGAGGCGATCTGATCATGGGAACCATCGTGTTCATCATACTGATCATCATCCAGTTCATGGTCATCAACAAAGGTTCCGAAAGAGTAGCGGAAGTTACCGCGAGATTTACACTTGATGCTATGCCTGGTAAACAGATGGCTATTGATGCCGATCTTAATACCGGAGCGATAACCGATGAAGAGGCCAAGCAGGCACGTGCGAAGATCCAGGAGGAGTCAAGCTTCTTCGGATCCATGGATGGTGCGGTCAAGTACGTAAAGGGAGACGCTACCGCAGGTCTTATCATAACGTTCGTTAACATCATCGGCGGCATCGCCATGGGCATGCTCAGACAGGGCCTCGATTTCAACGCGGCCATTCAGAAGTACACCATACTGACGATCGGTGACGGACTTGTTTCCCAGATCCCTTCGCTTCTCATTTCGCTCTCAACAGGTATTCTTGTCACAAAGGGTTCGAAGGAAGCGGATTTCGGAAGCGTACTTGTCTCGCAGCTGTTCGGACTTCCCAAGGCAATGTATTTTGTCGGCGGCGTCATCTGTTTCCTCGGTATAGTGACACCACTTAATGCGATACTTTTCCTGGCGATCGGACTGCTGTTTATCGTCAGCGGAAGGATCGTTGCGAACAGTCTTGAGGTATCCAAAACCGAAAGAAGCGTCGAAGCGGAAGAGGAAGAGGCCGAAGAGATACGAAAACCGGAAAATGTTGCATCGCTCCTGCAGGTCGATCCGATCGAACTCGAATTCGGTTACGGTATCATCCCACTTGCCGATGTCAATCAGGGCGGTGACCTTCTTGACCGAGTCGTCATGATCCGCCGGCAGGTCGCGCTTGAACTCGGTACCGTTGTGCCGATAATCCGTCTGCGTGATAACATACAGCTCAACCCGAACCAGTACATCATCAAGATCAAGGGCATACAGGTCAGTGAAGGTGAGATACTGTTCGATCACTATATGGCAATGAATCCGGGATTTGTCGAAGAGGAGATCTCGGGTATCGAGACACAGGAGCCTTCGTTCCATCTGCCCGCACTGTGGATCACCGAATCGCAAAGAGAGCGTGCGGAAAGTCTCGGATATACGGTTGTCGATCCTCCGTCGATCATCGCCACGCACTTAACGGAAGTCATCAGGACGCATATTTCCGAACTGCTCACAAGGCAGGACGTACAAAACCTTGTCAACAACATCAAAGAGACGAACCCGTCGCTTGTTGACGAACTGACACCGAAGCTTTTGGGTCTCGGCGAGATACAGAAGGTATTGCAGAACCTGCTTCGCGAAGGCATATCCATAAGGGATCTGCTGACGATATTCGAAACGCTTGCAGATCATGCGCAGATAACAAGAGATACGGATGTGCTGACCGAGTATGTCAGGGTCAGCCTTAAGCGCGCCATATCCGCAAAGTATTTTGCACCGAATGAAGCAACGTCCGTTGTAACGCTCGATCCGAAGATAGAGCAGGAGATCATGAACTCGGTCAAGCAGACCGAGCAGGGCGCTTACCTTACGCTCGATCCCGACAGGACGAAGGCCATAATGAATTCGGTAGGCGAAGAGATCGCCAAGTTAGAGAACCTCGGAAGGAATCCGATAATCATAACCTCACCGATCGTGAGAATGTACTTCAAAAAGCTCACAGAGGATTACTATCAGGACCTTATCGTGGTATCATATAATGAGATCGACTCCAATGTTGAACTTCAGTCGGTCGGAATGGTAACGGCATAAATGATAATCAAGAAATTCCAGGCAAAAACAGAAGAGGAAGCAACAAGCGCGGCACGCAGGGAAATGGGCGACAATGTCGTCATCATGAGCGTACGGAATGTTAAAAAGAAAGGGTTGTTCTCGTTCCTGAAAAAACCGGTGGTTGAGATCACCGTCGGAATGGAAGAGGAGACGGAACGTCCCGTATCTTCCGTTTTTTCGGACATCGCAAAACAGAGCATAAACCGCGGCATGACCGGTGCGCCCAAAACCGTTTTTTCAAAGGACATCATTCTCGATGACGAGCCAAAAAAGGAAGAGGGCAAGACCGAAAAGGTCATCGAGCAGCGCCTCGACAGTCTGCAGTCCCTTCTTGAAAAGCAGTTCATCAAAAACCAGGAGAAGGAAGAGTTTTCCTCACCTTCCGAAGAGGATTCCTCGGTCGCTTTTTTGAAGCTGATATACAACACGCTCATAGAAAACGAAGTGGCCGAAAAATATGCCAACGAGCTTCTTGATGATATCGGCAAGATCGATACGCAGAAGGCGAGCGTCGATCTGATCCTCGGAAACATCTATCAGAAGATGATCCTCAAGTTCGGACAGCCGGTAACGATACCGCTCGGACTTGAAAAGCAGAGGGTGATCTTTTTCATCGGACCTACCGGCGTCGGCAAGACGACGACGATCGCAAAGCTTGCATCTCAGCTGTGTGTCAATCACAAGAAAAAGATCGTGCTGCTGACTACCGACACATACAGGATCGCGGCGGCAGAACAGCTTAAAACATATGCCGGCATATTAAACGTTCCGTTCCGTGTCATCTATACGGAAGACGAGATGATGGTCGCGATAAAGGACTACGCCGATTACGATTACATACTCGTTGATACGGCGGGGCACTCGCAGCATAACTCGGACCAGAAGGATGCCATGGCACATTTCCTTCGCAGCGTTGACGATACGGTAGATAAGGATACATACCTTGTTGTATCCGCAACAACAAAGTACAGGGATCTGCTTGCGATAGCAGATGCATATTCGGAGTTTACCGATTACAAACTTATATTTACGAAGCTCGATGAGACAACGACACTCGGAAACCTGTTCAATCTCTGCATGCATACGGGTGCGTCGATGTCGTATATAACAACGGGACAGAGTGTTCCCGACGACATAGAAGTCTTTTCGCCTCAAAGCACCGTGAAACAGCTTCTCGGAGGTAAGTGATGGATCAGGCAGAAGGACTTCGCAATATTATAAAGAACAGCGCGCTTTCAAGCCGTCCCGCCGCAAGGGTCATCACGGTCACGAGCGGAAAAGGCGGAGTGGGCAAATCGAATGTATCGATAAATCTTGCGGTACAGTTCCGCCGCATGGGTAAAAAGGTCATCATATTCGATGCCGATTTCGGAATGGCCAACATCGAGGTCATGTTCGGAGCGATACCCAAGCACAACCTGGCAGACCTTATATACCAGGGCAAGAACATCCGTGAGATAATAACGATGGGACCGATGGATATCGGTTTTATCTCCGGAGGATCCGGGATAGCGAGCCTGTCGAATCTCGGTAAGGACTACATTGATTACCTCGTACAAAATCTCGGTGAACTCGATCTGCTTGCAGATGTTATAATAATAGATACGGGAGCGGGGATAAGCGATGCCGTACTCGAATTCCTGGTGGCAAGTCCGGAGGTACTGTTGGTGACAACACCCGAGCCCACGTCCATTACGGATTCGTATTCGCTGCTTAAGGCACTAAACCGCCATCCCTCATTTGACCGTGAGAATACGACGATAAAGGTGGTCGCGAACAAGGTCGGTGATTTCGAGGAGGGAAGAGCCCTTTATACGAAGATCAACGCGGTGGTCAACAGATACCTTAAGATCCCGCTTTATCTTGTGGGAGTGATCCCGGAGGATCATGAGCTCGTCAAGGCGGTCATGCAGCAGATGCCGATATCGATCAGCAATCCGAATTCAAGATCGGCACAGGCATTTACGGATCTGGCAACGGCGCTCGAGACGAACGCAAAGGATCCCGTATATCATAAGCGCGGGATGTCGGGATTTTTCTCATCAATGATAAGAGGCAGACAGTAGATTTTTCATAAAATAAAAATTGGGGAAGGATTTGGCAGATGAATATTTCGAAATACATTCAGGTCGGTAATAAGATCGAGATTGAGTCCATCAAGAAGACGACGGATGAACTCGGAGAGATCACGAGAAAAACATACAGGAGCGAATTGTATGACATAGAGAGCGATGATGTGATCAAGATCGCGATGCCGATGGAACAGACCAAGATAGTCCTGCTTCCGGTAGATGCCGAGTATTCGCTCTGCTTTTATACTCCCGGCGGACTGTATCAGTGCCTTGCAAGAGTCATTGAGAGATACAAGAGCAACAACCTTTTCGTGCTGTCGATGGAACTGCAGACGGATCTGCAGAAATACCAGCGAAGAGAGTATTACCGACTCAACACCGTCCTTGACATGAAGAGTAAGGTTATAGACGAGAATTCTTCGGGCGGACTCGAGCAGGTCCAGTTCATAGATACGGATCTTACGTTTGACAACGGTACCATGGTGGATATAAGCGGCGGCGGAGCGAGGTTCATCTCGAAGGTCCGCTACCAGGAAGGCGTTCTTATAAGATTTGTTTTTTCGCTGTTTGTAAACGGACAGGTAACCGAATACAAGCTTGTGGGTAAGGTACTGAAGTCTACGCCTATCGAGAACAGGGAAGATTCCTATGAAAACCGTATCCAGTTCGTCAACATGGTAAATGATGACAGAGAGAGCATAATTAAGTACATTTTCGAGGAAGAACGCAAGCTTCGACACAGAGAAAGAGGTATTTAAAAGGCAAAATGAAGAAAAAAATACTCATCGTCGATGACTCTGCACTCATGAGAAGGGTCTTTTGTGATATAATCAATTCCGACGACAGGTTCGAGGTTGCGGCTACCGCGACCGATGGTGCCGAAGGCTTCAAATTTATTTGCCAGAAAAGCTTTGATGCAGTCGTTCTTGACGTTTACATGCCGAAGATGACAGGCCTTCAGCTTCTGGAGGAAATGCAGAAGTCACGTGTGAGTGCCCGTGTCCTTATGGCGAGTACCACAACCGGCGAAGGAGCCAGAGAGACCATTGATGCATTGTCGCTCGGGGCGATCGATTTTATCAAGAAGCCCGAAAATGTGGCAGATGCAAGAATGGAATCATTTTCAAAGCGCTTCCTGGACCATTTGTTCATTGTCGCATCAGCACCGATGCCGAGATTCGGCGGAGCTGTGGCGGCTTCGAAAGCAGGCGGTGACAAACCGCATACTTTTACAAAACGTTTTGATGTCAACATACATACGACGGCAGAGCAGATAGCCAGCGCAAGATCATCAACGATCTCAACCGCACATGCGGCGGCTGCGGCTGTTCCTCCGGTCGAGATCAGGCTTCGAAACGTTGAACACAAAGGTCATAAAAGGATAGTTGCCATTGCAAGCTCCACCGGCGGCCCGAGGGCTTTACAGGATGTCATCCCGCATCTTCCGGGTAATCTTCCTGTTCCCGTGCTTTTGGTACAGCACATGCCCCAGGGTTTTACGGCATCACTTGCGGAAAGACTCAATGAGATATCCCCGATCGCGGTCTCAGAGGCGCGTGACGGAGACATGCTCGTTCCGTCTCATGTGTATATCGCACCGGGCGGTAAACACATGCAGGTCGAAAAAAGAGGTGCGAATCATTACATCAAATACACCGATGAACCGACCAGAGAAGGAGTCAAGCCCTGCGCCAACTACATGTACGAATCGCTCATAAACTGTGATTTCGACGAGATCATCTGTGTCGTACTTACGGGAATGGGTGCTGACGGTACAGCGGGCATCAAGAATCTCGACCTGAAAAAACATACATATATCATTGCGCAGGATCAGGAAACCTGTACGGTCTACGGAATGCCGAAGGCCATAGCACAGACGGGACTGGTCAGCGAAGTCGTTCCGCTCGGAAGGATCGCGGAACAGATCACTAAGAACGTGGGGGTACGTTAATTATGGATGTAAGCCAATATCTCGGAATTTTCCTCGATGAAACAAACGAACATTTGCAGACTCTTTCGGATCAGCTGATGATCCTTGAGAATGAGCCCGAAAACGAAGATACCATCAATGAGATCTTCCGTGCGGCCCATTCCCTTAAGGGTATGGCCGGAACGATGGGTTACAAGAGAATGCAGAATCTGACCCATGACATGGAGAACGTGTTCTCCGAAGTTCGAAACGGCAAGATCAAGGTTGACGGACACATGGTCGATATCCTGTTTCAAGCTCTCGATGCTCTCGAAGAATACAGAGAGAACATATCTGAGAACCAGGATGAGGGTACGAATGACAATGAGCCCATCATCAATGAACTTCAGGCTATCTTAAACGGTGAGGCCGCAGCTGCCGCACCGAAGAAGGAAGAGGCGGCAGAGGCTTCCGGATCGGGAGACGGTGCAGCCGCACAGTCCGAAGATGCTTCAGGCGAGAACAAGTGGCAGGATATAGTTCTTCATGAGCCCGAGCAGCATGTCATCTCCGAGGCTATCAAGAACAATTCCAAGGTATACGGTTTTACGGTATATATTCAGGAGTCATGCATACTTAAGGCTGCAAGAGCCTTCCTCGTATTCAAGGCTCTTGAAGAGCTCGGTGAGATCATCGTATCCGAGCCTTCAACCCAGGATATAGAAGATGAGAAGTTTGATTTCGATTTTTCGCTTTACTTTGTTACCGATGCTCCGATAGAAAAGGTTAAGGAAGCTATCCTTTCCGTATCCGAGATCGATCACGTGACCGGCGATGTCATAGACATGGATAAGGCCAAGATCGCCGATGAGGATGATGAGGACGCAGCTCCCGCAGCCGAGACGACGGAAGAAAAGCAGGAAGTACCTGCAGCAGCTTCCGCAGCTCCGGCCAAGACAAACGCACCTGCACCCGCATCGACCGGATCCGATTCAAAGGGAAGCGATGCCAAGAAGGGAGGCGGCAAGCCCGCTGTCAACCGTACGGTCAGAGTCGATATAGAAAAGCTCGATGTTCTGATGAACCTTGTTTCAGAGCTTATCATCGCGAAGAACTCTCTTGTAAGTTTTGCAACGAGTGAGACTTCACATTCCGGATTCAATGAGCAGATAGAATACCTCGAGAGCGTTACCACAAACCTTCATGAATCAGTCATGAAAGTTCGAATGGTTCCCATCGAGAGTGTTGTTAACAAGTTCCCCCGCATGATCAGGGATCTGTCCAAGAAGCTTGACAAGCAGATGGAACTTCATATGACAGGTGAAGAGACAGAACTCGACCGTACTGTCGTGGACGAGATCGGTGATCCTCTGATGCACCTGCTGCGTAACAGTGCAGACCACGGACTTGAGTCACTCGAACTTCGTCGTGAACGCGGCAAGTCCGATGTCGGCCAGATCTATCTGGATGCATATCAGGACGGTAACAACGTTGTTATTGAAGTAAGGGATGACGGTAACGGTATCGATACCGAAGCTGTCAAGAAGAAAGGTATTGAACGCGGTACCATCACACCCGAACAGGCTGAGACGATGAGCGAGAAGGATATCATAGACCTTCTGTTCCTTCCCAGTTTTTCAACCGCAAAGGTTGTATCGGATGTATCGGGACGAGGCGTCGGTCTTGATGTCGTAAGATCGAAGATCGGTGCACTCGGCGGTGACGTATCGGTTAAGACCAAGCTCGGTGAGGGAAGCACATGGACGATCAGACTTCCTCTTACACTTGCTATCATTCAGGCACTCATGGTTGTTGTCGGCGGTGAGAAGTATGCGATCTCACTCGGAAGCATCCAGACTATCGAAGATGTTGCCGAGGAAGATATCAAGTACGTTGAGGCAAGAGAGGTCATCAATCTTCGTGATACGGTCATTCCCATCATCAGACTCAGGGATATCCTTCATGTTGAAGCCGAGACGGATGAGAAGAAGTCCAACATGGTAGTCATCATCGTCAAGAAGGGTGACCAGTTGGCAGGTCTCGTTGTTGACGAACTAATCGGCCAGCAGGAGATCGTTATCAAGTCACTCGGTAAGTACATCAACTGCAGCTCACGTCTGATCTCGGGCGCAACCATCCTCGGCGACGGTGAAGTAGCCCTGATTCTTGATGCGAACGTGCTGATATAAGAGGTAGGAGGATAGATTATGGATGCGTTAAACATTGCAAGAGAATATGATACCGTTCAATATATCGTTATCAAGATCGGCGAGGAGCAGTACGGTATCGATATCAGTTATATCGATAATATAGTCAGGATGCAGAGTATCACGAGAGTACCGGATGTACAGCCGTACTTTGCCGGTGTTATCAACATCCGTGGTGAGGTCGTTCCGGTTATGAGCCTTCGTCTTAAAATGGGTCTTGAACCTGATGAGTATGTAAACAAGACGAGGATCATCATTGTAAAGCTTGAGAACAATGCTCCGATCGGACTTATCGTGGATGAGGTAAAAGAGGTTGTCACTCTCGACGAGACATCCATCGATGAGGTTATCAGAGACAGCAAAGTGGACGAGACATATATCAACGGAATCGGCAAGAACGGTGATACGCTGATCTCTCTTCTTGATCTTAATGCAGTTATAAGCGATAAGGATAATTCATAATATGGCAAAAGTTGATCTTAACAATATGGAAGGAGTATATTTCGATGTGCTCCGTGAGATAGGGAACATCGGTGCGGGAAACGCAACGACTGCGCTTGCCCAGATGCTCGGGACCAAGGTTGATATGCATGTTCCCAAGGTAGATCTTCTGGAGTTTTCCGAGATCGGTGAAGTTATGGGCGGTGAAGAGCAGATAATGGCCGGTATATATCTGGTCGTTGAAGGCGATATACATGGTTCCATCATGTTCCTTCTGGAAAAATCATCCGCCAAGGTTCTTGTATCAAAGCTTATGGGAACCCCTAACGATAACGCGGACGGTGATTTTGACGAGATGGAACTGTCGGCGCTTAAGGAGATCGGAAATATCATCACGGGCTCTTACCTTTCATCGCTGTCAACACTTACGAACCTGAACATTCATCCTTCGCCTCCGGACATATCGATCGATATGTGCGGAGCGATATTGTCTGTCCCCGCTATTGAGTTCGGAACGCTCGGTGATAAGATGCTTCTTATCGCGACCGAGTTCACGGATGATATCAAGCTCGAGGGATATTTTATTCTTGTTCCGGATCTTGAGTCTTATGACAAAATATTAACTTCATTGGGGATGTGATCAATGAGTGAAATGATAAAGGTTGGCATGGCGGACCTTAAGCTCTGCAAGGCTCCGGATGCCATTACAACACTTGGTCTCGGTTCATGTGTCGGGATAGCGATAAGGGATCCCATCACCAAGATCGGCGGACTTGCACATATTATGCTTCCCGACAGCACACAGTTTTCGGGAGCGGTGAGTATTCCGAAATTCGCCGACACCGGAGCGAAGGAACTTGTCAGGATAATAGTGGCTGCGGGGGCCAACCGCTCCAGACTCGTGGCAAAGATCGCGGGCGGAGCGCAGATGTTCGCTTTTTCCAGTAAGAACGAACTGACGGCGGTCGGACAGAGAAATGTTGATGCTGTCAAGAAGGCACTTGCGGAGATGAAGATACCGATCCTGGCCAGCGATACCGGACTTAACTTCGGTCGTACGGTTGAATTCTACCCTGAGACCGGAGACTATATCATCAAGGCTGTAGGCAAGGGAGTCAAGACGATATGAAACTTAAACGGATACCTGCCCTTGTCATGCTTCTGGCGGGTGCTGTTGCCGCTATAGTGACCTATATCAACCACTACACTCTTACCGAGATGCTGGTGGTGCTGATCCTGACACTGATAGTCTTCCTTATCATCGGCGTGGCGATAATGCTCATATTCGAATCGTTTCATATCGATGAACCTGATGAAGACAGAGTCGATGACGATGGCGAAGTTGTCGAGAAGACTGAGATGCCCGATACCGATGCCGAGGGTGAAGAGACACAGGCCGAACCTGAAGCGGGTGAGACGGCAGAACAAGAGGAGAACACATAACAGGGGAGTCGCAGCCTGACGGGGAAGGGTTGCGATATTGGAGGGGCTCATGGATGACAATGCCAAACTGAAGCTATGGAAGGATTATACAAAGAATCCGACACCTCAGCTTCGTGAAAAACTCATATTGGAATATGCACCGCTCGTTAAGCTCGTTGCGGGGCGTCTGTCTATGTATCTGGGATATAACGTCGAATACGACGACCTTTGCGGATACGGAATATTCGGACTGATCGATGCGATCGATAAGTTCGATGCAAATAAAGATGTCAAGTTCGAGACATATGCATCTCTGAGAATCAGAGGATCCATTCTTGATCAGATCAGAAAAATGGACTGGATACCCAGAACAGTCCGCCAGCGTCAGAAACAGATAAGTGCGGCCATTACCGAGGTTGAAGCGGCAACCGGTAAGACAGCGACCGATGAACAGGTTGCCATGGCACTTGGAATAACAGAAGAAGAATATTCATCATGGCAGTCACAGATGAACGTTACGAATCTTGTGTCGCTTGATGATTTTGTGGAACAGGGAAGTGATGTGGCCGATAACCGCGGACTGTCATCGCAGCCTGCAAGACCGGAAGAACATATGGAGAAGGAAGAGCTCAAGCAGATGCTCGGCGAAGCTCTCAATCTTCTGACCGAAAAGGAAAGAATGGTCGTTGTTCTGTACTATTATGAGGAATTAACTCTCAAGGAGATCAGCAATGTTCTTGAGGTATCGGAGTCAAGAGTCTCCCAGCTGCACACAAAGGCACTGGGCAAGATGAAGAGCAAAATGGGTAACTATATGGGGATACTTACGGTATGAGAAACGGCTATTTCAAACTTGTTTTTTCCGACACTGAATCTTTCGTCAGCCTTTTTCCGCCCGAGGACGGCGGGGAACCGATCGCTGTCGACGAAATGCGGGATTACCTTGTTTCCAAGGGATTTCCGAACGTCGATATCGTCGAACTGAAAAAGGCGGTGGACAACCTTACAAAACCGGTCAATTTTAAGCTTGCCTCCAAAAAGGGCATTCCGGCGCCGGAGTCGTTCAGGGTCATGGTCTCGCCTGACAAGATGACTGCGACATGCAGATTTTACCCGGCTTCAACATCCGGGGCACAGCTTATGGCTGCGGATATCAAAAGTACGCTCAAGGTTCAGGGCGTAACAAAAGGTGTCGATGACAAGATGATCGATGCATATCTTGCCGACAGGCATTACTGTACCGATTATGTTCTTGCAAGAGGTCTTGAACCCACATCGGGAACAGATGCATCCATCGAGTATTTTTTTAATACCAATCCTAACTTAAAGCCCAAGCTTAACGAGGACGGATCCGTGGATTTCTTCTCACTTTCCGCGATCAGTCTCGTAAAAAAGGGTGACAAGCTTGCGACCCTTACACGTGAGGTTCCGGGTGAGCCGGGATATAATGTTACGGGAGATACCCTCCCGCCGCGTGAAGTCAAAAAACTGACGCTCAAGTACGGGCGCAACATCATTTTGTCCGATGATGAACTTTCGATCTTCTCGGATGTTGACGGACATGCCACTCTTGTCGAAGACAAAGTGTTCGTATCGGATGTTTACGAGGTAAGTGATGTCGATACGGCTACGGGAAATATAGATTATGCCGGAAACGTATGCGTGCTCGGAAACGTCAAGACAGGTTTTGCCGTAAAGGCAGAAGGTGATGTTGAGGTGCGCGGCGTTGTTGAGAACGCATTCATAGAAGCAACGGGAAATGTCACGATCGCGCGGGGCATGAACGGCATGAGCAAGGGAACGATCATTGCCGGCGGTAACGTTATCGCAAAGTTTCTGGAAAACGCAAACGTAAATGCCGGTGGGTATGTTCACGCCGAGGCCATACTCCACAGCAAGGTCATCTGCAAGGGTGAGGTCAATGTTACCGGTAAAAAGGGATTCATTACCGGCGGGAGCGTACGCACACCATCATCAGTCTCAGCCAAGACGATCGGATCCACAATGGGAGCCGATACGGAGATCGAGGTAGGTACGGATCCCAAGCTCACGCTTCGTGCAAACAGCCTTAACGCTGATATCGCATCGGCGAAGAAGAAGATAGAGGCTGCGGAACCTGTCCTTAAGACTATAGGCGACAGGATCAAGTCGGGAGAACAGCTTCGTCCCGAACAGATCATTTATTTCAGACAGCTGTCGGAACAGTACAAGGAAATGAGAGCCGATCTGGACAAGAAGCTTGAAGAGATGAACACCCTGATGGATCAGATAGATGATACGGCGGGCGTGGAAAGCTGTGTAAAGGTTGAAAGCTATGCTTACCCGGGAACCAAGATCACTATCAACGAAACAAGCATAATCCTTTCCAAGCCCGTACAGCACGGAAAGTTTGTCAGGGAAGGTGCAGATATAAGAGTAAAGGGTCTCTGATATGATCACACCGATCGAGAACAACAATATGGTAGTGCGCGCCATGGATTTCCAGGCGATAAAGGCTAACGAAAACGAAGCCCCACAGACGCAGCATGTCGTGATACAGGAAAACATAGACAAGAACGACAGTGCTCATGTTACTACCGTGCGCGAAAAGGATGATGCCAACGAGTCGGGTACCGAACATGATGCACGGCAGGAGGGCAGAAACAAGTATTTTTCAAACAGGGGCCAAAAAAAGAAAAGTGATGTTCCCGATGAAGGCAGGGTCATACCGCTTAATCCGGGAGGATTTAACATAACCATTTAAGAGGCGTCGAAAAGTTACGGGAGGTTAAGATGACACCTATGGAAATAGCACTCCTTGTGATAGGAGTGATTATTTTTGTAATAAGCTTTCTGATGCCGGAAGTTCCGATGAAGAAATCGGAAAAGGAACTTGCGGCCGAAAAGGAAGAGGCCAGACGTCTTGTTGAACAGGAAGTCGATACAATGCGGCTTCGTGTCGGTGAGGCGACGAACGAAACGGTGGATTTTGCCGTTGACAAGGCAGAGAGGTCTCTCGAGAAGGTCAGCAATGAAAAGATCATGGCTGTCGGAGAGTATGCCGAGACCGTGCTTGAGGAGATAAACAAGAATCATCAGGAGGTCATGTTCCTGTATGATATGCTCAAGGATAAGCAGACGGATCTTACGAACACGATAAGAGAAGCGGATGCTACGGTAAAAGAGATCGAGAATGTATCTCATTCGGCAATGGATGCTTCCGAGACACTTCTTCGCGGAATGAGTGTTGCATCCGTTTCGCAAAGGGGTCTTACGAAGGAGCAAAAATCGGTATTTGACGATCTCGTGATCCCCGATGCCCAGCCGGTTGTATTTTCAAACGATCATAAGACGGAAGCCGCTCCCGCGGCAAAGCCTGCACAGGCTGCACCTGCACCCGGGCCGGCTCATTCCGATGAGCAGCAGAGTACGCTCAGGGCCAGGGGAAAGGCACTTACACAGTCCAAGATAGAAGCGGGGCTTCTGGGAATCGACAAACCTGAAGACGCACTGGCAACCGCCATTACCGCCGATGCTCCGGAACCGATAAAGGAAAAGGTCGTTTACGATATCCTGTCAGGCGGAGCATACCGTGAAGGCAACATCGTCGGAGTGACACCTGCCGCAGGCGCGGCCGTGGCAGCCGATTTTGAAGCCATGTCGGCGGAGAGCGCCGCTCCGGTAAATAACAACGACAAGATACTTGCTATGGCCGCACAGGGAATGGATACGGTTCAGATAGCAAAAAGCCTCGGCCTCGGGGTCGGAGAGGTAAAGCTTGTTTTGGATCTGTTCCGCTGATGCGGTTTATGATGCGTGAGCATCAATATGGAGTACTGATATGAAACTCAAATTCTACCTAAGGGGACTTGGCATCGGTATTGCCATTACAGCCCTTGTTATGGGACTGGCCCTCGGTAAAAATACAAAAGGATCGATGACGGATGAGCAGGTAAAAGAG
>CACYMJ010000015.1 GCA_902775485.1 uncultured Lachnospiraceae bacterium
TCGGGCAGAGGCCTATCCACGGATATAATCGGAGCAAGCGTAAGAGCATATCTTAACGCCGTAAACAAAGTGATATTCGAGGAGGAGGCATAATATGAAGCTGTCATTTTCAACACGCGGATGGTCTGATCTGACGTTTGAGCAGTTCATGGACATTGCCGGGGAAATGGATTTTTCCGGCATAGAAGTATATAAGCTTATCAAGGACAAAGATGTGTTTGTCAAGGGAGAGGCGTTTGACCGTTACAATATCGCGGCAACGACGAGACAGCTGCGCGACCGGGGGCTGTCGATCCCCATATTTGACGGAAACTATGATCTGTCCATCCCTTCAAGCATCGAGGACATCAAAAAGATAATCGACGTTGCAAGTTATATGCGTGTGGATTATGTCGGCATCGGAATTGAGAACGATGATGAGGATATAGTAAAGCGCGCGATAGACGAACTTCTTCCGGTAGCCCGCGAAAAGAACGTTATCCTTCTTGTGGAAACGGGAGGGGTATACTCGGATACGAAGAAGCTTTGCGATATGCTCGACTCTTTTGCCGATGATAATCTCGCTGCCCTGTGGGATCTTCATCATACGTTCAGATATGCGAACGAAGAGCCGAAGGATACCATCAGAAATCTCGGCGCATACGTTAAGCACGTACATCTTCGCGATTCTGACGATAAGGATACGTTCAATCTCATAGGTGAGGGAAGTGCTCCGATCAAGGAGTTCATGGATGCGCTTTATTCGATAGACTATGCCGGATTCATTTCACTTGAGTGGAAACCGGAGTATATGGAAGACCTTAAGGATTATGAGGTCATTTTCCCGTATTTTGTAAATTACATGAGCCGCTTTGAGAATACGAGAGGCAAAAAGAAGGTACTGTATCCGAACCATGACGGCACGGGACAGTATGTCTGGAAGAAGGATGAACTGATAAATCTTACGTTTCCGCAGGTCCTGGATCGTATGGTAGAGGAGTTCCCTGACCAGTACTGCTTTAAATATACGACACTCGATTATACGAGAACTTACGAGGAGTTCAGAAAGGACGTCAACGATTTTGCAAAATCCCTTATGAGTCTCGGAGTAAGATCGGGATCCAAGGTGGCTGTGTGGGCTACCAATGTTCCGGCATGGTACATATCATTCTGGGCATGCTGCAAGATCGGTGCGGTGC
Organism: uncultured Lachnospiraceae bacterium; assembly: GCA_902775485.1. Classification (GTDB taxonomy): domain Bacteria; phylum Bacillota; class Clostridia; order Lachnospirales; family Lachnospiraceae; genus UBA2868. The sequence goes on from CACYMJ010000015.1 coordinate 1,179, forward strand.
TTGTGACGATGAACACCGCATACAAGATCCATGAGGCGGAATATCTCCTGCGACAGTCCGATACGCATACTCTTGTCATGATCGAGTCGGCAGTGGATTCAAACTATAAACAGATAATAAACGAGATATGTCCCGAGATAGAATCATCGAAGGCAGGAAAACCTCTTCACTGCAAGAGGCTTCCGTTCCTGAGAAATGTCATCACGGTAGGCTTTACCATGCCCGGGGCACTGACTTTTGAACAGGCGATGCAGCGATGCGACATGGTATCGGATCCCGAGCTTGAAAAAATGGCGGCAAACGTTCGTCCCGACGATGTGTGCAACATGCAGTACACTTCGGGTACAACGGGATTCCCGAAGGGTGTTATGCTGACACATTACAATGTCGTGAATAACGGAAAGTGTATCGGAGACCGTATGGGACTGTCCACGGCGGACAGGATGATGATCCAGGTTCCGATGTTCCACTGCTTCGGTATGGTCCTGTCGATGACGTCTTCGATAACGCACGGTGCGACCATATGTCCGATGCCTTATTTTTCGGCAAAATCATCTCTTGCATGCATCAATCAGGAGAGGATCACGTGCTTTAACGGCGTTCCCACGATGTTCATAGCGATGTTCAATCACCCTGATTATAAAAAGACTGATTTTTCATATATGCGCACGGGTATCATGGCAGGTGCCGGATGTCCTCCGGAGCTTATGAAGAGAGCTGCCGATCCCGATGAGATGAACATGCGCGGTATAGTATCCGTTTACGGTCAGACGGAGACCGCTCCCGGCAATACCATGTCGGCATGGACGGATCCGATCGATGTAAGGACGGAGACTGTCGGGTATGCGTTCCCTCATGTTGAGTGTAAGGTCATAGATCCCGAAACGGGCCTTGAGGTCGGAGTCGGTGAGAACGGCGAATTCTGCGCAAGAGGCTATAACACGATGAAGGGCTATTATAAAATGCCCGAGGCTACGAGAGAGACTGTGGATGCCGACGGATGGCTTCATTCGGGAGATCTTGCCGCGAAGGATGAGAACGGAAACTACAGGATAACGGGCCGTCTTAAGGACATGATTATAAGGGGCGGTGAAAACCTTTATCCGAAAGAGATAGAAGAGTTCATATATACGTGCCCGAAGGTCAGGGATGTGCAGGTTATCGGTGTTCCCGACAAGAGGTACGGTGAGGAGGCGATGGCGTGCATAATCCTCAAAGAGGGAGAGAGCATGACCGTTGAGGAGATGGATGAGTATATCAAATCACATCTTGCAAGGCATAAAGTACCCAAGTATATAGAATTTGTTGATGAATTTCCGATGAATGCCGCCGGAAAGGTATTAAAGTACAAGATGAGAGAAGATGCGGTGGCACGTCTCGGACTTGATAAATAGACAGGAGCAGTTATGGAAAAGAACATCGTCACGGTAGACGGAAACGGCGCATGTGCGCATGTGGCCTATGAATTTACGGAAGTGGCGGCCATATATCCGATAACGCCATCTTCGCCGATGGCGGCCAAGACGGATGAATGGTCGGCAAACGGAAGGGAGAACATGTTCGGAATGCCGGTGCGTCTCGTTGAGATGCAGTCGGAAGCCGGAGCGATAGGAGCCGTTCACGGGGCGCTCCAGACAGGATCGCTGGCCACAACCTACACATCGAGTCAGGGTCTCATGCTTATGATACCGACTCTTTACAGAATAACCGGCGAGCATCTGCCGGCTGTTCTTCATATTGCGGCAAGGACCGTAGGTACCCATGCCATGAGCATCTTCGGAGATCATTCCGATGTGATGGCATGTCGTCAGATAGGTCTTGCCATGCTCTGTTCGGGAAGCGTGCAGGAGGCTGCCGATATGGCGGCCGTCGCTCATCTGTGCGCGATAAAAGCCCGGGTTCCCTTTATGCATTTCTTTGACGGATTCCGTACCAGTCATGAAATGTCAAGGATCGAACTGCCTGATGTCAGGAAGCTGTCTGCTCTTGTGGATGAGACGGCACTGAATGATTTTCGCGCGCACGCGCTCAATCCCGAGCATCCGCTCCTTCGAAATACGGTCCAGAACGATGACGTTTATTTCCAGTTCAGGGAAGCAAACAATAAATGCTACATGCAGCTGTCGGATATCATAGAAGATTACATGGACAGGGTATCCGAAACCGTGGGAAGAAAATATGAGCCTTATCAGTACTACGGACCGAAGAACGCGACTGATATCATCATTGCCATGGGTTCCGTTTCGGGAACGATAGAGGAGACGGTTGATGCGCTCAATAAGCGAGGCCGTAAGACCGGTTTTCTTCAGGTCAGGATGTACAGACCGTTTGATACGATGAAATTCCTCGAAGCGATACCCGAGAGCGTCAAGCGCATCGCGGTTCTTGACAGATGCAAGGAGATGGGTGCAGCGGGCGAACCGCTTTATGTTGATGTGTGTACCGCACTCTTTAATTCCGAAAGAAACGTGAAGGTCATCGGCGGAAGATACGGACTTTCATCAAAGGATACGAATCCCGAACAGATAGTTGCGGTATTTGATAATCTTGCATCGAATCGTCCGGTAAACAGCTTCACGATCGGTATAGAAGACGATGTAACCCATCTGTCGTTAAAGAGTGAGCCGCTTGATTTTGAGGTCGGATCTCCCGACATGATCTGTTGTAAATTCTGGGGACTCGGCGGTGACGGTACGGTCGGGGCCAATCATAATACAGCCAAGATCCTCGGCGATCTTGCCGATATGTATTCGCAGGCTTATTTTGAATATGATGCCAAGAAATCATTCGGTGTTACAAAATCTAACCTGCGTTTTTCGAAAAAACCGATAAGAGGCAGTTACTACGTAAAATCGGGTGATATAGTCGCATGTCATAATCAGAGCTTTATAAAGCAGTATGATGTGGCATCCGAAGTAAAGAAGGGCGGGATATTCCTGCTTAACTGCACATGGTCGGACGATGAGCTTGAGACTGAACTTCCGAACAGGGTCAAGAGGATATTTGCAAAGAAAAAAGTCAGGCTGTTTGTCATAAATGCGACTGCGATCGCAGAGCAGCTCGGACTGGGAAGCCGCACCAATACGGTTCTTCAGGCTGCGTTCTTTAAGATCTCGGGCCTCCTTCCTATGGATGTTGCCATAAAGGAAATGAAGGCTGCCGCAGAAAAGGCATACTTTACAAAGGGCAGTAAGGTTGTAAAGATGAACACGGATGCTATCGAAATGGGCGCCGAAAATGTTCACGAAGTTCCGGTCCCGGCTGCATGGGCCGAGCTTAAGGATGAAGAGATACCGAAGACGGAAAACGCACCGGCGGTTGTCAACGAGGTGTGTGACTTTATCAACCGTCAGAAGGGAAACGACCTTCCGGTTTCGACGTTTTTAGGCCGCATGGACGGATCGATAGAGATGGGACTTACGGCTTATGAGAAGAGAGGCATAGCCGTTAACACGCCAAAGTGGGATCCAAAGAAGTGCCTTCAGTGCAACATGTGCTCATTCGTATGTCCGCATGCGGCGATACGCCCTCATCTGCTGTCGGAAGAAGAAGCAGCCGCAGCGCCTGACGGCATGAAGATGACAGATACAAAGCCTGCAGGACAGTATAAATATACGCTTTCCGTTTCCGAATTCGACTGTACCGGATGCGGAAGCTGTGTCGCATCGTGCCCCGCAAAGGAAAAAGCGATCACGATGGGACCGGTTGAGCTTACTGACGAAAAGCGTAAAGAGTGGGATTACTCACTTACGATAACGAAGAAAAAGGAAGCATACAACAAATATACACTTAAGGGAAGCCAGTTTGAAACACCGCTTCTGGAGTTTTCGGCAGCATGTGCCGGATGCGGGGAGACACCATATGCAAAGCTGATGACGCAGCTGTTCGGAGACCGTGTATACTGGGCAAACGGAACAGGCTGCTCGCAGGCATGGGGTGCCACCTATCCGGGTATTCCGTACACGGTGAACGAGCGCGGATTCGGACCTGCATGGACCAATTCCCTGTTTGAGAACAATGCGGAACTGATGCTCGGTATGTATCTGTCCGTTACCCAGCAGAGGGGACTGATCAAAAAGAAGGTCGCACAGCTCCTTGAAAAGGCAGACAGTGACAAAATAAAGCAGGCTTGTCAAAAGTATTTGGATTCATTTGATGATTATGACTTATCGCGCACAGCTTCGGATGAACTTATTGAGATACTGAAAAATTCACGTGACGATGCCAACGAAAAACTCATCGCTTCGATACTTCGCCATCGCGATCATCTTGCACGAAAATCCTTCTGGATGTACGGAGGTGACGGATGGGCATATGATATCGGATTCGGTGGACTCGATCATGTCATAGCATCCGGTGCCAATATCAATACACTTGTCATAGATACGGAGGTTTACTCCAATACCGGCGGACAAAGTTCCAAAGCTACACAGATCGGTGCCGTTGCACAGTTCGCATCATCGGGAAAGAAGACCAAGAAAAAGGATCTCGGTGCGATATTCATGACATACGGAAACGTATATGTTGCGTCCGTCTCGATGGGAGCCAATCCGAACCAGCTTCTGAAGGTACTCAAAGAGGCAGAGGAATACGACGGACCGTCGCTCATCGTGGCATATACACCGTGTATCACTCACGGTATCAGGGCCGGCATGGGTGCAAGCCAGGAAGAGATGAAAAGAGCGGTAGACAGCGGATACTGGACGCTCTATCATTACGATCCGAGACTCGAGAATCCTCTTGTCGTTGACTGCCGCGAACCTTCGCTCGATTACGAGGAGTTCCTCGCGGGTGAGAACAGGTATTCTTCACTGAAAAAAACGTTCCCGGAAAATGCAAAAGAACTGTTTGCAAGGGGAGCAAAGGAAGCGAAGGAGCGGTACGAGAAATATAAGGGTATGGAAAATAAATAGACGTGATCCGGCAGAGGACAGCACCGCATGAGGTGCTGTCCTTTTGTCTTTGATATACGGGTAAAAATCCTATGGACGGATATATAAAAAAAGCCTATTATAGGATAAATCAACTTTGATCGAAGCATAATGCGGAGGATATATGGAGTTTAAATTACACTCGGATTACAAGCCGACCGGCGATCAGCCGCAGGCTATAAAGGAACTTGTGAACGGTTTTAGAGAGGGCAACCAGTTTGAAACCCTGCTTGGCGTTACGGGATCCGGCAAGACTTTCACGATGGCGAACGTTATCGCGGCACTCAATAAACCTACACTTATCATTTCACATAACAAAACACTTGCGGGCCAGCTGTATTCCGAGATGAAGGAATTCTTCCCGGAGAATGCTGTCGAGTATTTTGTGTCCTATTATGACTATTATCAGCCGGAGGCCTATATCCCCTCGTCTGATACATATATTGAAAAGGATTCATCGATAAACGATGAGATAGATAAGCTGCGCCTTAGTGCCACGACATCGCTTTCCGAAAGAAAGGATGTAATAGTTGTGGCATCGGTATCGTGCATATACGGTATCGGATCTCCGGGGGATTATCAGAACATGTGCGTATCGCTTCGCCCGGGACAGAATAAGGACAGGGATGACGTGGTACGTGAGCTTGTGGATATAAGCTACGAACGCAACCAGATCGATTTTTCACGCGGAAGGTTCAGGGTTATGGGAGATACCGTTGAGGTGTTCCCCGCATGGGAGAGTGAATATGCCGTAAGGATCGAGTTCTTCGGGGATGAGATAGACAGGATCTCGGAGTTCGATCCCCTGACCGGAAAGGTACAGTCGGATCTGAAGCATTTTGCCATCTTTCCCGCATCCCATTACGTTATTCCGAGGGATAAGCTTGAAAGAGCCGTTTCCACGATCGAGGAAGAGCTTGCCGAGCAGGTAAAGTATTTCAAGAGCGAAGATAAGCTCATAGAAGCCCAGCGCATAAATGAGCGGACACGGTTTGATATAGAGATGCTAAGGGAGACCGGATTCTGCTCGGGGATCGAGAATTATTCGAGACACTTGACAGGCGGCAGACCGGGGGATCCGCCCTATACGCTCATGGATTATTTTCCCGATGATTACCTGATCATAGTGGACGAATCACACATGACGATCCCACAGCTCGGAGCGATGTTTAACGGAGATCGTGCAAGGAAGAATTCCCTTGTGGATTACGGTTTCAGACTGCCTTCCGCCAAGGACAACCGTCCCTTGAACTTTGAGGAGTTTGAAGGTAAAATAGACCAGATGATGTTTGTTTCGGCAACTCCGGGCCCTTACGAAGAGGAGCATGAACTGCTTCGGACCGAACAGATAATCCGTCCGACGGGTCTTCTCGATCCGGAGGTTTCGGTGCGGCCGACAAAGGGTCAGATCGATGATCTTATCGGTGAGATCAGGAAGGTTGTCGGGGAGGGAAACAAGGTCCTTGTTACGACACTGACCAAAAAGATGGCCGAGGATCTGACGCTCTATATGAGAGAGGTAGGCGTCAGGGTCAGGTATCTTCATTCCGATATCGACACTTTTGAGAGGGCAAAGATCATCAGGGATATGCGCCTTGACGTATTTGACGTGCTCGTGGGCATAAACCTTCTGCGTGAGGGACTTGATATTCCCGAAATAGGGCTTGTTGCGATACTCGATGCTGACAAGGAAGGTTTTCTGCGTTCGCGCACCTCGCTGATCCAGACTATAGGAAGAGCGGCCAGAAACAGCAGCGGGCGTATCATCATGTATGCGGATACGATGACCGATTCAATGAAGAGTGCCATCGAGGAGACCGAAAGACGCCGCAATCTGCAGGATGAATACAACAAGGCAAACGGGATCACACCGACTACGATCAAAAAAGCGGTCCGCGACCTTATCAGCATTCATAAGGAGATCGCGAAAGAGGAAGCAAGGTTTGCAAAGGATCCCGAATCCATGGACGAAAAAGAGCTTAAAAAACTCATCGCCGATGTTGAAAAACGCATGCGTCATGCAGCTGCCGAACTTGATTTTGAAACGGCGGCACAGCTGCGCGACAGCATGATAGAACTTAAAAAGCATTTGGAGGATATATAATTGGGCAGAATATCCGTTGTCGTTCCGACATACAATGAATCCGAAAATGTCGGAAATCTTGTTAACCAGATAGATTATGCCCTTCGCGGTATAGAGTATGAGATCATCTTTGTTGATGACTCTACCGATGATACACCCGAAGTCATCAGAAAAGTGATGGATGAAAACCAAAATGTACGCATGGAGCACAGAGATACCGAAAAGGGTCTCGCAACGGCCGTGCTGCTGGGCTTTTCCATCGCCGGCGGAGATTATATAGCGGTCATGGATGCGGATCTGCAGCATCCTCCGACGATACTCAGGTCGATGTATGCCGTTATGGAGACGGGCGTGGATTTCTGTGTGCCGTCCCGTTTTATTCCCGGAGGCAACGACGGAGGACTCGGTCCCTATCGTAAGCTTGTATCCGGTGTTGCAAGGTATATAGGAAAGATACTTCTGCCGTCGCTTCGAAAGATTTCCGATCCTACGAGCGGACTGTTCATGTTCAGGCGCTCGGTTATCGAAGGCGCCGATCTTCGCCCGATAGGCTGGAAGATCATGGTAGAGGTTCTCGCAATGGGAACATACAAAACGGTTGTGGAGATCCCTTATAAATTCCAGGCCAGACCCGCCGGGGAATCAAAGCTGTCATCGAAAGTTACGGTCGAGTATCTTAAACAGATAGGACAGCTTATGAAGAGGGGCAAAAAGCAGTCGGATGTGACTGTTACGAGATGGTCCGTCTCAAAGCTTAAGAGTGAATTGGAAAAGATTAAATAAATGGTATTCAGTTCGGTCGTATTCCTTTGTATATTTTTGCCGGCGGTTTTGCTCGGCTATTACGTTCTTCCCAAAAAGGCGCGCAACATCTGGCTTCTTGTTGCGAGCCTTGGTTTTTATGCGTGGTCGGGACCGAAGCACCTGATATACCTTCTCGGCTCGATAATTTTCAACTACTTTGCCGCGATGATAGTGGTAAAGCTTGCGGACAAGGACCGGGAGCGCGACGAAAAGGGCATGTATCTGTCGCATCCGCGCCTTCAGAAGATCGTTCTTGCCCTTGTGGTTGTGATAAACATAGCATCTCTTTTATATTTTAAATATACCGGTATGCTGATCGAGACGTATAACGGAATCTTCGGCAAAAGTGTCGGGATACCCGAGATCATACTGCCGCTGGGTATATCTTTCTATACTTTCCAGTGCATGTCCTATATCATAGATGCTTACAGAACGGGGCAGTTTACAAACGATCCCGTCAAGTTTGCCCTGTACATCTCGATGTTCCCGCAGCTCCTCCAGGGTCCCATTATACGGTTTTCCGATGTAAGGGAAGCTATCGACTCTCCGGTTATCACCATGGATGATTTTTCGCGCGGTCTTGAGAGGTTCATTGCGGGACTTGCCAAAAAGGTGATCATAGCCGATACGCTCGGTGAAGTCGCAGACAGGATATTTGCGATCGACACCGCTTACCTTTCGACATCGATAGCGTGGCTCGGAGCCATACTTTACACGCTTCAGATATTTTTTGATTTTGCCGGATACACCGATATGGCGATAGGACTGGGCAAACTGTTCGGATTTTCATTCAGGGAAAACTTCGATCATCCGTATATTTCACGCTCGGTCACGGAGTTCTGGAGAAGATGGCATATATCACTGTCAAACTGGTTCAGGGATTATCTGTACATTCCGCTTGGCGGAAACAGGCGGGGCAATGTCTATATAAACCTTCTCATTGTATTCCTGGCAACGGGCATATGGCACGGAGCCGCATGGGGATTTGTTGTATGGGGCCTGTGGCACGGCCTGTTCATGCTGATCGAACGATTCCTTCGCAACAAGCGGATGATCGCTGTACCCGCGTTTTTATCGTCATTTTTGAAGTGGGCTTATACGATGCTTGCAGTAACACTCGGGTGGGTGCTTTTTAAGATAGAGGATATCAATGAAGCGCTTTCATATATAAGCGTTATGTTCGGACTGAAAAAACATGATTATAATGCTTTCTCGCTCGGATTTTTCCTTGACCGGCGTATCGCCTTCTTCCTTGTGATCGCGATCATCGCCTGTGTTCCGTGGGCACAGATTATGCCGAGGCATATCGCTTCAAGGATCGCTGCATTTTCGGACAACGATAAGGGCGGATGGTGTATCGCCAGATATGCCTGCCTGCTGGTATTGCTTGCCGTAAGTTTTGTATTTATGGTCAACTCGACATATTCACCGTTTATATACTTCCAGTTCTAGGGTAAACCGGATTAATTATGGACATTAGAAAAACCGATAAAAACAAAATACCGGCAACTGCCTTTATTGCCGCAGTTCTTCTGCTTCTTATCCTTCCGGTGGTCTTTATGAACTTCAAGGCTGATCAGATCTCGGAATACGAGAACAAAAAGCTTGCCGACTGGCCTGAGTTTGAGCCTTCGGAGGATTATATAGAAGCGGTTGATACGTATATAAATGACAGGATAGGTTTCAGGGAAGGTTCGATCGCGCTGTACACCGAAGCGAATGATGCCCTGTTTAAGACGATGGTCAATCCGCTTTTTATGTGGGGAGAAGACGGGAATATTTACTATAAAGACAAGGATTATATAGCCGCTTACCAGAGGCTGAACACAGACAGAGAGTATATCGATTCGATGGTCGGATTTCTTGAGAAGACCAATGATTATCTGGAGTCCAAGGATATAAAGTTCCTGTATTTCGTCTGCCCCGATAAGAAGACGATATATCCGGAGCATTTCCCGAAAACAGTACATGTGAATACTCAAAACGAATCGGTCCTTGAGTATCTCGATGAGCGCATGAGCAGATCGGATGTCGAATATATCGATCCGAAGGACTGGCTTATGGCCGCAAAGGAAAACGTCCTTTTATATAATAAAATGTACGATGTAACGCATTGGAACGACAGGGGAGCGTTCATCGGACACAAACTCATCGATGAGAAGATCCAGCAGTGGTTTGACGATGTTCCGCCGCTTCGCGAGGAAGATTTCGATGTCGACATCGTTCATATGGATTCGCTCGATAATGCCAAGTTTGCGATAGATGAGGACGTACCTCTTTATGTCCTTCGTGATGACGGCATGGCGGATTATACGGAACTGTTAAAACCGGATATGCTGTGCAATACGGATACGTTCTATACCCATCATATCAACCCGGAAGCACCAAATAACCGCCGGCTTCTTGTTTTTACCGACAGTTACTTCCAGTCGTATCAGAAGTTTTACGATGACAGGTTCCGTGAGGTTTATTTCGTACACCGCCAGAATTACGATTATGTACAGTACTTTGTGAACCTCACTTTCCCGGATATGGTAATATTCGAGACGGCCGAACGATCGATATCAAGCGAGATGCCGCTCATGGCGGATTTTGACGGATATTATTACGAACCCGCATATAATGGCGATAACAACTATACCGCCAATCCCGGCGTGACCTACGATGTGACCGGCACAGACGGGGGAGTGGTGGAAGGAAACCGTATAATACTCGACCCTGCGGATACTACTTCGATATTCAGGATGGATGCCGTTTTGAATGTTCCGGAAGGCATGGGAAGGGTTGACGTATATGCCAGGACGGATGATGAGTGCATGGAAACCGACTACTGTGAACTGCACAGGCGTTCGGAGGAAGAGGGCGTAAACCGGTTCTCGCTTTCGATACAAAGGCGGTATCTGATACCGTCGCGGATCGAACTGTTTGCGGTAGATGAAAAAACAAATGATACGTTTCTGCTTGAGACGTTTGAGGTGACATACAATGAGTAAACCCGGGATAAATCCCATGATAAGGATCAGGGGTGCAAAGGAGCACAACTTAAAAGACATAGATATAGATATCCCGAGAAACGAACTGGTCGTGCTGACAGGTCTGTCGGGGTCGGGAAAATCGTCGCTTGCATTTGACACCATATATGCAGAGGGCCAGAGACGGTACATGGAATCGCTCTCGTCATATGCCAGACAGTTCCTCGGACAGATGGAAAAGCCGGAAGTTGATTCGATAGAAGGGCTCCCTCCTGCGATATCGATCGACCAGAAATCCACGAACAAAAACCCGAGATCTACCGTCGGTACGGTTACGGAAATATATGATTATTTAAGACTTCTGTACGCAAGGATCGGTATCCCGCACTGCCCGAAGTGCGGCAAGGAGATCAAAAGACAGACGGTTGACCAGATGACGGATTCGGTGATGAGCCTGCCGGAAGGCACCAGGATCCAGCTGCTCGCGCCGGTTGTACGCGGAAGAAAGGGTGAACATGCCAAGATATTTGAGCGTGCCCTTAAGAGCGGATATGTCCGCGTCATGGTCGACGGCAATATGTATGAGCTGTCCGAAGAGATCAAGCTCGACAAGAACATAAAGCACAACATAGAGATAATCGTTGACAGGCTTGTTGTCAAAAAGGGGATTGAAAAGAGGCTTACGGATTCGATAGAGACGGTCATGCAGCTGTCGGACGGTCTTGTTTACGTTGATGTGATCGACGGTAAGATGCTTACATTTTCACAGAGCTTTTCATGTCCTGACTGCAACATAAGTATTGATGAGATCGAACCGAGGAGCTTTTCGTTCAACAACCCGTTCGGTGCGTGTCCCGAATGCGCGGGACTCGGATACAAGATGAGATTTGACGAGGATCTTATCATTCCCGACAAATCATTGTCTATCATGGATGGCGCCATCGTTGTTCCGGGTTGGCAGTCATGTAACGATCCGTCGAGCTTTACATATGCAACTCTTGATGCGATGCGCAAAAAATACAAGTTCAGTCTTTCGACGCCTTTTGAAAAGTACCCGCCGAAGATCCACGATCTGATCATTAACGGTACGGACGGTGAGGTTCTGAAGGTCTCATATAAGGGTATGAGAGGTGAAGGCATCTATGATGTTCCGTTTGAGGGCCTTATAAGGAACGTTGAAAGAAGATACAGGGAAACCGCTTCGGAAAGTTCCAAAGCCGAATACGAAACATTCATGCGCTTTACTCCGTGTGAAGTCTGTAACGGTATGAGACTGAAGGAGGCTGCACTTGCCGTAACGATAGGCGGTAAGAACATACATGAGATCACATGTATGTCGATCGTTGGGCTCCTTGAATTCATTAACGGCTTAAAGCTTACAAAGCAGCAGGAGCTTATCGGAGAGAGGATACTTAAGGAGATAAAGGGACGTCTCGGATTCCTTGCGGAGGTGGGACTTGAGTATCTGACACTTGCAAGGGCCACGGGATCGCTCTCCGGCGGGGAAGCACAGCGGATAAGGCTGGCCACACAGATAGGATCGGGACTGGTCGGAGTTGCGTATATTCTTGATGAACCGAGTATCGGACTGCATCAGAGGGACAATACCAAACTGCTCGGTGCCCTGGCAAATCTCAGGGATCTCGGAAACAGCCTCATAGTCGTTGAACATGACGAAGAGACAATGCTGGCTGCGGACTATATAGTGGACATAGGACCGATGGCCGGGAGCGAAGGAGGAAAGGTCGTTGCCGCCGGAACGGTGGAAGATATCATGAACGAGCCGCAGTCGCTGACCGGAAAGTATTTAAGCCACGAACTGTATATCCCGGTTCCGAAGAGGCGGCGCAAACCGGAAAAGTTCCTGAAGATCAAGGGCGCCCGTGAGAACAATCTGAAGAACATAGATGTTGATATACCTCTCGGGGTATTCACATGTATAACGGGCGTATCCGGTTCGGGAAAGAGCTCGCTTATAAATGAGATCCTCTACAAACGTCTTGCAAGGGATTTAAACCGTGCCAGGACGATCCCCGGAAAGCATGATAAGATCGAGGGAGTCGGAGAACTTGACAAGATAATAGCCATAGACCAGTCGCCGATAGGGCGCACCCCCAGATCAAATCCCGCCACGTATACGGGCGCTTTTGACCTGATAAGGGATCTGTTCGCAACGACAAAGGATGCCAAGGAGCGCGGATACGCCAAGGGACGTTTTTCATTCAATGTAAAGGGCGGAAGATGCGAGGCGTGCAGCGGCGATGGTATAATAAAGATCGAGATGCATTTCCTTCCCGATGTTTATGTTCCGTGTGAGGTATGTAAGGGAAAGAGATACAACAGGGAAACGCTTGAGGTAAAGTATAAGGGAAAGAGCATATATGATGTTCTCGATATGACGGTAGAGGAAGCGCTTCCTTTTTTTGAGAACGTTTCGGCCATCAGGAGAAAGATAGAGACGTTAAATGAAGTCGGGCTCGGATATATAAAGCTGGGTCAGCCTTCCACAACACTTTCCGGCGGTGAGGCACAGCGTATCAAGCTTGCCACGGAGCTTTCGAGAAGGAGCACAGGAAAGACGATATATATTCTTGATGAGCCGACAACGGGTCTTCATTTTGCCGATGTCCATAAACTTGTTGAGATACTGCAGCGCCTGACTGAGGGCGGAAATACCGTTGTTGTGATAGAACATAATCTTGATGTGATCAAGACAGCGGATTATATCATAGATCTCGGCCCCGAAGGCGGTGAAGGCGGAGGGCAGGTCATAGCGACAGGTACTCCCGAGGAAGTTGCGAAAAACAAAAGGTCGTATACCGGTGCGTATGTCGGACCGCTCCTGAAGCGGGATAAATAGAGGAACAAACATGTATCAGAAGATATTTAAGAGATTACTGGACATAATACTCTCGTCAGCAGGGATAGTCATCGCCGCGATCCCGATGCTGATCGTTGCCGTGCTTATAAAGATCGATTCACCCGGACCGGTCTTTTTCAAACAGAAAAGAGTCGGCATCCACAAGTCGCATTTTATGATAATCAAATTCCGTTCCATGCCGGTGAGTGCGCCGAAGGACACTCCGACACATGAGCTGAAAAACGCGGCTTCTTTGCTGTCGCCGTTCCAGGAGGCCATCAGGAAATATTCCATTGACGAGATACCACAGCTTTTTAATATCTTCCTGGGACAGATGAGCTTTGTAGGTCCGCGTCCCGCCCTGTGGAATCAGTATGATCTACTGGAAGAGCGGGATAAATACGGAGCGAATGATGTAAAACCCGGACTTACCGGATGGGCACAGATCAACGGAAGAGACGAGCTGCCGATCGATGTCAAGGCGGGGTATGACGGAGAATATGTAAAAAGATTAAGTTTCGGATTTGACTGCAAGTGTTTTTTCGGAACGTTCTTTGCGGTCGCAAAGGCCGAGGGTGTTTCAGAAGGAGGTCCGAAGGACGGGAATGTATGAGATACTGGCCATCACGGGCATAACCGGAAAATCAGGCCGCGCGTTTGCCCATGAGCTTATCAGACATCAGGATATCATACGGAAGATGTTTCCGAAAGGCATACGTCTGCTCCTTCACAGGGAAAGGGAGACGGATGCCGATATTTTATCGTGTTTTGATACCGAGAGAATGTACGGTGATCTTGACGACGAAGCGTTCCTTGGAGAGGCTTTTCTCGGCGTGGATACGATCGTTCACATTGCCGGGATACACTGGTCAAGACCGGTGGTGCATGCCGCTGCGAACAATTTTGTCAGAAGGATGATCATGGTCCATACGACCGGGATCTATTCGAAATACAAAGAGGCCGGAGAAGAATACAGGAACATAGATGATTTCGTGTATATGATGTCAAAGAGCAAGAACATCATACTTACGATCCTTCGTCCGACGATGATATACGGAACGATAAGCGATCGTAACGTGGCATCGTTCATTAAGATGGTCGACAGACTCCCGGTCATGCCTGTCGTCAATAATGCGGAATATGAACTGCAGCCCGTTCATTTCCTGGATCTGGGAAGGGCATATTATGATGTTCTGGTAAATGAAAATATCACCGGAGGACATGATTATATCCTTTCGGGAGGCGAGGAGATAACGCTTCGGGATATGCTCATAGAGATGGGTGCATATCTGTCCAAAAAGATGAGATTTATAAGCGTCCCTTTCCCGATCGCATACGCGGGAGCATGGTTTTTCTATCTTGTATCGATAGGAAAGATAGATTTAAGAGAGAAGGTCCAGCGTCTGTGCGAGCCGAGGGTATATCCCCATGAGGAGGCCACAAGGGATTTCGGATACGATCCGAGGACTTTCAGAAGCGCCATAGGCGATGAGGTCAGGGAATACCTGGCCGCAACCGGAAGATTAAGGGATGATCAAAGAGAGGACGGGACATGAAGATACTAACGGTATGCCAGTATTATCATCCCGAACCCTTCAGGATACACGAGGTATGCGAGGAACTTGTCCGCAGAGGTCATGAGGTGACTGTGCTGACAGGGCTTCCCAATTATCCGATGGGAGTAATTCCCGATGAGTATAAGGATAAAAAACACAGGGATGAGACTGTTGGAGGCGTACATGTAATACGCGTAAACGAACGCCCGAGAACACCCGGAAAGATCGGGCTTGCGAAAAACTACGTCTCATTCGTATTAAACGGCAGCATCAAAGCCCTTACGATGAAAAAGGATTTTGATGTGATATTCGTGTATCAGCTCTCCCCTGTCCTTATGGCGATACCTGCGTATGTCGCAAAATGGTTTTCGGGGACGAAGAAGATCGCTCTGTACTGCCTCGATCTGTGGCCGGCAAGTCTTGCAAGTCTCGGGATCGGTGAAAAGAGCACATTCTATGCCTTTATGAAG
Source organism: uncultured Lachnospiraceae bacterium (assembly GCA_902775485.1). Classification (GTDB taxonomy): domain Bacteria; phylum Bacillota; class Clostridia; order Lachnospirales; family Lachnospiraceae; genus UBA2868. The sequence goes on from CACYMJ010000015.1 coordinate 16,855, forward strand.
TTTGTCAGCCGCAGAATATATAAAGGTGCCGATTCGATAGGATATACTTCGCAAATGTTCGAGGACTATTTTACCGGACAGCTGTCGATCACAAAGAAGGATTTTATCCATATCCCGCAGTTCGCCGATGAACTGTTCTCGGATATCTCGTCAAGCGATACAACCGGAGGAACTGACGGGAGGAAGGACACGATAGATTACGTTTTTGCCGGAAACGTCGGTATGATGCAAAGCGTTGATACGATCATAAAGGCCGCCGCACTCGTAAAGGATGAGCGGATCAGGTGGCACATCGTCGGTGACGGTTTTGCACTCGATGATTGCAAAAAGCTGTGCGATGACATGGGAGTTGATGATAGGGTGACATTTCACGGCAGGCTTCCTGTCGGGGAGATGCCGCGTTTTTACGATATGGCTGATGCCATGATCGTAACGCTTGCCGATAACGAACTGATCAGTTATACGCTTCCGGGAAAGATGCAGTCCTACATGGCAGCGGGCAAACCTGTCATTGCCGCGGCAAACGGTGAGACGCAGTCCGTCATAAAAGAGAGCGGCTGCGGACTGTTCGCTCCGGCGGAAGACGAGAAGGCATTTGCCGCTATCGCCGATGAAATGGCAAATGCAGACAGATCCCGCATGGGAAGCCTTTCAAGACAGTATTACGATGAACATTTTACGAAGAAAAACCATGTTGATCTTATAGAGAAGATGCTTACCGGCTGTGCCGGCAAAACGGTGAATGACAATGGCTGATATAACTGCGATAATCCTGACAAAAAACGAAGAAGTCAATATTGAGAAATGTATCAGGTCGATAAAGCCGATCGTAAAGAGGATCATAGTCGTTGATTCGGGAAGCAGCGACAGGACTGTTGATATCGCAAAGTCTCTCGGTGCGGACATACTCGTAAATGAACTTAAGCCCTTTTTGTATGCCAAACAGTTCCTGTACGGAATGGAAAACGGCAATATCGACACGAAATGGGTCTTCAGGATCGACGCCGACGAGGAACTGACCGAAGAGTCTGCAAAGGAGATAGACAGACTGTGCAATGAAAACGAAGATACGGACGTGAACGGCATCGTCGTAAGGTTTGAAGTAAACTTTATGGGAAGACCGATACGTCACGGAGGAGTGTATCCGCTGCGAAAACTTCTGCTCTTTAAGTACGGCAAAGGTACGATAGAGGACAGATGCATGGATGAGCACTGCATATTGTTTGAGGGCAGAAGCGTCGAAGTTTCGCATGACAGCCTTCATCATGACGATAAGGGACTGACGGCCTGGATCGACAAGCATAACGGGTATTCCACAAGAGAGATGCAGGATTACTTTAACAGTACGAGATCGGACCTAGCCACGGGCCTGGGCGGTGAGCACAGTCTTGATGCAAAGGCAAAGTTTAAAAGATTCCTGCGCTGGAAGATATATTATAAGCTGCCGGCATCCTTCAGGGCATATGCTTATTATTTCTACCGTTATTACATAAGAATGGGATTTCTTGACGGCAGGGAAGGCAGGATATTCTGTTTCATGCAGGCATACTGGTACAGATTTCTGGTGGATGCCAAGATATACGAAGAGATGAAAAAGAACCCCGAAAGGGAAGAAAATGCGTAAGATCCTTATCATAACAGGAAGATATCTGCCCGGCTGGCGCGACGGAGGACCGGTCCGCTCGATACTCAATCTTACGGAGTGGCTCGGTGATGAATATGACCTGCGCATCATGTGCCTTGACCGGGACCATGAAGATACGCAGCCGTACAGCGGCATTACGACCGGCGGGTACAACACGGTCGGAAAGGCAAAGGTCTTTTATGTCGAACGGTTTTTGCCGCAGATGATCCGGAAACTGTCTGACGAAGCCGATGTTGTATATGTGTGCGGACCATATAATGATTATGCACGCATGGCAATGCGCCTGAAGAAAAAGGGGCTTATACAAAAGCCGCTTTTTGTTGCATCGATGGGATCGTTTTCACCGGAGGCGTTCAGGATCAAGGGATATAAAAAACGGATCTTTATCGCGTACATGAAACTTGCGCATATGTTTGATGCCGTCACATGGTCGGTAACATCAGAGCGTGAGGAAGCAGAGCTTAAGGCTGTGATAGGAAAAGGCAGTAGATGTGTTATCGCAAGGGATCTTCCGAGAAAGGGAGCGGTCAGACACTGCGGCATAAAATATCCCGGACAGCTGTCCGTTGCGTTCGTATCCAGGATCTCACAAAAGAAAAATCTGTCTATGATACCGCGCATTTTTCATGCGGCAGATGATGGTATCAAGATAAGGCTTGATATTTACGGGGCCGCGGAAGATAAGGAATATCTGAAGGGGTGTATGGAGAGTCTTGATGAACTTCGGAAGACGCATCCGGACTGCAGATGGAAGTATCACGGTGAGGCTGACAGCAATGATGTCCCGCAGATATTTGCAGAGCATGATGCATTTTTGTTTCCTACTCTCGGAGAGAATTACGGACATGTTATTGCGGAAAGCCTTGCGGCGGGATGCATTCCGATAATAAGCGACACCACGCCGTGGACGGATCTTGAAGAGATGGGATGCGGATATGTCTGCAGCCTTAATGATAAGGACGGCTTTGCAAAGGCTGTAAATGAGCTTGCTGCGGCGGATGAGGATAATGTCAGGATCAAACGGGAAAAATGTTATGAATACATAGGACGCTTAAATGACGAATCCGTAAAGAATACCGGATACCGTACCATATTCGGATAAACGATAACGGATATTTTGGGGAGCATGAAATGAGAAAGATCACATTTACGTTTATACTGCTTTTATCGTTGATGCTTGCGGCATGTGCACCGCAGACGCAGACGACAGATGATGCCGCTGCAGGGCAGGCAGACGGCAAAGAGCAGACGGACAGTTCAAATGATGATGCAGCCGATGCGCAGCTTGTTACCGAGGAAGATTACAGGAATGCCATAGAGTCGGCTTCCGGTGACGATAAAAAACTGGAATTATATGCACAGTTTTCTTCGGTCTATAAGATGACGGAAGCCGAATATCTGGAGTATGCGGCACTTTGCGAAAAGGCCGGAGATACCGTATCAGCCAGAAAAGCACTTTTTACCCTGTACAGATCGGATCCCACGGAACAGCACGGTCAGATGCTGAGCGACATGACGCTGAAGATCACACCGGCTGATGACGAAAAAGCGGAAGGCCTGCTTGATGCACTCCTTGCGGAACTGAAAAAGTGCGAAGATGATGATTTTTCACCTGATGCGATAAAGCAGATATTCGCTTCGAACGACTGGATGAAGTCATTCTATATAGATAACGGAACATTTACGTCGCATACCGAATTTTCATCGGAATCGCTTGAAGCGGTTGTCGATTCCGACAATCTGTACACACGTGCCGTCATAACATCCGGAAGCGACAGGTATATGTGTGCAGTCTCATACAACGGTGTCGATGCCGGACATGAGCAGATCGCTGATAATAAACCGGAGGGAAAGTATTATTACAGACAGAAAGATGCCGAAAATGTTGACATCGTTTGTGCAAACGGGTATATTAAGGATGGTCATTATGTAAACCAGCTTGATATCACGGTAGGCAATATAACGTATTCGGGTTCGTTTGATGATGCCGGAAAGACAAAAGAAGAGCAGCCTCAGGGATTTGAAGGAACAGTATATGCATATGCTCCGGACGGGGGGAACTATCTGTATGTAGAGGATGCAGATCCGGAGACTTTTGTCGCAAAAGTGGGAGAAATAGGGTTTTCCGAGTTCTGATACCATGAAAAACAAGACAGGGCAAAAGTTCATAAAGTTTATCTGCGCGGTACTGACGATGTTTGCCGGTATCGTTTGTTTTGTCATGCCCGTTTTTGCCCGGGACTGGGAAGTACTGATCGATATTCCGTATTCCGAAAGGACTTTTGAGGTACAGCTTGACGGTAAAGTTGTACCGTTTGTTAAGGAAGGTGATAAATATAAGGTCACCGTTCATGACGATTCATCATTTATTACGGCGATACAGTATTATAAGGACAGGGCCGAGGTTCAGATCTATGATGACGAAGGAAACCGCACAGGTGATACCGCACCGTATCCCGAACATATGTCGGTATGGGAGATCAACAAGTATTACGAGGCCGATCCCGAGCAGAATAACGAAACGGTACTTAAAAACCTTACCGTCCCCGAGCAGCGCCTGGAAGGATTTAACGATATACTCGGATACGAAGGTTTTGCGATAAAGCAGCCGGAAAAAAGAATACAGCCGGATAACGAACTTGACATGACGGACGGCGGCCTTCGCGTGTCGCTTTCGATGCCGAGAAATATCAAGGAAAACGGATTAAGGAACGAAGAAGGTCAACGGTATTCGATCAAAGAATACGGTCTTTTGCATATCTTTTCAAGGAACTGGAATGCGCAGAGTCGGGACAATATGGTCATAGGTGCCGAACTTGTTGAGCGTATCGCAAGCTATCGTGAGGGAAGTTTCGATAATGAACTTGCAGCCAAATCAACGGCCACAAAATCGGTTTTTTCCAATTATCTTTATAATGTTGTCGATTTTGACGCCAATAAGTATTTCAGGGCATACGTTAAGATCCGTAATCATGTAACGAATGAGGATCTTTATCTTTACGGACCTATAGTGGGCAGGAATCCGTACTATGTCGCAAAAAGCTATAAGACGACGATAGAGAATGACCCCGACAAGTACGATGATGACATGAAGGCTTACGTTAATCATGTCATAAATCAGGTTGAGGGAACGGGTGAAGGATTTAATGAAGGCGGCGGCGGAGCCGGGAGTGAAGAGACACTCAATATATTCTTTATTGGCGACAGTATCATGATGGGGCAGACGTTAAGATCAGGTTCTACGACCCAGAACAAGCCGCAGGATTATACCCAGGTCTCAAAGCCTCCCAGTGTAACTATCGGAAACGCGATCGCGGGAAGACTGAATGAATATCACAAAAAACAGGATGACGGAGTGACCGTAAAGGTTAACTGTACCCTTATCGCAAACGGCGGCGCAACATATTCGCAGCCCGGCATAAACAGGATCAACATGCCCATGCTGGTGGAAAGAGCCAAGGCACAGGGTGTAACGCCCGACTATGTTTTTCTGCTTGCCGGCGTTAATGACTGGGCATACGCGGATCAGGGAGAGGGACCTACCAACCATTCGGCGCTGTTTGGCAATCATATCAACGGAAGGGTGGTAAATGAATTCCTTAATGATTACGGTCCGACGGATGCGAAGACCTATGCCATCGGATTTGACACCGCGCTGCGCTCTCTTCTTGACGAATATGAGGCTCATGGGACAAAGATCATAGTATGTTCACCGCTCCGGGCATTCTGGAAGCCGAGCGGACCCGGAACCACTACGGTAAACGCAAGTACCAACCGTACCTTAAGCGACTATTCGTACGTACAGTACAGGGTTTCAAAATACTATAACGAGACAGAGAACAAGAATGTGTACTTCATCGATCTTTATGAAAAGATCTGTGATGCCATGGGATTGTCAAGAGCAGCTGATTCCGTACCGGAGGACAGCAGCAGATTCTGGTCCTATTTCCCCGATGGGATACATCCGAATCAGTCGGGATACAACAAAGCGTGCCAGACTGTACTTGACGAGATGCACAACATAACCGGCAGGGACGGGCAGAAACTGATCCCCGATGCCGCCGGTAACTGGTGATGGATTTAACCTGCAGGAGAAAACATGAAAAACTTTCTGATCGCATTATTGCCACATCTGACATCGAAGGCCGCGATCACTGCGGCGGTATGCGTTACCGCGACCGCAGCGACGACAGCCACGGTAACTACGGTTGTATATAATCACAAGGTTGCCGATTATGAAAAGACCATAGATGCACTGGAGGCCGAAAAGAGCGAAGACGGTAATACGCCGGGTGCACAGTCTGCATCCGGGGAAGGAGCCCAGTCAACGGCTGTCCGCGTTGTTGACGGCGTGCTTGAAGTGTGGGACGGAACTTCGTGGACCGATTACGGCCCGGTTGATGATATCTGTTCTTCGGATCCGTATAATTCGGATTCAAACGACGAAAAGAGACAGGAAGTCGAGAAAAGTGTCGCGGCAAAAAAACTGGACGAGCTCGGTCTTAAACTGAACGAAGAAGGACAGATCGTAGCGAAGGATGAGAGTGAAAAAACAGGCGGAGAGACTGCCGAAAAGAAAACCGTGATACTTGTCGGTACGACGTCAAAGACGGACAGACCGGGCAACACAAAAAACAGCACCACTGATAATAAATCCGGAAGCAAAAATAATACCGCCACAGCGGCTCCGGCTGCAAATCCGGCCGCGGCGGCAACTCCCGGCCTTACGCGCGAGCAGGTCATGGCCGCCATTCAGGGCACAGGCAGTATAGCATCCATGCCAATGTCCGCGGCATCGACCATTACCACAAACACCTGGGTTGCGCAGCCGTCATCCGGTGGAGGCGGCGGCGATTCAGGCGGTGGCGGAGGCGGTGATTCGTACAGCGGAGATTCCGGCGGAGGCGGATCATCATATTCGGGCGGCGGATCCTCTGATTCCGGAGGTGGAGGCGGCGGTGGCGGCTCCACGGATTCCGGCGGAGGCGGAGGTGACTCCGGCGGTGGCGATTCCGGCGGTGGTGATTCCGGCGGAGGCGATTCCGGTGGAGATTCAGGCGGAGATTCCGGCGGCGACAGCGGCGGATTCAATGAAGGCGGCGGCGATGACTGCGGAGACGATGTAAAATAGGTTGTGTTACAAAAAACACGGAAAAAACCGGCCGGTTTCGGCCGGTTTTTTGTTATTGTTGTACAAAACTCCGATCGGGGAGGATGCGGCAGGTTTTGTTAATATTCCGATATTGTGAAATACTGTTTTTTTGCGTTATCATATACGTGCGGATGGAGATCATCCTGCGTCTTATACACTTCTTTCAAGCAATGCGGCCGCATTACTTACGGGAAATCCCTAAAGTTTTTGCAAAAGAGTCCGATATATATATCAGACATGCAGGGAAGCAGTGTAAAACGGATGGATCCGGTCTCGTTTTAGACTGTTTTTTTGTGCCGTGATACGGACTTTTACAATTGAAAACCGCAGTACATTGAGTTATACTATATCGTGAATAATAATGGGCGAGTGTCCTTAAGATCATAAAAGCATTTGAAAGGGGATAGACATGCTTTATTCAGATATAGGTATCGATCTCGGTACTGCAAGTGTACTTGTATATGTAAGAGGAAGGGGAGTCGTACTCAAAGAGCCGTCGGTAATAGCACTTGATACCGATACGAATTCGATCAGGGCGATCGGAGAAGAGGCCAGAATGATGCTTGGCCGTACTCCCGGAAACATAGTTGCAATAAGACCTTTAAGACAGGGCGTTATATCGGACTATACGACAACCGAGAAAATGCTCAAGTACTTCATCCAGAAGGCAGTCGGAAGGAAGAACTTCCGTAAGCCGAGGATCAGTGTATGCGTGCCTTCGGGAGTCACCGAAGTTGAGAAGAAGGCGGTTGAAGATGCAACATACCAGGCAGGAGCCAGATATGTTGAGATCATAGAAGAACCTATTGCCGCAGCTATAGGTGCCGGAATAGACATCGGAAGACCATGCGGAAACATGATAGTCGATATAGGCGGCGGAACAACGGATATAGCGGTCATATCACTCGGAGGAGCGGTGGTATCGACATCCATTAAGGTTGCCGGAGACGATTTTGACGAAGCGATAGTCCGTTACATGAGAAAGAAACACAATCTTCTGATCGGTGACAATACGGCAGAGGAGATAAAGATAAAGATCGGAACGGCATTTAAGCGCCCGGAGATAGAGTATCTTGAAGTTACCGGACGAAACCTCGTTACCGGTCTTCCGAGAACAGTCAAGGTTTCATCGGAGGAGACAGAGGAAGCACTGAGGGATACTACCGGACAGGTGGTTGAGGCGATCCATTCGGTACTTGAGAAAACACCCCCTGAACTTGCGGCGGATATCGCTGCAAGAGGCATAGTCCTTACGGGCGGCGGAAGCCTTCTGAGGGGGCTTGAAGACCTGATCGCATATAAGACAGGTATAAATACAATGACGGCGGAGGATCCGATGACTGCCGTTGCCATAGGAACAGGTAAATACGTCGAATTCCTTGCGGGATATACGGATAATGTGAACTAGGATATACCACGTAAGGGGAAACGGGGAGTATTTATGGTTAAGGGATTATACACATCAGCAACCGGAATGATCAACGAGCAGCGAAGGGTCGATGTTCTTGCCAACAATCTGGCGAATTCTTCGACTACGGGCTTTAAGGCAGAGGGATCCACGTCCGAATCGTTTTATGACGTTTTGGCATACAAGATCAAAGATACGTCGGAACCTTTTGCCGCAAGACGCCTCGGAGCCATGAATCTGGGTGTCAAGATAGGCGAGACCTACACGGATTATTCCGAAGGATCTTTTGTTACGACAGGTAATGATTATGATATGGCGATCTCCGGAAAGGGATTTTTTGCCATAGAATTCACATCCAAGGACGGGGAAGTTTCCACGAAGTACACAAGGGCCGGTGATTTTATCGTCAATACAAAGGGCGAACTGGTCAATAAGAACGGGGATTATGTTCTCGATAAGGGAGGCAATCACATAATCCTTGACCCGATAGTCAAACCGACAATGGGACTTGACGGGACCATATATCAGAACGGAAATGCCGTAGCCACCATTCAGGTCCAGGATTTTGAAGATTACAATTATCTCAAGAAGTACGGGGAGAACTATTACGATACCGTAGAGGGCGCAACCCCGATAGAGACTGATGCCACGATATATAACGGAATGCTTGAGGCATCAAACGTGCAGGCCGTAAAGGAGATGGTCAATCTGATCAACTACCAGCGTGCATATGAAACGAACCAGAAGATGATACAGGCCCACAACGAGACGTTGGATGTGGCAGTCAACCAGTTAGGTAAAGTATAAGGAGGGTATTTATGGTAAGAGCACTTTGGAGCGGCGCATCGGGAATGATCGCCCAGCAGACTAACGTTGATACCATTGCCAATAACCTGGCAAATGTTAATACCGTCGGATACAAGACTGAGCAGAACGAGTTCAAATCGCTCCTGTATCAGGAGATCCAGACAAGAACCACGACCGCCAACGGCATTCAGAAGCCCGTGGGAGCACAGGTCGGACTCGGTGTCCGCAATGCCGCGATCACATCGGAGTTTACGCAGGGTGCGTTCCAGGCATCGGAGAGCAGTACAAGCTTTGCCATAAGCGGCGAGGGATTTTTCGCTCTTAACAATAACGGGAAGACGGTATATACCCGAAACGGTGATTTCCATTTCGCGATCGGAGCCGGCAACCAGATGTGGCTGACGTCTTCTGACGGATACCCTGTCCTTAACACAACGGGACAGCCGATAACCATTCCCGCCGATTATATTTCGAGCAAAGTACAGGTTGATGCAAACGGACAGCTTACATATCCGGATGCAAACAACAACCAGCAGCCCATTCCCGGAATGCAGATAGGAATGTTCCAGTTCCAGAACGCCAGCGGATTGTTCAAGACCGGCGGAACTATGTATCTGCCGACGGAAGCATCGGGTCCCGCACTTAATGAAGCAACAAATGCTGCACTTACAAAGTCCGAGATCAGACAGGGATATCTTGAATCATCGAATGTACAGGTTGCGGATGAAATGGTAAACCTTATCATCGCACAGCGTGCATACGAGCTTAATTCCAAGGTCATCACGACTTCTGATTCTATGCTCCAGGTTGCAAACGATCTTAAGAGGTAATTTATGGATATAGGAAGCTTATACAGTGATTATCTGACATCAACGGCTACCAAGCAGAGTAATCTCGAAAGGACGCTTAAGGGATCGCAGGATAAAAAGAGCGATGACGAGCTCCTTGATGCATGTAAGCAGTTTGAGGCGTATTTCTACGAGCAGGTCTTCAAGAACATGGAGAAGGCTATGGTTCCGTCCGATGATTCGGATCCGAACAACACGCTTGTCGATTACTACAAGGAAAACCTCATAGCAAAGTACAGTGAAGCCATCGTTGATCAGAGCGGGGGCGGCAGCAATACTCTGGCACAGCAGCTGTATGAACAGATGAAGAGAAACAATTCACAGTAGGTCCCGATGGAGACTATTTCAGGTTTTATCAAACATTTCATTTATTCCGACCCGGAAAGCGGATACAGTGTATTTGAACTTGCCACCGACACAGAAGAAATAACCTGTGTCGGTGCTTTGCATACCGCTTCCGAAGGGGAGATCGTACGCCTGTCGGGCGAATATGTCACGCACAATCTGTATGGCAGACAGTTCTCGTTTTCACAATATGAATTCTGCGAAGCACAGGATGAGATCGATATCCTGCGCTATCTTTCGTCCGGTGCGATAAAGGGCATAGGTCCGTCTCTGGCGAGAAAGATCGTTGACAGATTTTCCGTGGATACATTCAGGGTGATCGAGGAAGAGGCCGAACTGCTCGCACAGATAAAGGGTATATCGCTCAGAATGGCACAGCAGATAGCCGCTGAATTTGCCGAAAAGGCTCAAAACCGCAAGGCCATGCTGTTTCTTCAGAAATACGGCGTGTCCGTCAATATGGCTAACAGGATATATAAAAGATACGGCGACGGTATATTTGATGTTATCGAAAAAAACCCGTACAGACTGGCCGAGGATATCGAGGGGATAGGATTCAGGACTGCTGACGAGATCGCCAAACTGTCCGGTATAGACAAAAATTCCGAGTACAGGATAAGAAGCGGTATAGTCTATACACTTTCTTCGGCCGTATCCGAAGGACACATATTCCTTCCGGCGCAGATACTCTTCGACAGGTCGGCGCAGCTCCTTGATACACAAGAAGATGATATAGAGAGCCAGTGCAGAAATCTTACCGCTGAGAGGAAACTCGTTATGAAGTCAAAGGGCGGCGAGGTAAGGGTATATCTGTCCGGATATTATCACATGGAACTGTCATGTGCCCGGATGCTCCTGGATCTCGATCAGGTCCTGTATCACGATACCGGAAAGATAGAACGCGAGATATACGGTTACGAAGAAGAGGATGCCCCTCTTGACGAGAAACAAAGGCAGGCCGTTGTAAGTGCGATATCAAACGGGGTATGCGTCATAACAGGCGGACCGGGAACGGGCAAAACAACGATCATCAATGTGTTGATCAAATATCTGATGGCCAGAGGTGATGACCTGGTACTTGCGGCGCCTACCGGAAGAGCGGCCAAACGGATGACCGAGGCTACGGGATATGCCGCGTCAACCATCCAGAGACTGCTTGGTCTGGCACCGTCCGGAAGCGATAACAGGTTTTCGTACGAGTATAATGAGGACAATCCCCTTGAAGCGGATACGATAATAATCGACGAGATGTCGATGGTAGATCTCCCGCTGTTTCGGGCTCTTTTGTCGGCACTTGTTCCGGGAACGAGACTGATAATGGTCGGAGATACAAACCAGCTGCCGTCAGTCGGCCCCGGTGCCGTGCTCAAAGATATCATAGCCTCCGGGTGCTTTTGTGTGGAGAGGCTTGATAAGATATTCAGACAGGATGAAGCAAGTGACATCGTCATAAATGCGCATAAGGTCAATGAAGGCCGGATGCCGGCACTCGATAACAGGAGCACCGATTTTTTCATGCTGCGAAGGAATGATGTAAATCTTGTGCTTAAGAATATCGTTCTTCTTGTTACCGAAAAACTGCCCGGATATGTGAAGGCCGAACCGTTCGATATCCAGGTACTGACTCCGATGCGCAGGGGACCTCTCGGGGTGGAAAATCTTAATCCCATTCTGCAAAGGTATATAAATCCTTCCTCCGTGGAACGGGGAGAAAAAAATTTCGGATCGGTCCTGTTCAGGGAAGGTGACAAGGTAATGCAGATCCGTAACAATTACCAGCTGGAATGGGAGGTTACCGGAAAATACGGTATAGCAGTCGATAAGGGCCTTGGAGTGTTTAACGGTGATATGGGCATCATAGACAGGATTGACAATGTCTCGGAGACTGTTGAAGTTATCTATGAAGAGAATCACAGGGTAAGATATCCGTTTTCAAATCTTGATGAGCTTGAACTTGCATATGCAGTCACAATACATAAATCTCAGGGAAGCGAGTATCCGGCTGTGGTCATACCTCTGCTTACGGGTCCCAGGCAGCTGTTTTCACGGAATCTTCTGTACACTGCGATAACACGTGCCAAAAAATGCGTGACCATAGTCGGCAGCGAAGAGACGGTTGAACAGATGGTAAAAAACGCGGATGAAAGAGGCAGGTTTACCGGACTTAAGGACGCACTTGAGGAAATGTCGGCAGTTGTTTTATGATCTTTAATTCACTTCCGGGATCCGTTATGGATCTGATCTATCCGAAGATATGTCCGCTATGCGGCAATATAGTACCTTTCGGCCGGGGCATGGTATGTCCCGGCTGCGCCGGCAGGCTTACTTACGCGTGCCAGCCGTATTGCATGCGTTGCGGCAAACCTGTTGAAGAGGACGAGCAGTACTGCCGGGACTGCACCTGCAGGAAACACAAATACGATGAGGGCAGGGCGGCGCTGATATACGATGAGTATATGTCAAAGAGCATATACAGGTTCAAATACAATAACAAAAGAGAATTTGCAGTATTCTACGGCAAAGTGATGGCGGACGTTTTGGGGGATAAGATCAGGAGATGGAACGCCGATGCGATAATACCGGTCCCGATACATAAGAGCAAGCTGAAAAAGAGAGGTTATAACCAGGCTGAACTGATCGCAAGGCAGCTTTCGCAGAAATTTAAGATCCCGCTTAAAAATGACATTGTGATCCGCCAAAGTGCCACAACAGTACAGAAAAATCTGGGTGTTGTGGCACGCCAAAATAATCTCAAAAAGGCTTTCAAAGTAGTCGAAGATAGTGTAAAATTATATTCGGTCCTGGTCGTGGATGATATATATACAACAGGTGCCACGATCGACGCAATGGCCGAATGCCTCAAAAATGCCGGTGTCAGCAAGGTGTATTTTGCCGCACTGTGCATAGGACGAGGTAATTGAATGCAGTATATTCAGGAGGAAGAAGTAATGGATGTCAAGAATTGTAAGAGATGCAGAAGACTGTTTAACTATATAAGTGGTCCTTATATCTGCCCACAGTGCCGCGAGGAGTTGGAGAAGAAGTTCCAGGAAGTCAAAAAATATCTGTTTGATAACCGCGGGGCCACTATCTCAGACGTAGCGGAAAACTGTGACATCGATGAAACCCAGATCCGTCAGTGGATCAGGGAAGAGAGACTTGAGTTCTCTTCCGGAATCGATGTCGGAGTGACATGTGAGACATGCGGAGCTCCGATCACATCCGGACGTTTCTGTGAAAAGTGTAAAGCATCAATGATAAACGGACTCAAGGAAGCAGGAAAGAGACCTGAGGTTGAGGCACCTGTTCAGAAGAAGCCCCAGACTCACGAGAATAAGATGAGATTCCTGAATCAGTGATATGTTGAATGAAGAAAGAATCAGGCTGATGACGAGAATGGCCGCCTATGAGGAGCGCGAAGGAAAAAAGGACATCGCGATCTCCGGATACTTCAGGGGCGACTACATCAGCTTCCAATTATTGAAATCGGCTCTGTATGCCACCGTCGGCTTTGCTCTGGCGGTGGCTATGTATGTTTTATATAACATGGAAACCTTTCTTGAGGATTTCTATAAAATGGACATGGTTGAGTTCATGAAGGACATCCTGTCCAAGTATATCCTTGTGATATCGATATATCTTGTTATCTCATACTTTGTTTACAGTTACAGATATCACAGGGCCAAAAAGCACGTCAAGCAATATAACCAGCTGTTGCGTACGCTGATGCAGATGCTGAGTATTAACCGTAAAGGAAGGAAGCTATAATGGAGTCTTTACTGATAGTCAAACAGCAGTTGACCCGGTTCTATACGAGATTTGAAGCGTACATAGTTCCGGCACTCAAGTTTCTGGCGATGCTGTTTGCACTTATTTTCATAAACGCAAGTGTCGGATTCATGACAAAACTTAAGAATCCTGCGATCGTACTGATACTCTCGCTCCTGTGTTCTTTTCTTCCGACAAACGTGATAGTGCTCGTGGCCGGTCTTGTGATAATCGGACACCTGTATGCCCTGTCGCTTGAGTGTGCGGTCATTGTACTGTTTATATTCATTATAATGTATGCCCTTTATTTCAGGTTCACACCCGGAGATGCCATAGCGGTAATGCTCACGCCTGTTTGTTTTGCGATGCATATTCCGTATGTGATGCCGCTTGCCATGGGATTTGTCGGTAATCCGATATCCTGCATCTCGGTTGGATGCGGAACCGCTGTTTATTATATCCTTCATTATGTCAGTGAACATGAGGATGCTTTGCAGGGCGGAAGTCTTTCGGATCTTGATATTGAGAACATGACCGGCAATTTCAAGACTTTGATAGACGGGATACTGAAGAATGATACCATGATAGCCATGATCGTAACGTTTGCGGTAACGATCGTGGTGGTTTATCTGATACGAAGGCTCAAGATCAATTATTCATGGCAGATAGCACTCGGTGCCGGCCTGATAGTATGTTTTGTTGTCCTTCTTGTTTCGAGCGCCGTTCTTGATGCGGAAATAGGTATAGGAGGAGCGATCCTCAGCCTGTTTGTATCGGCCGTTATCGTACTGGTACTGCAGTTCTTTATTTTCAACGTGGATTATTCCAGGGCGGAATATGTCCAGTTTGAAGATGATGAGTATTATTATTATGTCAAGGCTGTTCCGAAGATCACTTTGGACGCCCCGTCTGTCAGGGTGAGAAGAAATACCGCCCGCCGCGACAGAGAGGATTTTGATGATGAGGATGATTATTGATGTCGGAGATCATTGAATCCATAACCTCGTTTATCGAGCGATATGTTACATGGCTGTCCATTCCTTCCATCAAGTGGACCGATATAGTGGAAGTCCTGATAATCTCCGTACTTCTGTACAGGGTTCTGGCATGGATCAAAGAGTCAAAAGCATGGTCACTTCTTAAGGGCATAGTGATCATACTTGTGTTTGTCATCGTTGCGGCAATGTTCTCGATGACAACGATCTTATGGATAGCAAAGAACATTTTCGGCGTTGCCGTAACCGCAATGGTCGTAGTCTTTCAGCCCGAACTGCGAAAAGCACTTGAGCAGCTCGGACGTCGTAAGGTTTTGTCCTCGCTTTTCACATTTGACAACAGGATAATCGGCGAAAGATTCTCGGATGAGACGATCAATGAGATCGCAAGGGGATCATTTGAAATGGGAAGGGCCAAGACAGGCGCCCTTATTGTCATAGCGCAGAACGATTCTCTTGCGGACTATGAGAAAACAGGCATCATACTTGATTCCGCCATATCCAGCCAGCTGCTCATAAACATATTCGAACATAATACGCCGCTTCATGACGGTGCCGTGATCGTACGCGGAAACAGGATCGTGTCCGCAACATGTTATCTTCCGCTCTCGGAAAATTATGATCTTTCCAAGGAACTCGGGACAAGGCATCGTGCCGGCGTGGGAATATCCGAAGTAACGGATTCCATGACGATCATCGTTTCCGAAGAGACCGGAAGAGTCTCGGTGGCATATGAAGGCAATCTTACGAGAAACGTCGATGTGGAGCAGTTAAAGGACATGCTTCGCATGATCCAGGGTAAAACATACGAAGAAAAGAAGTCGCTGCGATTGTTTAAGAGAAAGGCCGGTACATGAAAGATCTGTTCACAAAAAATCTCGGCCTTAAGATCGTTTCGATACTTGCGGCTTTCATACTGTGGCTTGTGGTCGTTAATGTTGACGATCCCGTGATCAGCAAGACCTATACGGGTATAGCCGTAGAGGTTCTTAATGAGGACGTCCTTACCGATCAGGGAAAATGCTACGAGGTAGTGGGTGATACCGGGGTGATAAATGTCGTGGTTACAGCTCACAGATCCATACTTGACGGGATGAGCAAGGACTATATTAAGGCAACGGCCGATCTTAAGCTGCTGACGTCCCTTGATACGGTCCCGATCGAGGTCAGATCCACAAGGTTTTCCGACAGGATAGAATCGGTTACGACGAGGGAGGCCAATCTTAAGATCAACATTGAGAATCTTGTCAACAAGGAGGTCCCGATCTCCGTAGGTCACGAGGGTGAGCCGGCAGAAGGATATTTCCTCGCCGGTGTGGAAAATGCACTCTCAACTGTGACTGTAAGCGGACCCGAGTCGGTCGTGAACATGGTTGACAGGGTGATGGCCACTGCCGATATAAAGGGAGTTAACAGCGATATTACCGTGACGGAACCGCTGTATGCTTATGACCGTGACCTTACGCTTATAGATGATCCCAGACTTATCCTTTCAAGAACAGTGACTGAGATCAAATATATAATATATGCATCGAAGACGATACCTATAACAAGCGGATTCTCCGGCACACCGGCTCCCGGATTCGGAGCTACAGGGTCCGTTATCACGGATCCATCAAGCGTTCTTATAGCCGGAAGAGGGGAAAATTTCGATGATATGGAGGTCATATACATATCACCCGATCAGGTATCGGTGGACGGAGCATCATCCCCTGTTGAGACTACCGTTAATATATCCGACTATCTTCCTACGGGTGTTGTGTTTGCGGATCACGCATTTGACCCGAATGTGAAGGTTACCGTTGCGATCGATGAGAATCTTCATAAGACGATAGAAGTTCCGATCTCAAATATCACTGTTGAAAACGTTCCCGAAGGATACGTTGTCAATATAGTTGATGTCGGAGGAATTGTACCGGTTGAGATACAGGGTATAGGAGATGCATACGACAGGTACAGCGGAGATCTTGCAATAGGAAAGATAGATGCAGCAACGCTTGTTCCGAGAGGAACAGCCGGTATTCACGAGGGAGCGCCGCTGGCGGTAGGAGAAAACGACGGAAATGTTGTTTTTGATTTCCCTGCGGGAGTATCTTTGGTCAATCCCGTATCGCTCATGGTCGTTGTAGATCATGTCGGGGATACACCGGTTGTGGTTTTAGGCGAATAATGGTATAATAGTTCCTTGGGGGAATCAATTTCAGATCGGAGGAAGTTGCTCTTATGGTTAGTCAGAGGGTCGTTATCAAGAACCCTACGGGTCTGCACTTAAGACCGGCCGGAATACTGTGCAAGGAAGCGATGAAGTACAAATCACTCATCACTTTTTCGTTCAGAGAGAGCACCGCAAATGCCAAAAGTGTACTCAGCGTACTGGGCGCATGTGTCAAATGCGGTGACGAGATCGAACTGGTATGTGACGGTGTCGATGAATCGGAGGCTTTACAGGCACTCATCAATGCGGTGGACAGTGGTTTAGGTGAATAGATGATACGCGGCTCCGCTTTGGCGGAGCCTTTTTACGGATAAGACGTCAAATGGAGATCCTGAAACTCATAATATCCAACAAAATACTGGTAACGGCATTTCTGGGTTATTTTATAGCCCAGATAGTTAAGTGTATCATCGAAGCGGTCATGGATCATACTTTCAGCATAAGGAGACTGTTTTCCGGGAACGGGGGAATGCCCAGCTCCCATGCATCAACGGTGTGCGCACTCGCGACGATGACGGGCTTTATTGAAGGAGTCGGAACATTTCAGTTTGCCATGACTGTCGTGTTTGCCATAGTTGTCATGGTAGATGCGAGCGGGGTGAGAAGGGAAACCGGAAACCAGGCTGTGATATTGAATGAACTTATGGAGTATTTCGGGAAACTTAAGGACAATCCCCCGAGATTTTCACACGATAAGCTCAAGGAACTGATAGGACACACACCGCTGCAGGTTCAGACAGGTGCAGCTCTCGGTGTGATAATAGCGGTTGCGGCTCATTTTATCTGGAAATAGATAAATATCAAATCTTTGAAATGTATTCGCTTATGGACTTTTCCCAATCAGCAAATGTATAACTGCCGGTAAGACGGAGCATATAATTGTCAAGTACCGAATATGCCGGACGGTCGGCAGATGCGGGATTCATTTCCTTATATTGCCTGCTTGTTACCGGATTGACCTTTGTGTTTTTTCCGGCAAGTCTGAATATCTCTTTTGCAAAATCGGCCCATGAACACATCCCTTCACATGTACCGTGGAACAGACCGTAGTTTTCTGTGTCTACGAGAGCAAAGATGGCACGTGCCAGTTCATCGGCACATGTTGGAGAGCCGACCTGATCGTTGACGACGCTTATCTCGTCATGCGATTCGGCCAGTTTAAGCATTGTTTTAACGAAATTCTTTCCGTCGCCGTACAGCCAGGCGGTACGTATGATGAAGAAATCATCGGCAAACTGTCTGACAAAGTTCTCGCCGGCCAGTTTCGTTTTGCCGTACATTGCCTTTGGAGCGGGCGTATCAAACTCCGTATATGGACTTGAGGCATCCCCGGGGAATACGTAGTCTGTTGAAATATGAACGAGCCTGGAGCCTGTCTCACGGGAAGCTATCGCCATATTTCTGGGGCCGATGGCGTTTATCCTGTATGCACTGTCCTTCTGAACCTCGCATGCATCAACATTGGTGTGTGCGGCACAGTTTATTATGGCATAAGGCTTTACCTCGCGGCAAAGTGCAAGTACCGCGTCAAGGTCCGTTATATCAAGATCCGTTATACCGGGTACGCCGAAATCGGTATTTACAAGTTCATAACTGCCCCCGTCTCCGAACAGAGTGTTAATTGCACGGCCCAGCTGACCGTTACTTCCGGTTACCACGATCTTTTTCATGACAAAACCTTTCCTTGTGTTTATTTGCTTAAGACTACAATATATAGTATACTTATCATTGATTTTAAATGCAATTGTTATTATGAAAACGAGAACGGAACTTATCAGATGATCTTCAGAAACGTCTTTGTCTTTCCCGATGTATCGGATGAGAGATATAAACTCGCAGTCACGGACTACCGTATCTGTCTGGTACTGGCGGTAATCACTCTCGTTTTTGTACTTCATTTACTCTATACGCTCATATTCAAGAAGAACGAATATCACACAGCGACAGCCGGATCGCTTAAATGTGCGCTTTTGTATCTTCCCGTTATCATTGCCGCTCTGGTGATAAAGCTCCCGCAGGGATTTTTGACAAACGACGAATATTCGATAATCAATTCGGCAACGAACCTTATACATGATACATGGTTCAATATCATGACCGTGTACTATTATATCGTCTCGCTCATGCTGATACCGTATACATATGCACCGATCATCGTAAAGGTCATAATCGAGTTCTGGGTAGTCGGATACACCGTATGGCGTACAAAATGTCATTTCCGGAATAAGTATGCCAATCTTATGTATGTTCTCTTCCTGCTGTATCCCGTCATCGCTTATACAACAAGTGCCCACAGGCTTCCGGTCTATTTCCTGATATATCTGGCAGTGATCGTCAAGCTCTTTTACGATCATCTGGAGAATAAGCATCTGACATATGCGGGTGCGGTGTTCCTGCTGTTTTTTGGCGCCGTGCTGACGCAGTGGCGGACGGAAGGCATATATCTTCTCGTTATCCTTCCGATCCTTATGTTTGCTGCATATCCGCAGCTGCGAAGGGCAAAGGCAGCTATACCGGTCGTGGTATTGTTCATCCTTTTCCAGGCGCTTTTATGGATACCGCAAAACGGTGCCGTATCCTCGAACATAGACGGCGCGGCAAATGACCGCATGAAGCCTTTCTATGCTTATACGATAACGAACATGTACAGAAACGGTCTCGATCTGTCGAAGAATGCCGACGATCTGGCTGTTGTTGACAGATATCTGAGCCTTGAGATGATCGATAAGATCAACGAACATTATGGAGATATAAACTATGAGGATGTTCTGATACTGTACCAGGACGGGTTTACCGGGGTACGGGAAGGCGCCGGGGACGCCGAGTTTTACGACTACTCACAGGCGCTGAAAAGGATATTCGTAAATAATCCGGATGTGTTCGCACGTACCAGATGGGGAGCTTTCTGCTATGCGGCACTGCCGTATCACATCGTCTTTTCGTCAACAGGATTACGGGATATGATCTCGTTTGCGATAAGCATCGTAAAGACTGTCTCTTACAACCTGTTCATCCCCGTGATATTTGCCGCCGCCGCAGCTGTTGTGTCGCTGATACGAAGAAAGTGGTTTGAATTCTTTATGTTCGCCGGAATCCTGGCACATGCTTTTATAGTGTTCGTGCTGGCTCCCGCGTCGTATTTCAAATATTATTTTCCTGTTTACATTGTTTCATATTTCTACATGATCTTTATGCTGATCAGTTTTCTGAGCAAAAAGAGAGAGGACCGGGCATGAGACGATGAGGGAACTGTTCAGTGAGATCTACAGAGGATACAGGCAGTTTACCGGGACCGGTGCGGTTGTGGTCCTGTTCATTGTCGCTGTTGCGGTGATAATACTGTTTTACCGCGCAAGGAACCGGAAGATCACACCTGTTATATTGTCTGTAGGCGGAAGCATAGCCTTTGTTGCGGCATCGGTATGGGACATGGTAACAATGCCGAATGCCGGCAGACGGAAAAATCTTGCCGCCCGGCTGTTTGCGGCGCTTGTATGTGTCCTGGCGATAACCTTATCCGGTACGTCGCCTTTTACGCGAAACATTTCCGAAAAGGCAGAAAATGACATGCATCTGCCCTCATTCGTGCCCGAAGCTGCGGAGGCTGTGATCGGGGACGGTACGTACAAAACCATCCTTACGATGCCCGGATGGGGAGATTATTTCAAAAGTTACTCATCAGCCTACAGCGTTGTCTCACCGGATGAAGATGATGCGTATTTGGCCGATGAGGACATGAGAACGTTATATACCCAGCTTATCAAAGTGCATCCGGATATGAAGAAGGTCGCATCCGGTGCGCATCGCATGGAATGCGGATACGTCATCTTATCGGACGGCATCTGGCAGGATATCCCGCTGACGGATCTCGGATATGAACTTATATATGAGACCGAAGGGTGCAGGGTATACAGGGAGGTGAGAACTCCTTGATAAAGTGCATTATTTTCTTTGCGATCTTTTATATACTTGCATTTGCCGCAGGCAGCTGGGGTAATGTGCTTATGACAAAAACCGGCTCAGCTGCTTCCGCCTTCTTCAGGATAGCTTTCGGCGGCTGTGTGGTGACAGCGGTATCGCTTCTTGCATGCCTTGCAGGGGGTATAGCGGGTGCATCAGCAACGACATGTGCAGTAATTGCCGCGGTATTGATCGCTGTTTTGATCATATCGGGCATTATATCCGTACGTATTATGGCTGCGGACGGGACAGCCGGGATCGGAAAAGACGATATCCCGATGGTTGTTGTTACCGTTGCTGCCATCGCGGCACAGGTGTGGGCCGTGATGTATTTCAGATATGATAACAGCCTCGCACTTAGAGGTATTGATACGGCAACCCGGATATTTGAAGGCGCAAAGCTTTCGGTATCCGATCCGATGATGAGTCTTATCGGGGTTATGGCATCAATTCTTCATATGCATCCGTTGAAGGTCGTATTTACCGTCCTTCCGCCTGTTATGATCGCGCTGTATAATATATGCTATGCCGCACTTATATGTACATTGTGCACGAACAGGAAGCGTATTACCGCTTTCTGTGTCATCGTGCTTTTGAATCTGTGGGGATACCAGTCGGATGTGCTGATACCTGCGACGCTTCTGATAAGCTGGTTCGGTATTTGGGTATTTGTTGTTCACGGTATCCTGAACGTTTTTGCGGCAGTGATGATAAGGTATCTTGAAAATCTGCCGCAGATACCGGATGAGAATGAGACAGAAGATACAGACGAAGATATTTTGGAGGAGTGGGACATGAATAAACACAGGATAATAAATGCGAGAAATCTTGCGATAGCGCTCGGAGTGCTGGCTGCGGTCCTTCTGGCAGCCGTGGTCGTTCTGAACAGCAAGATAAACAGATTATATGATGCGACCGTAAACCTTCAGACCGATATGAACAGCAGATGCAGTATATATGAGTTTGTACCGGATGACGGGAATGCAGCGGGATACCTGATCAAGGGAAGCGACGGAACCGTGACATTTGTGGGCGGCGGTCCGGCATCCAATGCCGATGCGCTTGGCGAGTTTTTTGACAGATACGGCAATACCGTCACAGACTGGTATGTATACGGCTCCGACGAGGAAAACTGCGGTGCGATGAATGAACTAATTGACTCGGCAAGGGTAAATGTCACAAAGATATTTGTCATCGAAAGGAAAGAGATGGAATAAAGGTGATGATCCTTTTAAAGGCTGCGGCCGTACTGCTCTTTAATTTCATAATGTATCTTTCATACGGAAGCCTTGTTTGTATACGCAAGGGGAAGGAGTGGTCTCTTCCGCTTACGCTTTCGGTGGGTTTCTTTACGTATTATGCGGTCTTTGCCGTATTTTCGGTACCGATAATGCTGACATACAGGCCGCTTACACTCCTGACAACCGTCTGGCTCATTCCGTGCGCTGCGGTACTTGTGATATCTTTTCTGCTTTTTGCAGGACAATGGGCACGAAAATTTAAAAGTATGGCAGCTGATGCTGCGCAAAACAGGATCTTCTGGATCGCGATAGCGCTCATATGCGTATTGATGACGGCTCTTACGGTCATAACATACAGCTTTACACTGGATGCGGCATACTATGTTGCACAGGTTTCGACAAATGTCGACACAAACATGATAAACGTATACGATCCTTTCACCGGTAACTGGCAGGATCATTTCGAACTTCGTTATGTATTTGCGACATATTATGCAAACGATGCCGTGATCTGTTCCCTTACGGGACTGCCTGCCCTGGTACAGACAAAAAGCGTGATGTGTGCTACCGTAATGATCATCGTGAACATACTTTATGTCTGTATATGCGGATATTTCTTCAAGGATCGCACACGTGCACTTTTGATGTATGCGTTCATGACGCTGACAAATCTGATGTTCATCAGCATATATACTGCCCCCAACTTCCTGATGACACGTACGTATGAGGGTAAAACGATAGTCGGGAATATTTCGGTCATCCTCATATTCCTGCTGTATATGATGCTCGTTAATAACGCGGAGGAGAAGGGCATATTCATTAAACTGTTCATAGTCTGCCTGGGTACGGCAACGGTAAGCTCGACCGCAAACATGGTCATTCCTGCACAGGTGTGCATTTTGTTCTTTCCGTACGCTTTGTTGCACCGTAAGCCGGCGGTACTTGTAAAATCGCTTTTGTGTATCGTGCCGGAGATCGCGATGATGCTTATGTACGTATTGTATGTTAAAGGTTATTTTGCCATATATACTTTTCCGAGGTAGAAGATGCAGGGTGTCAATGTATTTGAAAACGGAATAGGATATCTTCACAAATGCCTTGAGATGTATATGTCGGGTACGGGCTATCTCCTTTTGTATCTGTGCTGCGTGATATTCATCATGATAAAGGGGAGCAGGCGCGATCGCGAACTGTTCATCCCGCAGGCGGTGCTGCTGCTCGTTACCGTATTTAATCCCGTTGTTCCGCTTTTACTCGATAAGATATTTGATGTTGCCGGCGAGTATTACAGACTGTTCTGGATCGCTCCGGCAGTGATACTTGTTCCCTATGCGGCCGCAATGCTTATAGACGGTACGTCCGGCCGGAGCGGGAAAGGCATCGCCGCCGCCCTTGCGCTGGCAGCGTTTGTTCTGGGCGGCAATTTCGTATACGCAAAAGGGATCGATGTGGCACAGAACATATATAAGATGCCCGATGAACTGATCGAGATCTCCGGGATCATCCATGCCGACAGCGGCAGCGAGTATACCAAGGTATTTTTTGAATATGAATACAATATGGAGATAAGGCAGTACGATCCGAAGATACTGCTTTGCATAGACAGAGAGGAATATCTGTATGCGATGAATTATTCGTATACCGATGAGATGCTGGCCGATCAGCAAAAACCGACCAACCGGATACTGGCGCTTCTCGTAAGAAACCAGAGCATATCGCCGGAAGATTTTACGGATGCCCTGGAGCAGACGGGAACGCAGTATGTCGTCCTTACGATCGGACATCCGCAGGCGGCATTTGTTAAAAAGGCCGGCCTCAGCGAGGCGGGCAGGACAGATACTCATATGATCTACAGATACGATCCGGCACAGCCCGTCAGGTATGAGCTTGTTGATTATTCTGATGCGGTTCACAAGTTCAGTTACAGGAGGCTTAAGTGAGACTGACTGTATTCACTCCGACATACAACCGAAGAGAGTTACTCAGGCGTGCATACGAGAGCTTAACCAGGCAGACGGTAAAGGACTTCGAGTGGCTCATAGTTGACGACGGGTCGACTGACAATACGGATGATGAGGTTAAAAAGTGGATCGATGAAGGGATCGTCAGGATCCGTTACAGTTACAGGGAAAACGGCGGAAAAATGAGGGCTCACAATACAGGCGTGGGACTGTGTGACACTTTGTTGTTCATGTGTCTTGACTCCGATGACTATCTTACCGATACAGCCGTTGAAGACATGCTCTGTGCATATGATCGGGCGTTAAAAGATAACGATGGCAGCGTAAAGATCGGCGGCGTGGTAGCACATAAAGGATGCACGAGTGAGAAACTGCTCGGAAAGGACGCGTTTCCTCCGGTTGATACATCCACTTTGTACGGACTGTATCTGAACGGTTTTTCCGGGGAGACGACTCTGATGTATGAAACGGACATACTCAAAAGGTTTTTGTTCCCCGAGATCGATGGCGAAAAGTACGTGCCTGAGGACTATATTTATGATAAAATAGATCAGATATGTGTACTTGCCGTACTGCCTCGTATCGTAACGGTATGTGAGATAGTAAAGGACGGGTACACCGACTCGGTAAAAAAGCTAAAACATGACAATGTAAATGCTTTTTACCTGTATTACGAGCAGAGAGCGTATATAACGCCCATGAGCATCAGAAAGATCAAGTATCTGGGGCGATATGTGATATATGCAAAAAGATCGGGACACAGTGTTTTTGGCGGCAGCCGGATAGGGTTTTTTTTGGCGGCAGTCGGGTGTATATACGGATGTTTTCTGCTCATGACACACAGGGAGTAGCCTGATTTGAACCGAAAACAATTTCAGAAAAGAGTATATCTGTTCGTTACATCGCTCGTGATCCTTGCCGTCGAGACGGGTATAATGCTGTATGTATGGTATTGGCATTATAATACCGGGATCCCCAAGGCGTTTTATTTCTGGGGCCATGTTTTTATTGCCGTAGTATATTTGATGATGCTGCTTTTTTCATCGGTAATGTACGGAGGTCTTAAGATCGGTTCGTTCAGGATGATCGAACTGACCCTTTCGCAGGGCTTCGCCACGCTTATCACGAATGTTTTATTCTATGCCATCATATGTCTTTTGGCGTATCGATTCCCCACTGTAGTACCGCTTATTC
>CACYMJ010000016.1 GCA_902775485.1 uncultured Lachnospiraceae bacterium
CCGTCATGAGTCTCACCTATCTTATGATTGATACCGGTGTAATACAGTATACGCTCTGTCGTTGTGGTCTTACCCGCATCGATATGAGCCATGATACCGATATTCCTGGTTCTCTCCAATGGATAATCTCTTCCAGCCAAGATTTTTTCCTCCTGTTAGAATCTGTAGTGCGCAAAAGCTCTGTTTGCTTCTGCCATCTTGTGCATATCTTCTTTTCTCTTTACGGATGCACCGGTGTTATTGGCAGCATCCATGATCTCTCCCGCAAGACGCTCTTCCATTGTCTTCTCGCCTCTCTTACGTGAAAACATGGTCATCCAGCGAAGAGCAAGAGCCTGACGTCTGTCGGGGCGAACCTCGATAGGTACCTGATATGTGGCACCACCGATACGTCTGGCCTTAACTTCAAGAGCAGGCATGATATTGTTCATTGCCTCTTCAAATACTTCGAGAGCAGGCTTTCCAACCTTCTCTTCCACTGACTCGAATGCACCGTATACGATCTTCTGGGCTACGCCCTTCTTGCCGTCAAGCATGATGTTGTTGATCAGCTTTGTAACGACCTTGCTGTTGTACACGGGATCTGCCAGTACGTCTCTCTTCTGAATATGTCCTTTACGTGGCACGATTCTTCCCTCCTTAACTAATTATGTTAGATCTTAGGTACTCACATTAGAAAACATCTGTGTACGTGCTGGTGATCAAAATTCCAACACTCAACTTCATTTCCTTTGGTAGTTTACCTTACTTCTTAGGACGCTTTGCGCCGTACTTCGAACGGGCCTGGTTTCTGTTTGCAACACCGGCCGTATCGAGCGTACCACGGATAACGTGATAACGTGTACCGGGCAGGTCCTTTACTCTTCCGCCTCTTACAAGAACAACGCTGTGCTCCTGAAGGTTATGTCCTTCACCGGGAATGTAGCTTGTAACTTCGATCCCGTTTGACAGACGTACTCTGGCGATCTTACGAAGAGCTGAGTTAGGCTTTTTGGGAGTTGCTGTTTTAACAGCCGTGCACACGCCACGCTTCTGCGGTGAAGCAGTATCGATGGGCTTCTTGTGAAGAGAGTTGAATCCCTTACCAAGAGCAGGTGCCGTAGACTTCTTTACTGAAGTTTCTCTACCCTTTCTGACTAACTGGTTAAATGTTGGCATTCTTTTCACCTCCTTTGAATAATCTGCAATTTAGGCACACAAAAACAAAGCGCATTTTTGTGCACGCTAATCGATTATATGCAATTGTCCCATGCATGTCAAGGATTTTCTGCCTGAAATGCCCGAAAAATGACTACTTGCCGACCAGGCTGAGCTTCTTTTGCAGTAATTCCGGGTTCGTGGCGTATGTAAGAGCGGTTTTATCCGTGATCTTTCCTTCCTTGTACAGGTTAAGAAGACTTGCATCCATGGCGATCATGTCATCGGCTGCCGAAGCATAGATCATACCGTCGATCTGATGGACCTTTGACTCTCTGATCATGTTTCTGATCGCGGGAGTAAGCGTCATGATCTCAAATACGGGAACCAGTCCTCCGTCCGTTGAAGGAACAAGCTGCTGTGAAACGACCGCCTGAAGTACCATTGACAGCTGAAGCGCTATCTGGTGCTGCTGGTTGGGCGGGAATGCATCTATGATACGGTCGATCGTATTGGACGCACCGATCGTATGAAGCGTCGACAGGATCAGGTGTCCCGTTTCGGCTGCGGTCATCGCAACGTTCATCGTCTCGTAATCACGCATCTCTCCGAGAAGGATGACGTCCGGACTCTGACGAAGCGATGCACGAAGTGCCGTAAGGTAACTGTCCGTATCGGTAACGACCTCACGCTGGCTGACTATGCTCATCTTATGCATATGAAGATACTCGAGAGGATCCTCTAGCGTTATGATGTGAGCATGTCTTGTTGTGTTTATATGATCTATCATGCAGGCAAGCGTCGTTGATTTTCCGCTTCCGGCAGGTCCCGTAACAAGAACGAGTCCCTTCTTCCTGTCGGCAAAATCAATGACGTTCTGCGGAATATTGCGCTCCTTCGGATCGGGAATATTGAACGTTATAACACGGATGACAGCGGAAAGAGAGCCTCTCTGCTTATATGCATTGATACGGAAACGTGCAACTCCCTTTATGGCAAATGAAAAATCATCATCGCCGTATTTCTGAAGTCTTGACATATCCCTGCCGCCGGCAAGTTCATATATCTCGGTAATCAGTACCGCCGTATCGCCTGGCATGAGCTTGCTCTCACCCTCCTCAACGAATACGCCCTTTCTCTTATATGAAAGAGGAAGACCTGCGACTATGAATATATCAGAAGCACCGTCCTGTGTTATCTTTGCCAAAGTTTCCGCTACTGCCATTTTTCTATCTCCGTTCTTTGAAATAATACCTTCGTGGGCCCTGCCCTATCTGCATTTACTGGAATAACAGTTTTGTTCCCGATTCGGAACCTTCCTCGTCCCTGATGCTGTTAAGCCAGTCCCTGTTTACATTCGTCGTCCATTTGTCGATCTTGAACAGACTGTCATCATCATCGTCCGGATAATGGACCGAAAGAATGACATTCAGGTTCTGGCCGCTTGTGACCGCAACCTGATATGACAGTTTCTTGTACCCGTCCTCTCCGTCGGTAACGGTAATGCTGTCATTATCCGCAAACAGCGCATCAACTCCGTCCATATATGCCTTCTTGTCGGATGAGTTGCTGAGGTGCTTTGACAGGAGAGCTTCGATATTTGCAAGATATAGTTCCGCTTTTCTGTTCGCATCGTAATAACTTGCCGTTCTGTCAGCCGCCTCTTTCGACAGCACATAATCGGATCTTGCCGACATATACGACAGTGCCGCAAAGGTAACGAGAGCGAGAAGCACGAACGTTACCAGTATTGAGCTTGTTCCTATATTGATCCCGCCGGAATGCTTTTTCTCCATCGGTTACCCTTTCGTATCGTTCATATACTTGGTCGCATCAAGCGTATAAATGTCTTTAAAATCCCGAAGTCTTACTACCCGCACTTCCATGTTCTGAATGGCGCCGTTGGGTGTCATCGTAACATCGCTTACATACATCGCATTGTCTCCGTATGCGCACATTTCAAAGTTCTCATCATAGTAGACTTCGAAAAATCCGTCGCCGCCGCGTATTGCCATCGGATAATGCTCTATGACCGAATCGATGTCCCCGTCGGTCCCGCGCATAACCTCGGCAAATCCCTGGGCTATCGACACGGATTCGTTAAGTTCAACCGTATCCTTCGTCATGACATAGCTTGTCACGAACAGTCTTACGCAGACCGCCCCGCATGCAGCAAACAACAGTATCGTTATTATCAGTTCCATCAGGAACAGTGATGTTTTGGATTTCAGATATTTAGTCATCGTCTCCGTCTCCGTCCACGCCACTGTACAGCGTTACGAAAAATATCGTATTCTCGCCGTTCGTATCCGTTATATCGAAACGGTACAGACCTTCATTTTCCTTCCTTACGGAGAAATCCCGTATCGCCAGAATGTCCGTTCCGTTTTTGTAGTTAAAATCGTATGACTCATCCGCGGTAAATTCCCTCAGATATCCGTCTGCCAAAAACAGATAGGTGATATATGTTTTGCCGCCGATCTCCTGATACAGTTTAAGGACCGAATGATCGTCCGTCTCCGAAGAGATATCGATATCGGACACATCCGCTCCGCCCGTGTAATCATGCGAGCGGATCTTTTCGGTGATGTACGCCATCGCCGTACGCTTCTCATAGTTCGTGTTCATGTTGGACACGGTTGTCCTGTATATCCTCGCGCCAAAGAGCACAACAAACAGAGCCGTTATGGCAAAAGCACCAAAAAGGGCAAGTATAAACAGAAAATCGACTATTGATTTGTTTCTCTTTGCAAAGTTCATTTTTTGCCTGTCTCCACAATGGTCACTGAAGGCATGATATTATCACCTATCGGTACATAATCGACAAAATATCTGTCCTTATCGTACGTAAGTCCGTAATGATCCTCAATATATTTAAGGTTCGGAGGGTAATATCCCTCCACGGCATAGCAGTGGATAATATCCTTGTTTACCGCATCCGTCAGTATCTGTGTCTGATCCTTCGAAGAAGTCGATGATATAAACGATATGCCGATGAGGAATATCGCGATGACAACCACAAAGAAGAACACCGAGAAGTTCATCGATTCAAGTATTCTTTTTTTCAATCCCGGTCTGTTAAATCTGTTCATCCGATACTACCCATTACTCCCATAAGAGGCAACATTACCGACAACAGTATCAGGCATACGACAACCGACAGTATTATGACCAGCGTCGGCTCAAGTACGGAAATGAGATTTGTCATTTTCTCATCAACCTCTTCATCGTATCCGACCGCTATCTTCTCAAGAACCTTATCGACCGAACCGGTTCTGAACCCGACCGATATCATCCTCGAATACATATTTGAAAAGATCCCTGCCGAGCAAAGAGCGTCCGCAAATGACGATCCCGTTGACATCAGTTCCTTGCTCTTGTTGATCTTTTCGACCATATCGCTGTTATCCACCAGATTTGATACCATGGTAAGACTCTCGTCCGTATCAAGTCCGGCACTCATCGTAAGTGCCATTCCCGATGCAAACCTTCCTGCCGCGATCTTGTCATAAAGACTCCTTGTTGCAAAGAATTTGGACAAAAAGCCGCGAAGCCTGGCCCTTCCCGTGCCGGTCTTTGTAAGCAGGAAAATGCCTATAACGATAACAGCCGCAACTATGACTATAACAAGCGCATATTTGCTGACGGCATTACCGAAGTCAAGCATTCCCTTTGAAAAGCCCGTCATCTCCGTACCAAGCTGTTTGAACACATCATTGAAGATCGGAAGCACCTTGATGACCAGAACAAGTATGACTATCAGCATCATCCCGACTATAAGCATAGGATAGGTTACGGCACTCTTTATACCCCTTGCCACGTTCTCCTCACGGTTATAGTGGAAAGCCAGGGCACGCATGACCTCCTCGAGCTTACCCGACTGCTCGCCGATCTCGATCATGTCAAGAGCGTATTTCGGAAAAACGCCGGAAGCTTCAACCGAATGATGGAAGGTATCGCCTTCGTTACATTTATCCAGTATTGTCTGAAGTATCTCACGTCCTTCATCCGTGGTCGCATCATCAAGCATGATGGAAATACCTTCCATAGCGGATATGCCCGCTGCAAGGATCATCGCTATCTGATCACAGAACATGGAAAGTTCCTGATTGTTGAGAAGCTTCTTTTTTGAATTCATTACTGACGTCCTCCCTATCAGCCTTAAATCAGTATTTAATATATATATTTGGTAGTGTAATTATTTCCGTCGCCTATGAAGCTCTTAAGCTTTTTTGTTCCGGCATTTGCCGCAAACGTCGGATCCATCAAAGTCCAGTCGACTCCGTCAAACTCGATAAAACCGTTTATCCAACCCTGATCCTTTATATACGTGGTTATCCATGCGTGGTATGCATCTCCGGCATATCCGAACTCCAGTCTTGTGGGGATCCTCTGGCTTCTGAGCATGGCAGCCATCACAGCGGCATAGTCGAAACATATCCCTTTCTTTTCCACAAGAACCTGATCCACGTCGGGAACATACGTGGGCTTGACCGTCTCAGCCCTTTCATGATCGTATGTGATGTTCTTTACGACATAATCGTAAACCGCCGCAACAACCTCTATGTCGCTCGATTTTCCCGTGGCAAGTTGTTCTCCGAGTGCTACCGTGTTCGAACTCTTGTCAAACTTCACATAGCAGTTGGGATAAAGGAAAGGCAAAAACTCATCGGTAAGCTTTACATCGATCTCCTCCGCGAACTTTGTCGCATACATTCCTTCCTCGCCCATTCCCTCATATGCAACGATGTTATACGTACCGTCTCCGAGAGAAAGAGGGATCACCGAATCACCTGCGGGGATGATATATGTATATGTAACGCTGTCACCGCATGAGAGCTGTATCTTGATATCATCTATCTCGCCGGTACTGTGAACAAGTACATAACCGTTATTGCGGTTTGTGATATTGACCGTCAGTTCGTTATCGCCAAGTACCTCATTACCTCCGGTATCCGGGATCAGGCACTTCGGTTCACTGCTCCTGTTCTCGGCAGATGCGATCTTTGATATCTCCAGTTCGGTCTCTTTCGGTTCATCACCGCCGCATGCGGTCAGAGAAAGCGCAAGCGTTATCAAGCACGCAGATAATATTATCTTATTTGGACAAAACCGCCTGAACAATTCCACCCTCCGTATCGGGAATGTATATATTGAGCGTTCCGCTTTCAAACCTGAACCTGACCGTCCCGTTTTCGTCGGTATCGATCGGATAGATCACCGAACCGTTTTCTTTCTTTGCATAAATACCATCGTAATCAATATCGTCTCCGGACAGCTGCATGACAAAGCATCCGTTCTCCTCATCAAGGTAATGCCCGACGACCTGTATATCCGTCCTGTGAGGCCCGGTGCCCGACTCTTTGCCGGCCATATAAAATACTGTGGGGCACAGCAGGACCAGTATCAGCAGTGCAACCGATGACCACTTCCCGACCTTAACGAGAGTTGTATTTGCGATATTCTTAATGAGCAGTGCATCGAGCGACTGTGTGTTCGGCGTCTGCTCGCAGGCAGCGAAGACATTCTGAAGTGCTTCGT
The DNA here is from genome assembly GCA_902775485.1 of uncultured Lachnospiraceae bacterium. GTDB lineage: Bacteria > Bacillota > Clostridia > Lachnospirales > Lachnospiraceae > UBA2868. Next base: position 6,679 of record CACYMJ010000016.1, read on the forward strand.
TTGCCGCTTTTTTATTTATACTGTAAACTTTGTTTCTTCTAAACATCTGCGTCCCCCTTTCCGAGCATTTCATTCAGCCTTTCCCTGGCCGATATCAGGTACCTCTTAACGCTGCTTCTCGAGCACCCCAGTGCCGAGGCAATGTCTTCGAGTTTCATGTCGTTGTAATAACGCATGACAACGACCTGCTGCTCATTGAAAGGAAGGGACATTACCGCATCCTTCAGTCTTGAGGCTTCGTCAGCCTCCTCAGTTCTATTTTCGGGATTGTGATCTATATATTCATCACTGACAAATTCCAGAAGCTCCGGATTGTTTTCTCCGTATTCCTGCCGGTTCTTGCGCTTCATATCGTAGCACACCCGGAAGCATATCTGGTTAAGCCATGCCACGAACAACGCGGGTTCCTTTATCCCTGAGATATTTCGAAGGGCAAGGATGTACGTTTCCTGCAAGGCATCCTGTGCCATATTCGTGTCTCTGAGATAGTGGGCCGCATAGTTATATGTATGCTGGTAAGTAATGGCATACAGTTCGGCAAAGGCATCACTGTCTCCCTTTTGTGATTTTTGAACCAAACGCCCTATATAGGCATGGTTGAAATCAGCCATTCTTACACCTTGGCGATCCCGTACAGTCTGGCTACCATCTGGCGGAAATCTTTGAAGCCCTGTGATTCATTCAACAGTTTTGCTATTTTTATCCTGATCTCATAATTGGCAGATCTGTTATAGATATCGATCTCTTTTTGCAGTTCGGATGCAAACTTGTCCATTTTTTCACTGCCGCAGTTCTCTATGACGACCAGGAACTCGTTTCCGTTGTTTCTGCCCACGAAACCGTAATGAGCGCTGATCCTTTCGACAACGGACGAAAAATCCTTTAGTGCGATATTGCCGCTAGATCTGCCGTGGGTAGTGTTTATCTCATTAAGATTATCTATCACGATCAGTGCACATCCGAGAGTTGAGATGTCAGCTGCGCTCTCATACTTCTCAAATATCTGATCGCATGAAAATCTGTTTGGTATGCCGGTCAGCGTATCAACATAGACCGCTCTTTTTAATACGTGATCATGAACGATATGTCCCTCGAGCAGACGAAAATCCATTATTATGCACGCAACGCTATACAGCATAAATGCCCATAAAAAAACACAGATGGTCAGGAGGACCTTGTTGGAGAATACGCTTGTCCTCAGATTTTCATCCAAAAAAATAAAAAGAAAAAAGCAAACAGCAAATATAACAAGAAGTGCAAGCTGAATAAATTTAAACATCTTATAACTTCTGAAATAATCGTCTCTCATCCGTATAGTCCTTTATATCATGGGAATAAACACAATAAGCGAAATAATTATATACCTTGTGATAAAAAAAGTGAATATAAAAGTGAACCTTTTTGACCGCATGTGTTGTCATTATATTATGAAAGAGGTATTATGTTCATACTTATATTTCTGTATACGGAAAGAGGATCGATATGACACGCACACGAAAGATAATTGTACACACACTTGCAATAATCGCGCTTATCTCCCTGTTTCTTCTTCCCATGATCGCTTTTATGGGAGCAGATATACAGGCAGATGCGACGGCACAGACCGCAGCTGTTCAGTCCGGTGATTACGTTTTCTTCGTTGTCCAGGACAACAATGATGTTCCGCTTGCTGCCGCTCCGGAGAATACTGATGTTTCTTCATATGTTATCTGGATCAGCCTTGCTTCGCTGACCATGATGGTGATTTTTTCATATTCGGCATGGTATATGAATATCCGCCGCATATTAATGGAACTCTCATTTAAGCTTACTCCCAGTGAGAGACGTTCATACACCGTACCTCAGGGATTCCTTCATCCCATCAGATCGTATCAGCTCGCGAAGGAAGCCGAGAACACCGTAGCTTCAATGTATATCGGTCAGATCTGATCTGACGGATATTTAAATTTTCAAACATAACAAAGGCCGGAGGATCGATCCTCCGGCCTTGTTTTAGCTTATCGCGGATGAGTGTTACTCTTCATCCTCTGTTACTTCTTCTTCGACTTCGATATCTTCGACATCAGCCTCATCAACATCTTCATCGGCTTCATAGTTTTCATCGATATCTACATCTTCATATTCGTCTTCGATCTCTTCTTCCTTTTGAACCACAAGGCTGTCAGGGAGAGTCGTATCAAGCATAACGTTTCTGTACTGCTTCATACCCGTACCTGCAGGTATCAGCTTACCAATGATAACGTTTTCCTTAAGTCCGATAAGCGGATCGACCTTACCCTTGATCGCAGCTTCCGTAAGAACTCTCGTGGTCTCCTGGAACGAAGCAGCTGACAGGAATGAACTCGTTGCAAGGCTGGCCTTGGTAATACCGAGCATAACCTGTTTAGCCTCTACAGGCTTCTTGCCTTCCGCTTCAAGTGCCTCATTGATATCTTCAAGTTCAAGCGCATCAACAAGAGAGCCGGGCAGAAGATCCGAATCACCGTCATCCTCTATGCGGACTTTCTTAAGCATCTGACGGACTATGACCTCGATATGCTTATCGTTGATCTCAACACCCTGAAGTCTGTAAACTCTCTGAACCTCGCGGAGCATATAATCCTGTGCGGCGCGAACTCCCTTGATCTTCAGTATATCGTGAGGATTTACGGAACCGTCGGTGAGTTCGTCACCGGCCTGGATATCCATACCTTCCTCGGTTATCTTTGAGCGTGATCCGTAAGGGATCAGATAAGTCTTGCTCTCACCCGTCTCGTCGTTTGTTACGACAACTTCACGCTTCTTCTTTGTATCCTGCAGTACCGCATGACCCGCGATCTCTGAAATGATCGCAAGTCCCTTGGGCTTACGTGCCTCAAACAGTTCCTCGACACGGGGAAGACCCTGTGTGATATCATCACCGGCAACACCACCGGTATGGAATGTTCTCATCGTAAGCTGTGTACCGGGCTCACCGATAGACTGTGCCGCTATGATACCGACAGCCTCACCGACCTGGACCATCTCACCGCTTGCCATGTTAGCGCCGTAGCACTTACTGCATATACCGTTATGGCACTTACATGTAAGGATCGTACGTATACGAAGTCCTATCTTTGACTCGATGATAGGTGTTCCTTCGGAATCCACTGCGTTCTTAAGAACGTTCTCCACACGTCTGGGTGTGATCATATGATTTTTCTTAACAAGTACGTTTCCGTCCTTATCAAGAATATCATCAGCGGCATATCTTCCGAGTATCCTGTCTCTAAGCGTCTCTATGACTTCCTTGCCGTCCGCAAACGCTTTAACATACATTCCGGGTATCTCGGAGCGCTTTATCGAGCAATCCTGTTCCCGAATGATAAGTTCCTGCGAGATATCCACAAGACGTCTTGTAAGGTAACCCGAGTCAGCCGTTCTAAGTGCCGTATCCGACAGACCTTTACGTGCACCGTGCGCCGACATGAAATACTCAAGAACGTCAAGACCTTCACGGAAGTTCGACTTGATGGGAAGCTCGATGGTCTTACCTGTTGTATCAGCCATCAGGCCTCGCATTCCGGCAAGCTGTTTGATCTGCTTGTTCGAACCACGGGCACCTGAGTCGGCCATCATGTAAATATTATTGTACTTATCAAGACCGTCGATCAGCTGCTTTGTAATATCTTCGTCAGTGTTCTTCCATGCGTTGATGACACCTTCGTGACGCTCTTCTTCGGTTATAAGACCACGCTTGTAGTTACGTGTGATCTTCTCAACAGTCTGCTGTGCTTCCTCAAGCAGTTCCTGCTTGGCTGCGGGAACCGTCATATCCGAAATGGAAACGGTCATGGCTGCCTGGGTGGAATACTTGTATCCCATTGCCTTGATATCGTCAAGAACCTCTGCGGTCTTTGTGGCACCGTGGTTATTTATGACTTTTTCAAGTATGCTCTTTAAGTGCGATTTTCCGACATGGAAAGCGATCTCCAGCTTAAGAGCATTTTCGGGATCTTCTCTGTTAACAAATCCGAGATCCTGAGGGAGTATCTCATTAAATATCAGTCTTCCGAGAGTCGTCCTGATTATACCGGACACTTCCGTACCGTCCGCAAGCTTCTTATGACGCTTTACGTTGATCGGCTGATGAAGAGTTATCTCCTGGTTCTCGTATGCAAGAAGCGCCTGGTTCATCGAGGTGTAGTACCTTCCCTTGATGTCGACCATTTCGCAGACAATCCATCTGTCACGCTCCGGATCGATGTTCACTCTTATGAGTGTATCTCTCTCTATCGGAGTCTCCTTGACGGAATCGACCTTCTTACCGGCCTTAACCGCCTTGGCCTTTGCTTCCTGATAACTGTCATATGCAGCAATGGCAGCTTCTATGAATGAAGAACGAATGCTCTCTCTCTCTTCCTTTGCGGCATCCGATTTATCATCATTGAGTTCCTTGATCCTGTTCTTGGCCTTCTGTGCTTCCTCTTCGGTAGCAGGGAAACTGATCTCGGGACTGCCCTCAAAATCGGGATCCTTTGAAAGATCTCTCATCTTTTCCATTGTCAGATAGTAGATACCAAGGACCATATCCTGTGAAGGAACGGCAACGGGACCACCATCCGAAGGCTTTAAAAGGTTGTTGGGCGATAGCAGCAGGAATCTGCACTCTGCCTGGGCTTCAACCGAAAGCGGAAGATGAACGGCCATCTGGTCACCGTCGAAGTCGGCGTTAAATGCCGTACATACGAGCGGGTGAAGTTTTATGGCTTTACCTTCGACAAGGATAGGCTCAAATGCCTGTATTCCGAGTCTGTGAAGTGTAGGAGCACGGTTGAGCATTACGGGATGTTCCTTGATGACATCCTCGAGCACATCCCACACCTCGGGACGAAGACGCTCTACCATCTTCTTTGCATTCTTTATGTTATGAGCTGATTTGTTGGCAACAAGCTCTTTCATAACGAAGGGCTTGAACAGCTCTATAGCCATTTCCTTCGGAAGACCGCACTGATATATCTTAAGTTCGGGACCTACGACGATAACCGAACGTCCTGAATAGTCAACACGCTTTCCGAGAAGGTTCTGACGGAAACGTCCGGACTTACCTTTGAGCATGTCGGACAGGGACTTAAGAGGTCTGTTTCCGGGGCCTGTTACGGGACGTCCGCGGCGGCCGTTGTCTATAAGTGCATCAACAGCCTCCTGAAGCATTCTCTTCTCGTTACGAACGATGATATCGGGCGCGCCGAGCTCAAGAAGTCTCTTCAGTCTGTTGTTACGGTTAATGATCCTTCTGTACAGATCGTTAAGATCACTCGTGGCAAATCTTCCGCCGTCGAGCTGTACCATGGGGCGAAGATCGGGCGGGATAACGGGAATTACATCCATTATCATCCACTCAGGTTTGTTTCCTGATTCACGGAAGGCTTCAACAACCTCAAGTCTCTTGATGATCTTAGCCTTTTTCTGACCCGTGGAATCTTCAAGCTGGCTCTTGAGTTCCTCAGCCTCGGCATCAAGATCTATAGCCATCAGAAGTTCCTTGATGGCCTCTGCGCCCATCCCTACGCGGAATCTTCCTTCGTACTCCTCATACTCCTTCTGGTATTCGGCCTCTGTAAGTACCTGTTTGTACTTAAGATCGGTCGCCATAGGATCGAGAACGATGTAGTTTGCAAAATACAGGACCTTCTCGAGTGTTCTCGGCGACAGGTCGAGAATAAGACCCATACGGCTCGGGATACCCTTGAAGTACCAAATATGCGATACAGGGGCTGCAAGTTCAATGTGACCCATACGTTCACGACGTACGTTTGCTTTTGTTACCTCAACACCGCAACGGTCACAGATAACACCCTTATAACGGATCTTTTTATACTTACCGCAGTGACATTCCCAGTCCTTCGACGGTCCGAAGATCCTTTCACAGAACAGTCCGTCCTTTTCAGGCTTAAGCGTTCTGTAGTTGATGGTCTCAGGCTTTCTGACCTCTCCTCGTGACCACTCTTTGATCTTTTCGGGAGATGCCAGTCCGATCCTGATCGCATCAAATGTTAAAGGCTCGTAAGCTTCTTTATTTTGTTCTGCCATTTTTAAGCTCCTTTACGAAAGGTATTGAATCTTATTCTTCTGCGTCATCGAAACTCTCGTCGAAATCACCATCCGCATCATCATATTCGTCGGATCCTTCTTCGACATCAACAAGATCGCCGCTTGACTCATCGAATTCCTGAGTGCTGTATCCGCTTCTGGCAAAATTCTCATCCTTGCGGAAATCCTTAAAATCGCCTTCGAGAACGGAACGCATGTCGGTTTCACCGTAATCAACGGTTTCTTTGATCTCTACTTCCGTATTGTCATCTTTAAGAACGCGCACATCAAGGCCGAGTGACTGGAGTTCCTTTAGAAGAACCTTGAACGATTCGGGAATTCCGCCTTCGGGAATGTTATCACCCTTGATGATAGCTTCGTATGTCTTGACACGTCCGATAACATCATCAGACTTGACTGTCAGTATCTCCTGTAAGGTGTAGGATGCACCGTATGCCTCAAGAGCCCAGACTTCCATCTCACCGAAACGCTGTCCGCCGAACTGGGCTTTACCGCCGAGAGGCTGCTGCGTAACAAGTGAGTACGGGCCGGTAGAACGAGCATGGATCTTATCGTCTACCAGATGGTGGAGCTTCAGGTAGTGCATGTGTCCGATCGTAACAGGGCTGTCGAAATACTCGCCTGTACGTCCGTCACGAAGTCTGACCTTACCGTCTCTCGAGATCGGAACGCCCTTCCAGAGCGATCTGTGATCTCTGTTTTCCGAAAGATACTCAAACACCTCGGGAAGAAGTTCTTCCTTATGGAGGCTTTCGAATGTAACACCCGACTTATCCTTTGATTCCTTTGCTTCCTTTGCATCAAACGGAAGATTGATGTAATCGTTGGCAAGATCGAGCGTATCCATGATATCGTCTTCGTCCGCACCGTCGAAAACGGGGGTTGCGATATTAAATCCAAGTGCTTTTGCGGCAAGTGACAGATGTATCTCGAGCACCTGACCGATATTCATACGCGAAGGAACACCCAGAGGATTAAGAACTATGTCCACGGGACGGCCGTTCGGCAGATAAGGCATATCTTCTATCGGAAGCACGCGGGAAACAACACCCTTGTTTCCGTGACGTCCTGCCATCTTATCACCGACGGAGATCTTTCTCTTCTGTGCTATATATATCCTTACGGACTTGTTCACTCCGGGAGGAAGTTCATCTCCGTTCTCCCTTGTGAACACCTTTGCATCAACAACGATACCGTATTCACCGTGAGGTACCTTGAGTGAAGTATCCCTGACTTCTCTTGCCTTCTCACCGAAGATCGCACGAAGGAGTCTTTCCTCGGCGGTAAGTTCGGTCTCTCCCTTAGGAGTTACCTTTCCGACAAGGATGTCGCCGGCTCTTACCTCTGCACCTATACGGATGATACCGTTCTCATCAAGATCCTTGAGTGCATCTTCGCCGACACCGGGAACGTCTCTTGTTATCTCCTCGGGTCCGAGCTTGGTATCTCTTGCTTCGGCTTCATGCTCCTCAATATGAACCGATGTATAAACATCTTCCTGTACGAGTCTTTCCGAAAGAAGCACGGCATCCTCGTAGTTGTATCCTTCCCATGTCATGAACGCGATAAGAGGGTTCTTACCGAGTGCCATTTCTCCGTTTGATGTTGACGGTCCGTCCGCTATTACCTGACCTGCTTCAACATGCTCGCCCTTATCAACGATCGGCTTCTGGTTATAGCAGTTTGACTGGTTGGAACGAAGGAATTTCGTCAGATGATAAGTTTCGATCGTCTTGTCATCGTTCTTTATAACTATCTCATCGGATACCGAACTGATAACGGTACCGCTCTTCTTGGCAATAACGCATACACCCGAGTCAACAGCCGCCTTGGGCTCCATTCCCGTACCGATGACCGGTGCTTCCGTCTGAAGGAGCGGAACGGCCTGACGCTGCATGTTCGATCCCATCAGGGCACGGTTGGCATCGTCGTTCTCAAGGAACGGGATAAGTGCCGTAGCAACCGAGAACACCATCTTGGGCGATACATCCATGAATTCGAACATGGACTTGTCATATTCCTGGGTCTCATCACGGAAACGACCCGATACGTTGTTCTTTACAAAATGACCTTCCGCATCAAGAGGTTCGTTAGCCTGTGCTACATGGTAATTATCCTCCTCATCGGCCGTCATATATACAACCTCGTCCGTAACGACGGGGTTTTCGGGATCCGTGTGATCTATCTTCCTGTACGGAGCCTCAACGAAACCGTATTCGTTGATCCTTGCGTAGCATGCAAGCGAGTTGATCAGACCGATGTTGGGACCTTCGGGTGTCTCTATGGGACACATTCTTCCGTAATGTGAATAATGAACGTCTCGAACCTCGAATCCGGCACGGTCTCTTGACAGACCTCCGGGACCGAGTGCCGAGAGCCTTCTCTTATGAGTAAGTTCTCCGAGAGGGTTATTCTGGTCCATGAACTGTGACAGCTGGGAAGATCCAAAGAACTCTTTGACCGCAGCCGTAACAGGCTTGATATTTATAAGCTGCTGGGGTGCGATACCCTCAAGATCCTGAGTGGTCATCCTCTCGCGGACAACTCTTTCAAGTCTTGAAAGACCGATCCTGTACTGATTCTGAAGCAGTTCACCGACGGCACGGATACGACGGTTGCCGAGATGGTCGATATCATCGTCATGGCCGATACCGTACTCAAGATGAATGTTATAGTTAATGGAAGCAAAAATATCTTCCGGAGTGATATGCTTGGGAATAAGAGCATGAACACTGTCCCTGATCGCATCAGCAAGTGCATCGGGATCATTTGAATACTCTGTCAATATAGCGTGCAGCGCGGGATAGTATACAAGTTCCGTTATGCCCAGTTCCTTCGGATCGCAATCCACAAAGCTCGTTATATCTACCATCATATTGGAAAGAACTCTTACGTTACGCTCTTCACACTGGATCGTAACATAAGCGACTGCAGCATTCTGGATTCTGTCCGCGATCTCAACCGTAGCGACCGTACCGGCTTCGGCAAGGATCTCTCCCGTATTGGGATCCACAACATCCTCGGCGATAACGCGGTTTCTGATACGGTTACGGAGCATTAACTTCTTATTGAATTTATAACGGCCAACCTTGGCAAGATCGTATCTTCTCGGATCAAAGAACATCGAGTTGATAAGACTCTCCGCACTTTCAACGGCCAGCGGCTCACCCGGACGTATCTTCTTATATAATTCAAGAAGACCTTCCTGATAGTTGGTCGCAACGTCCTTTCCGAATGAAGCAAGGATCTTGGGCTCGTCTCCGAACAGATCGAGGATCTCCTGATTTGTGCCAAGTCCGAGAGAACGAAGAAGAACGGTGACCGGTACTTTTCTCGTACGGTCTACACGTACAAAGAAAACATCATTGGAGTCCGTTTCATACTCCAACCATGCGCCTCTGTTGGGGATAACCGTACATGAGTACAGTTTCTTACCGAATTTATCATGTGCTATTCCGTAATAGATACCCGGGGAACGAACCAGCTGACTGACGATAACACGTTCAGCACCGTTTATAACGAATGTGCCGGTTGCTGTCATAAGAGGAAGGTCTCCCATAAAGATCTCGTGCTCGATGATCTTGTCATCCGTCTTGTTGTAAAGACGTACACGGACTTTAAGGGGGGCTGCATAAGTTGCATCGCGCTCCTTACATTCCTCAATAGAATACTTGACATCCTCTTCACAGAGTTTAAAATCGACGAACTCCAGACTTAACTGGCCGCTGTAGTCCGTGATCGGAGAGATGTCCGCAAAGACTTCCTTCAGACCTTCATCCAGAAACCACTGGTAAGAGTCCTTCTGAACCTCTATGAGATTCGGCATTTCGAGAACTTCTTTCTGACGCGAAAAACTCATTCTCGTGCTCTTGCCAACTGTAACCGGACGTATCCTGTTCTTTTCCATTGACGTTTTCACCCCGTTTTTCTATTTAGATTTCAACAATCGCATCCACTTGTGGACAAACCCTCAAAAGCCCCTATATATAGCGGTTTTTCCGTAAAAAAACGCACAAAAAGAGCCTATGAAACCACAATAGTGCGTTATCCATGGTAACACAAGCTCTTTTTCGAGTCAAGAAAATTTTAAATTTTCTGATAAATTTAATTACTTAAGAGTAACCTTAGCGCCTTCAGCCTCAAGTTTAGTCTTGAGGTCATCAGCCTCTTCCTTGGAAGCGCCCTCTTTAAGTACCTTCGGAGCTGAATCAACAAGATCCTTAGCTTCCTTAAGTCCAAGACCGGTTGCTTCACGAACTACCTTGATGACCTTAACCTTGTTGGGACCTACATCCGTAAGTTCGATATCGAACTCGCTCTTCTCCTCGCCTGCTGCGCCGCCGTCAGCTGCACCGCCTGCTGCTGCGACTACAACGCCTGCTGCTGCAGATACGCCGAACTCTTCTTCGCAAGCCTTTACAAGATCGTTAAGCTCTAAAACGGTTAATTCTTTAATAGCATCGATAAACTCTGCTGTAGACATTTTTGCCATTGTATAATCCTCCTATTGTTAAATATCTTTCTGATTTCCTTCACGAAGCATCTGCATTACTCAGCTGCGGGTGCTTCTTCTGCGGGTGCCGCTTCCTCAGCAGGTGCATCTGCTGCGGGTGCTTCCTCGGCAGGGGCTGCTTCTTCTGCAGGAGCTGCTTCTGCTGCGGGTGCTTCCTCGGCAGGAGCTTCTGCTGCTGCACCGTCACCTGCGCCGCCCTTTTCAGCTATCTGATTAAGCACACGGGCGAAGTTTGCAACAGGAGACTGCAGTGAACCAAGCAGTCTTGAGAGAAGTTCTTCTCTTCCCGGGATCTTTGCGATCTCTGCAATTCCCTTTGCATCATAGAGCACGCCTTCGACAACGCCTGCCTTAAGCTCGAGATTGGGAGCTTCCTTTGCAAACTTAACGATAACTCGTGCAGGTGCCGTAGCGTCATCCTTTGATACCGCAATGGCACTGGGTCCTTCAAGATGAGGAGCAAGAGCCTCACAATCCGTTCCCTTGAACGCAAAGTTCATCATTGTGTTCTTGTAAACCTTGTAAGTGATACCTGCTTCACGAAGCTGACGCCTTAAAGCGGTATCCTGTTCAACGGTAAGTCCGCGGTAATCTACGAGTACAACGCCCTGGGCATCTTTGATCACTTCGGAAATCTCGTCAACGACAGGTTTCTTAAGTTCTACCTTTGCCATTTTCTACCTCCTTTACAGATTTTCGATCATTTGAAGACTCGACTGAAAGAAAACGAGGTTTTATCAAATAATAAAACCCGTTCCGAAGACGGAACGGGCATAATATCATGGTAAATGATAATGTTAACTCGCATTCTCCTCGGCAGGCGAATGATGATCTCATTACTTACACGGAAATTGAGACTCGCCCATAAAAATCGCCTTCGGCGATGGGGCTCGTCGTGCAGACAGGTTCCTCCCGCTTCGTAGGTCCCTCCTGTCAGCATACCGTACCTGCTGTCTTCGGGCAGCCGCTTACGCGACCTTGTCTACATTATCATAATCAAATATCCCTGTCAACTGCATTTTCATGCATTTTCATGCATAAGTATTTCTCATATATACAAAGAACCGGGGGTTTCCGGAAACACCCGGCTACGCTTTGATCACTGTGCGACCGCCCAGTCGGGAAGTGCTTCTGCTTCGGGCTGCGTCTGAGGGGCTGCCGCCTGCTCTGTCATCTGCTGCAGCTGCTGCAGGACATCTTCGGCTCCTTGTGCCTCCTCCGGTTTTTCCGCTTTTCTTGCGGGAGAAGTGTTCTGTCCGTTCTGCGTATTGTGATCACTGTCAGATCTTGTGACGGTTCCGTCATCGGCAAACTCGGCGTAGTTGGAAATACCGCGCATATATTCAAGTATCCGGGCTTTCTCACTGTCACTGGCCGATACCACGCACGATCCGCGCTGGATGCACGGGATGAACTCGACCTTTGCAAGCGAGCAGTTCTCATCAAGTGTAGCTCGGACTATGCATGTATCCAGCGTCTTGGAATTAAACCAGAAATTCCCCAGGCTGTAGAATACCGGTACTGTGTCAATGTAATCGACGCCCTGCAGGCAGTGTGAGTGCGCTCCTATTATCAGATCGGCTCCGGCATCAACATAAGCCTTTGCAAGATCCCTCTGGCTCTTTTCGACAAGGTCGGTACTCTCGGTTCCCCAATGCACGAACATTACGGTAAAATCACTGTTTGCCGCTGCCACTTCAATGGCTGCGACCGTTTTTTTCGGATCGAGCGTCCTGAGCACACCGGGGGAATCCTCGGTAGCTTCCTTTGTATCGGGATTACCGTACCTCTCTATCTGGGTTGCCGCAACCACCGAGATAACGTGCCCGTTTGCATGAAAATATGCGGGGCTCATCGCTTCTTTCAGATTTTTTCCGGCTCCGACAAACGGCAGCTGAGCATCGTTTAACGTATCTATCGTATCAATAAGGGCATCGGGTCCGTAGTCATATGCATGATTGTTTGCGATACCGACTATATCTACTCCCATATCCTTCATGATATGTACGTCTTTCGGATCCGCACGGAACGTAAACGTCTTGTCCGGCGTCGGGCTTCCCCTGTCACTGTAGGGGAATTCGTTGTTGACCATCATTATGTCCGCCGACTGCATGATGCCGAGAACACCTTCGTCCATGCTGTTGTGTATATCGCTTCCGTTTGCCCTGTACTTGTTGATGGTCGCATATCCGGCAGCAAATCCCACATCTCCGGCAAATGCGATCGTTACACAGTCGGGGGACGCGGTTTTTACCGAATACTGTTTGCCGACCGGATCGTATATCTCTTCAAACTCTGCTTCAACGGGCTCCGGTGTCGGAGTGATGACCGGTTCGATTCCGTCATTTATTGAAATGACCGGAACCGCAGCCGGGGCTGTCTGCTCTATCTCAGAGATATCCGCATCCTCTTTTCCTGGCAGCACAAGTTTAACCTCACACCCTGTAAGGGCAAGGGATGCCGCAACAACAGCCAGCGATACGATCATTCTGTTTTTTATTTTTGATCCGGAATGTATAAACATCTGTCGTTCCCTTATAAATCAAAAATACCCGACAGAATATATCTGTCGGGTACATAATAACATAAATCAGAACTTTGCAGTAGAAACCTTTACGCCGGGTCCCATTGTCGTGGACAGGCTGATGCTTCTTAAGTACTGTCCCTTAAGAGCCGAGGGCTTTGCCTTTACGATAGCTTCCATGAGCGCATTGAAGTTCTCCGTAAGCTTCTCCTCGGAAAAGCTTGCCTTTCCGACCGGGCAGTGAATGATGTTCGTCTTATCAAGTCTGTATTCGATCTTACCGGCTTTGATATCTGCAATTGCCTTAGCGACATCCATCGTAACCGTTCCTGCCTTGGGGTTGGGCATAAGTCCTTTGGGACCGAGCACCTTACCGAGACGTCCGACTACACCCATCATATCAGGTGTTGCAACTACTACGTCGAAATCGAGCCATCCTTCATTCTGGATCTTGGGAATGAGCTCGTCGCCGCCTACATGATCTGCACCGGCTGCTTCAGCTTCGGCAACCTTGTCACCCTTCGCAAATACAAGTACCCTTACGGTCTTACCTGTACCGTTGGGAAGAACAACGGCTCCTCTTATCTGCTGCTCCGCATGACGTCCGTCACAACCTGTACGGATATGTACTTCGACTGTCTCGTCAAACTTTGCTGTTGCTGTCTTTTTTACAAGTGCGATTGCCTCAGCAGGCTCGTAGGAAGTTGCGCGATCCACAAGCTTAGCTGCTTCAACGTATTTCTTTCCGTGTTTCATCTATGCTTCCTCCTACTCTTCAACTGTAACGCCCATACTTCTGGCGGTTCCTGCTATCATGCTCATCGCTGCCTCGATCGATGCCGCATTAAGATCCGGCATTTTCATCTCGGCGATCTCGCGGCATTTCTCTTTTGAAAGTGTTGCAACCTTTGTCTTGTTGGGAACGCCCGAACCTGACTTGATGTTGCATGCCTTCTTGATAAGAACTGCTGCAGGAGGAGTCTTGGTGATAAATGAAAAGCTTCTGTCTGCATAAACCGTGATGACAACAGGAATAAGAACATCACCCTTATCTGCTGTCCTCGCATTAAACTGTTTTGTGAACTCAACAATGTTCACACCGTGCTGACCGAGTGCAGGGCCAACCGGGGGTGCCGGTGTTGCTTTTCCGGCAGGGATCTGAAGTTTGATGTAACCTTCTACTTTCTTAGCCATAATAGCCTCCTATAATATAAATGTGGTAGTGGCGGGACAATCCCTCCCACAGTTCATATATAAAGGGTTTCCCCATGAACTCTTAATAATTAGCTTTGTTTATCTCGTCAAAGCTGATCTCGACAGGTGTCTCGCGGCCGAACAATTCAACCATGATCGTAGCTGTCTGTTTACCCATATCCATACGCTGTACAACGCCGACCGTATCTTTCCATACGCCCGCGATGACATTGACGGTATCACCCTCGGTAAAGTTGATGAATACGTTTTCGGTCTTGATTCCGAGAGGCTTCATCTCGCCGTCGGAAAGCGGAACCGGTTTGCTTCCGGGGCCGACAAATCCCGTTACGCCTCTTGTATTTCGAACAACATACCAGGTGACATCGTTCATTACCATATTGATAAGAACATATCCCGGGAACATTTTCTTGGCGCTCGTTTTGCGGACTCCGTTCTTTACTTCGGTAACGTCCTGCATCGGAACCCTGACCTCAAGGATCTCATCCTCGAGATGTCTGTTCTCGATCGTTTTTTCTATATTGGCTTTAACCTTATTCTCATATCCGGAATAAGTATGCACAACATACCAGTTTGCCTTCGGACCGCTGGGCTGTGTTGCGGCATCCTCGGCAAATTGTTCAGATACTTCCTCGGAAACTTCTTCCTTGATCTCTTCGGAAAGATCCGTGTTTTTCTTATCTGCCATTTGGGTACCTCCTTACAGACTTACAAGGAAATTGATTCCCGACTGAAGAAGGAAATCTATAACTGCGATCATAAGACCTACAATAACAGAAACAACGATAACCGCTATCGTCTGCTTTGTAACGTCTTCCCTTGATGTCCAGCTGATCTTATGGAACTCGGCTTTAAGACCTTTGAACCAGTCTTTGCCCTTCTTTGAAACAGCATCTGCGTTTGCTTTGGTTTCAGCCATTACTTTGTCTCCTTATGTAATGTATGTTTCTTGCAGAATCTGCAGTACTTCTTTGTTTCCATACGATCGGGATGTGTCTTCTTATCCTTTTTTGTATCGTAGTTTCTGTTCTTGCACTCTGTGCAGGCAAGTGTAATTCTGGTACGCATTTTGTCACCTCATGTTTTTCTTACTTTACCGTACTTTTCGCGGACAAATTACAGCACAAAAAAAAGACCTTGTTTCGTCTCGCCGAATTAATATACCACAGCATTATATGCCCGTCAATCGATTTTTGGCAATTCCGTCTGTTTTTTGACAGGTCTTATTTTTCCTTATAAAAACGGGTATATTGTACCCTGTCTGTCACAGTATATACCATATGTAGATAAAGGCTGCTTTTTATTGTGATTTTGCCTAATTTTATTAAATAAATATTGTTATTTTTTTGCGGTTTTTACCCCTGTTTTTTGCCCTAAAACGCTTGATTTTCGGTGGTTTTAGATGTAGTATATAGACATAAAAGTAGCATTTTATGCCCAGGCGTCTGTTCGATTCCTTAAGAACAGTGCCCGGAACTGATTCCGGGAAAGCTATCCATTCAAGGAGGAAAGGAGGGGCAACAATGGCAGATAATACCGCTATATCAACCGTATATAATCATTTCCTGACTACGTATGCGCCAAAGGGTACCAACAGCAAGTATGATACCCATAAGAAGAGTGAACTGCGTGGTCTTTATAATTCCATTGTTAAGTTAAATAAAGATACGCCCCTGTTCCTTTTGGATAATTCTCCGGCAACGACCGAGTTTGCAGTAGGGCTTAAGGAAAATGCACGTTCACTCAAGAATGTCATATCATCGCTGTCGATGGATGATTCGGACAACATGCTCGATCAAAAGGCAGTCTCCTCAAGCGACAATGACGTTGTAGAGGCTTCCTACATTGGCGGTGCTGATGTTGATCCCGATGCCATTCCCAATCTTGATATCTCTGTTAGTCAGCTTGCCGGTTTCCAGGAAAACCGCGGTAAGTTCCTAGAGCCTGACACAATGGATCTCGCTCCCGGAACATACTCATTTGATATACACTCAAGAGATATGGACTATGAGTTCCAGTTTAATATAGGAGAGAATGACACCAACAAGATCATCGAAGAAAAGCTGGCAAGGCTTATCACGCGTTCCAATATCGGTGTTAATGCCGAAGTTCTTACGGATGATTCGGGAAAGGTAGCTCTTACTATAAGATCCGATGAGACCGGTGTCCGCGGAAAGGGCGATACGAACTTTGATATTTCGGATAACAACACACACAAGACGGCAGGTACCGTTGAGTATTTCGGAATAGGCGATGTTACGCAGTATCCTCAGAATTCACTGTTTACGTTAAACGGCGAAGAGAGGAGTACGTTCTCCAACCACTTCTCAATAGAGAAGATGTATGACATCAACTTAAAGGCCGTCAGTCCGGAAGGAACATCCGTAAGCATAGGACTTAAGACCGATGTCGAATCGGTTACCGAGAACATCAACAACCTCGTTGAAGGTTACAATTCCTTCATTAATAATATCAACTCCTATTCCGAGTCCCAGCCGTATTCCAGAAAGCTCATCGGCGAGATGAACAAGATAGCGGGCTTGTACTCCGGACAGCTTGAATCCATCGGCCTTACATTTGCCGAAGACGGAACGATAAACGTTGATAACAATCTTCTGACGCAGACAGCGCGCGAAGAAGATGCCATGGATCAGTTCTCACCGATCAAGAAATTTACCGAATCGGTTCTCGGGCGTGCTAACAAGGTTGCCCTCGATCCTATGGAATATACGCAGAAGACGGTTGTTGCCTACAAGAATCCCGGCCACGGATTTGCAACACCGTACGTTACCAGTAACTACAGTGGAATGATGTTCAGCAGTTATTGCTGATAAGAAAAAAAAGAACTCTGCATCTGCAGAGTTCTTTTTTGATGTAAAATTCCTTATGCTATCTTCTCAGCTGCTGCCTTGAACACCTTCAAAAACGGCACCACATCGGTTGACAGTTCATCAGCTATCGCAGCATAATCCTTCTTTGAAAATCCGTCGCTTAAGTTTCCGACTGTTCTTTCAAGTTCATCATCATTGATCAGCGGTTCCGGATCATTTACAAGATCCCTCGTAACATTGTACGTCTCGATCATGAAGTTGAATCCGTCGATTATCTGAACCAGAAAATCAATCGTATCCTCCTGCATCTGTCCTCTGATCTCGGAAATAACCTCTTCCATGGCAGGGAGCAGTTTCTCAATATACTCCGCAGCCGTCTTCAGTGCTTCCAGCTTCTGTTTTCTGATATCTTCCATTGTACCCCCATGCCTCCTTGCAATACACGATAACCAATGATTATATCGGCAAACTTCCCTGTTTGCTTAAGTAAACGTTTACATATCCTTCATAATTATAACATAACGATTTTCAAAATGCTACATTTTATCAAGTCCCCACGTGTTCCATCTCCACTTTGTAACATCTCCGTCCGTCTCCGTTATCAGCAGCATTCCATCGTCAAATTCTATCGAGCGGGCCTGCATCCCTATATCCGATGCCATCCATTTCGGCCGGACCAGATCCTGCCCGACTTCATATATGAATATATGCTGCGAATATCGCGTCTCATCGCTCTCTACCCAGGTTGGTCTGTGTTTCCCGAACCTTCCCCTCTTCCAGCACAGCACGAGCAGATCTTTTTTTCCGTCATGATCGATATCCTCAAAGAGAAAATCCTGTGCCGCCACTTCCGGCTCAAGTTTCCAGATCTTCTTATCGGCGTTGTAAACCGATATCCGCCTTCCGCTTTGAACAATCCTGATCCCCGATGCGTCCGTAACCGTTTTATCAAACGGCACTGAATACGACGGCAGAAAGACTGCCGGCATTATAACGTATGCCGTATGCCTGTTAAGAATCACAGCAGCGGATACCGCTGCTGTGATCATAACTGCCCATATGATTGTCTTACGTATCTTCACTGATGACCGGCGTTCATTCATAACGATAAACATACCTGTAACCGTTTGCCCAATCCGGATGCTCTACGTCGGAATGGTCAAAGTTGTAGCCTTCTTCTTCATCAAATGAAATGCCCATCTTTTTTCTCCATTCCGAATCGGTCATCCTGTCCTCTATCGGAACTTCAAACTGATAGAAACTGTAAACCGTGCCCTGTGCAACGCGAAGCTTACCCTCAACAGGTACAACAACATAAATGATAGCCGGGTCTCCCGTCGCCATCTCAAGAACGCTTCCGTTAGGATCAGTAGCTACATCAACGACAAGTGCTGCCGGATAATTGTCCGAATTCGGATATTCGTCACCTGTCTGTGCTTTCATCGCATCAAGCCAGAAGTGCTCTATCTCGCCTCCGTATATCTCGATCAGTTCATATTCGTCATCCGTAAGCTTTTCATCCTGAAGTTCCTTGACGGAAATAACCTTCAGCTTATCTGCCAGATCGGCGAGCTTTTCAAGATTTTCCTCATCCGCGGCTGACAGATATCCGAGCTTATCAAGTCCCTTTGCCGTATTTTTTGCAAGTGTTTCAAAACGAAGATATACAAGAGGTTCAGGCTCAACATAGCCCCTGAAATCCTTATCTTCTTCCCAGCCGCCGCCCATCTCGGCCATCACCTGTTTAGAATACAGAACAGTATCATGCTTCAGTTCGGTGTAACTGCCTGCAAAAGTTTCCAGATCTTTTTTCGTCCATTCATCGGACTGCATGAACATAGGATAACCTTCACCTTTTTTGCTAAGCAACGGTCTTAACGTATTGAGCCATCCGGCATAAAGACTTGCATTCCATATCGAAGAGTCGTCATTGTCAAACTCTTTTCTCATGTTCTTTAAGTTCCGGTCGTAATTCGCATACTTCGTAGCCCCTGCTTTATCGAGTATGGAATACGCCATGTCCGACCCGAGCGCCGCGGGTACATCAAGAACATCCGGAAGCATACGCTTATCTTCATCCTCGTACTTACCGACTCTTCTGTACACAAGCTCCTGCATGATAGTCGCATCGATCGTAAATCTCTGCCCCATAAATCTGTATCCGGGAATAACATTATCAGCATCCTCGGTATCCATTATAGGTATTGAATTGATCCTCGGAGCGCGAAGCTTTGCCGTAAGGGCGTGAAAATCATCCCACGCATCTTCGTCTCCGGCAAGATCCGAAACCGTTGCATTCTTTCCGTAAACCTTCTCTATCACCGGCATATACTCATAATATCCGAGATCATCGCTTGCACCGGCAAAGAAAGAAGTTACCGTATATATCGCATCCCAGTTGTCAAAGTTTCCGTCATTAAGAGCAAGTGTGATCAGAAGTGCCGACCTGTCCATATCTTCCTCTTCCTGTGTAAACTGCCGTCTGCCGTACCACATCATCGCCCTGAAATATCTTTCCAGTTCCTCATCACCTTCATAATATCCTCTGGGCTTGTACTGGCTGTAGTCCTCGTAATCTCCCGTAAGAGGCGAATCCACAATGGCCGAAGCATCCATGATAAGCGAATACTCGCCTTCAACGATATCACTGACATCGGCAGGAAATCTTGCCGATTCATCAAGAAGCACGGCGGCTACGGAAAAGAAAGCAACATTTCTGCGTGCCGCATCCTCCCATTCGGTCCCTTCAAGTTCTTCATACTGGGCATAACTTTCTTCAAGCATGTCCTCTGTAAGATCCGTAAGTGCCTGCAGCAGATGATTTTTCTCTATATCTCTCATCAGATATGCAAAATAGATATGATACGTATGCATCATCGAATCTACGGTGACAAAATTCGGTACCTGCAGATAACGGTTTGTTTCATAGTGCTCAAAAAACTCCCGTCCGCCTCCGTCAGATACCACAAAACCGTTCTTTTTGAGTTTCTCCAGAAATTCCGGCTGGAAATACTCGTATTCCTCGCGGTTTATGATATTACCAAGGTCAGGCTCCACTTCATATTTCGGAACGGAAGGTACAAGATCTGCAAGTTCACTCTCGTCGGAAACAGACGGCAGAAGTGAGTTTCTTGTCATAGTCTTTATATCGCCGTCAAGATCGTCATTCTTCTTGCTGCTTGCGGGAGTTTCCTGCTCCTCTTCCTTAAACAGATCATCATCGAGTTCATCGTCGAGCTCATCAACCGTCTCTTCTATCTGCTCCACGGAATTCGAAACAGCCTTTTTAAAAAAGTGCAGTGTAGCTGCCAGCCCTCCGATCAGTAAAGCGAGCGCTGCGATGATACTTACGATGATTATTACAACCTTTTTGGTATTACCTGATGACGGGGCAGTACCAGTAGTATTATCCGGCAGCTGAGTCCCGCAACTTGAGCAGAACTTTCCCTCCGGTACATTGCTTCCGCATTTCGGACAAATCATTTATGCATACCTCCTGCCATTAAAGGTTTTATTTGTTAAGCTTTTCGATCAGGTCAGCCATGTCCTTATATGTCAGGACTCCCTGACTCATATTCAGGGCATTTCTGAGAGTTGTATCCCAAAGATATACCTCCGGATCGGATCCGAATGCCTCAACCGCCGATTCATCCCCGTTCTGTGGTGCGAGATGATCACCCATGTATCTGTCAAAATAAGGTTTTGCTATCTTTGCAGCAGCGGGATCTTCCATGATGTCCTTATAGATCGAATTCTCATCATAGACGGTTTTCTTCGGTTTTTTCGGAACAACGTTCACGGTTTTGTATGTTATTACCGTATCGGCATCTTTGCATATCTCGATCCTGTAATCGCCGGGCTCGGTATACCAGTCGCCAAGCTGCGTATCATAATACGCAAATGCGCTCTTATCAAGTATGAAACTTACGCTCTTTTTCTCCTTCGCATCCAGGAATATCTTCTTGAAACCTTTGAGCTCTCTGACGACCCTGCGTACCTTCGTATTCGGAATATCTGCTTCCACATACAGCTGCACGACTTCCTTACCCGGGACGCTGCTTTCGTTTATGACATCGACCGTAACCTCAACGGTCTCGCTGTCCTTCATCTTTTCGGTATCAACGCTCATCTTGCCGTAAGAGAACGTGCTGTACGACAGACCGAATCCGAACGGGAACAGAACAGGTATCTTCTTTTTTGTGTAATATCTGTAGCCCGTAAATATGCCTTCCCTGTAATCGATCTCGGAACACTCTGTCGAAAAATCGATATATGCCGGATTATCTTCAAGGCGGAGCGGAAATGTCTCCGGCAGCCTTCCTGAAGGATTGCACTTTCCGTAGAGAGCATCTGCCGTGGCAACTCCTGCGCCTTCTCCGCAAAGATAGGTCTCCAGCACGCCTTCAACCTTATCTATCCATGGCATCGTTACCGGCGATCCGTTTTCCAGAACGATTATTACATGATCGTTTACCGAAGCTATCGCATCTATGATATCATTCTGAACCTTGGGAAGATCCATGTGCTTCCTGTCGTATCCTTCTGACTCATAAGAGTCCGGAAGACCTGCACATATGACAACCTTGTCAATATCTTTTGCCGCGTTTACCGCGCGATTAAACCTTGTCTCATCATACGAATCATCCGCAGCCGAAAAACCTTCTTCCCAGATCGCTTTTGAATTCCACTGCATCGCCATCATCAGAGAATCTATCGACTGACAGTTTATGTGCGAACTTCCGCCTCCCTGTATGCGGGGCTTTTTTGCAAACCCGCCGACAAACAGAACATGATCGTCATTCTTAAGCGGCAAAACCTTATTCTCATTCTTTAACAGGACCAGGCATTCATCGGCAATATCCCTTGCCAGAAGGTGGTGTGCCTCCTTATCCCATTTGGCATCTTTGTCATGCTTGTCAATTCCCCTGAATACGAATTCGAGAACTCTTTGTACGCAGCGGTCAAGATCCTCCTCGTCCAGTTCCCCGCTCTTTACGGCATCGATGACAAGGCTGTCATATGCTCCGTTTGATGAGGGCATCTCAAGATCAAGTCCGGCAGCGATACCTTTTATACGGTTCCTGACTGCTCCCCAGTCACTCATAACCAGTCCTTCGAATCCCCATTCGTTGCGAAGGATATCCGTAAGGATCCTTTTGTTTTCCGACATCTGGACACCGTTAACAAGATTATAGGCACACATAACGGTCCACGGCTGTGACTCCCTGACCGCTATCTCGAATGACCTTAAATATATCTCGCGAAGCGTTCTCTCATCTATTCTCGAATCGTAACTGTTGCGGCGGTATTCCTGATTGTTTGCACAAAAATGCTTCAGGGAAGTTCCGACACCTTTTGACTGGACTCCGTTTATAAAAGCAGCTGCCATCTTTCCCGACAGGAACGGATCCTCGGAATAATACTCAAAATTCCTGCCGCAAAGAGGTGATCTTTTTATGTTACATCCGGGGCCGAGTATGGTGGCAACATTTTCAGCCTGACACTCATCACCGATCGCCTCTCCTACCCTGCGAACAGTATCCACATCAAAGCTTGCAGCCATATTTACCGCAGCAGGGAAACACACCGCCTTAATACTGTCATTGACTCCGGCATTCTCGTCATCACAGTTTTGTTTACGCAGCCCGCACGGACCGTCCGAAACCATGACCTGCGGTATATCGAGCCTTTTGATCATGGTGGTATGCCAGAAATCCGATCCTGAGCACAGACTTACCTTCTCTTCAAGTGTCAGTTTTCCGATCAGTGATCTTATCTTCGAATCCATAAACCCTCCATTTACATGCAGTTCATACACTGCCTGTACATTCGTGAATAAATCTTTCCAGATCTTCTTTTGTCGTGACCTTATAATTGCTCTCGTCGCCGGGTATCATGGCAACCTTCAAGCCTGCAAGTACCGCAGGTTCGGTAGAACCGTTTATCTTCAATATCTCATCCGGCGCAAGTCTCTCACATGCCTTCAGATATGTACCAAGCCTGTACAGCTCCGGCGCCTGTCCCGCATAGATAACGCTCCTGTCAAGAAGTGCATCTATACTCTTCCCGTCCAGACTCTGATACACGGTATCCTTCATCGGTATCGCAGGCATGACACCGTCATATCCTTCGATCGCATCAAGACATCTGTCGAGAAAATCCGCCTTCAGGTTCGGTCTTGCCGCATCATGTATGATCACGACAGGATCTTCTGCCTGTGACGGTCTTGTATATGCATCGATATCACGAAGGCCGTTTAAGATCGACAGCTGTCTTGTATTTCCGGGTGTAGAAAAACCTTTTATGGCACCTTCATCTATCCCGCATCTTCTGCACTCATTTATAATGTCTTCCCGATGGTCCGGCGCGGCAACTATCCATATCCCGTCAACCTTCGGATGATCGGCAAACATTTCCAGGCAGTATGTTATTATCATCCTGCCGCCTGCATTTATATATTGTTTGGGAATATTTCCTCCGACACGGGCTCCGATGCCTCCGGAAAGAACAAGTGCGATCGTCATCACTGCGCCAGCTTTCTTATGTCCGTTATGGCCTCGGCATATGATTTTTTCTTTCCGAACAGAAGTGTGGTACCGAGAACAAATCCCTTGACGCCCTTTGGTGCAAACTCCGTTATCTTATCGGCGGAACATGCTCCGTCCCAGTACGCATCAAATCCCATCTCTTTCTGAAGTGGAAGGAGCTTGTCATATTTCTTGGACACATACGGAAGATACATCTGGCCGGCATTTCCCGGATTTACGGACATGACCAGAACTTTTTTAACTATCTGAAGCATCTCAACTACAGTCTCCACGCTTGTTCCCGGATTGATCGCTATTCCCGGGACCATCCCTGCATTAATGACCTTTTGAAGTGTTGTTGAAGGATGATACTCCGCTTCGGGATGGATATAAACCGTATCACCCGGGCGAAGTCTTTCAAGAAAGAAATGAATGTTGTTGTTCGGATGCTCAAGCATCAGATGAACATCTAGAGGTTTTTCGGTTGCAGACGCTATATAGGCCATATCGTTAAGTGACATTGCAAAGTTCGGAACATAACGTCCGTCCATAATATCGATATGGAACGAGTCAATGCCCGCTGCCTCAAGATCCCTTACTTCCTTTTCAAGATTTCCGAAATTGGCGCACATCATCGATGCGCATAATTCAATGTGCATATTTCCTCCCAAATCTCAGATCGTATCATCCGAAAACAGTATCATATCGGTCACTTCACGGATGACACCTTCTCCGCCCTTTGTCTTTGTGACATACTTTGCGGCTTCCCTTGCCTTCGCACATGCATCCGCCGGTGCGCACCCGAGACCGACCGCTGCGATAGCCTCGACGTCTGCAAGATCATCGCCTATATAAACGACTTCCTCGGGTCTTACCTTGTATGTGGCACACAGTCTGTTGATAGTGGACAGTTTATCCACGCATCCCTGTGCAAGAACATCTATCTTAAGTTTTTCACATCGTCTCTTGTTAAGGGCTACGTCCTCACCCGTTATCATCCCGGTTATGATCCCGTTTTCCCGAAGGAGCCTGAACGCTACTCCGTCACGGGTATTAAACTTCTTCAGTTCATCGCCCTTTTCGGAATAATACATGCCTGCATCGGTAAGGCAGCCGTCGCAGTCGGTAAGGAACATTTTGTACCTGCAGCCTTTGCGGACTGAGGATTCCCTGTCAGCATCGGACGCGGGGGCTTTTTTTGCCTCTTCATTCTCTTCGGATGCTTTTTCGCGTTTGACCATCAGCGCTTCCGTTACCGTCCAGTCTGATGGCTCATCGATCTCATAATAAGTGTCTTCGCTCATCAGCGATATCCTGATATTCCCTGACAGACGGCATCCGCTTGCAAGAAGATCCCTTCGCGATGTAATGTAAAAAGCTCCGTTTTCAACATAGTATTCTTCAAAATCCTGGCGTCTGGGTCTTTTGTTTATGTCATAATTGACCGCTGCGGCATTTCCGTCATTATCGATACCCCATATGAACCGCTTCTGAGGCACAACTGACAGAACACTGTCTGTTCCGGGTGCTGAAAATGCGTTAAAACCGTTGTCAAGGTCCGCGCCCGTAAGCATGGGAGACGTTGCCTGAACAAGTACGATATTGTCAAACCTGTGGCTCTTTGCGAATTCGATCATAGCCGATTCGGTTGAAGCCGTATCCGTTGCGGACTCTTCCGATCTGTCAACAACATTTACCTTTTTGAACCTGACAGGATCCTCGTTACAGAACCGTTCCACACAGTGTCTGATATCTTTGCTGTCCGTCGCAACATAAACCTTATCAATGGCACGGCAGTCGCATGCAGCCGCCACCGTCCAGTAAACAAGCGGTTTCCCGTGCAGCTCTTTGATGTTTTTCAGAGGAATGGACTTGCTTCCGCCTCTGACCGGAATAAACGCAACGTTCATTTTATCTTTTCCTGTATTTAAGTTTATCTCTCTGAACCTTTTCGATCGGGAGTATCTCTTCGGTCTTGTATGTAAGAGCTTCCTTTGTCGATTCGAGGTTTCTCTTAAGCCTTCTGATACCGTCCGGCTCAAGGGAGGCCGCATGATCGGTTCCCTTAAATGTACGGTCGAGCGTGTAATGTCTCTCGAACACGGTCGCTCCGAGCGTGTATGCAGCAACGTCTATCGCAATACCGAGGTGATGACCGGAAAATCCGATAGCCTTTACCCTGTCTTCATATGCTTCTCTCATCCTTGTGATCTCAAGAAGACATACATCCTTAAACGGCACGGGATATCCCGATGTACAGTTAAATAAAACCAGATCCTTTGCCCTGTCGTGATCTTCGAAAAACTTAACTATCTGCTCTTCTTCATCATGAGTCGTCATTCCGAAGGATAACTGTATCTCACCGTCATAGTTATCGCATATATATCCGAGCATGTCGTAGTTGGTATTGCACGCGCTCGGGATCTTGATGAACTTCGGAGCTATGGATACGATCTCCTTCGCACTCGTCATATCCCACACGGATGTGGAATACGTTATTCCCGATTCCTCACACCACTTCTTCAGCTGTTTATGCTGGTCAAGGTCGAATTCCAGAAACTCCCTGTGGGCTCCGTACGTATCCCCGTACGAGTTGTAAGGAACGGGGTGCGGCGCATTGTACTGCTCCTCGGTTAAGAGCTCTTTCGGACACCTTTTCTGGAACTTGATAGCATCCGCTTTGCAGAACATTGCGGCCGTTACGATAAGCTCATGGGCGATGTCCATACTGCCCATGTGATTGCATCCGGCCTCGGCTATAACATAAGGTTCTTTGTAGGTCATGACATATACCTCTTTTCTGTTTTCAAAAACACTGATATTTTACCATATTTGAGCCGATTATTGAACTTTTTTGTACAAAACAAAAGAGCCGTTCTTCACTCGAAGACGGCTCAATGTATACACGGGTGTCCAACAGTTACGATTGCCGGTTATGCCGGCATATTTATGTGTTCCTTGATCTTACCGACCTGCTCTTCCAGATAGTTCACACGGACGTACATCATCTCGTTTTTTTCCGTGATCTTTAGAGCCTCGTGAAGATTCCTGTCAAGATCCTGATGTCCTTCAGCCACACGCCTGATACTGGGCCAAATGTGGTTCTCCAGCGTCATCGCTATGTCCGTTGTCCTTGCCTCCACGCGATCAAGGCGCACTTTGATATCAGAGATGTCGCTCTTCATGACATCCATGTCATTATTCATTTTATCCACCCGATCAGATAGTTTATCCACCCGGTCAGATAGTTTATCTACCCGATCAGATAGTTTATCTACCCGGTCAGATATTTCATCTATCCGGTCAGATAAACTGTCTACTTTATCCGTAACCTTCTCGATCAGTTTGATTATTTTCTTTGAATCCTTCATGTCATCCGTTCCTCCCTGTTGCCCGCTGATACTGTTCGTTGTCATATAACTCCTCCTTTTTTGATAGGTTTAAGCAGGAGTTTCAATAAGATCAATACGTATCCGAATCCTGCTTATGGTTAATGGATAAAATTGATAAGCATAGATTCTTGGATCGTTACAGAAGTGATTTACATGTGTTTGTGATATGCAAATGGCAAAACAAGCCTGGAATTTACGCTTGAGAATACTATATCAGAGCATCTGTATAAACACAATCGCAAGATATGGTATAAAATACCTGTTCGACACAAAAGTATTAAAAGATAATTGTCATATTCGGGACAATTATTGTACTTTAAACCTACATCAGAATACATGTTATAATTATTCCGGTAGCGGTGAATATACACGCTTAAGGGAGGAGTTTATGGCATTATTAAGCGACAGATACAAAAATGATGGGATCGCAACGATTGATCTTTCGGATATTCAGCGAAAATACATAGATATCTTCAGGAAGAAATGCAAGACCGGAGAATATAAATTCCGAAAATGCGAATGTGAATGCGGTAATGGAGATTTCGAAGTAATTGCCGAGAAGGACCGGTACGGTCTTCCCGTTACCACCGTGATCTGCAGAAACTGCGGTCTCATAATGACAAATCCCTGTCTTGATGATGCGAGCAACTCTGCTTTCTATGATAACGAATACCATTACATCTATCGCGCGGAAGAGAATCCTTCGGAAGAGAAGTTTTTCGGAAGGAAATCAGATGCCGTGAATTTCATTATTCCTTTCATACAAAACCATGGTGGTCCGAAATGCGGAACAGTTCTGGAGATTGGTTGTGCTGATGGCGGAAATGTGGCTGCATTTGCAGAATGCGGATATACCGCATCCGGAATAGACCTGTCTCATAAATACGTTGAATATGGCAAAGGAAAGGGACTGGATCTTTATTGTAACGATTCATCGTCGTTTGCCGAAAACAACCGTAAGTATGACCTGATAGTGATCAATCACGTTCTGGAACATTTTACGGATTTGGAAAAAGAATTAAGCACCATCAAGTCCCTTATGGCCCCGGAGGGCTATCTCTTTGTCGGTGTTCCGGGAGTAAAGGATCTGACTTTTGGTGCTTACAACGGCGATTTTCTTCGTATGCTCCAAAACGCCCATATATTTAATTTTACCAAAAACAGTCTTTGTACTGTCATGAACAGATACGGTTTTTCCTGTAACTTCTGTACCGAGCGGATCCGGGGATTGTTTAAAATAGACAGTTCTTCTCCTTCATTCAAAAACGAATACGAAGATACGATGAGATACTTAAAAAAAGTGGAAGTTGCAGCCGGAGACATACTGGCTCTTATAATAGCCAGAGCAACTGACAAGCTAGCCTCATATAACCCGGGCGAAGTCATTTTGTACGGAACTACCGCAGAACTGAGTGCATTAACACAGCTCATATCCGATCTTTCACCTATAAGAGGCTTCTTTTATAGCGAAAAAAAGAAGCCTGAAGATATTATCACTTATATCAAGTCCCTGATTCCGTCACAACTGCCAAAATGCCTGATGTTGATTGATAACGGAAATGATTCCGAATTGAAAGAACAATTCACCCGCGAAGACTTGGCAGGCGGAATCGAAGTGTTTTCCATCTACAGTGAACTCACATAGATGAATTCATATATCAAAATGCCAGCCCGGAAGTCTCAAATATCTTACAAAGTTGTGTATCATATGAAAACAGCACGGCTGCTTTATCATGACCGTTTGCAGCTATCCGGCGGCGAATCTCCTCATGTTCTTTGTAAAAGATCGCTTTTTCCATTGCATCCTCCATGCTCTCATACATAACGACATCCTGACCGTCAACAAAATATTCTGCGAGCTCGGGCTGATAATTGGACAGCAGGAATCCTCCTGCGCCAAGGATATCCATGGCGCGAAGCGGAATGCCTGATTGTAATATCTTTAGTGTTATATTCAGATTTATTGCACTTGCCTTAAACACCTTAGTCATCTGGCCATAATAATCACATGAACCCATGTAATTCACATTCTGAAGAAAGTCACAATTTGTCCATGAATAAACATTGACCTTCATTCTTTTAGCAAGGAGATTAAGAAGAATCAGGCGGTCATTTTTGGTGATCTGTGCTGCGACCGCATATGCCAATGCTTCCTTAGGCAGTACAAACTGTGTGTCCGGCTGAAGTTCCCTGAAATGATCATTAACCCTTTTCATTAGCGATTCAGTGAGCATTTCATTCACAAACCAGTATCCGAAGATTTTTGCCTGGGCTTCAACAACAGAATCAATATATCCTTTGCAATAATCATCCATGAGCTCTCTATAATGGCCGAACATAGAGTCATACATCCTGCCAACAAACGAAACGTCAGATGTATAGAGCCTCTCTTCCTGTTTTGTAAGTTTTATTCTTTCAAGTCTTTCACAGTTAACCGCAAGTGGCATATGATATACATTTGTATAGCCCATTCTGCGATAACCTTCAGTCTGAATACGGTCAAAAAGAAAGACATGATTACCGACCAGTCCTAAAGTCTTTTCTATATCCGGAACATCCAGAGGATTGTCATAACTCCATGAGATATATGGTATGCTATTCTTGTGACAGCAAACTGCCACAAGCGGGAAATAGTTTACCGAGAAAACAGCATCATAAGAATCATCCTTCAAAAGCTTTGTAAACCGCCTCTCAAAGAACTCATCTTCATTTTTATTATTAAATTGATATGATACTGTTTTGTAACTGATCCCGTGCCTGGAAAATGACTCGGCAATATCATTGTACGTGAACGTTCCGGCCGCCCATTCAAATATTAGTAACTTCATAGCATGGCTTCCTTACAAAAATTATCCCACCATCGTTTTATATTAATAGCGTTTTCTTTACATTCCGGATCACCGGCAGATTTGCATGATACCGGTACAAATTCATCAATATTGGGGACTTCTGAAAACTCAGCTCTTACAGTATCTATATCATTACCACCCGGTATATATGTGAACATTGAAAGATTCTGTCGCGCTCTCAGATCACATCCGTAGTGATCCGGACTATGGAACAGAATATGAGCACATTTTGTATAAATATTGTTAAGTGATAACGAATCATTTCCCGTCCGGAGAATATGTCCCGCAAGATCGAACGTGATAATGACATCCGGTCTTACATTTTCTATCTCGTGATATCGTAATCCGAGATCCGTTTCATCTCCCATGTCGATCACACTGCCCCCTGTCACGCTGACAAAATCACCGGCCAGTCTCCTATGGTAATCGTATTCTTTTGTATTGATAAGATATGTAATTGTCAGTTCACTCTTATTCATAATATCCTACCGTTATTGTACTTTATTGTACGATCATTATATCGTAACTCTTTATTTGTGTCACTCATACTGAGAGCATGTATTTGCCGAAACGACAGTATTATATCTGCCATTTGATTCGATTGACACTGTATATAGCGGATGATAGAATCAATCATTATCAGGAAAGGCTTTTTTATGAACATACTATTGTACTCATGGGCAGATTTAAATGATGCCATCTTGAAAAAGAATCTTATAGAATTATCACACAACGTCACTGTTTTCAACAAGCGTTGCAAGCATTATACAAAAGATATGGATCTTGCCTGGGAGATGATCAATATCATTCACGAAAAGAGAATTGAAGCTATTATCTCATTCAATTATCTTCCGATCATTTCAATGGTCTGTTCTACAACCTCTATACCATATTACAGCTGGGTCTTTGACAGTCCCCATTATACCCTGTGTTTTAAAGGTGTTAACGATCCCGTTAATCATATAGGATGTTTCGACAAAAACCTGACCGAATACTATAACCAAAAAGGGATAAAAACTATATTTTATGCTCCCCTGGGTGTAGATACCGGTTTATTTCAATTTAGCAACAAGAATAGTTGTGATGTGTCATTTGTTGGAAAAATGTATACAGGTGAATTCTATTACTATGAAAAGCTCAGAATGGACAGTACACTAAAGTCTCAACTCGACAGCATTACAGATTCTCAAAAATTCTGTTATACCGAAGACCGTGTGAGTCGGTTTTTCAAAATCGATAATATAGAAGAAATTATAAAAAAAGAGTTATACAAGGCTGATCTGCAGTTGGACGAAGACTATGACAGTGATTACTTCCACATATTCAGAACATCTGTGATCGATAAGAAGGTAACAGTTGATGAGCGCAGAGAACTTGTGGAAATGCTGTCAGACCTTCCTTGCGACTTCAGGTTATATACAAATTCTGATGTCTCAAGCAATCCCCGGATCAGAAAATGCTCAAAAGGATATGCCGATTATTACACTAAAATGCCCTCTGTGTTTAGAAACAGCAAGATCAATATTAACAACACGCTCCGCTCCATAAGATCCGGAATACCGTTAAGAGTCCTGGATATTCTTGCCTGTGGTGGATTTGTACTGTCAGATTACCAGCCCGGGATTGCGGAAGAATTTGAAGAAGGCAAAGAAATAGCATTTTACTACAGTCTTGAAGATTGTAAAGAAAAGGTAGAATACTATCTTGCTCATGACGAAGAACGGATAGCTATAGCACTTGCAGGACACAGAAAAGTAATGGAAAACTTTTCTTTCAAGAAAAGATTAGGTATAGTTATGCAATCTTAATTAAATTCCTTTCTTATAATATCCATATAGGGTTCCAGCTCGGTGATCGCTTGATCCATGTCCCTAAGGTACTGTTCCCCAAGATCAAAGGTTGTAAGGAGTTCCTGCCGTTCATTATTTTCCAGCTTGTTAACTTTATCGAGCAGTTCCGTTGATTTACCCTGGAGCTGAGTATGAACATATTCTATAACCGGGTTATTTTCTATTTCCTTCGTCTTCTTTACACAATCATCATAGAGTTTTCTCATTTTCGAATTGTTATATTCGTTATTAAGAACTAAGCGCCTCATGGCAGAATAGTCAGCCATTGAAGTTTTTATAAGCCTTCTCATATCTGCAAGCTGTTCGGGTACTTTCCTCACAAACTGTCTGTATTTTTCCTTCAGTTCGTCATCAAATATTGGTTCGGACTGATCGATCAAAGATGAAAAATCAAACATCTCCGTACAATACTTATCTATCGCATCGCTAAGCGTCATCAGCTTTGTACCTTCGATTCGGATTCCTCCCTCTGTAGCATCGATCACTTCAAGACTTTTATCTGCACGTATCTGCTGTTCAAACCACTCTTTATATAACTTGAATTCACGGGATGATCGTATCGGATCACCGTTAATATCAACATCCATCACAACATGTTCAAGGTTCTCTATTTCAGTTTTCCTGGCTCCTCGAACCGTAACCGCAGAATGCGTTTTATCACCGGTATATGCAAGGTCCTGTCCTACAAGGATTATTCTTCGGCAATGAAGAAATCTCGCGATCGCAAAACACGCATTTGCAACAGAACCGCCTGTATCAGGTTTTATCAGACCATGTCCGTTATCCTTCATAAATGCATCTATATGGTTACAATAATCATTTATAAAAAACTTCTTCCCCGTATGCAGATGCAGGAATTCAGTTCCTCCCCTGGGAGTACACACAATCGGAACCTCTCTTGAATCAAGCTCCGAAAGGTATCTCTCATCTTTTTTTCCATCCGTTATTGCTGCAATATCAGGAACTATACCCGCTAATGACAATGGTTTTAATGCCGTATCTGTTGATACAATAAGACACCTTCCCTTTGCCCTCTTCAGCTCTCTGATATTCTTATCAAGAGAAGGGCCTGCAGCAACAATTATTGCAGGCACATCCTCAGGCATATGTTCCGCCAATTTGATAATATCGTATGAATTTTCCAGAACAGACATATTACTTATTACATTTTTTGAAAAATACGCGCCAAAATGATCATTAACTGTTTGATTTGCTATAGCAAGGTCTTTAGCTCTTTCAATTCCCTTAACGTAATCCACGCAGTCATTGAAAAACAGATCGGCATAATTGAGATAAGTAGAGCCGGCAAGAGTAGTCAGATCAGTATATGACAATATATCCTTATATGTCAGTTTAATTCCGTAATCCAGGTATAAAGGCCAGAAAACAAATCTTACCCGGGGATTGGCAAAAATATCCGACATATCGAAATTTTCAAGTACGGTTTTGAATATTTTATAAGAAGGCTCGTGAATAACGATCAAACAATCTTTTCTTGCTTTTTGCAAAAATTTTCGAACGAACATCCCGTTACCAAGCCCGTACATAAATAATTTAGCATTTAACCCCCATTTATCCTTTAATCCTGCAAACCACAATTCGAGCATGCGGTCATTGTCATATAAACTGTCCATTCTGTATACTCTGTCACCTTTTCGAACAGTCAATACTTTCTTCCCGCTTACATCAATAACCTCCGGGGTGATATCCTTATCTTCATTTATCATCCGTATTTGACTAACAGGTTTGCTCATGAATTCAATTACATTTGCAAACCTTGATCCCATCGCTTCTATGTTGCTGTCATATACAGTATCAGACATTCAATATCCCTCTTTTCGTCAGGATCCCCCTAAGTTCAACAAGATTCGGATATGTTTCATTATATAAAACATCCAACGTCTCAAATCTGTCCGGGCTTTCAAGTGCTTTTATTATTCTCTCCAACTGTCCCGGCCAATATAACGCATCTTCCCTCACATCTTCCATTCGGGGATCACTGTAAATGCTTATTATAACAGGAAATACAGCGATCATTTTGTCAACCAGTTCCTGTGCTTTTACAGCAAAGCTTTCCAGATCATATCGCATCAGATCAGATACTGTCGATTCAATTTGTTCAATCAGCTCATTCATATTACTAATTATATTCCATTTATTCTTTTTTACAAACGTTTTTACAATTGAAAAGAGGCCGGTAAACCGACCTCTTTTCTATAGTAGCGACCTGTTGTCTGTAGACTGTTAGGAAGCTATTAGCCGAGCAGTGACAGAACATTCTGTGTAGACTGGTTAGCCTGTGCAAGCATTGCTGTACCTGCCTGTGAAAGAATGTTGTTCTTCGTGTACTCAACCATGGTCTTAGCCATATCTGTATCACGAATCTGGCTCTCAGCTGCAGTTGTGTTCTCAACAACGTTGTCAAGGTTAGCGATCGTGTGCTCAAGTCTGTTCTGGATAGCACCAAGGTCTGATCTCTGAGAAGAAACCTTTGCTATAGCCTGCGTAATAGTA
>CACYMJ010000017.1 GCA_902775485.1 uncultured Lachnospiraceae bacterium
CGGAGGTTGTTTATTCCCGCAAGTGGAATAAGGGTGAAGATGGAAGCGGAGTGCTGGAAAAAGATGGTATTTTGATCGTGAGGAAATAACATTAGAGGGGCTGGTCTGTCTATGAAATAGTCAATAAAACAAAAACCGAGCTTCGAAAAGCCCAGCATTTGCTGTAAAATTTGTTTATGCTACTAAACAAAATCTTACAAGGAGATTATACTGTATCTTCCTTGTATCATCAAATCAAACTTCCGCTCGACATAGAGATTTCTATCTCATCCGATGATCCGGTACGCCTGGTTAGTGCATTTGTGGAGGAAATGAATCTTTCTGATCTATATGGGACTTATGACAGAACCAGAAAGAATCAGGCCACACCGCGTCAGATGCTTAAGATTGTCATCTATGCAGCAATGAACAGAATCTATTCAAGTCGTGATATTGAGTCTGCCTGCAAGAGAGACATCAATTTCATGTACCTTCTGGACGGAGCGCCTGCTCCTGACCATTCCACCATCGCAAGATTTATATCAATTCATCTCTCACAGTGCGCCAAGCAGATCATGGCACAGGTAGGAACCATACTGCTGGAACTTGGTGAGATTTCAGGCGAAAACATCTTCATTGACGGAACCAAGATAGAGTCAGTAGCCAACAAGTATACCTTTGTATGGAAGAAAGCTGTATCAAAAAACATGATAAAGCTGACTGAAAAGATATGTGTTTTCTGTGCCGAATGTGAAGAACTCTATGCTTATTTATGTATTGGAATTATTAAATAAAGAAGAGATTTAGTCATTGATGAGTATAGAACCTTGTGTTATAAGTTAATAAGAGTTATAATAGAAGCCACTTAAGAATACAATCGGTGAATAGTGGCTTGATAATTTAATCGATTATTGCAGGCGGCTAAGAGGATTAAGTTGGGGTTTGGTCCAGACTTGGTCCAAACAGACCGGAGAATGCTCGCAACCTCCTTTCTTTACTGGGTTTAATGGGTATCGGGCACGAGGGTTCGAATCCCTCCGTCTGCGTATTTGTCCCGATCTTTGATCGGGACAGGCCGAGCGCCGCTTGAGCGGAGTATATCCGGCCAAAGATGATAAACCTTCATTGGAAACCTTGATTTTTCAAGCAATTCCGGTGAAGGTTTTTTTGTTAAGCCTTATGGAAAGAACATTTAGGCCCAGAATGTTTTGATAATACATCTCAGAGGCGATACTCGATACCAGACGGATCCCTATGTTCTTTGTCACATCCTCCTGATCCATCATCTGACGTCTCTGCTCTATATTAAAGGGAACACAGTCGTCTTTCAGTGAAAGGATCAAAGTATCGGGTTTGCAGGATATGGATACATTTACATTATGTTTCTTACTGTCGGCAGAAAAACCGTGCTTTATGACATTACCGGCCATTTCCTCAAGAAAAAGACTTGCAAAGAATGCCCGCCGTCTGTCAACTCCTTTTTCCTGACAGAACTCCTGCAGTTTACCTGAAACAGCCATAACACTGTCCATGTCATGCAGAGCGATATCAAGCCGGTAAAACAAAGGAACACCGAAGTCCTTTGGTACAGACATAAGTTCATCGATACTCTTTGGAAAGTGTTTATTAAATATACATGCGTAGATAAGAACAAAGACAGGAGCTATGAATCCATTCAGCACATTTGCCGTATATACTCCGGACACTCCCATTTTTCCGATGAGCAGCGTGGAAAACATAACAACACCCACCACTCCGTCAAGGAATGCGAGAATATGAACCTGTACATGTCTGTCGGATGCCTGCCAATAGCAGGAGAAGTGGGTAACAATGATAGCAAGCGGCATACAGAACGGCAGGATACGAAATCCCATCACTGTCATCATATATACGGGATCTGACGGGTCCCTGTAATACAGTCTCGTAAGAGGTTCTGCCAGCAGCATGATGGCAACAGCCATTGCAGTCAGAACAGGAATGAAATTGAATAGAGCTACACGCATGGTATCCGTCAGTGATTTGCGGTCTTCCTCTCCTACGCTGACACTCATTAACATACGGGATACTACGACCATACCGTTCGGTATGGCCCAGAATAACGAAAGGAAGGAATTCGCCGCCGTAAATGCCGATATACCCACTGCTCCCACATTTGTAAGGATCAGAGAGTTCACTATCACACCCCTGAGGGCATTGTAAGCATTTCCGACTGCACCCGGTGCGCCTATCTTTATCATATTTACGGCCTCATGCCAGTTGATTCCCTTAATGCTAAAATGCATTGGGGTGTCCTTTTTCATAAAATAAGGCACCTGTATCAAAAAGTAAGCCCAAAGGCCGATAGCCGAAGCAAGAGCAAGCCCCAGTGCCTCCAGTCCCATGACACCCACAAACAGATAATTCAACAGGAAATTCAATACTATATAGATCAAACTTGCCGTTGTTGTTATCCTGCCTTTATTATCCAGTGAAAGAAATGCAGACAACTGACTTCCGAGTATCAGTGGGATGATACCTACCGCCTGACCCAAAACATACAGGGTGATCATATGGCTGATGACCGGATCATCGGCAACCGGGTTAAGACTTCCTATCATTCCGAATGCAATATGTCCTGCTGTCACAACAATTGCAAGGATCCCCGAGACAGCTATATTAAGCGAAAATACATTCTGTATACCGGCCTGATCATTTCTTCCGATGTATTCTCCGCACAGGATAGTTGCACCGCCGACCAGCATAGAGGTGACTGCCACCAGAGCAAGACTTACGGGGGAATACAGTCCCACTGCTGTCATTGCCTTGACACCGACGAAATTTCCCGCAAAAAGACTTGATATTATGCCGTTTATCATTCCTACGGATGCCAGCAGGATCTGTACAGGCAGCAGTTTGAACATTACTTTCTGAGTTAGCTTAGCTTCTCTCATTTTAATTCACCTATCCGGTTTATTAATCTCTTTCATAACAAAGGAACGGAAAGGTCGGAAGCTTTATCTCGTCCTCCGGTAGTTCTCCTGCAAAGAATTTCATGCCCCGCTGTACCGGCTCAGAATAAAATGACTGATATTTGTATGCACGTTCCATATAACTGTCGATCACAGGACGGCACTCCAGTCTCTCTTTTTCATCAGCTTCCAGATAAAACAGAATTGTGTGGAAAATATGACGTTCACTGTGTGTGATCATAAGCTTTCTGTCCTCGTCCGACAGCTCCGTCTGCTCAATAAAATCAATGAGCTTCAAATAAACACATTTATATCCCAGTACTGAATCCATGAGCTTTTTGCTGTACATGACAGAATTCCGGCGCAGCCTTCTCTCCAAGAGTATCTCACTTATCTGCTCGATCTTTTCTGCATAGTACTGGGTGAAAAATCCGAAATGCTCATCTTCATGAATGACTCCTTCCGGAAAACGTACGCCGCATTTTTCCAAAAAGCCTCTGTTATACAGCCTGCGCCATGCGGCAACCGGGTACTCGTTTTTTGTGGTCTCATAAAATTTTATGAGGCTTTCACGTCCGTTCATTACCACACCCGTATCGGAACGTATAATGAATTCATCCTTGTGCGACACCACATCTCCTGCAAGGAGCGGATCTGAAGAGAATACCTCTGCAGAAAAAAACAGTATATCGAGGCCTTTAGAGGTTGCTTCATCAACAAGGAACTGCATAGCATTCTTTTTTAACCTGTCGTCGCTGTCAAGGAAATGTACATAATCGCCTTTGGCTATATCCAAACCCGCATTTCTGGCAACAGAAGCTCCCTGGTTCTTTTGATGTATGACCTTTACCCTGTCCGGATACTTTCTGCCATATTCGTCAGCCAGAGCTTCGGAGCCGTCATCCGAGCCGTCATCCACCAAAATGGCTTCAACTTCCGGCAGTGTCTGTGTCAAAACCGAATCGATACATTCTTTAAGATAATCGACAACATTATAAAAAGGTATTATCACACTTACTCTTATCTGCACTTAATATTACCCTCCTTAGTATTATCTGCTTATTTGGCGTTTTCCAAATATTCCTTCATTCTTTCTTTATACTCTGCGGGATGAGCCCCAAGAATAGGGTTACCTATAAGTTTTCCCCTGCTGTCCACGAAATAAGTGGTGGGTGTTCCGACTGACTCGAGCACATCGTCATATCCTTCCCATGCACACAGGTTGGTGTAGGTTACGCCGGTATCCTTAACGACAGCTTGTGCTTCATCAAGGTATTTCATGTTGCTTACCCATACATCGTCAACGATCCCGATGATGGCACCGCCTTTGGCCTGAAATTCTTTGTTTAATTCTTCCAGTTCCGGCATCTCTTCGATACAGGGGCCGCAGGTTGTTGCCCAGATGTTTATCATGGTCACTTTATTCTGAGAGAAC
Source organism: uncultured Lachnospiraceae bacterium (assembly GCA_902775485.1). Lineage (GTDB taxonomy): Bacteria > Bacillota > Clostridia > Lachnospirales > Lachnospiraceae > UBA2868. The sequence goes on from CACYMJ010000017.1 coordinate 4,363, forward strand.
AGAGCTTCGGATGTTACCGGATTTCCGTTAAGATCTATGGTTTCAAAAGAAAGATCAGTACCTTCTTCCGTGCCGGTCCAGACCTTGGGAGTATAATATTTCAGACTGCTGATGATCTCATCGGAGGCATCATAGAATGCATTGTATTCTTCCATGCTTTCTTTTCTGATATCGTCTGACCTGGGGTCATCTTTTGTCATCCAGACATAACCGTTTTCCTGATGGATCATCTTAAGTATAAGGACGGACTGTCTGTCCTCCTCGGAAATCGTGCCATACATCTTTTCCAATGTGGCGAGCATTTTTTCCTTTGCGGCCTCTTCGGAACCGACATCCTTTACGCATACGATCGTAAAAGAGTGTCCGGCATGAAGCTGAACGGATCCCTGCTCGATCGAAGCGGCATATTCGTCCCTTGGTATGTCGTAATATACAGGCCAGCCCACCATGACACCGCTGTCATAATCCAAGTCGCCGAGATCTGTTACATCAACAAAACCATTTGAAAAATTCATGTTTTCCGGCAGATCAAAACCGAACCCCACTCCTTCGCAGTAATATGTACTATCGCTGCCGGTGGTTATGTCATTGTCCTTTTTGCCGTAGCTTATAAAAGCAAAACACAGGCACATCACCAGAAGTACAGTACCTATAACCGGTAATACGCCGCCCGGAATTTTTTTGTCCCTTATCCCCATGGAAAGCGCATTTTTCGGACAGGCGTTTATACACTCCCTGCACCGGATACACTCCGCGCTGTTGGGAGTCTTACAGGGATTTACGTTCATCTTGCAGGTTTTTGCACAGAGTCCGCAGTTTACGCATGCATTCTCATCCACGTGCATTTTAACCAGGCTTACTTTTTGGAACAGACCGTAAAATGCACCGAGCGGACAGATGTATTTACAGAAAGGCCGGTAGATGAAAACCGAAGACAGAATGCAAATGATCAGCAACAGAAATTTCCATCTGAACAGCCATCCCAAGCCCGCGCGCATCGCATCATTAAGAAGTACCAACGGGATGCCGCCCTCGAGTGTACCGACAGGACAGATGTACTTACAGAAGAATGGTTCGCCGACACCTAATTTTGACCGTACGAAAAACGGAAGTGCAAATACCATTACAAACAGTACGGCGTATTTTAGGTAACGCAGGGGTTTATCGATCTTATCGGGTATCTTAAGCTTTGGTGTTGGGATTTTATACAGCAGTTCCTGGATAAGGCCGAAAAGGCACAGCCATCCGCAGACGAACCGTCCCACTAATAGTCCGATAAGAGCAAGGTATCCGACAACATAAAACGCAAATTTTCTCTGCCGGGCATCAAAAACAGCCTGCATGGAGCCGATGGGACAGGAGCCCAGGGCACCCGGACAGGAATAGCAGTTCATGCCGGGAACACATATCTTTTTAAGGTCGCCTTTGTAAATGGACGGACCACCGGGCAGAAATCCTTGTACATATGCGTTCGTAAGGATTCCCCATCCGGCCTGTACGCATTTTCTGAGCGCACCCGGTTTTCTAGCCAAGACCGATACACTCCATACAGATATTTACGGCCTTCGTCAGGACCGTATCTACCTCTTGACGATAGATGCCGAACGCCATACATGCTATCGCAGCGAGGATCAGAACGATTGTTACCCAAATCGGAATTGTCCGTTTCATTGTTTTTTCCTTTCAGGTTTCAGCCGGCCGCTGTTTGTCTGAAGATTGAAGTTACTGAAAATTCTAACACAGATAACTGACAAAGTCACATTTTCCCACGCAATGCTTTGTCAAAGCTTAGGTCTAAGAAGCTTCTTGGAAAGTGCCCGCAGTTTTTCCACGCAAGAGCCAGGTTAAAGAGCAACAGCAGGACTTCAGATACGGGCTGCGCAAACCAGATACCGTTTATGCCGACAGTGTTTCCCAGAAAGAGCATAAGAACGGAATAGAGCAATACTTCCATCAGATAGTTTAAGTGGGCATATTTTAAAAGGCCCACGGTCTCATACAGGCTGCTGAATGCATTGTTCATCAGGTAGAAGATAAAGTGCAGGCCGTATATGAACATGAGTTTCAGAGCAATAGTAAAGACCTCACTGCCGTCGCTTTCATTAACAAAGAATTTCAGAATAGGCCATGCCGTAAGCATCAGGACAATACCGCCGGATATGGCGATCCTGATAATACTTTTGGCAACAGTACTGACATAGGCATGATATTTCCCGGCATCACGGCTTCCGTATGCGGTGCCTATTGTCACTAGAACCGCGTAAAAAACTACTGTTTGGAGCAATTCGCCATATTCCACACCATCGCGAAGCGTTATTGCAGCAAGGGCATCTCTGCTGCCAACGCGCAATACAAGGTTGTTTCGCAAAGCAAATGTTATGACACTGTAAATCCAGCAAAGCAGTTCCGGAAAACCTGTTTTCAGAGAATCCCTCACACCTTCAAATCTTGTCATGGGACGGATATCGTAAAACATGGATTCGGTATTTTTTGTACTGATGCGCAGATACAGCAGGATAACAAAGTCTGAGATTATAAGGCCGAGAAGATAACCGCTCCAGATGCCGGCCATGGTAGGAAAAGAGTCCGAAACAACAGATGTTGTGATTATCTGGACAGCTATGGATATAATACCGAGGATCAGGGCATTTTTACGCTTTTGATTAAAGATCAGATTGGTCAGAAGGATCATGAGTATACAGAAGAAGGGACCGGCCAGGGAACCTGTAAGGAGAGCTTCTGTACTTTGACTTCTTAAATGAGCATATTCATCTGCAGCACCCAGAACTGTGATCAGGGGATAGTGGAATGCCCAGCATACCAGTGCGAATGCTGACATAATTAAAAATCCCCAGGTAAGACCCGAACATAAATGTATTCGGGCGGACCTTTGATCACCGGTACTTACATCTCTGGCGCAGACGGCCTGTATTCCGGCAACAACCCAGGCCATTAATGCCATTATCACCGTGATGAGAGGATAGGATATTCCAAAGGCCGCGAGTCCGTCGCTGCCAAGATGCTTTGATATATAGTAATCCAGCAGAACTTCCTGCAGGGATTGGACTATGTCTGCGACCAGCATAAAACGAAGAGCTTTATAGAAGATTTTTCTGATGGGTTTTTCCTGATATTCCGGTGCCATGGTCATCCCTGTTTTATTTCAAACACATTTCGGTTGTAACTTAAAGCCAGGAAGTGTTTTTTTCTTGAAGATATATTATTTGCCATACTTGAGATTATATAGCTCCTGAAGGAACTCGGCATCATATCGCTGTCTGTCATATCAAAAATGATGCCATCGTCCTTGATAACAAGGGTAAGTTTATCTCCCATAAGTATGGAGCATTCGGCGAGAACGTTCTTTTGGGGATTGTTTTCGCGGATCAGCATAAGCGCCTCTTCAACCAGCAGCATTACCTTGTGTATGGTTTTGTCTGTATAACCGTATTTCTTAAGGTCGTTTTCCACATTATCCATTACAAAGATGATCTCTTCCTGATTTAAACTGAGTTCATAAAAGAGTGAACGTTTGGAGTTTTCCTTGTCTGCGATAAACAGCGGATAATTCTCTTTTCCGTAATGTATACGGACATAACCTACAGAGATCAGATAGCTGACCGGCTGGGCCAGCATCAGGCCGATGGCCATACCGTTTATGCCGCCGATCCATGTACCGATCACTGCAAACGGGAGGGATATGACCACGTCTCTTAAGGCGCAGACAAGCACGCCCAAAGGTATCTTGTCTATGATTATGTAGTAGGAACTGTCCAGATACAGACGGCTTGTGAATACCATGCTCAGGGAAAGTAATCGCAGTTCCATTGAGGCGAGCTGTATTGACTGAGGGTCTGTTACCCCGATGATCCTGACCATAAAGGGTGCGAATATCAGGATCAGACCTGTTACCAGTGCGCTCTCGATACGAGAGGTTTTTTTGGCGTAATGCCATATTTCATGGACACCGCCATAGGTTCCCTCGCCAAGATAAAGGCTTATGAGCGGGGTTATGGCTTCCCCGATACCGTCAAACAGGATCTGCAGCTCCCTTACAAGAATGACTATTGAAGCCGCAAATATCATGTTCGGGCCGAAGTAATGCAGTACCAGGCGGTTACAGCCAAAAGTAAAGACAGCGATAAACAGATAGGCGCTGGCATCAACGATGCTGTATTTGACTATGCTTTTGACTGTTTCAATGGAATAATGCAGATTCAGGCGGAGTGAATTACTCTTTTTAGCAAAGTGGATAGACTGTATTCCAAAGGCCAGGATAATACTCAGAAAAGAAGCCAGCCCCAGTCCTTCAATACCTATAAGGCGGCACAGAAATACAGATAAAACGATATTGAAGATTCCTGAGATCAGATTGTTCAGAGTGCTGATAACTTCATCTCCGTCGGCAAACACCATACCTGAAATCAGGGAATCAACCGGGCTTAGCATTATTACGTATTTCATCCACTTAAGATACCCCTTGGCCAGTTCATATATTTTCGGGGTAGCGTTATAAAACCGAAGATAAGCATCTCCGAAAAGCAGGATCATCAGTAACAGAACAACACCGATGACTATCGTGATCAGAAGACCTGTACCGAAAGTCTTATCAGCGTCTTCCTTCTGAAAAGCCCCCATCTGATGAGAATACAAGATAGGGGCGCCTAAAGAGAACAGTAATGCAAAGAAACTGGCCAGGGAATAGATGGGCATTACAAGATTAACTCCGGCAACGCCGCTCTCTCCGAGTACCAGTCCGGCAATGAATGTATCGGCCATAAGTACTGCAGTTACGAACAAAGCGGTCAATGTTCCACCGGCAAGCATTGAGTAGTATTTTGAAGAAATAAAGGTTGATCTGTGCATCATTTTTCAATATCTTCTTTTACAACAATTGTCAGCATATAACTGCCATCCCCGGGAAGCTCATCGATGCCTCTGTAGCACATCTCCTGCGGCATACCGCAATCCGATACTGCATAAACCGAAATGCCGGTTTTTTTCCGAAGGATATCTTTGATGCGGCTGATATCCCTTCCGCATTTCATGATCACCTTTGTTCCTTCGCGATCCAGGATATCTTCGATATGATCGATATCGGGAATGACATGAAGCGGTACATCCTTATCACATAAGGTTATCCCAAGGCTGTTAGCAACGGCCGTGACAGATGAGATACCGCTTACGGCCTGTGTTTGGATCCCGTCTTCTTCGGCAAGGGCTGCAATATAGGAATATGTTGAGTATATCGAAGGATCTCCGATCGTAAGAAAAGTGACCGTTTTTCCTTCCAGGACGAGCTCCTTAACGGTTTTGTATATTTCTTTATGATTATTATCGCGCTTTTTTTCATCCTTTACCATTTCGAACTCAAGTGAGAGTGTTTCAATCTCCTCAATTTCGGGAATGACCTGTTTTGCGATCTGATATGCTCTGCATTTGGACAGATCTTTTTTCGGACAGATAAGGATATCCGAGCTTTTAATAAGCCTTACGGCTTTGAGTGTTATATCTTCAGGGTCACCGATACCCACACCTATTCCGAGTATTTTACCGGTTTTTGATTCCATTTTGGTATTCCTCATAACTGTTTTTGTCTTAATTAAACGCCCATATTATACCACACAAGAGGTTTCAAAATTTTCTTTGAAAAATGCTATATATGATTTAGTATTATTAAAGAAGACATCTTATGGCGTTAAACGAAGAAAGGATCGGAAATAAGGTATGTCTGTTGAAATCATCGGTTATATAGGATCCGCACTGGTTCTGGTATCAATGTTGATGACGTCCGTTGTACGTCTTAGGATCATTAATCTTATCGGAAGTGTCATATTTGCCGGATATGCCCTGTTGATACAGTCTTATCCTACGGCGCTTATGAATATCTGTCTGGCAGGGATCAATGTGTATTACCTGATACGCATCTTTAAACAACCCAAAATATACGATCCGGTAAAAACGGATCCCGATGATGCCTTTTTTTCCCATATGCTTGACCGGATGATGGATGATATCCATGTGTGGTTTCCGGAGTTTCCGGCAAAGGAGATAAACGCGGACGTGGCATATATCGTATGCTGCGAAACACAGCCGGCATGTTTGTTCCTTGGAAAAGACAATGCAGGCAGTCTGGAAGTGCTTCTTGATTATGCAACTCCCGCTTACAGGGATACTTCCGTGGGCAGATTTCTGTACAGGTACCTGGCTTCGGAGGGATTTACATCTCTTATATTTAAGCAGAAGTCCGATGGACATGTTCCATATATGAAGAAGATGGGATATAAGGATGCGGACGACGGGTCATATATACTGGATCTTCAAAATTTTAAGTGACCAGAGAGGCCGATTTACATGCATCAGACCATCCGGAGAGCATTCCGGATGGTTTTTCGTTTTATTGTAAAAAAGAGCTTCATTTAGTATAATTATATGGATTGTGTAATATGGAGTGAGTATGCATTACATTGTATTCGACCTTGAGTGGAATCAGGCAGACGGAAGACTCGGACACGAGGGAGGACTTCCGTTTGAAATAGTTGAGATAGGTGCCGTTAAACTGAACCGCAGGATGCAGATAGTCGACAGGTTTGAAGAGGTTATCAAGCCGAAGATATATCCGCACATGCATTTCATGACCACACGTATAATACAGCTTGATAAGGAAGACCTTGCCAACGGTAAGGACTTTCCCGATGTCATGGAGCGGTTTCTCAAGTGGTGCGGCAGAAGCTATAAGTTCTGTATATGGGGAACTCTTGATATCACGGAACTCCAGCGGAATATGTGCTATTACGGAATGGAAGAGCTTACAAACAAGCCTCTTCCGTATTTGGATGTTCAGAAACTCTACAGCCTGGCATATGAAGACGGAAAAACAAGAAGAGCACTGGAATATGCGGTCGACGAGCTTGGCATAGTAAAGGACGAGCCTTTTCACAGAGCCAACAATGATGCCTATTACACAGCGAAGGTTCTGGAGCAGATACACAAAAACCACATGGATGTGGAAAGCTACGTTTCCTATGATCTGTTCATGCTCCCGCAGGATAAACGGGATGAGGTCAAGGTAAAGTTTAAAACATATTCCAAATACATCTCAAGAGAATTTACGGACAAGGTCAAGGCCATGGAAGATAAAATGGTCTCTTCCACAAAATGCTGTGTATGCGGCAGACAGACAAAAAAAGTGATCAAGTGGTTTTCGGTAAACGGCAGACACTATTATTACGTCGGCAGCTGCAAAAAGCATGGCTATGTAAAGGCCAAGGTCAGAATGAAAAAAGCGGATGACGGCAATATTTTTGTCGTAAAGACGATGAAGATAATAGATGAAGACGCAGTAACGGCGATCCGGGAGAAGCAGGAAAAACTACGTGCGGCAAGAGCCGAGAGAAGGCATAAAGAGTAAAGATACATGAGACTGAAAAACGTACCGGGTTCAAGAGAAGCCGTTGCCAATTGCGCGTTCGCGATCGATGAGCCGGGCGAATTCAAAGGGCGCTGGGCGCGGGAAGTATTTGACAACGACCTGCCGATATATATCGAAGTCGGAATGGGAAAGGGAAAGTTCATTACCGAGCTTGCCCGCCGAAATCCGCAGATCAATTACGTCGGCATAGAAAAATACTCAAGTGTACTTATCAGAGCCATTGAAAAAACGCAAAACGATCCTCTTCCCAATCTCAGATTTATCAGGATGGACGCGGAGGATATCGAGGATATATTCGCAAAGGGCGAGGTTGCCGGGATATACCTGAACTTTTCGGATCCGTGGCCGAAAGACCGGCACGCCAAGAGACGGCTTCCTTCCCGAAGATTTTTGGAAAGATTTGCCAATATACTGACAGATGAGGGATCGATCGAATTCAAGACCGATAACCGGGAACTGTTTGAGTTCGCTCTTGAGGAGGCACCGGCAGCGGGCTGGAAGATAGTATGTTCAACATTTGACCTTCATAACGATCCGTCAATGAATGAAGGAAACATAATGACGGAATATGAAGAGAAGTTTTCGGGACAGGGACATCCGATCTGTAAATACGTGATAACGAGATAACGAACGGGGAAAGTAAAAAGCATGAAAGAACTTGAATATCCTTTTGATGCCAGATATCTGATCAAGAAGAAAAAAACCTTGAAAAGGCAGTTTCTGGAGGCGGATACCAAATATATAGATAAGAAAATAGCGGTATTGGGCGGATCGACGACTCACGATATCGTTGCAATACTCGAACTGTTCCTGCTGAACTTCGGCATAAGGGGCTCGTTTTATGAGAGTGAATATAATCAGTATTTTGAGGATGTCATGTTTGACAATCCGGAACTGAAGGATTTTGATCCGGACCTGATCTATATATTCACGACAAACAAAAACATTACGGCCTATCCTTCCGTCGGTATGACAAAAGATGAGGTCGGAGCCATGCTAGATGCCGAGATGAACAGATTTAAGGCATTGTGGGAAAAGATTGAAAATACGTATCATTGCCCGGTCATACAGAACAATTTTGATTTTCCCCCTTACAGGCTGCTTGGCAATTCGGACTGTTACAATATCGCAGGTCATGTAAGATACATCAATTCGCTGAATGAACGTTTTGCGGATCATGCATGCACTCACAAGGATTTCTTTATCGAAGACATACAATATCTGTCAGCGTCATACGGACTTGATGCATGGGCGGATCCGCTGTACTGGCATATGTATAAATACGCCCTGTCAATGGAAGCGATCCCGACGCTTTCATACAGCGTTGCATGTATTATCAAGTCATTATACGGCAAGAACAAGAAGGTTCTTACGCTTGATCTTGATAACACTCTCTGGGGAGGGATCGTCGGTGATGACGGACCCGAGAATCTCGCCATTGGACAGGAGACGAGCATGGGTCAGGCATACAGCGAATTCCAGGGCTATATCAAAAGCCATAAGGATATAGGCGTTATACTGACCGTTGATTCCAAGAACGATCACGAGAATGCTGTCGCAGGACTTAATCATCCCGATGCCACGCTTACGGCGGATGATTTTGTCGTGATCAAGGCCAACTGGGACCCGAAGAGCAAGAATCTTGCCGACACGGCAGCCGAGCTTAATCTGCTGCCCGAAAGCTTTGTGTTCGTAGACGACAATCCTGCGGAGCGCGAGATCATAAGGGCACAGATACCGGGGGCGGCCGTTCCGGAGATAGACAATGTGGAAAACTATATCCGAGCGATAGATCATGCCGGCTATTTTGAGGTAACCAAGCTGTCCGCCGATGACGCAAAACGAAACGAGATGTATAAGGCCAACGCGCAAAGGGCGGCGCTTCAGGCGACATTTGATGATTACGGACAGTACCTGGATTCCCTGGAGATGACGGGAGTGATCCGGTCTTTTGAACCCGTATTTCTTGACAGGATCGCGCAGCTGACAAACAAGAGCAATCAGTTCAACCTGACAACAAAGCGTTATTCGCGCGCGGATATCGAGGAAGTTGCCGATTCGAAGGAGTATATCGATCTGTACGGAAAACTCATCGACAAGTTCGGAGACAATGGTGTAGTATCTGTTGTGATAGGACATAAAAACGGTGAAGTTCTTGATATGGACCTGTGGATCATGAGCTGCCGTGTCCTTAAAAGAGACATGGAATTTGCGATGATGGATTCTCTTGTATGCCGTGCAAAGGAAGAAGGATTGAAAAAGATCATAGGATATTATTATCCTACGGCAAAGAACAATATGGTCCGCGAATTCTATGATCTGATGGGATTTAAGAAGATTTCGGAAGATGAACAGGGCAATACGGTCTGGGAATTTGATTTGACGGGAACATATGAAAATAAAAATTCACACATCAAAGTGGATCAGACAGGAGGGTGAATAATGTCACGAGAGGAAGTTTATAAGCGATTAAATGCCGTTTTTGCGGACGTCTTTGATGACGAAGAACTCACGGTAAGTGATGAAACAACGGCAGCTGATGTGGAGGGATGGGATTCACTTGTGCATATAACACTCATCGATGCGGTCGAAGAAGAATTCGACATCAGTTTTGACATGAAGACCATCGTGAAGTTAAAGAATGTCGGAGAGATGGTTGATGTGATACTCGAAGAGACTAAATGATCAGTAAGTATATTTTTTAACAGAAAGGATCGGACTATGAAGAGAATCGGAATGCTTACAAGCGGTGGCGACTGTCAGGCACTTAATGCCGCAATGAGAGGTGTCGTAAAATCCCTGCTCAACAGTAATGAGGATGTTGAGATCTACGGATTTTTGAACGGTTACAGAGGATTGATCTACGGCGATTTCAAGATGCTTACCGGAAGGGATTTTGCCGGCATACTTACCGTCGGAGGAACAATACTCGGAAGCAGCAGGACACCGTTCAAGACGATCAAGGATCCGGATGAGAACGGCCTTGATAAGGTAGAGGCCATGAAACAGAATTACTACAAGCTTCGCCTTGACTGTCTTGTTATACTCGGTGGAAACGGAACCCATAAGACAGCGAACCTTTTAAGAGAAGAAGGACTGAACGTTATCACTCTTCCGAAGACGATAGACAACGATCTGTACGGAACGGATATGACGTTTGGATTTCAGTCTGCGGTTGATATCGCAACTGACTGCATAGACTGCATACATACAACGGCCGCATCACACAGCCGTGTATTCATCGTGGAAGTTATGGGACACAAAGTAGGTTATCTTACTCTTAACGCCGGAATGGCCGGAGGAGCGGATATCATTCTTATTCCCGAGATCCCTTACGATATCGATAAGGTTGTGGAAGCCATCAGACAGCGTGAGGCAAGAGGCAGCAGATTTACCATCATCGCCGTTGCGGAAGGCGCTATCAGCAAGGAGGATGCAAAACTTTCCAAAAAAGAGTACGCCAAGAAACTTGAGAAGATGCCTCATCCTTCGGTTTCCTATGAGATCGCGGCTGCGATACAGGAGAGGACCGGACAGGAAGTGCGCGTAACAGTTCCCGGTCATACACAAAGAGGCGGAAGCCCCTGTCCTTACGACAGAGTATTTGCAAGCCGTCTGGGTGCCGAGGCAGGAAAGCTTATCCTTGAAGGCGAATACGGATTCATGGTCGGATATCGTAACAGGGAGATCGTCAAGGTTCCGCTTGAGGATGTTGCGGGCAAGCTGAAGATGCTCGATCCCAAATCAACGATCATCCAGGAAGCCAAGATGCTCGGTATTAGTTTTGGTGATTGATCGGTAACAATATGTCATATGTAGCACTATACAGGAAATGGCGGCCGACTACCTTTGACGAGATCAAAGGTCAGGACGCAGTCGTTACCACTTTACGAAATCAGATAGAGGCCAACAGGATAGGACATGCCTATCTGTTCTGCGGAACAAGGGGAACCGGAAAAACGAGTGCCGCAAAAGTGTTTGCAAAAGCAGTGAACTGTGAACACCCCGTTAACGGAAATCCCTGCGGAGAGTGTGAAAGCTGCCGCAGCATAAATGACGGAACGAGCCTTAACGTACTTGAGATGGATGCCGCTTCCAATAACGGTATCGATGATATGAGGCAGATAAGGGAGAGCGTTGTTTATTCTCCGACAAATGCCAGGTACAAGGTCTATATCATAGACGAGGCTCATCAGATCACGAAGGATGCATTCAACGCCCTTCTGAAAACGATAGAAGAACCGCCGTCGTATGTGATATTCATATTTGCGACAACTGAGCCTCACAGGATACCGATAACCATTCTTTCAAGATGCCAGAGATATGATTTTAAACGCATCGCTGTTGATACTCTTGAAGGAAGGCTTAAGGAAGTTGCCGAAAACGAAGGCATTGAGATAGAGGACAAAGCGATCAGGTACATCGCATCAAAGGCGGAAGGCGGAATGAGGGACGCCCTGTCTCTTATGGACCAGTGTTCATCTTTTTTCCTCGGAAAGCCTATCACATACGAAAGAGCCCTGGATGTTCTCGGTGCGGTGGACACTTCGGTGTTCAGCAGGTTTTTGCGTGCGCTTTGCGCCAGGAGCGTGACGGACAGCATAGCCGTGATCGATGAGGTACTGATACAGGGCAGAGACATCGATCAGTTCGTGAATGATTTTGTATGGCACATGAGAAATGTCCTTTTGGCAAATACCGCAGAAGATATCTCGGAAGTAGTTGATATAACGGGGGATAATCTCAAGCTGCTGCGCCAGGAAGCACAGTCGATCCCGGAAGCGCAGCTGATCCGCTATATAAGACTGTTTTCGGAGTTGTCCAATAATCTCAGATATGCAACACAGAAGAGGATACTTACGGAGATAACCGTAATAAAGATCTGTAAGCCGCAGACGGAAACGAATCTTGATTCCGTAAATGACAGACTGAAGGTTATAGAGGATCTTATAGAGAGCGGGAATCTTTCAAAGGAATCGTATGAAAAGGGTATCGGGGAATCACAGCCCAAACCGGGAAGTTCGGACAGAAAGATAAGATCCGAAGCCGAAGCTGCCGCAAGGAATCTCCCCAAGGCAACTATAGACGATCTGAAAAACATAAACGCCATCTGGCCGAAGGTCATCAGATCGGTACCGACGAATTACACGGCATGTCTGCGAATGGCCGCACCGTCGGTAAGGCCTGTGGACGGAAAGATAGTTATAGTGTTTGAGGACGATACGGTACTCGGATTGTGTGACACCACCGAATTCAGGGAGAGTCTTGATAAAGCTTTCGAGGAGGCTGTCGGTAAAAAGGTTGAGTACGAACTCTCATCGGATACACAGGTGAAGGAAAAGGGAGAGTTTTATCCGCCCACATCAATGTTCGGTATGGATGTGGACGTTGACGATTCAGAGTTTTAGAAAAGGAGAACCAAAATGGCTAAAAGAGGTGGTTTTCCGGGCGGAGCGATGCCCGGTAACATGGCAAACCTGATGAAACAGGCGCAGAAAATGCAGCGTCAGATGGAGGAGAGCCAGAAGGAGCTTGAGGGAAAGGAATTTACCGCTAAATCCGGCGGAGGCGCTGTTGAAGTGACCGTTACCGGAAAGAGGGAGATCACAAGCATTAAGCTGTCCGAAGAAGCAGTGGATCCGGATGATATCGAGACGCTTGAGGACCTTATTATAGCCGCCGTTAATGAAGCACTTAGGATGGTCGATGAAGAGAGTTCTTCGAACATGAACAGGATGACCGGAGGAATGGGAGGACTGTTCTGATCCGCAGAAAAGTTCCGCTTTTACAGATTAAGGGAGTGTATAGGGGATGGATATGTACAGCGGTTATATAGGCAGACTGATATCGGAACTTTCGGTACTGCCCGGGATCGGTAACAAGACCGCCCAGCGATTGGCATTTCATATAATCAATATGCCGGCCGAGCAGGTGGAAAAACTTGCGGGAGCAATGACAGAGGCCAAGGAGCACATCAGGTATTGCAGTGAATGTTTCACACTGACAGACAGGGAAAAGTGTCCGGTATGCTCGAATCCCGCAAGAAACCGGAAGCAGATAATGGTCGTTGAGAGTCCGAGGGATATGACGGCATACGAGAAGACCCATAAATACGAAGGGGTATATCATGTCCTTCACGGTGCCATCAATCCGAGTCTCGGAATAGGGCCTTCGGATATCAGACTGGCGGAGTTGATCAAGAGGCTCCAGTCGGATGTGGATGAGGTCATCATCGCGACCAATTCGAGCATAGAAGGTGAGACGACTGCGATGTATATCAGCAAGCTGATAAAACCGACCGGAATAAAGGTGACGAGAATAGCAAGCGGCGTTCCCGTCGGCGGTGAGCTCGAATACATAGATGAGATCACATTATCAAGAGCATTGGATGCACGTGTAGAACTATAGACCATAGGAGGGAAAAACATGTCAGTTACTACCACTCAGTTTGGAAAAACACAGTTTGGGACAGATATAAAGCTTTTTACCATCAGCAACAAAAACGGTATGGAGGCATCCGTCACGAACATCGGAGCAAGCCTTGTAAAATTGATCGTACCAAACGACAAGGGCGAAAAGAAGGATATTATACTCGGCTTTGACAGCGGAGAAGAGTATATGATAAACGGAAGCTTTTTCGGCGCAACGATCGGAAGATGTGCAAACCGTACCGCAAATGCAAGTTTTATGATTGACGGAGTTAAATATAACCTTGCCGTTAATGATAATGAGAATAATCTTCATTCGGATTTTTACAGGGGAATGCACAAGGTATTGTGGGATGCCGGGTGCGGAGAAGATAACGTAAAGTTTTCGTATCATTCACCGGATATGGAAAACGGTTTCCCCGGAAATTTCGATATCAGCGTGACATATACTCTTACGGATGATAATGAGATCAGAATAGATTACGACGGAGTATGCGATAAGAAGACTCTGATCAACATGACGAACCACACTTATTTCAATCTGTCCGGTCATGACAGCGGGTCGATCGAAAATACAAAGCTTACGATCTTGGCTTCAAACTATACCCCCGTTGCAGCGGGAGCTATCCCTACGGGAGAAATCGCGCCGGTAAAGGGAACGGTCATGGACTTTACGAGTGAGAAGACGATCGGACAGGATATCGGAGAAGATTTTGAGCAGTTAAAGCTCGTCCGGGGATATGATCACAACTATGTTGTTGATGACTGTACTGGAGAAGTTAAGCTGATCGCTACCGCCAAGGCTGACGGAAGAGTTATGGAAGTATTGACCGATCTTCCCGGCGTGCAGTTTTATGCGGGTAACATGATCGCGACCCAGCAGGGTAAGGGAGGAGTAATGTATGGTGAGCGTACGGGGTTCTGTCTTGAGTCCCAGTACTTCCCGAACAGCGCTAACGAGCCTGCATTTGCCCATCCGGTATTTGATGCGGGACAGAAGTACAAAACAACCACGATATACAGGTTCAGGTAAGAACGGACCGGAAAGTGTCATTAAATGAAATTTACAGACAACGGGGAAAGACAACACAGAAAAGATAAAAAGAACAGAGACAGGTTCTCGGTCACGATCATCGGAGTGGTGATCTACTCAGTCGTTTTGATAGCGGTTATGGTAGCTTCATATGTCGGCGTCAAAGCGATCTTTCGAAATTATGACCGGGAAACCGCAATTGTAGCGGATCAGACACAAGAGCAGGTTCAAACGGAACCGGAGACAACACCGGTTCCAAAACCGGAAGAGGACGTATCAGAAGATACGCAGATAGATCATGAAGTGTCACCCGATGAACTCAGCGATCCCGAGACAGGTGAAGTGGACTATTCGGTCATACGCTTTAAACCCGGGAAGAGAGATCCGAAACTTAAATGGAAAGATGACGTGTTCTCAAGGATCGAGAATGTGAAAGATCCGGCAAATGCACCGGTGAACACATTCGGGTACAGGAGAGTATCTGCGAAGATCCCCGATAACAGGTCATCGGAATATAAGGTATATACCAACCCGGATAACGGAGCTGTTGAAAAGATCACGGAGATAATGGATTGCGGAGATAATCTTGATATCCTTGACTACTATTACAACAACGGCAATATCAATTATGTTGCGGAATACAAGACATATACGGGCAAACCGATCGATATTTCGTCTGCCGAGGTAGAGTCCAGATACTATTTCAGGAACGATACGCTTGTCCGTTACATATACTGTACCGACGGAAACGCAACAGAGTATTCGGTCGCAAACATTGACAGTTACAGCAGCGGAACGAAGCAGCAGTATGATTATCTTGAAAAGGATATGATCAACCGTGCATATATCGTATACAACCTCGCGCCTTCACTTAAGGAGACGGAACTTTTGTACGGATATGTCATGGATGAATTCTCCATGCCTATGGAGGATGCAAAGATAGTCGTCAGGTCCGAAGCGGATGACAGTGTGGTTGCTGAAACAGCAACGGACGGTGACGGTTTTTACAAGATCGCAATTGACTGCACCGATGATACTACGTTTTGTGTTATGGCAAGCAAAGATACGCTGAATGATGTGGGTGTATATGGGATAGGTGCAAGATACGGATCTGGGAAATATGCCGTCGAGCCCATATATATGCAGTATGTGAACAATACCGTAACCTATCCTACACAGTTTGTTGTAAGGGATGCTATAGATCCCAACAAGCCTCTTTCGGGAGCCGGAATGATGATACGAAGAGGACTCGGAAACCGTACCGGAGAGGTCATGCAGACAGGAGCACTTGATGATAACGGTACAGCCAGCGTTGCGCTGACCGCGGGAAGTTACACGGCCGAGATCTCAAAGGGAGGATATGAGACTCTTTTCCTGTCGGTGATAGTTCGCCTTGATCATCAGTTTGCTATCGGATTTGCGCTCCCCGATGTAGAAGAGGATACGTACCGTGCCGTGGTATCGTGGGAAACGGCTCCGCTCGATCTTAAGGCAATGGCCATTTCATCGAATCAGGGACGAATCCTTCGTTCGGCTGTTGACAGTCTGGGACTGACAACTGCGGAAACGGTTTCGATAGAAAATGCCGGAACGGATGACTACAGATTCTATGTTACGGACTTCGGAAGCATCACCTCCGGGGATATGATGTCGTACAATATGACGGGCAGCTGCGCTTACGTTGATGTATATGACAGTAACGGACTGATCGCGAAATACCATGTTCCTGCCGCGAGCGCCGGAGTTATCTGGGAAGCGTTTGAAATACATAACAAAACGGTTCTTCCCGTCAACTCGTATTTTTATTCCGTTGAAAACGATAGTTTATGGAAAACAAAATGATAGTATGATATTCTATTAGACAGTTAAAATTCAGTATTACATATATATAGAAAGGAAAAAGCTATGAACAATTTGGATTTGGCAAAGACGGCTAATGAAGTCCGCAAAGGCATAGTAACAGCGGTTCATTCAGCCAAGGCCGGACATCCCGGCGGATCACTGTCCTGTGCAGATCTGATGACGTTCCTTTATTTTGAGGAGATGAACATCGATCCCAAGGATCCCGAAAAGGCAGATCGCGACAGATTCGTCCTTTCAAAGGGACATTGCGCGCCCGCTCTTTATTCCACACTTGCACAGAGAGGATATTTCCCGGTGGAAGAGCTTAAGACTCTTCGTAAGCTCGGTTCTCATCTCCAGGGGCATCCTTGCATGCAGCACACTCCCGGAGTGGATATGTCCAGCGGATCACTCGGTCAGGGAGTATCGGTTGCCGCAGGTATGGCGTTATCGGCCAAATTATCAAATGACAGTTATCGCGTATATACGCTTCTCGGAGACGGAGAGATCGCAGAGGGACAGGTTTGGGAAGCAGCTATGTTTGCCGGCCACAAGAAGCTCGATAATTTTGTTGTCATAGTAGATAACAACGGACTGCAGATCGACGGTAAGATAGAGGATGTATGTAATCCCTATCCGATCGATAAGAAGTTTGAAGCGTTCAATTTTCATGTGATCAATATCAATGCCCATGATTTTGATCAGATACGTGCAGCATTCAAGGAAGCACGTGAAACAAAGGGAATGCCCACGGCCATCATCATGAAGTCCGTAAAGGGTAAGGGCGTTTCATTTATGGAAAATCAGGCAGGATGGCATGGCAAAGCGCCCAATGACGAGCAGTATGAAGTTGCCATGAATGATCTTGAGAAAGTAGGTGAAGCATTATGTCAGAAGTAGAAAAGATCGCTACCAGAGCCAGTTACGGTAATGCACTTGTGGAACTGGGCAATGAAAAAGATGACCTTGTTGTTTTGACCGCTGACCTTGCTGCAGCTACGATGACGGGTGTATTTGCGAAGGCACATCCCGAAAAGCATATAAATTGCGGTATCGCGGAAGCGAATATGACATGTATAGCTGCCGGACTTGCGGCAACGGGAAAGGTTCCTTTTGCAAGTTCGTTCGCAATGTTCTCTGCGGGAAGAGCATTTGAGCAGGTCAGGAATTCCATCGGATATCCTCACCTTAACGTCAAGATCGGTGCAACGCATGCAGGTGTGTCCGTCGGTGAGGACGGAGCATCACATCAGTGTAATGAGGATATCGCACTTATGCGCACTATCCCGGGAATGGTGATAATCAATCCCGCTGATGATGTTGAGGCAAGAGCAGCGGTAAAGGCAGCATATGAGTATGTCGGCCCCGTATACCTCAGATTCGGACGTTCGGCGGTTCCCGTATTCAATGACGAGAAAACATATAAGTTTGAAATGGGCAAAGGCGTTGTTCTTCGCGAAGGTAAGGACGTTTCCATCATAGCTACGGGCATAACGGTTCCCGCATCAATGGAAGCAGCGGATATGCTCGCAAAGGACGGAATAGATGCCGAGGTCATCAACATTCATACGATAAAACCTCTTGATGAAGAACTTATATTAAAGACAGCCAAGAAGACCGGAAAAGTGGTAACGGCTGAAGAGCATTCGGTTATCGGCGGACTCGGAAGCGCGGTATGCGATGTTCTTTCCGAGAAGTGCCCGACTCCCGTATTCAAGATCGGAATGAGGGACGTATTCGGCGAGAGCGGATCGGCGGCACAGCTGCTTCATAAGTATCTTCTCGATGCCGAAGGTATTTATGATCAGGTTAAAAAGTTCGTTAAATAATCTTATTGATTAAAAATCGCGTCCTGTACAGGCTTCGGTCCGTGCGGGACGCCTTTGATGTATACAGACAGGAGGATAGCGGAAAACATGAAAGAGTTGATCTTTCTTGAACCCGTTGTCAAGAAACTCATCTGGGGAAAGGAATACTGGACCGTAAGTGCGCACGAGAGCGGTGACTGCCTTGTAAAGGGCGGTACTTTTGACGGAATGCATCTGTCTGAAGTATGGCGCGATCATAAGGAAGTATTCGGCGTGGAAACGGAAGGGGAATTCCCGTTTATTGTCAAGGTCATTGACGCCAGGGATCCCCTGTCGATCCAGGTCCATCCCGACGATGAATATGCAAATGAGAATGAAAACGGCGCACCGGGAAAAACGGAGTGCTGGTATGTCATGGACTGTGACAGGGACGGATCGATCATAATCGGTCATAACGCAAAGAGCCGTAAAGAGGCCGAAGAGATGATCGCCGAGAACAGATGGGACGATTTTCTGCGGGAGATCCCGGTAAAAAAAGGAGATTTCTATCAGATAACGCCCGGTACAGTCCATGCGATAAAACAGAACACCATGATAATGGAGATACAGAAGAACTCGGATGTTACATACCGACTGTATGATTACAACCGTGTCAGGGACGGTGTGGCAAGGCAGCTGCATGTTGACAAGAGTCTGGACGTCATGATGATCCCCCATAAGGATGCAGACTGTTACACCAACAAGGTTCCCGGAAAACTTGTATCTTGCAGATATTATGATGTTGACAGATATGACATATCGGGCGTCAGGGATTTTGAAAAAAGAGATTCTTTCATGATCATATCCGTTCTTGACGGAGAAGGCGGTATTGACGGCCGAAAGATCAAAGCCGGAGAATCATTTATCGTATCGGGCGGATACGGAGATTTTTCGATCTTCGGAAGATTGTCGATAATGGTCACAAGACTTCCCGAACTGTACGGAGGACTGGAGGCCGGCGGAACAAAAATGGTATGTGCTCTCGGATATGCCGATGGAACGATCATCGATCAGATATCGTTTCCTACAGCGACTCCCGATGAATCAATTCCCAAGATAATAGACTATTTCAAGGGAAAGGATATAAGTGCACTGGGTATCGGGTCGTTCGGTCCGGTAGATGTGGATCCGGATTCTGAGACTTACGGTACGATCCTTGATTCACCCAAGCTTCCCTGGCAGCATTATCCGATCAAGAAGGTTCTGGAAGAGGCTTTGCATGTTCCGATCAAGATCGATTCCGATGTTAACGGTTCGTGTCTGGGTGAGATGACTTTCGGATGTGCCAAGGATCTTGATAATGTCGGATATGTCACGGTCGGGACCGGAATCGGCGCAGGAATGGCGGTCAACGGACAGCTTGTTCACGGAATGGGCCACCCCGAGTTCGGACATATACTTGTATCAAAGCTTCCCGGAGACGATTATTCCGGAAAGTGTCCCTTCCACCCGACATGCTTTGAAAGTCTCGCATCAGGTCCTGCGATCGAGGGAAGATGGGGAAAGAAGGCCGCTGATCTTTCCGACAGATGCGAAGTGTGGGAGATGGAAGCGGATTACATAGCACAGGGACTGATGGCTATGGTGCTGACGATTTCGCCACGCAAGATAATACTCGGCGGAGGAGTGATGCATCAGCTGCAGCTGTTTCCGATGATCAGGAAAAAACTTTCGGAAAAACTTGCAGGTTATATCCATACAAAGGAACTTGACGATATGGATGAATATGTTGTTCCTGCATCGCTTTCTGATGATCAGGGTATCATGGGAGCCGTGCAGCTTGGAGTGCTTGCCGGCATCGAATCAAAGGCAAATCCCGTTAAAGCGTATTATGGCTGAGATAAACGAAACACTAAAGGAAAAATACGAGAATACCCAGAAGGATTTTGAACAGAAGATACGTCGTCACAGAAGGGCCATTCTTTATCGTATCATAATCGGTATCGCGATAGTTACGGCGCTTATAGTGAGCGCATATTACAATTACCGCAAGATGGTATATACCGACTATGACGTGATCCGCAGCATTTCTTATGCGGAGGCATCAAATGCCAGATTTCTCAAGTTCGGGGATAACGTTTTAAAGTACAGTCAGGACGGAGCCTCTGTTTTCAATATAGCTAATGACATGCTCTGGAACGAGACGTTTGAGATGCAGAATCCTATTGTGGATGTTTGCGGTGATTATGTTGCTATCGGCGACTACATGGGAACGACCATATATATATACAACAGTTCCGGACTGCAGGGGACGATAGATACATCTACACCTCTCAAACGTTTTTGTGTTTCCGCAAGCGGAAGTGTAGCTGTAGTGCTTGAGGATAACGAGGTTACATGGGTAAAACTGTACGATGTTAACGGAACGAATATCGCCAGCGACAGAACCACGATGTCCAAAAGCGGATATCCCGTATGTATAGATATTTCCGAAGACGGTATCCTTCTGGCGGTTTCATATCTGTTTGTTGACAGCGGTGTTCTGTCATCTTCCGTTGCGTATTACAACTTCGGAGCCGTCGGACAGAATGAGGTTGATAACCTTGTCAGCGGCTACAATTATTCGGGAACGGTAGTATCATATGTAAGTTTTATAAATGCAGATACGAGCTTTGCGGTCGGCGATAACAAATTTTCGATATTCAAGGGTGCCGACAAGCCCGAGAGCGTATTTGAAAAAGATATAGATAAGGAAGTTCTCAGTGTATTTCATAATAACAACATGATAGCCCTTGTTTTTGAAAACGATGAAGGGGACGGAAAATATGTTGCCGAGGTGTATGACGATAAGGGAAATCTTGTTACCTCACAGGAATTTGACATGGATTATTCCAATATCTCTTTATACAAAGATCTTCTTATAATAAACAGCAGTGAAGCGTGTCAGATCTATAATACATCGGGCCTGAAGAAATTTGACGGAAAGTTTGACAGGTCGGTAATAACCGTCATTCCGGAAGCGGCAGGATTCCGGTATTTGATAGTCGGAGCCGACGGTATGGAGGAGATTAAACTGAAATAACATGAGCAACTACTATCTTCTCATAGCGGTATTGCTGGTACTCCTTGTGGGAGCGGTAAGAGGGTATATGAAAGGATTTTTGCGCATTGCGGTATGGTTTGCAGGCCTTATCGCAGCGCTTTTTATCGTTACGAAGATATCCCCGTACGTAAGTGATTTTCTTATCAACAATACGACTCTTTACGATAAGCTGAAGACAAATATCATCACCGCATATGAGAACAGGGATGAAAACGAACTGCCCGATACCGCGGCTGCAGGGGATGCCGGTGAAGATGAAGCGATAGATGCATTCGGATTTCCGCAGCTTATATCGGATTCGCTTAAGACAAACAACAAAAGTGATATATATGAAAAGCTTGCAGTCTCGCTTTTTAAAGAGTATATAGCCGGATATCTGTCCGCACTGTCGATCAAGGCCGGTACATTTGTCGGACTGTTCATAGTACTCGCTGTTACGGAGTGTGTGATCATTTTAGCCATTAAGATACTGGAAAAGATCCCGGTACTTCGAACGTTTAACAGACTTCTCGGCATGGCAGGCGGCATCACGCTTTCATTGGTAATAATATGGCTGTTTTTCATAGCGGCGATGATGTTCTTCGGAAATTCGCTGGGAAGCTGGATATTCGCCCAGGTAAAGGCAAGCAGGTTCCTGACATATCTTTTTAATAACAATATATTGTTCGATCTCGTAAGGTAGACAACATTATATCGAACATACGAAAAAATCCTGCTGGATATTTTTATATATTCTGTGCAGGATTTTTTATTTTATCCGAAATTGATTTGTATTAGATTATATTCATCCGGTTTAAATCCCTGGCAGTCAGGGATCAATAAAATCTAAGGAGGATGAATATGAAAAAGAAAGTTTTGGCAGCTATTATGGCAGTTGCAATGGTAGCACTTACAGCCTGTGGAGCAGCAGCTCCCGCAGCAGGCGGTGATGCAGCTCCCGCAGCAGGTGGAGCATCATCATCAGGCGGCGGCAAGAAGGTTGCAGTTGCAATGCCCACACAGTCATCAGAGAGATGGATGCATGACGGCGCTAACATGAAGGCTCAGCTTGAGGAACTCGGATACACCGTAGATCTTCAGTATGCAGAGGATGATGTTCAGGCTCAGGTTTCCCAGATCGAGAACATGATCGCAGCAGGCGCTAACTGCCTTGTTATCGCAGCTATCGACTCAGACGCTCTTGTAAACGTTGAGCAGCAGGCAAAGGATGCAGGCATCCCCGTTATCGCTTATGACCGTCTTCTTATGAACACAGACGCTGTTTCTTACTATGCAACATTCGATAACAAGGGTGTTGGAACAAAGATCGGTGAATACATCGTTCAGCACTGCGGCGCTACAAAGGACGATCCCAAGACCATCGAGCTGTTCATGGGTTCACCTGATGATAACAACGCTCATATGCTTTATGCAGGCCTTATGGAGCAGATCCAGCCTTTACTTGACGACGGTTCACTCGTTTGTAAGTCAGGTCAGATCGACTTCGAATCCAACAACACACTTCGTTGGGACCAGCAGACAGCTATGAAGAGATGTGAAGACATCCTTACAAGATACTACGCTGATGACAAGCTTGACATCTGTGCATGCGCATACGACGGACTTTCATACGGATGTATGTCAGCTCTTGAAGGTGCAGGTTATACAGACGCTGACTGGCCGATGATCACAGGACAGGATGCAGAGCTTATGGCTACAAAGCACATCATCTCCGGTAAGCAGACAATGTCTATCTACAAGGATACAAGACTTCTTGCTTCCAAGTGCGTTACGATGGTTCAGGCCGTTCTCGAAGGTGCTAAGCCCGAGATCAACGACACAGAGCAGTACAACAACGGCAAGATCGTAGTTCCTTCATACCTTTGCGAGCCCGTTCCTGTTGATAAGGACAACTACAAAGAAGTTATCATCGGTGGCGGATACTACACAGAGGAGCAGTTGGCTGAATAATCAGTAACAACTATTTTCACTAAGATAAACAGGGCGGCGGCTGAAGCCGCCCTGTTTTTACAAATGGTTATTAGAAGGAGTAGATAGGATGTCGGATTACATCTTGGAAATGAATCATATTACGAAGGAATTCTCCGGAGTAAAGGCTCTTGATGATGTTAATCTTAAGGTTAAGAAGGGCGAGATCCACGCTATATGCGGTGAGAACGGAGCCGGCAAATCTACACTGATGAATGTCTTATCGGGCGTATATCCTTTCGGAACGTACGAGGGAGACATATTATATAAAGGTGAGCATTGCAAATTTCATAATCTTAGGGATTCAGAAGCCAAAGGCATCGTTATAATTCATCAAGAGTTGGCACTTTCGCCTTTGCTTTCCGTAGCGGAGAACGTTTTTATCGGCAACGAGCAGACAAGCAGTAAGGGCATAATCGACTGGACACTGACCAGGAGCCGCGCCCAGGAAATGCTTGCAAAGGTGGGACTGGAGCACGAGGATGTCAACGTTCCTATCAACACTCTCGGTGTCGGCAAGCAGCAGCTTATTGAGATCGCCAAGGCCATGGCCAAGAAGGTTGAGCTTCTGATACTTGATGAGCCTACGGCTGCTCTTAATGATGAAGAGAGTAAAAAACTCCTGGATATCATGCTTCAATTGAAATCGCAGGGTATCACATGTATCATCATTTCACACAAATTAAATGAGATCGAATATGTTTCCGATTCGGTTACGATCATCAGAGACGGTAAGACCATTGAGACGCTGGTAAAGGGAGTGGATGATTATTCCGAGGACCGTGTCATAAAGGCAATGGTAGGTCGAGAGATGACAAACCGTTATCCCGCCAGAGAAGGTGTAAACATAGGTGATGTTATCTTCGAGGTAAGGAACTGGAACGTCTTCCATCCCGACGATGAGCACCGTCAAATGCTCAAGGACATCAACATCAAGGTTCGCGCCGGGGAAGTTGTCGGACTCGCGGGTCTTATGGGTGCCGGCAGAACGGAGCTTGCAATGAGTCTGTTCGGAAGAAGCTACGGTCAGAAGATATCGGGAACTATCCTGATAAACGGTAAGGAAGTACATATTAAAACGGTAAAGGATGCCGTTTCAAACAAACTGGCATATATTTCCGAAGACAGAAAGACATACGGCCTTAACCTTATCGGTGATATAAAGGAAAACATGACGATCGCGGCAAGACCGTTCTTCTTCTCCAAGAACGGTGTCATAAATGCCAATGACGAGATAGTTGCGGCGCAGGAATATAAAGAGCGGATAAACGTCAAAGCCAATTCCATCAATCAGGTAGTCGGATCTCTGTCCGGCGGTAACCAGCAGAAGGTCGTTGTAGCCAAATGGATGCTCACACAGCCGGATGTCCTGATCATGGATGAGCCTACAAGAGGTATAGACGTAGGTGCAAAGTATGAGATCTATTGTGTAATCAATGAACTCGCCAAGTCAGGCAAAGCCATTATCGTTATTTCTTCGGAAATGCCCGAGATAATCGGAACGTGCGACAGATGCTACGTTATAAACGAGGGAGAGATAGCGGGAGAACTGAACAAGGATGAGTTTTCACAGGAGCGTATAATGCAGCTTATCATGGCTCATATGAGAAAGGGAGATGGAAATGGAAACTAAGAACAAAAAGATTGCTAATATGGATTTAAAACAGTACGGAATGTTTTTGATCCTGATAGGTATATTTATTCTGTTTGCGATCACAACAAAAGGAGCAAACGCAAAACCCGTTAATATCAACAACCTTATCATGCAGAACGGCTACGTTGTCATTCTTGCGATAGGTATGCTGTTGTGCGTACTGACCGGTAACATCGATCTGGGAGTAGGTTCGGTCGTTGCGGTAACCGGTTCGGTTGCGGGTATCATCATGATAGACTACAAGATGAACATGTGGGTTGCCATTCTTGCGGCTCTTGCGGTAGGTCTTCTTACCGGACTGTTTGCAGGATTCTTCATCGCTTATCTGAGTATACCGCCATTCGTTGTAACACTGGCGACGATGCTTATGGGAAGAGGTCTTACATATACACTGCTTCAGGCACAGACAAAAGGCCCCTTCAATGAATCTTATAATTTCATCGGTGCGGGATTCCTTCCCTCGATCAAGGTACCGTTCATGGACGGTACGCTGGATATCGTCAGTATAGTAGTTGCGATCATCGCATCGATCGTGCTGATATTCTCGGAATTCAAAAGCTATGCAACCAAGAAGAAATACAACTTTGCAGTCAATCCTATATGGCAGATCGCTCTTAAGCTTGTGATCATGCTGTTCATCATCTGGTTCTTCTTCTACAAGCTTGCAAGGAACAACGGACTTCCCTTCGTACTGCTGATCATGGTAATACTGATCGCCGTATACGGATTCATTACAAGCAAGACTGTTGCAGGACGTCAGATATATGCGCTCGGCGGTAACAGAAAGGCAGCAAACCTTTCCGGTATCGATACGAACAAGGTTTTCTTCTGGGTATACGTTAACATGGGATTCCTTTCATCAATAGCAGGTATCGTGCTCGCAGCAAGAAACGGATCTGCTACACCCAAGGCCGGTGACGGTTTCGAAATGGATGCCATCGCATCATGTTACATCGGTGGCGCAGCGGTTGCCGGCGGTGCCGGATCCATCGTAGGAGCGGTCGTAGGTGCTTTCATCATGGGTATCCTGAATAACGGTATGTCACTTATGGGATTCACAACCGATGTTCAGAAGATCTTCAAAGGTATGGTACTTCTTCTGGCTGTTACACTTGACGTTCTTTCAAAGAGAAAGAAAAGCTGATAAGCATATCAAAAAGACGATTTTGTCAAAGATTATCTACAATGACTGCGGAATGTATTGTTCCGCAGTCTTGTTGTTTAATCGGGCGCACGATGTTAAAATCATAAAGTGTATACCATTTACCGTGATAGTGAGGAACAGAGATGGATCTGTATAAAGTGATCCTTGTCGATGACGAGGAGGAAGTAAGGGAAGCCATAAGGAAAAGGATCAATTGGGAAGAGATCGGATTTACCGTTGCCGGAACAGCCGAAAACGGTGAAGAGGCTCTTGAACTTGCGGAGACGTGCGAGCCCGATGTTGTAATGACCGATATACAGATGCCGTTTATGGACGGACTGACGCTTCTGCGAAAACTCAAGGAAAGATTTCCGGATCTTCGAAGCGTGATCTTTTCCGGGTATGATGATTTTGAATATGCCAAGGAAGCGATCAGGCTTGAGTCCGAGGAGTATATATTAAAGCCGGTTGATGCCGAGGAGCTGCGCAAGGTATTTGCCAGGATAAAGGACAGACTGGATGAGCAGATCAAGCAGCGGCGAAATGTGGAACAGCTGTCGAAATACTATGAGGACAGCCGCCCCATGATGAAGGAACAGCTGATCATAGGATTGCTTGAAGGCAGGGAGCTTCAGTTCGATCTTGAAAGATATCAGAAGGATTTTGATCTGAGGATAGAATCGGCATTCTATTGTGCCGGGGCATTTCGTATTACCGCACCGCAGAATGAAAAGGAAAAGCTTGATAAAAATCTAATGGCGGTGTCTCTGAAACAGATCGTTGTTGAACGGTTTAAAGGCGTTCTTCCCGTCGAAGCGCTGGTTTATCTTGATACGGTCTGTGTTCTGGCACGTCTGTCCGGCACAGGACAGTACAGTGTTTTCGTTGAAGAGATGGACAGGATATGCAGGATCGCGCACAGATCACTTGAGGCCAATGTTTGTGCCGGGATCGGGCGTGTATACGGTAACGCCGAGAGCATTCATACGTCGTTTCTTGAAGCAAAGGATGCATTCCATCACAGGATATTTGTCGGCGAGAACCAGGCGATCTGTATCAATGACGTGGATCCTACGACGCACATTGAGGACTATATCAGTGAAAAGCAGATCCGCCATATAATCAGGCAGATCAAAGTCGGAACAAGGGAGAGCCTTGAATCTGAGATCAGGGTTTTCATCGAAAAACTGAAAAAATCGGATTTCGGACCTGCACAGCTTCAGATCTTCTATGCAGAATTCGTTGTGGAACTGCTAAGGCTCATGAGAGGACACAACATCAATATCGCGGACAGCGGGCTGTCCAACATCAATACCAACGAGGAGATGGAAGGTTTTGCATCTCTTGATGAATTCGGCGACAGGCTGATCGAACTGACCGGAAATATATGGGAGCAGATAAGCAATACGAGATTTGACGCCACAAGAAAACTGGCTGAGGAAGCAAAACAGTATATAGCGGATCATTATAATGAAAGCAAACTTTCGGTTGATGACATCTGTTCGCATCTCGGAGTGGGAACGTCCTATTTTTCATCCGTGTTCAAAAAAGAGACCGGAGTCAGTTTCGTTACCTATCTTACGGATGTGCGCATGAACGAGGCGCAGAGGCTTCTTGATACTACCGATGAGAAGAGCTATATTATCGCGGGACTTGTCGGATATGAAGAGCCGAACTATTTCAGTTATGTATTCAAAAAGCATTTTGGGATATCACCTTCAAAATACAGACAGTAGGATTTTCACACGGAGAAGGATTTGCTGGAGATTTTTTCAAAACCCGTTAATTTCATAAAAGAGGGATACAAAAAAAGAAGTCTTCAATGGACTATCTCACTTTCATATACGGCGATATCCATCATCAGTATCGCAACTCTTGCCATTGCCTTTTATTCCCATTCCATAAATACGATCAGAGAAAACACGATCAAGGAAAACGAGCAGATCGTCGATCAGGTGGGCTGGAATCTCAACTCCTATATCAGGAGCATGATGGGGATCTCTGATACGATGTATTACAGCGTGATCAAAAACAGAAACCTGACCAATGAGCGTATCAACAAAGAGATGAACCTTCTGTATGAGGCCAACAAGGATAACCTGACGGGTATCGTGTGTGCCACGGAGGACGGGGCGATAGTTGCGGCATCTCCCGTGTCGGCGAGGAAGGCCGGCGTTGATCTGAAAAAACAGGAATGGTTCCAGAAGGCTGTTGACGAGATAGAGAATATCCATTTCTCCACGCCGCACGTTCAGAATATTTTTGATAACAGTAACTACAGATATTTCTGGGTAGTATCGCTTTCAAGAAGTGTCGAGCTTACATATCTCGGAAATGTCAGAAACGGTGTTCTGCTCGTTGATATGAATTACAGCGGGATCGAGCAGATGTTTGAAACGGTCAACGACGGAGGCGTGGGATTTGTTTACCTGTGCGATTCGGACGGTAACATCATCTATCATCCGATGCAGAAGGCCATATATGCAGATCTTGTAAAAGAAAACAATCTGGTTCATGCGAAACATCAGGACGGCGCTTTTTCAGAAAGATTTGACGGCCAGGAAAGAGACGTTGTCGTTAAAACGGTAGGTTACACGGGATGGAAGATCATAAGCGTCATTCCCACGAGCGAGCTTGCGATCGACATGGGAAATATGCGTAACTATCTGTTTATGGTGGCGATCATAGTCCTGATACTGATAGTTTTCGGAAACTATATCATTTCCTATGTCGTTACCGATCCGATACGAAAACTTGAGGAATCCATTGCGGACCTTGAGGAAGGTGTTTCCAATGAAGATGTTATGAACGAGGATGATATCTTTATCGGAGGATCCCATGAGATCAGGCATCTTGGCCGAACGATCAAATCGATGATACGGCAGATGAAGAAGCTTACGGATGAAATGGTCAGGGAGCAGAAGGCAAAGCGAAAGAGCGAGC
Source organism: uncultured Lachnospiraceae bacterium (assembly GCA_902775485.1). GTDB lineage: Bacteria > Bacillota > Clostridia > Lachnospirales > Lachnospiraceae > UBA2868. The sequence goes on from CACYMJ010000017.1 coordinate 33,697, forward strand.
TTGATGCTCTTCAGAGTCAGATCAATCCCCATTTTCTGTATAACACGCTTGATTCCGTTGTATGGATGATCGAGGGTGAGAGGTACAGGGATGCTATCTCAATGGTGACCGCTCTGGCCCAGCTGTTCAGAATATCTCTGAGCAAAGGCAATAACATAATCAGCATTCATGACGAGATCGTGCACGCAAGGAACTACCTTAACATTCAGATGGTCAGATACAAGAATAAGTTCACGGCGAGCATTGATGTGGATCCGGCGATCGAAGACTGTGCAACCATTAAACTGATAGTACAGCCTCTACTTGAAAATGCCATCTATTACGGAGTCGAGCATATGGACGGCGAGGGAGAGATAAAGGTTCGCGGATATGAAAAGGACGGAGATATATACATTTCCGTTTCAGATAACGGTATGGGAATACCGGAAGAGACACTTGCCACGCTTCTTACGGATAAGGCAAGAAGCCGCGGAAAGGGATCCGGGATAGGATTGTGGAATGTCAATCAGAGGATACAGATCTATTTCAAGGGAGATTACGGACTGATGATCGACAGTGTTCTTGATGAAGGGACAACTGTTACGATACATCTTCCGAAGATCCCTCTTGAAGAATATCAGAAAGAGGAGGGAGGCCGATGAAAAGAATTCGTGAAAACAAAAGCCTCCTGTTCGTGGTGATCCTGCTGATAGCGTTTTTGCTGACGTACATTTATCAGATCAATTTCGAGACGGTAGATGAAAAAGAGCCAAAGCATGTTTCGATGATAGTATACGGAGATGACGCGGAGCGCTGGGAAAATATGCGTGACGGCGCACTTCTTGTATGTGAGGAAAGAGGTGCCCAGCTCAGTCTGTTCACAATGCTTTCGGAAAACGATGCACAGGAGCAGAAAGAGATCATAGAAAGAGAGATAGAAGACGGTGCGGATGCACTTATGATCGCGCCTTGCAACAGTAAAGAGATAAAGGAGTTCATCGACCAGAAGAGACTTCGGATACCCGTAGTGTATATCGAGAGTATGGAGGATATGTCTCTGGGAGATAAGTCCATAGCAACAGATGATTATGCAATGGGTCGCGCACTCGGAGAAGAGATAGTCGAAAGCGAAAGTGATATAGTCACGGTCGCGATAATATCGGAGAATACCGAAAGGGACAGCGTTTCCCTAAGGGAAAAGGGCCTGAGGGATGCGATAGAAGGCAAAGTCGGAAAGATCATAAACTGGTCGCGAAATGAATATAAGACCAACTCCAATACGAGAATGTTCATCCAAAGAGCGATCGTGTCGGAAGCTACGGATGTTATAGTCGCTTTTGACAATTCAACAACGGATGCTGTACTGGATGCACTTACGAACCTCAACAAGACGAGCAAGGTCTATTCGATCTCAACGTCCAACAAGGCCGTCTACAATCTGTACAATAAAGAGATAAAAGCGCTTGTCTATCCCGATGAGTTCAGTATGGGTTATCTGTCTGCGATGTACGCGCTTGACAGCTCATACGCATCGAGGAAGTATTCGCGCAAAAAGATAGAGTACAGAACGGTCAGAAAGGAGAATATGTATGATGAAGAAAATCAGACATTATTATTCCCGTTCGTTGATTAGACTTATGGCCGTTACCGCTGTCGCAGCATTCCTTATTGCAGGATGCTCATCACAAAATACAGCTCCCGCAAAAGAAGTAAAGATAGCGGTGCTGACATATGATGAATATGATACGTTCATCAATTCGATGACAAAATACATGACCAGATGGAGCCGGCAGAAAGAGAAAGAGGACGGTATCAGGATAACTCTTGATATAGTCGGCGCAAAGAAGAGTCAGATCACCCAGAACGAGCAGGCCAGAAAATTCATTACCGAAAAATATGATGTATTGTGCGTCAATCTGGTGGATCGTACTGATGCGACGGTCATAATAGACAGAGCAATGGCGGCCGGAACACCGGTAATCTTTTTTAACCGCGAACCTGTTGAGGAAGATCTGTCCAGATGGGATAAGCTGTATTATGTCGGAGCAATAGCAAGACAGTCGGGTGAACTTCAGGCGAAGATAATCACGGATGCGCTTTCAGATCCGGAGACTTTTTCGAAGATAGATGTAAACGGAAACGGTACGATCCAGTACGTCATGCTTGAAGGAGAAGCCGGACACCAGGATACTCTCGTGCGTACGAACGTGTGCACATCGTCGATAGTTAACAAAGGTTTTTCACTGGAAAAACTGGGAGATGAATATGCCAACTGGGACAGGGATCAGGCAAGGGCAAAAATGAGGGAACTTGCAGACAGATATCCCTTCCAGATAGAAATGGTCATTGCGAACAATGACGATATGGCACTTGGTGCGATGGATGCACTGGAGGAGTGCGATTATCCGCTTGATCCTTTCGTGGTCGGCATAAACGGAACACAGGATGCACTTGAAGCGATCAGAACAATGAAACTTGACGGCAGTGTTTTTAATGATGCCAGAGGCCAGGGAGAGACGATAATGGAGATGGCATATTCGCTCGGAACCGACAGACCTTTTCCGAAGAGTATTGAATTTACATTTGATAAATATGTTTTTACACCGTATAGTATTATTACGTACGATAACGTTCAAAGATATATAAATGCTGACAACTGAAGATCTGGGAGGATGGAAGATGCGAGTATTTGAAGGATACCAGAAGGGAGTAAATCTCGGAGGGTGGCTGTCGCAGTGTGTTTCATATGACAAAGCACACTTTGACGGTTTTATTACCAAAAAGGACATAGAGGATATCGCTTCATTTGGCCTGGATCATGTAAGAGTTCCGGTTGATTATGATGTGTTCATGAAGGAAGTATCAGGAGAGGATGTTGTCAATGAAGAGGGAATGTCCCACATTGAGGATTGTATCGGATGGTGCAGGGACTGCGGACTTAACATGATACTTGATCTTCATAAGGCAAAGGGATATATGTTCGATTCCGAGGCAGTTGAAAATGCCGACCTGTTTTTTGAGGATGAGATGCTGCAGAATGTTTTCTACGAAACATGGGAAATGTTCGCGCAGAGGTTCGGAAAGTACAAGGATATGCTTGCGTTTGAACTGCTCAATGAAGTCGTGAACGCGGACTATGAATCCAAGTGGAACGAGATCGCGGCAAATGCGATAAAGAGGATCCGCGCCATAGTGCCCGATATATATATCATAGTAGGCGGAGTACATTACAACAATGTCTTTGCGGTTCCCGGAATAAAAGTTCCCGTGGATGACAGGACAGTGTTTAATTTCCACTGCTATGAACCGCTTTGCTTTACCCATCAGAAGGCATACTGGGTTCCCGGCATGACGAAGGATTATGATATGTTCTATCCCGCGGATATTGAAACGATGAGGAAAAAGAGCGAGGAATTCTCTCCCGATCATATGGGTGCGGTGTTCAATGAATGCCTTGATGACGGAGGTCCGCTTTTTGACAAGATGTTCAGGCAGGCATGTGACTACGCCGAGGAAAAGGGTGTTCCGCTTTATTGCGGAGAATACGGCGTAATAGATCAGGCCCCGCTTCCCGATACCCTGGCATGGCTTCGCGACATCAATGCAAGCTTTAAAAAGTTCGGGATAGGAAGAGCTCTGTGGAACTATAAGAACAAAGATTTCGGTCTTGTTGATGAGCATTATGCTCCGATAAGAAAAGAGATGATCGAGGCACTGTGATCGTATGAATATTGTGCTTCATGAGCCGGAGATACCGGCTAATACCGGAAACATCGGAAGAACCTGTGTTGTCACAGGTTCATCGCTTCATCTGATAAAACCCCTGGGATTTGAGATCAGCGAAAAAACGTTAAGACGCGCCGGACTTGACTATTGGAGTAAACTGGATGTGACGCTTTACGATGATTACGACAGTTTCATCTCAACTCATCCGGAGGCGAACATATGGTATCTGACGACAAAAGCCGAAAGGTCATATACCGATGCTGTTTTCGGACCTGATGATTATCTGATGTTCGGAAAGGAAACCGCAGGTATCCCGGAGGAAATACTCGTAAAAAACAGAGATCACTGTATCCGTATCCCCATGGTAAAGGAAGAAAGATCGCTTAATCTTTCGAATGCCGCAGCAATCGTATTGTACGAAGCACTTCGGCAGAATGATTTTTGCGGACTTGAAGATAAAGGAAAACTACACAGGCTGAGCTGGCAGCCGGAAAGGTAATTGTAATGGAAGAAAAGAAAGATGGATTTGGCAGTAAATTGGGATTTATTCTGGCGGCAGCGGGCTCCGCGGTCGGTCTCGGAAATATATGGAGATTTCCGTATCTGGCTGCTAAGTACGGCGGAGGGATATTTCTGCTGATATATATCATTCTTGTGGTATCATTCGGGTTTTCGCTTATGGTCACCGAGATTTCCCTCGGAAGAAAAACCGGAAAAAGTGTCATAGGAGCATATAAGCATGCCGATAACAGATTCGGTTTTTTAGGACCGGTAGCTGCACTGGTTCCGTTTATCATTACACCTTATTATTGCGTGATCGGCGGTTGGGTACTTAAGTATCTTGTTACGTTTATTTCCGGAAATGCGGCTGCCGCCACGAGCGATGATTTCTTCGGAGGTTTTATCTCGGGAGCGGGTCAGCCTTCCGTGTTTTTCATAATCTTTGCAGCGCTTACGGCTGTCATAGTCATATTCGGTGTGGAGAAGGGTATTGAGGGTATGAGTAAGATCCTCATGCCACTGCTGGTCATTCTTTCAATAGGTATTGCTATATATACGCTGACTCTTCCGGGTGCGGGAATGGGACTTAAGTATTATCTGCTGCCGAACTTTGAAGGATTTACCGTAGCAAAGCTTCTTAAGACGATTGTTGCTGCAATGGGTCAGCTGTTCTATTCGATGTCTCTGGCAATGGGTATCATGGTCACATACGGATCATATATGAGAAAGCAGGATTCCATTGAAGCTTCTACGAGGCAGATAAGCTTTTTCGACACATCGATCGCCATAATAGCAGGACTTATCATTGTTCCCTCGGTATTCATATTCAGCGGCGGAGATGCCGGTATGCTCAACGCCGGTCCCGGTCTTATGTTTGTAACGCTGCCGAAGGTTTTTGATTCAATGAAGGGTGGCACGATAGTCGGTACGGCATTTTTTGTCCTTGTGGCTTTTGCGGCACTGACATCTTCGGTATCGCTTCTGGAAACCATGGTTTCGATAATAACGGAAAAGTTTAACTTAAAGAGGGCCGGTTCTACAGCAGTATGCCTGATCATAGTCGTTATAATGGGAATGATGTCCGTTCTGGGATATAGCAGCTGGAGTTCGTTTACGATATTCGGATTCCAGATACTGGATTTCTTTGATTTTATCTCAAACAATATCATGATGCCGATAGTGGCACTGCTGACATGTATTCTTATAGGATATATTGTTAAGCCGAAGTATATTGAAGAAGAAACAACATTGAATGGGGAAGAGTTTAAGGCAAAAGGTCTGTATGAGATAATGACCAGATTTGTCTGTCCCATATTTATGATAATCATACTCCTTACACCGTTCTTTGTGGAATTGTAAAGCCGCATAAACGCATTTTTGCGAGATTGCAACCATCGGTTGACAGATTTAAAAGCCGTCTTGATGGAATGCAACCGCTAAAAGAGTTATCTTCAGATCGTTCGAACACAACACAACTCATTAAGTGGTTTGAAGTTGAAGATGGCTTCGGAAAGGATTGAAAATGATATTAGCGGATAAGATAATCAACGAAAGAAAAAAGAACGGATGGTCACAGGAAGATCTGGCAGAGATGCTTGATGTCTCCCGTCAGTCGGTATCAAAGTGGGAGGGTGCGCAGAGCGTTCCCGATCTCCAGAAGATATTGAAGATGGCGGAAGTGTTCGGCGTGAGTACGGACTACTTATTAAAGGATGAATTGGAGCCGGACAACAGGGAAGCAGTTTCCGAGGGAAGGTATGATTTCGATGAACCCGCACTTCGCAGAGTATCTCTTGAGGAGGCAACGGAGTATATTTCAACAAGAAAAGAGATCCTTCCAAAGATCGGACTCGGAGTATTCCTGTGCATAACCAGCCCGGTTATACTTATCTTTCTGGCAGGGCTTAGTGCATCAGGCTTGTGTAACATATCCCAGAAGGCATGTGTCGCCATAGGACTGGTCTGCCTGTTCATTCAGATCGGATATGCGGTTTTTCTCTTCATAACAAGAAGCGGAAAGCTTGCAAAATTTGATTTTCTTGAAAAGTTAAATTTTGAAACGGAATACGGTGTTGACGGTATGGTAAAGGAGCGTCTTTCGGAAAATGAGAGTCTTAATACAAGGGCGCTTACGACAGGTGTACTGATGTGTGTCCTCGGAGCGCTGCCTCTGATAATCTGTTCGGTACTTGAGATGTCATCGTTTGTAATAACTTCAATGGTATGCCTTCTCCTTCTTCTGGTCGGAACAGCAGTATATCTGTTTGTTTCGGTGTGCGGAGTGAACAGTTCATATCATGTGCTCCTTCAGGACGGTGATTATTCAAAGGAGAAGAAAAAAACAAACGCAAAGCTGGAACCGCTTGTCAGCGCCTACTGGATGCTGATCGTGGTTATATATCTTGCGATAAGCTTTCTGACCGGCAGATGGGATCGCACCTGGATCATATGGGCAGTCTCGGGTGTTCTGTTTGCACTTATAAGAATAATCGCCGAGTCGTTTGTAAGAAAAGACTGATAAATTGTGGTCAGTAGATAATACGGATACTACATATTGGGTCGAATGACGACGCTGATCAAAATGTCCTGAAACGCTTTGTTTCAGGGCATTTTTTAGTAATAAATTTTTATCAAAAATCCGTTGACAAGGCAATAATGCGGTGTTATATTGATATGGCCGCTTGAATGAGCGCTTGTTTTTTTGCGCTTTTTAAGCATGCACCTTGAAAAT
>CACYMJ010000018.1 GCA_902775485.1 uncultured Lachnospiraceae bacterium
TTCTCTTTCAATGTCGTTTGAGTCCATCACGCGTTCCGCGACTTCCTGGTTTTCGCGGAACACTCCGCTCTGCTTTAACAGTTCATCGACAAGGGTCGTCTTGCCGTGGTCTACGTGTGCGATGATCGCTATGTTTCTGATGTCTTCTCTTTTTTTGATCATGATTGTATTCCTGTCTCTCAATTGATCGTTCGGCCGTTTATCCAAACATTATATACCGAGTATCCTCGTTGCAAACTGGAAATATATCAGCAGCGACAGCGCATCCACTATCGTTGTGATAAAAGGCGATGCCATTACCGCCGGATCGAATCCGATCTTCTGCGCTATCATCGGAAGTGAGCATCCGACAATCTTTGCAAAGAACACCGTAACGATGAGCGTCAGACAGACAACGAGCGCAACGATGACCGAAACGTCATCGAACATCATTATCTTTGCAAAGCCAGCTACCGCAAGCGTGATACCGCACACGACAGCCACTCTTATCTCCTTCCATATGACCCGGAAGATATCAGACCACTCGATCTCTTCAAGCGACAGTCCACGGATGATCGTAACGCTTGCCTGTCCTCCGGCATTTCCGCCGGTGTCCATCAGCATGGGGATAAAGCTTGTAAGCACGACATACGCACCGAGGGCGTTTTCGTAATGCGTTATGATCTTGCCGGTAACCGTTGCACTGATCATCAGAAGAAGCAGCCACGGGATACGCTTTTTCCATGTCTCGAATGTACCCGTCTTCATGTAGGGTTTATCGGTAGGCAGGATAGCTGCCATCTTTTCGATATCCTCCGTAACCTCTTCCTGCAGGATATCGACAACGTCATCGATGGTGATGATACCGACAAGACGTCCTTCGTTATCAACGACCGGCATCGTCGTAAGGTCGTATTTTTGGAACATCTTCGCTACTTCTTCCTGGTCGGTCATCGTATTTGTCGAGATGACGTTCTCGTTCATGAACTCAACAACATGCACGTCCGGCTGGTTAAGAAGCAGATCCCTTAAAGATACGGTCCCGATAAGATGACGTCCGAGGTCGAGGACGTAGCACGTATCTATGGTCTCTTTGTCAACGCCGACTCTTCTGATCCTGTCGATACATTCCTGTACCGTAAGGTTTTCCTTCAGGTCGACAAACTCGACAGTCATCAGGCTTCCGGCGGAGTCCTCCGGATAGCGCAGCAGATGGTTGATATCCCTTCTGGCTTCAGGATCCGCATTGGCAAGAAGCTTTTTGACAAGTCCCGCAGGCATCTCCTCCATAAGGTCGGCAGCATCATCGGCCATCAGATTGTTGATGATGTTCGCCGCCTCACGGTCGGTAAGTGTTGTGATTATCTCCTGCTCAAGTTCAACGGGCAGAAAGGCAAAAACGTCCGCAGCGATACTCTTGGGAAGTATTCTGAAGACCTTTATCTGTTCTTCATGGGGCAGCTCCTCGAGGGCCGCGGCTATATCCGCCTCATTCCACTGGATCAGCTCCTGTCGGAGACGGGTATACTGCTTTTCATCAACAAGTTGCAGGATCTCTTCCATTGTCATTTTCTCATCCATACCCGTTCCTCCTTTCCCGGAAGCCAAAACGTTACCTGTCCATGATCATTATCTTACCGTCTGTGACCGCAAAAAATACGGGAACAGGATCATAAATATTTGCCCGTCCCGAAGTCACATCCGTAATATCCCTTATAAATGCACCGGCATCTTCAACGACAGCGGATGCCCGGACATTTTCCTCATATGTGATATCCGTAAGCGGATATCCCTTCCGGCTGCACATATGCTCGGCTTTGCCGAATTCCGTATAATCACATTCTATCGTTATTAATGATCCGGATACTTTTCTGATGAGAGAGCAATTCCTGAGAGCTTCCTTAACCGCCGATGAATACGCTCTTACAAGGCCTCCCGTCCCCAGGAGGGTCCCTCCGAAATATCTCGTCACCACAACGCATGCGTTTGTAACGCCGCTTCCCGTCAGGACATCAAGCATCGGACGGCCCGCGGTACCTGACGGTTCTCCGTCATCGGAACACTTTGTCTTCTCCCCGCGCTCACCGATCACATACGCACTGCAGTTGTGCCTTGCATCCCAGTATTGTTTTTTGACCGATGCAATAAACGCAGCAGCCTCTTCCTCGGAAGAGACCGGTTCTACAGTCGCTATAAAGCGGGATTTTTTTTCCTCATACTCACCCGTCCCGCCGGTATGCAATGTGTACAGATCGCTCATATATCGCCGTGTATGTTTACTGGGCGGGCGCAGCCTGCATCGCGTTTAACAGGGCCTGTTGCTGCAGTGCCTGTTGCTGAAACGCCGCCTGCTGTTGCAGAAGTGCCTGCTGCTGTGCCGCAGCTGCCGCTGCCGCAGGATCCGCCGCTGCTGCCGCTGCCGCCGCGGGATCGAGTGCATTCGGATCCACTCCGGGTATCAGCCCTGCCTGTTGAAGCTGGATGAGATTGTAATAATCCTGGGCGCCCACACCGTTTATCAGACTGTGTTCACAGAATCCTTCCGCTGTCGGTTCTCCCTCATACGCGTACGGACATGTACTCGTTGCCTTCTGTCCGGTCATCGCGCACACGAGACCCGTATCAAAGAAGCTTCCGTAGTGATTGCTGCACGGTTCTGTCGGAACGGTTCCGGCAGCAAAATATTCGGTTATGGCCGATCCGTCGGCACGGCATATGTCAGTCGCAAGTCCGCCTGTCCTCTTACATACTGTTGCCGTGGTGATACCCTCGGGCATTGTGAATGATTTGTATTCCTTGCCTTCGTGTACCCGGCTCATTATAGCCTTCCACAATATCTTTGCGGTATTCGTCTCACCGCTTCCGTTCATGTGAACGTTGTTATCGTATCCGCTCCACGTACAGCACGTATAATACGGGGTAAATCCCGAGAACCATACATCGACGTTACTCGTTGTCGTACCGGTCTTTCCGGCGATCGCCATGTTATCGAATCTTACCCTGGCACCGGTACCCTTCGTAACAACGTCTTCCATCGCATCTGTCAGAAGATATGCCGTGGTCTCTTTAAGGACGCGCCGTGTCTTGGGCTGATTGTCTATCAGTACATTTCCGTCATGATCTATTATCTTCGTATAGAACATGGGCTTGATATATGTCCCGCCGTTTGCGATCGTGGCAAATGCAGCCGTCATCTCCATGTTCGTGATACCGTCGGTCAGTCCGCCGAGTGCGAGCGCCTGCGTGATATCGGACGAAATGCTTCCGTCTCTTTCGGTCCTTCGGTCGACAAGCGTGGTGAAACCGAAATTGAGAAGGTAATCAAATCCGAGCTGCGGCGTTATCTCGGTTATCGTCTTGACCGCAACAATGTTAAGCGACTGTTCGATACCGTAACGGTACGTACATATTCCCTTGTATCCGTTATACCAGTTCTTGACCGGTCTGCCGTTTGCGTAACTGTACGGTTCATCGACCTGCGTTGATGCAAGCGATTTTCCCGCGGCATCAAGTGCCGGTGCATATGCCGCCAGAACCTTGAAGCACGATCCGGGCTGACGTCTCGTATCGGTCGCACGGTTAAGGGTGAGCGAAGCTTTCTTTGCTCCTCTTCCTCCCACGACAGCCTTTACCTCACCCGTGGACTGCTCGATTATCGTTATGCTTGCCTGCGGCTGAGGCGTAAGCGAGATCGACTCGGTAATGAACGTATATCCCGGCTGTTCGACATCCGCCTTGAACTCCTCGATCGCCGCATAAGCGTCGTCTTCGGTATCGAATATGCAGTTGAATCCCTTTCCTCTCTTTTCCTTGAAGTGCTTCTCAAAATACTGCGTGGAGAAGTTTACGGCTTCATTGTCGGAATCGGTATATGACGCCTCGTACTTCAGATAGTATCTGACCCTCGGAGGATAGTTCTCTTCGTTGGCAAACTCTTCGTCACATATCTTCTGTATCTCGGGATCCTGTGTGGTAAATATCGAAAGACCGCCGCTGTAAAGAGCGTTATAAGCCTGCGTGTATGAATATCCGAGGTTTGACTGCAGGTCGTTTATGACCTGTTCGGTAAGCTCGTCGACAAAATAAGTGTATATCGTCTTTTTCTCGACCTTCTCATTCACGACCTGTATACGCGAATACACGTCATCGGCCATTGCCTCGGCAAACTGCGCATCGGTTATATAGCCCTGATCGCGCATCTTCGTCAGTACTTCTTCCCTTCTCTTGGCATTGTTGTCAGGATGGGATATCGGATTCCACTTGGAAGGATTCTGCGTGATACATGCTATTACCGCACTTTCGGAAATGCTCAGGTCGGATACGTTCTTTCCGAAATATCTCTGGCTCGCCGCCTGGACTCCGAGCGTACCCTGTCCGAGGTTGATCGTGTTTAAATAGTTCTCCAGTATCTGATCCTTCGTCATGATCTTCTCAAGCTGTACGGCGCAGTACTGTTCCTGGAACTTTCTCTTGAACTTGTCGACCATACTGCTCTCTTCGGTCCACGACGTAAAGACGTTGTTCTTCAGAAGCTGCTGCGTTATCGTCGATGCACCCTGATGAAGATTACCCTTCAGTGCCTTGACGCCCGCACGCATGATACCTTTTATATCGATACCGTTATGCGTATAGAAACGTTCATCCTCTATCGCAACAAAAGCATGCTGCATATCAAGCGGGATCTTGTCCAGCTTGACATACACACGGTTACTGTTTTCCGCTATCAGTTTTGTGATCTGGTTTCCTTCGCTGTCATAAACCGTCGTCGAATATCCTGCCGGTGCAACATCGACATTCGATATGTCGGGAGCGGTATCGACAACACCCATAAACAATCCGATACCCGCACACAATCCGGCAACGCCGACAACAACCACGGCAAAAGTTGCCGCAGCGAACAGGCTCACGCCGCAAAACTTACCTATTTTTGTTGACGGGGAATTCATGGCCCTCTGGCGCTTCTTTATCCCTCTTCTTCCGTAATTCATTCAACAAACCTCAAAACGATACTCCAAAACTATATTTTACCAAATCACAGTGTAATACGCAATTCATAAGCCCATCCGTCGTCAGTGTCATATCTCTGGTATTCGTCGATCATGTTATTCAGTATATTGGCGACAAAAACCTGTATCTCGACCGCCACTTCCGCCCTCTTCGTTCCGTGTACGGAAAGCCTGTACTCACACTTCTTGCTGGTGATGTATCTGCTTTCCACATCAAGCGTCGCCTCCGAACACTTGACACCCTCAACGAGCGAGAGTATCCACAACGCGAACGTAAGATCCGCCATGGATGAGCGCGGAACCTCACCGTACAGGCAGCTCTTTATCCTGCCGACATTGACATTGTCGTTATTTCTGATCGCATCATTCATGTTCTCGGCTATGATGTCACTGAGACTGTCGACCTTGAAATAGGATGTTGTCTGAAGCCTCAGCATCTTGTCACATGATTTTTTGACAAATCCGCTGTAGGTACTTCCCATATCCTTCAGTTTCAGAAAGGCATCAAGCACGCGGTTGAAAAACGGTGCGATCTTGTTGTAACTGTACTGCTGTTTTAACAGAGCACCCCTGAGCTTTTCTATCGTATCCGAAAAGCTCTTCTCGTCCTGCCTGAGTTCGTTTATCCTCCGCACAAGATCACGATGGATAAATGCCTCATCTATCGATGCCTTAACCCCTTCCACAATGTCATCTATGTTCCACGGGGCCAGAAAAACCTTACGGACACAGTCCTCGTTCACTATCATCGGTATGTACTGCGGGTCCTTTAGATCGGTGCATACATCGAGTATCATATCAGGATATTCCTTGGCGCACTTTTTAACAAACTCATGAACCCTCATATCGGGAATGAATCCGTCGGAAAGCGTAAGATAAAATTCTCTTTGTCCAAGCAGTTCAAACACTTCCGCAGCCGATGAAGCATGGATAAACTCAATGCCTTCATCATTGAAGCGGCCCTTTAAGTTGTTCGCTATCCTTTCATTTGCCTGGAGATATAAAATACTCGTATCCATACCGGCCCCCTGCCTGCATCCGTAAACATGATTCGTCCGGATCGCATACACAGCAATTTTATCACATCTGAGCGCCAAACACTATATATTGTTGTAAATACTTTCCGCGTATACAAAAAGAACACAAAAGGCACGGGATATCCCGTGCCTTTGCGGTATTCATACGATATCGGATCATTTTGCAAGTTTTAACATGATCTCGTTGCTCCTTGCAACAAACTTGGTCATCGCATCTGCCGAAAGCGGTCTGTTTGCGAGCACCGCCAGATCATACAGCTGGGAAGCGAACATCTCGGCGTCGCCGCCCTTTTTGTTCTCAAGCAGATACTTTACGAGAGCATTGTTGCTGTTAAGTACGAGCGTCTCTCCTTCGGAACCGAACATGCCCATGTCGAGTCCGCCGCCCATCGAGTACATCTTCATCATATCCTGCATCCTTCTGGATTCCTCGGATACGGTAAGTACCGAAGAGATGCTCTCGTTCTTGAGAGCCTCGAGCTTGATCGTAAGCTTATCGTTCGAAAGAGCCTTGTGGAACAGTTTTGTAAGAGCTTTCTCGTCCTTCTCGGTCTTCTTCTTGTCTTCCTCGCTGCCCTCATCCTTTGATGCTTCATTGATCGCTGCATCGATCCTTAAGAACTTGATATCCTCATTCTTGGACTCGAGCTGATTGATGAACGGCTGGTCTATGTTGTGTGTCATAACGACCGCATCAAGTCCCTGCTCACGGAACATGTTTATGTACTGGCTCTGCTGCTGAACGTCGGTTACATAGTAGACGGTCTTTCTGACCTTATCCTTTTCCTCCGGCTCATCCGCTGCCCCGTCCGAAGATCCTGCATCGTCCTTATCATCGACAACTTCAGCCTCAACCGCTTCACCGTTCTCATCGGTAGCCTTCTCATCATCTTTCTTTTCCGGAAGTTCGAGGCACTCCGGAAGTGTCATGTACTTGCCGTCGATATCCTTGAACAGGATATAATCGGTCATCTTCTCGCAGAACTTATCGTCCTTTAAACAGCCGTATTTGATGAACGGGCTGATATCGTCCCAATATTTCTCGTACTCTTCCTTCTCGGTCTTGCACATTCCGGCAAGCTTGTCGGCAACCTTCTTGGTGATGTAATCGCTGATCTTCTGTACAAATCCGTCATTCTGAAGTGCGGATCTTGAAACGTTGAGCGGAAGATCCGGGCAGTCTATAACGCCCTTTAACAGCATCAGGAACTCGGGAATGACCTCCTTGATGTTGTCGGCGATGAACACCTGATTGTTGTAAAGCTTGATGACGCCCTCGATCGACTCGTATTCCATATTGATCTTCGGGAAGTACAGTATACCCTTCAGGTTGAAGGGATAGTCCATGTTAAGATGTATCCAGAACAGCGGCTCTTTATAGTCCATGAATACTTTTCTGTAGAACTCGAGATACTCTTCCTTCGTGCAGTCGCTCGGATGCTTTGCCCACAGAGGGTTCGGATCGTTGATCGGAACCTCCCTCTTTACGATCTTGGCCATCTCCTTTGCCGGGCTTATCTCGACCTTTTCCTTCTTGCCGTCCTTCTCCTGCTCTTCGTACTTGGCCTCCTGTGTGTATTTTTCAACAACGGTATCCTTATCCGTTACCTCATCGGCAGGTATGTTCTCGTACTGGGTATCCTCGCCTTCCTTGGTCAGAAAGATCGGAACCGGCATGAACGAACAGTATTTCTTGAGCACTTCCCTCATCCTGTATTCATTGCAGAATTCAAGGGAATCCTCATTAAGGAAAAGCGTGATCGTGGTACCGACTTCCTTGCGGTCCCCGTCTTCCATCGTATACTCCGTACCGCCGTCGCACTCCCAGTGAACCGCCTTGGCGCCTTCCTTATACGAGAGCGTGTCGATATGCACCTCGTCGGCAACCATGAACGCCGAATAAAAACCGAGGCCGAAATGTCCTATTATCTGGTCGTCATTCGTTTTGTCCTTGTATTTGTCAAGGAAAGCGGTCGCTCCGGAAAAAGCGATCTGGGTGATATACTCCTCCACCTCATCAGCATCCATTCCGAGACCGGTATCCGAAAACGTTACCTTCTTGTTCCCGGGATCGACAACGATGCGGATCTGCATGTCCTTATCTTCAGGGATGCTGTACTGTCCGATAACATCAAGCTTTTTAAGCTTTGTTATGGCATCGCAGCCATTACTTACAAGTTCCCTCGCGAATATATCATGGTCAGAGTACATCCACTTTTTTATGATCGGGAATATATTCTCGCTGTTGATCGTCAAACTTCCTGTTTTAGCCATTTTTCATTACCTCTTTTCCATAGCTTTTAAAACCTTACAAGAATAATAAACCCGCCCAAAATCTATGTCAAGAAAAATTTAGCACTCAACCGGGTTGAGTGCTAACAACTGTAAAATATTTATCATAGATATCGAAAAATGAAGTGGTGACTACCCCTCCGCCATGATCATAACTGATACTGTCCCATAACGGTTTGTTCAGATTCGAGGTGAGGGTCGCGACAAAATTGTTATAAACCTCGTCAAAAGCCTCCTGCTTTCTCCTGTCAACTATCTTAAGCTTATTGGCATCCGTCTCTTCGGGATTAAATGTCGTGACGCAGTATATCAGATGATACCCGTACTCTGTCTCGACTATATCGGAGATCTCTCCTGCGCCCAGATTAAAGGCCGCTTCCTCAAACTCCGCGGGCATGATGCCCCGTCCGAAACTGTACTCCGTTTTTGTATCTTCGTTATAATCGGCAGCCAGAACTTCAAACGCCTCGCCGTCGTCAATCCTCTGCTTTATCTCGGCTATCCTGGCAAGAGCGCTCTTTTTCTCCTCGGGTGTATACTCGACCCTTCTGCCGTTATCCATCCTGTACGTTTTTATCAGGATCGTCCGGACCGTGATGGTCCTGGCCTCATCGTCGCTTATCTCGGGATTGATATCCGCCGTGATGGTCTCATACAGTTTGTTCGCCACCGCAAACTCCCTGTACAGATTCGCGATCGTATCGGCGTCCACATCAAGATACTGCTTCTCGGTATCTGTCAGTGAATCAAAGTATTCCCTCGCGGCCGCCTTTGTCTTGGCCTCTTCCTCTTCATCGAGCGTAACATCATACTCCGCAGCCAGAAGGTTCATCGTCTTTATCTGCGCGATCCTTGCAAGTATATTGTCCTTGTATGAATCCTCGAGTGTACCGCTGCCTACGGGCACGGACCAGATATCATCACCGAATACCTCGCTGTACTGGTTTTCGGAATTCGCCAGATAGACCATTATCTCGTTCTTCATGCACGGCCTGCCCTCAAGCCTGAACACTTCATCCGGCAGAAAATCGGATGTTAAGACAACCTCGGTAGGAAGTTTATCCCTGCCGCAGCCACACAGCACAAAGAGCGCGATGAACGGGATCAGCAAAAATCGTGAGAATTTACTCGATGTCAATACCTGACTTTCCTTTGTCAAAATCCTCAAACTCGAATTCGCTCGCTTCCTTTTCATCCTTAACAAGTCCGACACCGCGGGCCTTATCCTCAGCCTTTGACATGATATCCTGGGCTGCGGACTTAACTGCCTTTTTCATCGTGGCCTTTGCATCCGTTGCGGCTTCCTTTATCTCTTTTGCCGCCTTTTTGGCCTTGCCTGTAGCATCTGCAAGATCTTCCTTTACTTCCTCTTTCAGTTCGGGATCGAGTGAAACATATGAACGCTCGCGGCCGGCAGAATCCACATTCTCACCGTCACCGTCGCAGGCACACTCGCACTTTTCCCTGTTCATCTCGCAAAAATACCACAATCCTGCAAGAGCAGCCCCTGTAACACCTACAAATGTAATGAACTTTCCAAATCCTTTCATGATGAGAACTCTCCTTTCATCTTCATCTCCATGAGCACCTGATCCTTAAGCTCCCTTGCACGGTCCTTGATCCTGCTGTTCGCAGTCTTGTTGAGCAGTATCCCTGCGATCATTTTCTGTGCAACATCATATTTTTCAAACCTTGCCGACAATACCGCAAGCAGATAATCAATCGTTATCTCATCCATTCCGGCGATCGGAAACGATTCCTTCTGACGGGCGTTTACAAATCCCTCATACGCCGCCTTAAGTGCCTCATTCTCGTCATCCCTCAGCTGACTCATAACCTCATCGTAATTTTCGGTATCCTCGGGAAGCGTCTCCTTCTTGCCACGTATGATCCAGGCCATTTTCAGACAGACAAATGCCTTCTCGCTGTCCTTTGCATGTTTTACGATCGAGGAAGCGAGTGCCAACTGGTATCTCTGGATCGCATCATCATACGAGAGTATCGGATTATTGGCCACTCCGTGGACCTTTCCGCCTATACCTTCACGCAGAAGTTTGACCTGGGCTGCAGGCAGTGAAGTGAAATATTTGGTCAGTACCGCATATCCGCAATAAGGACATACGACCACGTCATATTTGGCCGGATCAAACTTGTCATACTTTGTCCGAAGATCCGGATCCTGGCCTACAGGCCTTGCCTTACCGGTCTTCACGGCCCTGTACGAGAACTTTTTGCCGCACACCGGGCACTCCGCCGACTTGTCAAACAGTACATCGTTTTCGTCAAACGGTGCTTCCTCCTTGACCGGCTCAGGTTTCTTGACGGGCTCCGGCTTCTTTTCCTCCTCAAAAATATCGGCTCCTTCAAGCTTGCCGAGTCCGAGATTGGACAATCCTGACAGTAAACTCATTTCTACCTCCCAAAATACCTGTTATTGTGCAGGCAGTTTAAAGCTGCTCTTTAGCGATACCACTCTGTTAAATACAGGCGAGCCCTCACGTGAATCCTTATAATCCACGCAGAAAAAACCGTTCCTTACAAACTGGAATGACTCATACGGCTTTGCATCCGCAAGCGACGGTTCCATTATACACTCGTCTATCACCTTTACGGAATCGGGGTTGAGGTTTAAGCTTCCGTCCTCATTGTAAACACCCTTTTCCTCATCTATGAGGTTTTCATACAGTCTTACCACGGCCCTGACGGCTGTTTCGGCATTTACCCAGTGGATCGTACCCTTTACCTTACGATCGACTTCTCTTCCGTCCTGACGGGTCTCGGGATCGTACGTGCAGTGTACGCATGTAACGGATCCGTTATCGTCGGTCTCGTATGAAGTACATGTAACAAAATACGCATTCATAAGACGTACTTCATTGCCCGGGAACAGCCTGAAGTATTTCTTTACGGGCTCTGCCATAAAATCGTCGCGCTCTATGTACAGCTGTTTGCTAAACGGTACCTTCCTGCTTCCAAGGCTCTCATTTTCGAGGTTGTTCGGTATCTCAAAATACTCCGTCCGGTCTTCGGGATAATTGTCGATAACAAGCTTGATCGGATCGAGGACTGCCATCACTCTCGGACGCGACAGCTTCAGATCTTCTCTGATGCAGTACTCCAGCATCGCATAGTCAACCGAGGACTGGCTCTTTGAAACTCCGCAAAGGTTGACGAAATTCTGTATGGACTGCGGTGTGAATCCGCGCCTTCGAAGCGCCGCTATCGATACGAGCCTCGGATCGTCCCATCCGTCAACGATGCCGTCTTCCACAAGCTTCTTGATGTATCTCTTTCCGGTAACGACATTCGTAAGATACATTTTTGCAAACTCTATCTGCTTGGGCGGATGGGGATACTCAAGCTCCCTTACTACCCAGTCGTAGAGCGGTCTGTGGTCTTCAAACTCAAGCGTGCAGCACGAATGCGTAACGCCTTCTATCGCATCCTCGATCGGATGTGCAAAATCATACATCGGATATATGCACCATTTGTTTCCGGTATTGTGATGCTCCATATGGGCGATCCTGTAAATGACCGGATCGCGCATGTTGATATTGGGGCTGGCCATGTCTATCTTGGCACGCAATACCTTCTCGCCGTCGGCGTACATTCCGTTCTTCATGTTCTCAAACAGCTCGAGATTTTCCTCAACGGACCTGTCCCTGTAAGGACTGTTCTTGCCGGGTACGTTGCCGCCTTCCTTGTCAAATGAGCCTCTGTACTGTCTGATCTCATCCGCACTCAGATCGCACACGAAAGCCTTGCCCTTTTTGATGAGCTTAACGGCCGCTTCATACATCTGATCAAAATAATCCGATGCGAAGAAAAGTCTGTCCTCCCAATCGGCACCGAGCCACTTGACATCTTCCTTGATCGACTCGACGAACTCGATCTTCTCCTTGGTCGGATTGGTATCGTCAAAGCGAAGATTGAACTTGCCGCCGTACTCCTTTGCAAGTCCGTAATTGATAAGTATCGCCTTGGCGTGTCCTATATGAAGGTAACCGTTCGGTTCGGGCGGGAATCTCGTATGGATCTCGTCATACTTTCCCTCCTGCAGATCCTCATCGATTATGTTCTCTATAAAATTTCTGGATGTATTCTCTTCTGCCATATCTTCCTTTCCGGATCAGGTCACGATTCCAAAAATGCTTTATGGTCCAACAGTTCCTGAGGAACGGGATGCCCTGCTTTTTCTATCCTTCCGACTGCGATTCCGAACAGATGTATCTCATGGTTCATCTTGTTGTTGTATCGCTCTATCAGCTGCGTATACTGGGGATTGGTCGCTATCGCGCCCTGTCTTATAACCTTTGAGAACGGGCAGTAATTAAACAGTATGGCCCTGACTACCTTGTTATGGCGCAGCGCACCCGAACTCTCATACTGGATATACGTCGAATAATCGGCAACGAACATTTCCTTGTAGCTGTTGCGGTGCTTTGCCATCGCAGACTTGATCCTGTCCTTGGCCTCCTGTGTCAGATCGCGGTTCTTCCTGTATGTATCTATATAATCAACGTAATCACTCGTAAGGCTTCTCTCTGTCAGGTCGTTCCATCTGGCTCCCTGTATCCTCTTGCACAGTTCCCATCGAAACTCCGCGCACAGTTTGATCAGTACTCCCGACAGATCTTCCTCCTGTGCTATGGGAAGCATGAACCTGCCCGGTGTCGTACGCTTGGCTCCGGTGATCTCCTGCCACATTGCCGCACGTGTTCCTACAACCGGCATCAGTATTATGTCCGGTAATACCTCAACCTGTATGAACGCTTTGTCGAGTCCGAGTTCCGGCGCGGCAAACACCGTCTGCCTGTAGAAAAGCGAATAATCGAGTGCCTTTATGACATTTAATGTCTTATGTATCGTGGCATAATCAAGGAGCGATTTATCAAGCGGTCTTGTCAGTACCTGCTCTGAGAAGAACGGAACAAATGTCGTTACCCTCGATGACATCATACGGTTAGCGCCCTTGAACATGTTGTCGATCTCAAATATGACTCTCTTTTTACCGTCCGTAAGATCCGCTCTTTCCTGAGCCTCGGATATGCTGCCCTCCCTGCGCAGTTTTCTCAGTGTCGTTATATAATCCACCGAGAATTCGTCCATGGAAGGATCCTTCTTGCACGTATAGATAAGACGCAGCCACTGATAGAATGTAAAGACGCGCATCTCCTCATCAAGGCCGATCCTCTGTGTCATTTCATACAGTATCTGAGTATTCTCTTCGCCTGCCAGCTTTGCATCAATATATCCGAAGTAAAGGAACATCATGACCTCTTCGGGGATCCTGGGATCCTCAAGAGTTTTGAAGAAAACGAGCTTATAAATATCGTAATAATACGATGTAAGTTCCTTTCGCAAACGTCTGGTGGCATCATCGGCAGCGCCCTGATCCGAAAGAGCGGCAAACTGGCCTATCTTCTGGTATACCTTGTTCCTGTCACCCTCACCGAGTCCGGCGTATGCGAGTATGTTTAAACACGAGTTGGAAAAATCTGGCATTTACCCTCTCCAATCTTTTTCCTAAAAGTCCGTCAGAATATTATATATTATTCATATTCGAATTACAAGAAACGCAGTTTTTGCAGTCTCCCTGTTTATCCCAGCAGTAGGTGCACAGCTTTGATTTGTCTATGCCGACCGATGCTATCATATCGTCAAGCCTGTGGAACCGAAGCGATGTGAATCCGAGCTGCGCTCTTATCTCTTCGAGCATCTGCCTGTAGTTCTCGCTGTCGGGATCCGCATAATCTGCCAGTACCTCGTCCGAAACATCATCACCCTCGCGCTCCCTTATGATACGTCTCGTGATAAGATCGTATTCGGAGTTGGATCTTGAGAAGTTCAGGAACTTGCATCCGTACAGAAGCGGCGGACAGGCAGGACGTACATGAACCTCTTTTGCTCCGCTCGAATACAGGAACTCCGTAGTTTCTCTCAGCTGCGTACCGCGCACGATCGAATCATCGATCAGAAGAAGCGACTTGCCCCTTATAAGTGCATCGACCGGGATCAGTTTCATGTGTGCGATCAGGTTTCTCATGCTCTGATCGGTCGGCATGAAAGATCTGGGCCATGTCGGAGTATACTTGATGAAAGGTCTTGCGAACGGTATGCCCGAACGGTTCGCATATCCTATAGCATGGGCTATTCCCGAATCCGGAACTCCGGCAACGATATCCGGGTGTACATCGTCACGTCCCGCAAGCATCGCCCCGCAGTTGTAACGCATCGTCTCGACGTTCACGCCCTCGTAGTTCGAGTTCGGATAGCCGTAATATATCCAGAGGAAAGTACATATCTTCATCATGTCTGACGGAGGGTTCAGGGTCTCATATCCGTCAGGAGTTATGTAAACTATTTCGCCCGGTCCGAGTTCCTTCTCATCTTCATATCCGAGATTGATATATGCAAAGCTTTCAAATGATACGCAGTAACTGCCCTCTTTTTTCCCTATCATGACCGGAGTCCGCCCGTACATATCCCTTGCGGCATAAATACCTTCCTCCGTCATTATCATAAGCGTCAGCGAACCGTCCACTTTTTCCTGGACATATCGTATACCCTCGGTAAACGAATCCTTCTGATTGATGATGGATGCGGCCAGTTCCGTCGGGTTGATGTTGCTGCCGCTCATGGCAAGGAACTGCGTGGAGCCCGCGGATACCTCCTCGACAAGTTCATCGAGATTATCTATGCGTCCCACTGTCGTTATCGCGAACGTTCCAAGATGTGATCTGATCAGCAGCGGCTGGGGTTCGTAATCGGATATGCAGCCTATGCCCAGATTACCTTTCAGTTCGGCAACATCCCTGTCGAATTTTGTACGAAACGGTGAGTTGGTAATATCATGTATCGCACGGTCAAATCCTTTTTCCCCGTACACCGTCATTCCCGCACGTCTTGTACCAAGATGCGAATGATAATCGGTCCCGAAGAAAAGATCCCATACGCAATCGGTCTTTGATGCAACTCCGAAAAATCCACCCATGTCCAGTCCTCCCGGTTAATGTTGTTTACGATCCGTCTATGCCGAAGCGATACCTGCCGCCACATAAAACGCAGCAGATGATACAGCGAACAATATACAGCAGCACATAACAAGCGCAGCTGTTCTTTTCCTTCCCTTTGCGGCAAGCCTGTCACGGTATCTTCCCGTAAACACCGATAACGGTACGACGACGGGCGCCGCATACCGAAGATCCATTGCCGACAGATTCGCACCCTTAAGGGCAAATGCGATAAATGCCCCGACAAACGTCACGACCGTTACCGCAAGCAGTATCTTTATCCCGGCATCACCCGCTTCCTTATCCGCAAGTACCCGTATCATGGCCGCAACCTGAACGATCACCGCCAATACCGCAGAGGCAAAAAGTATCCAGCCCAGTATCGTTACGGGTAATGATAATGCCGCAAAATCTCCCTCGCCGAAAAGTGATGATTTTATCGCAGCGAGCACAAGATTATATTCATCGTACGCAAAACCGTTTGCCTTCATGTACAAAAACGGGGACGCCGTCCTTACATCGAGTATCGTCGGAACAAATCCGAACCGCTCCACATGTTCTCCGACCTCGGGTATGTAACCTGCAGGCATACCGAAGCGTATGCTGTTGCGGACGCTCCACCACAGTCCGAGCGGAAAGACGATCAGCACGAACGGGATGAGTTCCAGAATGTATGATATGACCTTCTGTCTGTCGCCAAATCTGTTCGTATCCCTGAGTATCTTGTATATCATAACGACACCCACGGCCGGTGCGACGAGTGCAGCCGAAAGCTTTGCGCACATGCCCAGTCCTATCGCCAATGCAAGAAGAATTATCTTCTGTGTTGTCGGATACAGATACCAGCATATCGCGGCATAAAGCGCCACCACGGACAGCAGTACGCAAAGGGCATCATTGTTGATGCTCCCGGACATGAGAATGTATATCGGATGGAACGATGTGATAAGCATCGCCGCAAGCGTACCTTTTGAGCTCATGTTAAGCTGTCTGCATATAAGATAAGCAACAAGCATCAGAAGGCACATATATACAAGCGGAAGTATCTGGACGTTTTTGAAGACCTGCTTTTCCGGCAGACCGAGTCTTATATTGAACCACATCCATACGGCGGAAATGATATGATGAAGCGGCGGCTGGAAAAATGCCCAGACCGATCTCGGATCAAAATCCGGGAGTGCTTTATGACTTAAAATATATTCGATATAAGCGGCATGTCCTTCACCCGCTCCGAAATCAACAACATCATGCTGCCGGCACCATACCGGCGTGTACATCACATACGTAAGCTTTAACAGCACTCCGGCAAAGAAGGTACAAAACAACGTGTTAATGCCGGGCTTTTTGGCGAATATGACCGTAAAGAGAAGCAGGCAGACGATAAGCATGACAAAGGACGGATCGGTGACCGACTCTTTTGACAGGTCAAAACAAGCAGCCAGAAACAATGCTCCCGTCAATATAACCGCTATGATCCTGATCGTCCAAGAGTCCTTCATGTTCATCCTACTGTGAGATATATCCCGCTGCATCTATGGCGTTCTGTGTCTCGGAAAAATCGCTCATCACACGCCTGTATGTCTCATCCGCCATTTCAGTATTCCCGGATTCCCTGTAAGCATATGCAAGGTCCATAAGATAGTCGGAATTATCGGGAGCAAGTTCGCTCGCCTTAAGAAAATATTCTATCGCTGTTTTGTAATCCTTCGTCGTAAGAGCCGCCTTGGCCTTGTCGGAATAATCCTTCAGGGCTGATCCTGCGGTCACTTCCTTCATTCTGGCATACAGTTCCTTAAAGCTCTCGGATGAATCGGCCAGGTAATCCGGTCCTATCCCATCCAGTTCCTCGATCGCCTTTCCGGAGTTTGCCGGATCGTCAAGATACGTTTTTACCGCCCTTAACATCTTGTCATTTTCGGTAACCGCACCGTTGGTTCCGGTAAGCTCATCTATCTGGCGCTGCAGTTCCCTGTTCTGTGTCTCAAGCGTCTCGGCCTTTTTGACGGACTCCTGATGCGAAGCTTTTTCCGCAGTCAGTTCCTCGCTGACCGCCATAAACTTTTCATCCGTCTCTGTCGTTGCCATGGATATCCTGCCCGGAAGTATGAGATACCAGCATATGGCAATACCTATAACAAGTCCTATGACGATATTGATGATGCTCGAAAATCCGCGCTTTTCCTTCACACCCACAGGCTGGATGATAGTGTCGTTCCCGTTCTGGTAAGTGATGATATCCTGAGGAAGGAGTGCGGGGTTGTTGCCCTTGTTGTCTCCCGCATTTATCTGCTCGGTAAGTATGTTGTTGATCTCTTTTAGATACCGCTGTGTCGTCGTGTCGTTCCTGTCGATCCTGATCGCGCGAAGGAGCGTACGCCTTGCCTTCTCATAGTCCTTGATCTCTATGTACAAAAGTGCGAGAAGCTGATATCCGCTTATGAGATTTTCGTTTATGGACAGAACCTTTTTCAGCTGTACGATGGCAAGATCCTGACTGTTCTGGTAACAGTAATTGAGAGCCTGGTTGTATTTTTTGATCGTCTGGTTGATCGTATCGAGTCTTGCCGGATTGCTCTGGAGAAAATCGATATACTGGTCCGCGATGTTCTTTTTGCTCTCGTAATTCTTGCTTATTATCCACTCAGAAAGAGCCGGAACCACCTCACCTCTTTCAAAGTAACACAGTCCCAGCAGATTTCTCGCATCGATATTTCTTTTATTGTATTTCAGACTCTCATTAAGAGATACGATCGCCCCCGAGATATCACGCACATTTGCCTTTGCAAGACCGTCATTATACAGTCTGTTGGACATACACATGATATGCCTGTACGTGCGTACATCGGTGCCGCAGGACATACAGATGTCTTCCGGGCCGAGGCGGTTGCCGCATACAAAACATTTCATAATACTTTATTCTCTTTTTCCCTTCGGAGCATCTCGACCATTATGTCCGTCATATCCGTAAGCTCATGTTCCCTTACGGCACTTTCGACCTCTTCGACTTCCATGCTCGGATGAAATTTCTTGAGCTCTTCCTCAAAATTGATCATAGTGTTTTAACCTCTATCTCACTCGACCCTTCGGGTCTGAAAAATCTTACATGCTGCAGCATATTGGGAACCTTTAGTTCCTTGTTGTCGATCCTGACGATAACTCCGGGAAAAACGGTATCCTCTATTTCGACTGCAGCCTCCATTCCGACATTCATCGTTGCTTCGATCTCATCGAGTTCCCTCTTGACGTGCTCGAGAAGTCTTTCATCACGCTTGAGTCTTCTTGTCAGCTGGCTGATCTTTGCTTCCTTTACCTCTTTCGGATCGTTCGTTATCCTTACATCCCTTATCTGCGTGATCAGTGCCGCCGTCTTCTTTATGCTCTCTTTTGTGCTTTCGGCCTTGGCAGAGAGCAGATGATGACGTTTGTCATATTCATCGCTAATACCGGATGCGATAACGGTCCTGACCTCAACTTTGTTTCCTGCCTGGGCCGCACTGATCTTGCCGACGCTGTGATTGACGCCTCCGATCAGGGCGCCGCGCCTTCCGTTGATCCTGATCGATCCTCCGGCAGATACCGTTGAGTTGAGTATGATGTTCGCCTCAATGTCTCCCTTGGCCTTTGCCTCGGTAAACTCTATGAAATTGGCATATATCGTACCCCCGCTTATCAGCTTGGCACGTCCGCCGCCCTGCATTCCCTTTTTGAGTACGATGTCGCCCTCGGCTATTATCGTTGCGCCTTCCACGCTTCCCTCGACGGTCACGGATTTTGTTGCCCTTATATATGTTCCGGTCCTTACGTTTCCGTGAACTATAACATCTCCCCTGAAATCGATCCGGCCGATCACAAGATCAAGATCGTGTTTGAGTTCATAAAGATCACGTACATGGAGTTTGAAATTGTCATATTCGACACGGCCTTCCATCGTTGACGTATATGTATTGCCGTCGAACGAAACCTCAAATCCCGATCCTTTAAGGGCCGGAAGTTCCTTTGGAGGCTTACACCTGATCTCACGGTTTTTGACATCAAGTCCCGAACTTCCAGGAACAGCGGGATGATATACCGCAAGAACATCCCCGGGGCTGACCGACTGAATGACGCTCATACTCTGGTAATCCACGGATCCGTCCGAACGGATCTCGGGATGTTTGATCTCGCCTATCGAAAACAGGAACTCGTAATATCCGGGCACGGTCTCGATAAGCCTCTTGCCCGTTGCGACCTCGACATCCTTCAGATAGATCTTTTCCCTGATCAGTTTTTCGATCTCGGAATAAACATACCCGGAGATCACACCGTTTGCGCGCAAAAAATGCGTGATGTCATCAACCGTTATCGACTCGCCCTCCTCGGGGGCCGCAACGAAAACAGTTGCACTCATGCTGTCATCAGATATTTTGCATTTCCACTTTTCGGTGTTTGCTGCCATCAGCCTTTATCCTATCTTTTCTTCAGCATATCAAGACGCTCCGATACCTGAACATGAAGCTGTCTGTATTTTTCGAGCTTCTCCTTTTCCTCGTTTATCTTTGCTTCCGGTGCTTTGCTCATGAACTTATCGTTCGAGAGCATTCCCTCGCACCTTTTTATCTCGCCCGCAAGACGGCCAAGCTCTTTTTCAAGTCTTGCCTTTTCTGCGGCTATATCAACAAGTTCGGCGAACGGGATGTAGATGACCGCATTTGCTATCATGACCGATACGGCATCATCATCAATGCCGCTCCTGTCGCTCTGAATCGTACATGAGGCCGCACCGGAAAGACTTTCGAAGAACAGTCTGCCCGACTCAAACGCTTTGGCCACGTCCTCGTCTCCGGTAACAACAAATACATTGGCCTTCTTTGACTGGGGTACGTTCATCTCGCTCCTGATATTTCTGATGCCCCTTACCGCTTCCTTGATCAGTTCGATCTGTGCTTCATCTTCTTCAAACTGCCTCTGCTTTGTAAATACCGGCCATGAAGAGATCATGATCGAATCCGCTTCGCGCTCCTCATCGCCCTCGGTCAGTGTACAGAATATCTCTTCGGTGATGAACGGCATAAATGGATGAAGGAGCTTAAGCGAATCAATGAGGACCGATTTGAGCGTATAAAGAGCCGCATTTGCACTCTTTGCATCATCGGAGTTAAACCTCGGCTTGATCATCTCGATGTACCAGTCGCACAGAACATCGTATATAAAATCGTAAACCTTGCCCGCCGCGATGCCGAGCTCATATTTTTCCATGTTGTCGGTAACTTCGGCGACAACATTGTTAAGCCTTGAAAGCACCCATCTGTCAACGGGCCACAGATCTTCATCGGCAGGTCTCGTGATGTTCTTGCCTTCCATGTTCATCATTATGAAACGCGAAGCATTCCATACCTTGTTCGCAAAGTTCCTGCTGGCCTCGACTCTCTCGTCGGTAAACCTCATGTCATTACCGGGTGCGTTTCCTGTAACGAGAGTAAAGCGGAGTGCATCAGCACCGTACTTTTCTATGACCTCGAGAGGATCGATACCGTTGCCGAGGGATTTGCTCATCTTTCGTCCCTGTCCGTCACGGACCAGGCCGTGGAAAAGAACAGTCGAGAAAGGTTTTGCCCCCATATGTTCATATCCCGAGAAGATCATCCTGATGACCCAGAAGAATATGATGTCATAACCGGTAACAAGAACATCGGTCGGATAGAAATAATCAAGTTCGGGTGTCTTCTCCGGCCAGCCGAGTGTTGAAAAAGGCCACAGTGCCGATGAGAACCATGTATCAAGAGTATCCTCGTCCTGGGTGATATGCACGGATCCGCACTTCGGACACTTTTCCGGTGCGGACTCGGCAACGATCATCTCGCCGCAATCGCTGCAGTAATATGCGGGGATACGATGTCCCCACCACAGCTGTCTGCTTATACACCAGTCACGTATATTCTCCGTCCAGTTAAAATATGTCCTGTCCATTCTCGGAGGTACAAGCTTTATATCCCCGTTTTTAACCCCCTCTTCGGCAGGCTTTATCAGCTCGTCCATCTTAACGAACCACTGCTGCTTGACGAGAGGCTGTATGGTAGCGCCGCACCTGTCATGAGTTCCGACGTTATGGGAATAATCCTCTATCTTGACAAGAAGTCCCTGCGACTTAAGCTCCTCAACTATGGCCGCCCTTGCGTCCATATCAGTCATGCCGTTGTATTTGCCGCCGTTTTCGTTGATCGTACCGTCGTCGTTCATGACATTGACGATCGGAAGGTTGTGACGTTTTCCGACCTCAAAATCGTTAGGGTCATGGCCCGGAGTGATCTTTACAACACCCGTTCCGAATTCCATATCAACATATGTATCCTCAACAACAGGTATCGCCTTGTTCACTATCGGCAGCCATACGCTCCTGCCGTGAAGATGCGTATAACGCTCATCATCGGGATGTACGGCAACAGCCGTATCACCGAGCATGGTCTCGGGACGGGTCGTTGCAAACGTAAGGAATTCGGTCGTTGAAGGTTTTCCGTCGTCCCCGACGACCGGATATTTTATATGCCATAAATGCGAAGGCTGCTCAACGTATTCGACCTCCGCATCCGATATCGATGTATTACATACGGGACACCAGTTGATTATCCTGGCACCCTTATAGATAAGTCCCTTGTCATAAAGATTGACGAACACTCTGGTGACGGCCTTGTTACAGCCCTCATCCATAGTAAACCTCTCACGCTGCCAGTCACAGGAACTGCCGAGTTTGCGAAGCTGTTTCGTTATCCTTCCGCCATACTCGCGTCTCCAGTCCCATACTCTTTCAAGGAACTTCTCACGGCCAAGCTCGTGCTTGTCTATTCCCTGTTTCTTCAGCTCGGACATGACGCGCACTTCCGTTGCGATGCTCGCATGGTCCGTTCCGGGCTGCCAGAGGGCATTATATCCCTGCATCCTTTTAAAACGGATCAGGATATCCTGCATCGTATTGTCAAGCGCATGTCCCATATGAAGCTGTCCCGTGATGTTCGGGGGCGGCATCACAATGGTAAACGGCTTCTTTGACCTGTCTACCTCGGCATGAAAATAGCCGCTGCTCTCCCACTTTTCGTATAATCTTCCCTCCATATCCGAAGGATCGTATGTCTTTGCAAGTTCTCGACTCATTTTATTACTGCTCCTGATCAAATTTTAAACATCTAATTATATCACAGATAAAGCGCCACGGTAAAGAAAACGCTTATATGATGACACGGTCTCTTCCGCCCTGCTTTCCTTCGTACAGTTTATCATCGGCCTTGCGGATCAGATGATTGATCGCAATGCCCGGCTCCTTCTCTGCCGCACCGAATGTCATCGTGACCTTATGTATCTGTCCGTTGTATTCGACATCCTTGTCATGAAGCGCCTGCCTTATCTCCATAAGGGCACCCCGTGCCTTTTCTATATCGCAGTTCTCATACACGAGCAGGAACTCCTCTCCGCCCCATCTGGCAACAAATCCGTCTCTTCCGTTCATGCCGGCATTTAAAAGATGCGCTACCTCGCGCAGCACGACGTCACCGCATTCATGTCCGAACGTATCGTTGAATTTTTTGAAATGGTCTATGTCGCCGATCGCGACGCAGTATTTAACACCGCTCTCTTCGATCTGATCGATCCGCTTTTCCGCACTTCTTCTGTTAAACAGTCCCGTCAGCACATCGCGCTCTATAAGGCGTCTTAGCGCGATCTGCAGGCTGTTCAGATTCCTGCCCATCTCTCCGAGTTCATCCTCGCGCTGTACTACCCTTGCATCAAGCTTGGCGTCAAGTTTGTTATCCGCGAGCTTTTTCATAAAATCAAGCATGAACTTGACAACCCTGACAAGATTGTTTGCAAACATCATGATGAACACCGACGTGATCGCGATCGCGAGCACCATGACGACAAGATTCGTATTGACGGATCTGTTGATGTTGGATCTCAGTTCGTCAACAGGTTTTGCCACTCCGATCATTCCCACGCACTCACCCGAAAAAGCCGATATTATCGGTTCGTAATATGCATAGTATTTTCCGCCGCCGATATCAACATTGTCATAAAACTTCGACATCTTGTTGCGGAAAACTTCATCCACCAGTTTCTCGCTCGCGACACTCTTGATCATCCTCTCTTCGGATGCATCCCGAAGCGTTGTTATCAGTCTTGTGTCGTAATAGAAGATCGATATCTCAAGGCTGCTCTTTTCGGCGATGCTGTCGATCATGTCATATTCTTCGGAGATGAGTGCATCGCCCTTGTAGAGCCTGATCGCCTCTCCGTCCAGTTTTGCATCGTATTCTCCGGGATATGCATGATCATATGCGGCAAGGACCGAAAGCGCCACATTCTTAAGATTATCCTTTGCCTCCACCGTCATCGAGTCGCGCACGGACCTCGAGCACACGGTCATCATAACGATGCCGCAGACAATGAGCGGCAGCAGTGTCATCGCCAGAAATTCAATGTAGAATGACCTGTTTCCCTTCTTGGTAACCCTTGTCAGTTTCATATCCTTCCTCCATAAGCATCAAATACATATTCGCCATCCGTTACGCGGTATGAGTCTTTATCCGCATTAAGGATCGCATCCGTAAAATCTTTTATGCTCCCGAGCCTGTCCGGAAAGGCCATTCCGGCTCCGAAGAGGTTTGTGTTGTGTGTATCGCTTCCCCCTGTTATCGGCATCCTGAGACCGTCCGCATAATAAAGCGCTTTTTCGTTGTATTCACGGTTGTCGCTCGCTCCGTTATAAGGGCAGTGGGAGGCGTTTATCGCTTCAACCGCATCGATATATTCGGGAAACAGGCGGATCTCTTTGATATAAAAAGCCTTACGGAACGGATGCGCATGCACCACTATCCCGCCGAGCGAATGGATGATCCCAAACTGTTCGGCGACCGTGGCATCCTTTATCTCGGGATGATCATACATATCGTCTATATCCACTCCGTATATCAGGAATTCGGTTCCGTCATATCCTGCCTCATATCCCGGAAAAACCGTAAAATCGTTTGCGTCGGCCCATTCTTTTGCCAGATAAAACGGCTCAAAGAAGCGGTCGAGAAAATCCCTCCAGCACAGTTCGCGGCTTACGGCTGTATTTCCTCCCCAGTTATGGTTGGTGAGGATCATCCCGGCATAGCCGGCTTCCTTATGCGCCTTTGCCATCTCTACGGCCGTGCTTCTCGCACACGCGCTTGATTCACTGCTGTGGCAGTGCGTCTCGTACAAATACGGATAAAGGCGTTTCATATCTGATACGCATTTGGGGCTTGCTGTTGATAACATAGTACTGATCACATCTCCAGTCTTTACTGCCGTCGTCATGATTTTCCCCGTCAGGGGGCGTTGCAAATATCCGAAGCGCGATATCCGTTTTCTCTGCTATCGGACGGTCAAAAAATGCCGGCATAAGATCCACGGTGGCAACTCCCGCCGCCTTGTAAAACCATCTGCCGTTAAACTCCATCATAATGCTGAGCTCTTCGGGAAGCGTAACTTCACAGAACTGCGGCATCTTCTCAAGCGGTACCGTGATCTCTATCCCGTCGGCATCCTCGCTTCCTCCCCATCGAAGAGTTGCGGGATATGACGCTTCCTGCCCGGTCTTAAACTGCGGCATAAAATACGGATCCGACAGTATCCGGCGGTAAGCATCAAGTACCGGCTGTCTGATACCGGTCGAGGGATCGGAAGGATCCTCGATCTCGAGGCCGAGCCTGCCGCGGTCACGGAACTGGTACATTGAGATACCGTTGATCCACGATGCATCATGCTGCTTTACAGTGTCATAATATCTGCCGACCATATCGGCCTGCCCGAGAGGCCCCGTAACATCCCCGTCGGCATTAAACTCCGCCTGTATAAGCGGCTTGGGGCCGAACAGCTCCTTAAGTCTCTCATATGTTCTGAGATAACGTAGAAACAGTTTTTCCGGCGGGTTGATGTCATATGTGAAGTTTCCGGGTTCGGCAGTATCATACGGCCATCCGTAGTGAAGTGCGGTGTATTTGTCCGCCGACCAGATGTCCGCCGCTTCATATGCCCGTGCGAAAACATCCTCCTTTTCAACCTTTTCGGGATCGCCCTTTGCGGCAAATTCCGTGTCAAAATCTTTTATGATCGACTTCTTTTCTACGAATTCCTCATCGGTCTCACCGGCAAGTCCGGCGCAGAACACCATCCTGATGTTCGGTGCTTCCTGCTTTACTATACCGGCAAACCTTACAAAAAAATCCGCTACCTCGCGGTAAGTAAAGCGCTTGTTATGGGTAAACCATGTGCCGTTGCATTCATGGTTGACCCTGAGCATCATCCTGCCAAATGGAGCCAGCTGTCTGACCAGGTTTCTGATCTCGTCATCGCTTATCGAGCAGTCGGCCGTTATGGTTAACATAATATCCTGACCGTGCCTTCTGATGTCACGCATCTGTTCGAACTGCTTCCCGCCTTCACAAAACGGATAATAATCGTCATACGGATAGTCCCAGGCAAATGAAACATCCATATCGGCGCATGCCTCTGAAATGCGGGAAGGCCACTGTTTATCCTTCGGATAATAAGTATACATTATGTTAACCGCCCTGTGCGGACGGCCAAGCACATTCAGTATATATTCCTGACTGACATATTCTCCCCGTTCACTGCCGTCCCCTATATCAAGGGCGCATTTTGCGGGAAGGAGCTGTACCTTTCTTGTCATGTTCTCCTCCGTGATCAGATCATATCAAACAGACTGAGCTGGTTCGATTCAGGCAGGCCCGAAAGTATCCCGAGATCGACCATATGATCTATAACCGTGCGCGATACCTTGCACCGCTCCTGAAAATCATCGAGTGAAAGGAAAGCGCCGCCCTTTGCCGCTTCCACAACCTGGTCGGCAGCCTTGTCCCCGAGTCCGTCTATACAGTCGAGCTTCGGCATTATCTTTCCGTCATATATGCGGCACTGATGGGCCCCTGCCCTGAAGATATCTATCGGCATGAACTCATATCCTCTCGCATACATCTCTTCCGCGATCTTCAGATCCCTGAGCGTATTATCATCCTTGCTCGAGAACCTGATATTCGGATCCGCAGCCATCTTTCTGTACTTTGCCATGTTTTCGGCGAGCACTTCCCTGCCGCAACACATTATCTCGTATGAGAATGCCGAGGCACGTATCGAAAAATAAGCGGCGTAATACTCAAGCGGGTAATTGATCTTGTAGTAAGCGATACGCCATGCCATCATTACATATGCCGCCGCATGCGCCTTCGGGA
Organism: uncultured Lachnospiraceae bacterium; assembly: GCA_902775485.1. GTDB lineage: Bacteria > Bacillota > Clostridia > Lachnospirales > Lachnospiraceae > UBA2868. The sequence goes on from CACYMJ010000018.1 coordinate 26,571, forward strand.
ACATGTACTTGATCTGCTCACACGACCATGCGTACCATTCCGGAACGCCGTGATCGAGCATCTCCTGCTTCCATTCGGGCCACTCCTTACAGTCTCCCTTCGCCACCGTTCCCTTTCTGACCTTCTCCATTATCTTGAATGCAAGCGAGCTCTCAAGCCCCATATTTATCAGATAGGTCATTATATCATCACGCGTACATATCGCCGTGGAAATGGTCGCCTTTCCCTCGGATATGACCTTTTGCGCGTTGTTGAGCCAAACGTCCGTACCGTGGGACAGTCCCGAGATCCTGACAAGATCCGAGAATGCGGTGGGCTTTGTATCTATCAGCATCTGTATGACAAAATCCGTGCCGAATTCCGGTATGCCCATACATCCGAGCTTACATCCTCCGATATCATCGGGGGTTATGCCAAGAGCCTCGGTCGACACAAACAGGCTCATTACCTTCTCATCATCAAGTGCCACCTGTCTCGGATCGGTTCCCGTCAGATCCTGCAGCATCCTTATCATTGTCGGATCATCGTGTCCGAGTATATCGAGCTTTAACAGGTTATGGTCGATGGAGTGGTAATCAAAGTGTGTCGTTATGATATCACTGTTCGGATCGTCTGCCGGGTGCTGGATCGGAGTGAACGAATCTATCTCCTCTCCCCTCGGAAGCACTATGATACCTCCGGGATGCTGGCCCGTTGTACGTCTGACGCCGGTACATCCGCGCGAGAGTCTGTCGATCTCGCATCCGCGCTTTGACTGCCCTCTCTCCTCAAAGTATTTCTTGACGAAACCGTATGCGGTCTTGTCTGCAAGCGTACCGATCGTACCTGCCCTGAAAGTCTGGCCGGCACCGAATATGACCTCCGTATATTTATGAGCCTTCGACTGGTATTCACCCGAAAAGTTAAGGTCGATATCAGGTTCCTTGTCGCCGTCAAATCCCAGGAAAGTCTCAAACGGTATGTCAAATCCGTCCTTACACAGATCCTTCCCGCACTTCGGGCATTTCCGTGCAGGCATGTCGCATCCCGCACGTCCCGCGTACTGTTTGACCTCGGGTGAGTCAAAATCAACGTAATGGCATGATGAGCAGTAGTAATGAGGCGGCAGCGGATTGACTTCCGTGATGCCCGCCATCGTTGCTACAAACGACGATCCGACCGAGCCTCTCGAGCCTACCAGATATCCGTCCTCGTTAGACTTCCATACGAGCTTCTGTGCGATTATATACATGACGGCAAACCCGTTTGATATGATCGAGTGAAGTTCCTTGTCAAGCCTTGCCTTAACCTGCTCTGGAAGATCATCACCGTATATCTGTCTTGCCCTCTTATAACATATATCCGTCAGTATCTTATCGGAATCCGGAATGACGGGAGGACACTTATCCGGACGCACCGGTTCGATCTTCTCGATCATATCCGCTATCTTGCGCGTATTGGTAACAACAACTTCATAGGCCTTGTCAAAGCCCAGATACGAAAACTCCTCAAGCATCTCGCCGGTCGTATGCAGATAAAGAGGTGCCTGCATATCGGCATCCTTGAATCCCTTTCCGGCCATGAGGATACGTCTGTAAACCTCGTCCTCCGGATTGAGGAAGTGAACATCACATGTCGCCACGACAGGCTTGTCAAGCATCTCTCCGAGACTGACGATCTTCCTGTTTATGTCCTCAAGATCCTTGGGACTGTTTATATCCTCAAAACGTTCCTCGCGGATCATGAACTCATTGTTGCCGTTCGGCTGGATCTCAAGATAATCATAAAACTTCGCGATCCTGATTATCTCATCCTCGCTCTTCTTATCGATTATCGCCTGATAGAGCTCACCCTGTTCGCATGCCGATCCGATAAGAAGGCCTTCACGGTGCTTTCGTATAAGGCTCTTGGGTATCTTCGCATGACCGTTGAAAAATCTTATATGTGATGCCGAAACAAGTCTGTAGAGATTGATCCTTCCGGTCTCGTTTTGTGCCAGAAGGATTATATGATTGCTCGGACTCTTGCGGATCTTCTCATCGGATCCCGCGCAAAGATCATTAAGTCCGGCAAGAGTATCCACTCCCTTCTGTTTCAGCCTCTCGATCAGTTTCAAAAAAACATGGGCCGTGGCCTCGGCATCATCTACCGCACGGTGATGATTTTCCAGCGATATCTTGAAGAATTTGCACAGATTGTCAAGCCTGAACCTGGCTATCTCGGGGACAAGGAGCCTTGACATGCTAAGCGTATCCACATAGCTGTACTGCCTTGCCATACCGGCCGCTTCCTCCTTCGCCGTAAGAAATCCCATGTCAAAAGATGCATTATGTGCAACAAGCACCGCATCTTCTGTAAATGCGGCGAACTGATTGAGGGCATCGTTTATAAACGGTGCATCGGCAACCATCTGATCGTTTATGCCGGTCAGTTTTTCTATCCTGTACGGTATGGGCTCTGACGGATTGACGAAGGTGGAAAATCTTCCGGTTATCTCTCCGTTTTCGATCTTAACGGCACCTATCTCGATAATGCTGCAGTCCTTCGCGGAAAATCCCGTCGTCTCAAGATCGAATACCACAAACGTATCGTTGACGGTATGATCTTCCGGATTAACGGCAGCGCCCGTCTCATCGTCGACCACATAACCTTCCATGCCGTATATGACCTTAAAGTCATCCATCTTCTTTTTCTTCACATGATGGAACGCATCGGTAAATGCCTGTACTCCGCCGTGATCGGTTATCGCTATCGCGCCGCATCCCCATTCATTGGCACAGTCGATTATATCCGAGACAGCCGATACTCCGTCCATGTCACTCATCTTTGTGTGACAGTGCAGTTCGACTCTCTTTACCGGTTCGGTGTCAACTCTTTTTGTCCTGAAGTCCGTGGTCTTCTTGATCCCCGAAACATACCCGAGCGAAAGTACGCCGTCATATTTGTCTATGCCGGTGGTACCCTTTATAAGAACGAATCTGTCGTCTCCTATATACTCGAACAGTCTCTCCTGCTGATCCTCTCTCGGAAACAGTTTTACATCGATCGAATCCGTAAGATCCGTTATCGAGAACGTTACCATCATTTTTCCGGATCTAGTGGTCCTTGCCTGATAGTTCCATATCTGTCCTCTTATAACGACCTCGCCTATATCACCGTCGATATCGCATATACTGATGGGACCTTCCGTAAAATCCTTTCCGAAGATGACATCGGGATTGGTTGGCGTCTTTCTCCTGCTCCGGCTGCTCTTTACGATCCTGCCCTCCGGCTGTACATCATCCGCCGCTTCGTGATCATCCGCGCCGTCCTTTGTAGCGGAAGGCTTTGTATCCTGTGCCGCGGAAGCGGGAGCATTTTTGTATATGTTATAGACTTCATCCTCAAGCGGAATGTCATACGATACGAATTCCTCCGCATCGGGAAGGGGCTCACTTTCCGCCCCGGGAGCAGCCGCGTCCTCACCTTCCGCCGGATGAGTATCACTGTTCATGGCACTGATGATCCTGACCTGCTCCATCATTTTCTGTCTTGTATGCTTTACACTGGATCTTTCTTCCCTGTCCTTGTAACCGGCAACAATGGCAAATGACGTACCACACCTTTCGTTAACGGCATGGTCCAGATAATCGAGTATCTCCTCCGTCATATCCCGTGCGATCGATCTGTCCTCAAGTATCAGTCTTATGGTCTTACCGTCCTCGGAAAATTCAAAATCGGCATGGCGCAGCAGATCCGTCCACGCAGGGTTGATATGAGATGCCTCGGCAAGAATGCTGCTTTTGTACTGTTTTATTATCGCTCCCGCCGAATACGAATCCCCCAGCCTGAACTTTTCTATGATCTTGATCGCAACACGCGACCCCCGGTAATACTGTTTGCATATCTCCGACTCCATCGCGTATATCCTGTCCTTGGGGATGATATAATCGCTTGACAGATATATATGCAGTTTATCGCGACGCGAAGAAGAGACCAGTTTCGTGACTCTGGTCTCTTCCAATAATTCTCTGTCGTCGTCCGACACATTCAGTGTCGTAAATACATCAAAAAACTTCTTTTCCATCTATCAAATGCCTTTGTAAACGTTACCGGTTCCAGTTGTCGAGCTCTTCCCTGAGCGTTGCCAGGAGTCTGTCTTCCGGAACCTTTTTGATTATCTCGCCTTTTTTGATCAGAAGGCCCTCGCCGATTCCGCCCGCGATCCCTATGTCGGCTTCCTTTGCCTCCCCGGGACCGTTGACCACACAGCCCATGACCGCAACCCTGATGTCCAGATCATACCCTGCGGCCATCTGCTCCACCTCGGACGCGAGCTTTATGATATCGATATTCGTTCTTCCGCATGTGGGACATGATACAACGTCTATTCCACCCTTTCGAAGGCCAAGCGTCTTAAGGATCAGCTTTGCACTGACCACCTCTTCAACGGGATCTCCCGTCAGCGAAACCCTTATCGTATCGCCTATCCCTTCACCCAGGATGATACCGAGTCCGATGGCGGATTTGATGTTTCCCGACCTTACCGTTCCTGCTTCGGTAATCCCGACATGAAGCGGATACGGGCATACAGGTGCTATCATCCTGTGAGCTTCGACCGCCATCAGAACATCCGATGATTTGATCGAGACGACTATGTTGTCGTATCCTCTGTCCTCTATCATGTGGACCTTATCAAGCGCCGACTCCACAATGCCCGCGGCAGTCACTCCTCCGTCTCTTTCAACGATATGCTTCTCAAGCGATCCGCTGTTGACACCGACCCTTATCGGAATGTTTGCGTCCTTTGCGGCCGCCACGACCTCGGAAAGCTTATCGGCTCCTCCGATGTTGCCCGGATTGATCCTTATCTTATCCGCACCGTTTTTGATAGCCGCTATCGCCATTTTATGATCGAAGTGAATATCGGCAACGATCGGTATCGATATCCGTTTCCTGATCTCGGATATCGCCGATGCCGCCTCAGGTGTGGGAACGGTAGATCTGACTATGTCACATCCCGCCGCCTCCAGCCTTTTGATCTGTGCTACAGTCGCTTCAACATCTTCTGTTTTGGTATTTGTCATTGACTGGATCAGAACCGGATTGCCGCCGCCTATCCTGCGGTCTCCGATGGTGATCACCTTCGTATTGTCCCTGAACATGTCAAAAAGTGCTTATTTAGTGGATTTTGAACGATTTTGAGCGTAAATACTCAATACCTTGTGTTTCAATAATGAGTTTACAATGACCCGGCCAAATAGTCAACAGAACAAAAAAAGCCCTAAAACAGTCAGTTTCTGATATATCCCCTCCATGTAAGTCCGAAAGTTCCCGTAAGCAGCGTGCCAAGACCTATCAGAAGCGATACCATATCGGGCTCATCGGCATCTTCCGGCACCCGGATCGTTCTCTCGCTCCTTATAACATCCCCGAAAACGGGACTGACCATATTGCAGCTTGTGTATATCTCGGTATCCGTAACGTTTCCGGCATTATCCACGGCAACAACCGCCAGATTGTAGCTGCCGTATTCATCGACAGCTATTCTTGCCTTATTATCGGCATCTATTGCGATGTTCCTGCCATTGAACGTAACCTGCTTTAAAATGTCCGCCTCATCAAACAGGCCCACTTCTATCAGACTTCCCTTTTTTATGTTTCCGTTTTTGTCAAAACCGGTAAGTACGATCTGGGGTGCCGTATGATCGATGATAAATACCGCATCCTTTTCGGCGGCGTTTCCCGCTGCGTCCCTTGCCATGACACTGAGTATATATTTCCCTTCCTCAAGTATCACATCATCGTCACTGATCTTCCGGTCATTTGCAAACACATCCGTGGCCGCTCCCGTCAGATCGCGGGCTAGTTCATATATCTTCACGGGCAGTCTGAACGATCTGAAAAAACCGTTATCGACATCATCAAGCGATCGGATCACCGGCGGAGTACGATCGACGGTAAATGAAATGGCGGCAGATGCACTGTTTCCGCTGCGGTCCGATGCACTGCACGTCAGCCTGTATTCTCCTTCATCCTCAACCGTTATATCCATATGGTCCTGTTTTTGCTTCATCACCCGGTCAAGGGACGCAACAGGTACATAGCCATCCTTATCCTTCTTTTCAAGGAGCGTATGCATCACCGTGGAATCGTAGAACATCTCTCCCGCGCCAAAGCGTATCACCGGCTTTTCATTTGTTATCTCCCCTTCCGAAAGACCGTATACGGCAACATCCGGTGCCGTCTTATCGATCCTGAAAGATCTTGAGCACTCAGCGGTATTTCCTGCCGAGTCCGTTGCCGATACTTGCATGTCGTACTCACCATCTGTTGTTATGTTAACCGCTCTTATGTCCCTGTATGCCTGCAGATCATATGAATCCATACGTATTGTCTCGGCAGTACCGAAAGCACGTCTGATTATTGTTATGTCAACCTTAGTGTCCTCGTATATATTATCCTCCACCTCAACGGTGATCCCCGCAGGTGATCTTAAATCCACATTATCCGACACTCCGTCTATCTTTATCTGCGGAGCATTCCTGTCGATCACGAAACTTTTCGTGACGGCCCTGCTCTGTCTTTGCGCCGAGTCTTTGGCAAAGGCCGTCACCCTATATATACCGTCATCATCAAGATCGATCACTGCACTGTCCGGAACGTCGGATACGACCGTACTCTCCGTCATATCCCTCGTGATCCTCTCAACCGTATAATTTACAAATGCCCCGGAGTGCTTATCTTCAGCATACAGATATATCTTCGCCTGCTGCCTGAGGTGTGCTCCGTCAGATGCTCCCTCAACACGTATTACGGGATCCTCCGGATCGAGCATATAATCGAATGAGATGTCCGTCCTGTTGCCGGCTGTATCATATACACTCACCGCAACTGTTCCGCCACCGCGGCCGTTGTCAGAAAGCGGGATCAAAGCCTCATATCCGCCTGCCGGTCCATCGGTAATATCATGTTTCTCATAGATCACGTCATCACCGCAGACAGCAACTATCCTGGCCAGTCCGATATCATCAACTGCCCTGACGCATACCGACTCTTCCTGCAAAAGAGGTTTTTCGATCACCCCGGGATCGGGCAGCTCTACAGCCGGCGGCCTCGTATCAAAAACAACGGAATATACATCCGACTCTGTCCTCCCTGCGTCACCTTCAACGGCAAACTTTATCTGCCATCTGCCCGAAGGAGATGTTGCATCGTCCGGAAACAAAGTTATGTTTTTTCCTTCCATCGGAACATATCCTCCGAAGTTTTCTCCGTCATCTATACTTATGGAATACGATGTTTCTCTGCCGGGGTCCGGGCAAAACACAATCGGCGCAGACGTTACGACCGGACGGGACGGCATAACGGCTATCGTCTCGTTGTCAACTGTTTTGATCACTATCTCCGGCCCCCGGGGTGTTCCGGTCTGTGTTCCGGACCGAGTTCCGGTCTGTGTTTCGGCCCGTGTACCGGCGGTACATGCCATCGCGATGATGGCGCACAAAGTCAATACGACTGTATATTTAATATGCACTTGTCTCATACGATCCTCCTGATACTCCTGCGGTAAAGCAGCATTCCCTGCTCCACCTGACCTTTAACCTGTCCCTCATATGTTCCGCCAACTTCGCCGATGACATCCCACTCTTCAAATATCACGGCAAACAGCAGTCCGATCCTGAGCTTCAGAACAGCATTGTCATCAAATGAATTACCGAGGTTGACATACCAGTTGCCGTCGCGTCTTCTCATTAACCTCACCGCACAGAATTCAAATACCTCATCATGCTCCTCGACCTCGCCGAAAACAATGACTCCGAAGAACAGGAAGAAGATCGCCAGCGCCGTCAGCAAAAGTGCGGATACGGCTATTGTTGCATAGCCTGCGTTCGTTGAAAAAAAGCCCTTCTCATATTCCTGCTCACGGTATTCTCCGTCCACAGCCAGATCCCCGGCCTCATACATATTCGGTCTGTCCTCGGTCTCTACACTCTCCGGCTGCGATGCCGGATCCTCCGGCCCTATCCCGGTATCCTCATCGTCGATAAGGTAGAGCACACCGTTTTTTGTGACGTAATTCCCGCTGCCTGTCTGCCTGGTCACGGATGATGAACCTGTCATGCCGGATGATGATCCGGACTTTGACGACGGTCCTGTTTTGGAAGATGACCCGGATGTCCCTCCGCTCCTGCCTCCGGTTCTTCCTTCATTTGCTGCCGGTATCTTCTCATCACCCCTGCCGTCATCGTGCCCCGGGATCTCACCCTTGTATACCGTTTCCCCGCTGCCGGGTCTGGGCGCCGATGTTGATGATGATCTTCCCGGCGCTGATGATGAAGAGGACGGCTGCGGCGTATACGAAGATGATGACGACGACGGTCTGTATTCGGTCTTTCCGCCTCCGGAAGGTATTACCGGGGACGGGGTGGGCGCGTGCGGCGTCGGAGTTGCGGGTACAACGGTTGGTGTGGGGCTTGCGGGTACGACGGTAGGTGACGCCGTAGGAGAAGGTGTTGCCGGAGGCGGTGTCGGAGCAGCCGTCGGAGGAGGTGTCGGAACGGATGTCACTGACGGCATATTGATATATACGGTATCCGTATATACCTTCTGCCCGAACGTTCCGTTCAGCTCGCAGCGCACCTTCATGTCCTTCATGTATGCACTTACATTCCTGATGCGAAGTTCGGTGGTCGAGCTGCCATAGTAGGTCTCGCCCCAGCTGCCGGCTCCGTCATCGATATTCTCCCACGTTCCGTTGACGTTTCTCTGCCATTTATAATAGTTCTGGGAAATGTAGTCCTTATCTATGTATCTTTGCAGTTTGAAATTAAATGACGCGTTATCCCCGGGGGCGGCCGTGACCGAGCACGGATGCGATATGAACACAACGGTCTTTATACGGTATGTCAGCTTATCTATCGTCACGATATCCCCTATCTTCCTGCCGCATGAAGGACATATCACCTTCGGATCCTGATCGAGTTCCATACCCAGACGTATCGGATGCGACAGGTTGTCAAAGTCATATCCCGATGAATACAGATCATTATGCGAAAGCACGGTGCCGCTTCTCGAATACAGCTCATAACCGTCATCCTCCTCAAAAAAAGTCCTGATAAAATACGGCAGGTTTGTCTTGGATATCTCGTTGCACGTCGCACAGCCTCCTCCCACCTGCGGTGTCCCGTAACTCATCGAATCGGCATACAACGGGAAGATGCGTGTCTCAAGGAAGCTGACCTTCGGAACTCCGTTTGTCTCACATCTGAAGTGAACGTGCGAGATCTCCTTCTCCACCATTTCCGGTTGTCCCTGAACCGGCCTTTCCGTATCAGGCTGTTCAAACCGGCCGGCATCTCCCGTGTACACCGTTCCCGCATATGAACGCACGGCGGTTGCGATCGTAAAGACCGCAAGTGTCGTGACCGTTTTAATCATCATCTTTGTTATTTTCATTATTATCTCCAATCATTTTTTTATTCTGTTTTCTGACCGCCATCTTATCGCGGCCGACGGTTTCAAGCGCATCGATCCTCTCTCTTAATGCAGCCATTTCGTCATCGTTTTTGTATTTGTCTTCGGCCGTAAGACCATCGATCTCATCAGCGGCCATCTTCAGTACCGACAGATATTTTGTAAGCCCTTCGATACTGTCATCCTCATATTTTTCAAAACAGCACGCTATGAAGATCAGGTTTTCGTATTTTTCCTTCGATGGACTTCGTTTATATATGTCCGAAAACAGTTTTGAAACGATCCTTATGCTCTCTTCGGGATCATGATCAAAGCTTCTTTCCATATGACAAAGCCTCATATAATCCTCGGCCTCCGGATAATCATCCTTATCAAGCTTTGAAAAATAAGTCTGTGCGGTTGCGTAATCTTTGGATATGAGCATGGCGTTCATGGCAACTTCAAACATGAACTTCTGCTCACATTCGGCCGGCAGGCTTTTGCTGTTTATATATGCCTTTATCACTCCTATGGCCTGCGGGGTATACTGTCCCCCTTCCATATGTGCGGTCGCCTTTTCGACAAGTTCCAGCGAAGCTTTGTTCTGACGACGTGTCTTTATTATCTTTTCCGCGGCTGCAGCTCCAAGGATCAGGATGCCTGCTGCCACGGCTGTGTATACTATCTTCCTGCGTATTCTGTATGGACCGGATCTGATATGTTTTATCTGCGTTAATACTTCTTGAGCATCGGCATACCGCTCGAGCGGTGAAAAAGCGGTGCACCCTGCCAGAAATGTTTTCTCCGACCTGCCAAGAACTGATGATGAGGCAATGTCGGCTCGGGCCTTGTCATGATCGGGATCGGGCGGTATTCCGCATCTGATGGCGTAGTATGTCATCCCGAATGCGTAGATATCGGCCGTAACGTCCATTCGGACATCCCGCCTGTACTGCTCCGGCGGAGAATAGCCTCTTGTTCCGATCGGTATCCTGTTTGCCATCAGAAGGCCCGCTATCCCGAAATCTATAAGATGCGGCAGTCCCTCCTCATCTATGATGATATTCTCGGGCTTCAGGTCAAGATAAAGGATCGGCTCGTCGAGCGTATGAAGGTAATCAAGTGCACGGCATATATGGGATGCGATGTTCAGCGCCGATCTGCGGTCCATTCCCCTGCCCTTTGTCATGTCCCACAGGCATCTGCCCCTTACATAGTCACTGATCATGTATATATATCCGCCGTCCGCAAAGGCATCGTGTATCGCAGGGAACAGTTCAAAGCGCACCCTTCGCAGGGATTCGATCTCACTCCTGGCAAAACGGAGCGCACCCTGCGTGCCGACATTTATCACCTTCATTGCAAGCGTTCTTCCTATATGTCGGTCGGTAACGAGATAAACGCTGCTGGTCCCTCCCGAACCGATCCTGCTCTTAACCTCGTAGCGTCCCGCCACGACAGTACCGATCATGTTCATCAACTCTCCTTAGTGATACGTCTGTTTGCACCCCAAAAATAAACCCGCCTGCAGGAGGCGTCAATACGGTTTTTGAGATTCTACACTCATACAAGAACACCCGTAATATTACCGCTCATAAGGCCTGATAAATGACAAAAATATATAAAAAAACACCGAAGACCGAAGTTACGGTCAACCGGTGTTTTGTCTATTATGCCATGCAGCGTTTATCCCACAAACAGTCTGGCTATATCGTTGTACATAACGACCACGAGAAGTATCAGTAACAGTCCGACCCCGACAAGCTGAATGGTCCCTTCAACCTTACTGTCTGCAGGCTTGCCTCTTACTGCCTCGTAGATCAAAAACAGAAGCTTTCCTCCGTCAAATGCCGGTATCGGAAAGAGGTTCACTATCCCTATGTTGGCCGACAGGAGAAGTGCAATGTTAAGCATGCTCACGACCACCGCAAGCGGTCCTGCCTGTTTCGCACTCTCGTACTCTTCTCCTACGATCTGTGCGGCACCCACCGGACCCGCCAGTTCGGAAACCTTTGCCTGACCCGCAAACAGCATCCTGAAACTCGAGAACGTCATCTTAACCATATACCTGACATACAGGTAGCTTGACTTTACTATATCGATCGCGCCTTTTTCCGCAGGCTCCTGCCCGCCGAATGTAACGCCTATCATGAACCTTCCGTATTCATTGTTCATCTTCGGGATGACTTCCAGCCCCATCGCGCGCAGGCGGGCCAGCTCCTTCTGGAACTTCTCGATGCTCCACGTGCCCTTCACGGCGAGCTCCGGGTGGCTGGGCAGGTA
>CACYMJ010000019.1 GCA_902775485.1 uncultured Lachnospiraceae bacterium
GCTGAGCAGGTAGAAGCAGAGGAAATAGCAGAAGAAGGCGATGACGTAAGGGATGAGCCGGCTGTCCTTGCGTGCCAGTTCTATGCGGCTCCATCCCTGGTATTTGCGGTAGTATTTTATCAGCGTGGTGGGCAGCAGCACGGTGAGGGCGTAAACCATCAGCAGCGTGAAGAGCTTGTAGTTCCATGGCAGGAACTTCAGATAGCTGAAGGTGCACAGAATCATCAGTCCCACCACGGGCAGGTAGAAGGGATTGAAGATGGCGCTCAGTATTCTGGCGGTGATTATGATGTATCTTTTGCTCATTCTTTTCTGAGGATGGCTTTGGGTATGCCCATCTGGTCGCGGTATTTGGCGATGGTGCGCCGTGCCAGGTCGTAACCGCGGGCTTTCATCTCTCTTTCCAAGGTGATGTCGCTGAGTGGATGTTTCTTGTCTTCGTGGTCAATGATGTCTTTGAGGGCCAGTTTCATTTTCTTGGTAGAGAGTTCCTCGCCGTTCTCGTTGGTGTACTTGTCGTTGAAGAAGAAGCGCAGGCGGAATATGCCCCAGCGGGTCTGGGCATACTTCTCGTTGGTCACCCTCGATATGGTCGAAATGTCCAGTCCGGTGATCTCGGCGATATCTTTGAGGCGCATGGGCCGCAGGTCGGTTTCGTCGCCGTCTTGGAAGAATCGGTACTGCCACTGTATGATGGCCTTCATGGTCAAGGTCATGGTGCGCTGTCGCTGTTCCAGGGCACTGATGAGCCCACGGGCGCTGTCGATGCCTTTTTTGGCGAAGGCCAGCGCGGAGGGGTTGTTCCGGTATTCGCTCAACGACTCCTCGTACGATGGTGCTACGGAGAGTTTGGGCAGGTTGCCGCTGTTGAGCGAGAAGGTCACCTTTCCGCTGTCGTCGGTGTCGACGATGAAGTCGGGTATGATGCGGTTGATGCTGAAACCCTGTGTCTCGCCCAGCGAGGAGCCGGGTTTGGGGTTGAGCCGCCGCAGTTCGGCCTGCAGCTGTTCCTTTTCCTCATCGTCTATTCCAAGTCGTGCCTGTATGCGGCTGACGTGGTTTTTCATGAGGTCGTCGTAGTATTCCTCTATCAAGGTGTGCATGAGTTGCCGCATCCGCCCTTTCTCCTTGCGGTCTATCTGTATGAGCAGGCATTGCTGCAGACTCTGTGCACCGATGCCGGGAGGGTCGAAGCTTTGCAGTATTTTGAGCACGTCGTCCACCTCTTCGGTTGTGGCGTCAATATTCTCATAGACATTCATTTCATCGGCCAGACTCTCTACACTCTTGCGGAGCAGTCCGTCGCCGTCGAGCGAGCCGATGAGGTAGTTGATGATATCCCTTTGTTTCTCACTGAGTTCGTGCTCACCGATTTGCTCGTTCAGTTTGTCGAGAAACGACTCTGTGTTGCCGAACACCCTTTCCGGGCGGTCGCTATAGTTGTTGCCCACCGGTATGCGGTCCTCGGCATAGGTCATGCTGCTGCTTTGGGATACCGAAACTCCCGTAAGCTTTCCGCGCTCTATCGTATAATCTTTTGATGCGGTACCCGAGTATCCGCCCTTACCCGTTATAGTGAGCGTATGAGTACCGGCGGCAGTTGCCTTATCACCCGATACGTCGTAGTCCGTACCCTTTGTCAGTGTACGTGTTCCGTCCGTTACCGTAAAATCCTGTGTCTGCTCACTGCCGTTATATGTAAGTGTTCCCTTCAGTTCAATATCAGATGATAACAATACCCTTGATCTTATCTCAAGCTTTCCGTTCCTCGTCTCGATCGCGAAATGCGATGTTACGTTTTCACCGTCCGGCCGGGTTATCCTTCCCGTTCCCGAAACTTCAACCGGGTATATTCCGACAGCCGTTCCGCTGCCTGATGCGCTAAGACCCGATACCGTATATCTTTCACCTTTAAACACAAACGAATACGATTCATCCGTAAGCCCCGATACAGACTGCTCCAAACCGTTATAATCAAGCACGGCACTCTTTGCGTAAACCGTATGTATGTGATCCCTGGCCTGACTGTCATCCCACCAGTTGACCGTCAGCGTACCGTAGTTTTCCTCTATCTCATAGTTACCGGCAAGCGTACCGCTTCTGTATGTATAGGTGAAGACATTATCGCTCTCTCCCGGTGCCGTCTGAGACCCTATGACCGTTACATCAACACCTTCACCGTCAACAAACCCGTTAACCGTCACCGTGCTGTTTCGAAGCGGCGAACCGGTATATTCCGATGTTGCCGATGCGCTCGTTATGACAGCTCTTTTCCTGGAGATGGAAAAATCTTTTGTCAGACCGTCGGAAGGAAGCTGATAGTTATTCTTTTTCGTTCCGTTTATACCTGTTACTCTTGCCGTGTACTCTCCGGCATTTACCGCCGTAAGGCCTTCCGCGGCCGGGCTTATCGTATCTCCTGTGCACGCTCCCGAAAAAGAAGCTGTAACGCCGTGCGTGCTTTTGTCATATATCCATGAGGACTGCGTGCTCCATGATACGCCAAGCGGTTTCTTTCCTATCGTTACCGCAAACTCTCCGGTAACCTCATTAGAAAAACCGGTGGCAGTTGCCTTGAAATATACTCTGTGGCTTCCAGCATCCGTAAACGCGGGAACGCTTCCGGTATATGTCCCGTCCGGAGAATCCGAGAAGGTAACACTGACCGTCCCTTCCGGGGCATTGGATATGATCCTGTATCCCGCAGTCTGTGCAGAGCCGTTATACGTAAGCGTTCCGGTCTGCTCGACGGATACGAACAGTTTCGGAAGTATCGTAAACGTAAATGTCCACTCTCCTGTGTAATTACCGATGCCTTCGATCGTAACCTTTGCATTTTCCGTAGGATTGATATTGTCCTCATATCCCGTTATCACATAATCGACGTCCTTTACAAGGTCTCCGCGCGTTTCGTTCGTAACCGTAAACTCATCCGGCTCCACAGGGTCGCCGTTTGCGTAGTACTGATCGGGGATATCGGCGGTAACTCCCGGGCAGAAATATACTCCTTCATCAAAATCAGACCGATATGCCGCTTCCGGACCAAGGGATATATTGGTCTCCTCGATCACTGCCGCCATCTCTTTCTCATCCTTGAAATTACCCCTGCCCTCAAAATGGAAATACGACTCGTCATCGGAACAGTCAAGGAATGAGCCTGGATCCTCCTTCAGGACATAATCCGTACCTTCGGAAAGCTGTATGCCCTTATAATAGAGCAGGTAGTGCTGCGATATTTCGGAAAGCGGAAATACCGATGGACAAACTATTTGATCGTTATCAACGATCTGCCCGCCCCTTCCTGTCAGGATCTTAACATCCGCACGGTCAAGGGGCACACGGTTGATGCTAAACTCCATTTCAGCTCTTCCGGTACTCTTACCCGCCACGCCGGTGATTATCGCTGTTCCCGTCCCGACATTGATATTATTCGTGTATGTTACTTCATATCTTGATGCGTTGACTATACGGCCGCGGCTTGTGACCGTAACAAGCGGCGTTACCTCACTTCCGGTATAATCCGCATCATTAACAGAGATCGTTGTGGTATCCGCATCAAGATCGATGATCTCATCTATCCTCTCATCGGTAAACGCTTTTATCCTGAAGTTTTTATTTCGCTCCTCGCCAAAATCCTCCCATTCGTATCCGTTATACAAAAAGCTCTGTCCGGCCTCTGCCGAAGCCGTTATTCTGTACCATGTCGAAGAGCCTGAATCTTCATGCTCGATACTTACGCTGCTGCCCGGTTTTCTAAGTGATACAACAACAGCAAACCTGTCTCCCTCATCCAGTTCGACACCGTCGCCGAGACTGACCTCATAATAGCCCTCGCACGTGGTGGAGCCGGTCACATTTTTTACACTCTCACACCCGGTAAGATCGAGCGTATCCCCGGCCGGAAGATCATTATAAATATCGATCGTGTACTGTACATTGGAGGTGTCCGTTGAGAACGAGACCGCTTTAAGAGTCTGCGCGGATCTTGCGGTAAACACATTTGCCGCCTCTATCGGAATACTGCCGTTGTCACGTACTATGGCATTCGTTGCCATCGCACCGTCATACTGATAATTATGGTCGTAGTCATCAGCCTTGGCAAAAACGAGTGAGCAGGCAATATCATCAATATTCCTGTTCTCGTATGACATCCAGAAATATCCGGCATAATTCTGATTATGTTCGAAATCACCGGTTGTCCAGCTGTTTCGTATCAGCCATGCTCCGTTATGTTCGGGGCGGTTATTGGAATTGAAATTATCTTTGGAAAAATTGTCGTCCCAGCCTACTATCGTTACGGCATGATTGGTCGAATGATGATCCACGGGGTCATAAAATGCATTCTTCTCTGCGTTGTAGATCCCGTCATCAACCGCTGCCGATGTACTGTTCGTCGCATAAAAACTGATGCCCACGCCGCCGTTATCCATTACCAGCTGCTTGACGGTCTGCTTATCCTCGCTCGTGCCGTTTATGTTTACGAACATGCATGTCTTAAGATGCGCCCTGTCTTCAAATGCCAGCTCATTGGGGATCGTAGTTTTCATTTCCGCAACAGATGCCGGATATGCAAGATCACCGCTGTCATCGGCCGCTCCCATCCATGAAGCGAGGATCGGAAATGCGAATACAATATTGCCGCCGTGATTAAGGTAATTATCACCGGCGCCCCTGGAGATCATGGCGTTATCATCACCTTCGGTACCGCCGTACGGATCGACAACGCTGTTATAGGAAAAATAGCAAAGATGTGTCTCCGACAGATTGGGATCAGCTATAAGAGTCTGTTTTCTAAGGCTTATCTCCGCAAGTGCCATGGCTGTCTGTGCCCAGCACGAGCCGAATGGGTACTGGTTGCGAAGCGGAGGCATATACGCAGCGAAATTATTGTTATCCCATTTTTTCGGTACGGGTGCCGAACGAAGAAGCCTGCGGCCTCCCGACCCCTTTACGGAAACGCTCTCGGGCGCTTTTTCGTTCGGGATCGCAAGATAACCCGTAGGAAAAACCCTGTCATCAGCTGCCGTTATTTCCGTGACGGCACCGGAAGGCAAGGTCGTATCCCCCGTCTCCTGCGCATATACACCGTAAGGTGCCAGTGCAAACAAAGCCGCTGTCAGGGCTGCTATACATATGGCATGGGTTTTCCTGAATCTCATATACTCATCCTTTTAGGTAGTGTAAAATCTGCTGTTTCCAAAATGCATATACATAGTTATTATATCACATATATATGCCAATATCACGCAAAACGGACGGTTTGAAACCGTCCGTCATATCTGTCTATTTTGCTGTTAAGCTTTCCGTCATATCTCCTACGGTAACATTATATGTTTTGCCTGATACCATTTCCGGACAGCTTATCACAACCGATGAAAAACTGTAAGGTACCTCCCATGAGAGCAGTGTATTTCCCGTCTCATCGGTGATCGTGATCTTTGACCCGTCAGAAAAACCTTCCCTGTATGTGTACAGTATCGAAGCCTGCGCGGATGTATCATCAAACCCTTCGGCCATCGATGAGTTGCCGCATGCTATGACTGTTCCGCCGCTGATCGTACATACTCCGCCGCTCTCACCTGCATGGTCGATCGCACAGTTGTTACCCGAATCTGTCAGGCTGATCAGGAGGTTCCCTCCGGTTATGATGATGTCTCCGTTTGAATCAAGCCCGTCGGCATCACGGCCCGTAGCATTTGTTATTGTGATATTTCCGCCGCTTATGTGTATCCATGTCTCCTCGCCCCCGTTATCTTCCGATGCTGCGGTATCATTACCGGTTTTTGCTCCTTTGTCATCACCGGACATCTGAGGTTTCTGTCCGGTTTTACCCATCTGCGGCCTCTGTCCGTCATCAGGTCTTTGCGGGTGCTCTGTGTTTCTGTCCCCGTGCGGCATTCCTTCGACCGGTGCAGATCCTTCCATGCCCGGAAACTGTGCGTCTCCCATACGGCCGCCCATCGGACCTGCTCCTGCAAACGAACTGTTTCCGCCGTTTGCGTTTATACCGTCATCTGAGCAGGATATCGTGATATCGCCATCCGTTATATCTACGGTAAGAGCTTCTATACCTTCGTAACATCCGTCGATATCTATCGTTCCGCCAGCCGATACAAAAGCATCTCCCGCATTTATACCGTCATCTGCTGCGGTGATCTTTATATCCGCACCGGTAACGCTCACGCCGTCATTGGCATGTATCCCGTCGCCTGCTGCCGTGATCGTTATATTGCCGCCGGTTATTGTAAGCGAGTCGTTACAATCGATCCCATGTTTATACGCACCTTTTATATCAAGCGATCCCGATCCGTTTATCGTCAGATCGTCATGCGAGAATATAACACCCGAAGTATTGTCGGACAGTGCTTCATCGCTGTACCGGCCGCCGCTTTCAAACGTGTTTACCGACCCGTCCGCAAGAGTTAAGAAAACCTTATCCGCCTGATCGACGATAAACGCCGCATCATCACTGCAGTAAACGCTGACCCCGTCAAGATATATCCATACCTTTGAAGAGTCGTGTGCGCTTACGGTTATGCTCCCGTCGGTAAGCGTTCCGGAAATAATGTATCTTCCTGCTTCCGATATATACACTCCGTTGTTATAGGGATATGCTCCCGTACCGTTTACCAGGACCGTATCCTCCGAAAGCGTTATTTCGGTCGCATCCGTTCTGTCCCAGCCGGAGTCTAGATCGTTTTTTGTAAAGAGCACCTCACTTTCGTGCGCCTCCGAATCCTCATCGACCGTCTTCGTGATCCCGATCTTTTCTCCGAACATGAACACCACGGTAGCTATGAGAGCTATAACCGTTATTACGATACATATCCTGTCTATATATTTATGCGTTGACATATATCACCCCATGTAATCCCCGTTATACGTTACCAGAACCGCACTTGATATTCCGTCCGTATCCGCCAGAATGTTCACAAAATCCGTGTTATCATCGCGAAGCCTTACTTCAAGGTCAAGCTCCGTCGAACCTTTTTGGGCCGACTTACTCTTGATCGTACATTTCTTCGTATTCTCTCTTATATACTCGAGCGCCCGCTGCTCGCTCGCACCGCCTTCGCACCTTACCACCATGATATACGGCTTCGAGGTATCCTTCCTGTTCGAGAATACAAGCAGTACCGCACCCACAAACACGCTTCCGAATACGGCAAGCGGTATAAGGCCCGCTGCCAGGACGATGCCCGCTGCAATCGACCAGAACAGGAACGCTATCTCAACCGGCTCCTTTATGGCCGTCCTGAACCTTACGATGGAAAGCGCACCTACCATACCAAGTGATAAGACCACGTTACTCGTAACAGCCAGTATGACGAGTGTCGTTATCATCGTAAGCGCTATGAGAGTTACCCCGAAACTCGATGAATACATGATGCCGGCGTACGTTTTTTTATATACGAAAAAAATGAACACACCGAGGGCAAATGCAAGTCCAAGTGCCAGTACCATATCAAGAGCACTCACTGCCGTCACGTTATCGAGAAAACTTGATTTGAAAATATCATTAAATGTCATAACCAACCTCCGTTTACTTATATCATCCGTATATCCTGCACCTTGCGTATTTCGAAAACGCAGTTGCATGTCTGTTTCCAAGCTGTACACAGTCCCTTATTATCCCGGGGAGAAAATCATCCCATTTGACCTCGAGTATTATGGGATCGTCCTGCCCTGCTTTTATGCCAAGGCAGTCCGGATTGAGAAAATCATGTACCGACAGTGCAGTTCTTATATCGTAGTCGAACGTTACCCTGACGTTTCCCGCCCGGAACACATACGGCTCTCTCATGTAATCAACTATCGTCCTGGGCCGTAGGATCTGATAATTCATCTTACAGTAAAGCTCACGTATCAGATCTTCCGAAGAATCGAGCATCCACGATGTATCGCCGCAGAGTATATCCTCTACCTGACGTGCGGTCATCATCGCATTGTATTTGGTGCCAAGGCCGTTTACCCGGCTCTTTTTCTCAAGCCTTATCATTGAAGTATCGCCGTTATAATACCGGATCCTGAACTTCTCGCGTCTGTTTGTTCCCATAACCTTTTCCCGAAGTGCCTTATCATCCGGTGTATCAAAATACAGGCTTCTGATATGATACCTGCCATCCGGTGCATGAGGATCCGGCCGGGCCACGGCAGACAGCCTCTGTCTGAGTTCCGTCATATCGGCATACGTGATCTCATGTTTTACTTCATGTCTGTATCTACTGTCCATATTCCACCTCCCTTGCGTAAACTGATGCCATTTTATAGGAGGTTTATGTTCAAACTGTGTCCTTTTGATGATCATTCTGTTATAGGGATTACCGTAAATCTGTCGCATCAGCGCCTGATATGGTATAATAAAGGTGACCTTTAACGGGTCGAAGGGAGGTGGTTGTATGAATAAAAAGGCTCTCGGGATCATTTTCGCGATCCTCGTGATCGCACTCATCATCGGCGCTGTCGTGCTGAGTAAATACATGTCGCGCATTCCCGACAATCCCCCGGATACGATCGGCAATTCATCGGGCAATCTCAACAACAAGGGACTGTACTGCGAAAGTGACGGCTATATCTATTTTGCAAACATAAACGACAACAACTACCTGTACAGGATGGATTCAAACGGCACGAACGCCGTTAAGCTTATTGATGTTCCCGTCTCATACATCAATGCGGGCGGTGACTATCTGTATTTCTATTTTGACGATCCGGGCGGTACGAAGTTCATGGGCGTTGCCGGAAGGATGAGCGGAATATACCGGCTGAAGAAGGGCGAAAAAGATTTTGTCTGCCTCGACAAGTGTACGTCGGGTATCTTAAACCTTGTCGGAAACACTCTGTACTACGAGCATTACGATAACGAGAACGGCATGCAGTTATACCATTCCTCTCTTGACGGGAAGGATAAGGGACTGTCGGTCAATGAGATCGTTAATCCGGCTTGCGTCATAAACGGTGAGATATATTACAGCGAACAGGATTCACAGCTTCTGAAGATATATCGTCCGGGTTCGAGCGAGGGACGTCCGTTTATGGACTATGCCGTTTACAATCCTGTTGTCGAGGGAACCGATATATATTTCATGAACATGAATGACGACTACCGTCTGTACAGATATTCGCTTTCTTCGGGAACGCTTACGAAGATAACGGATGAGAGGATAGATACGTTCAACGTATACGGCGGAGTCATCTTCTATCAGAGGAATCATGATCCCGCGCTTATAAGAGTCGATGCTGACGGGCAGAATGCCATCGTCATAGCCGAAGGCAACTATGAGAACATAAACTGTACGAGCACATACACATTCTACTCACCGTTTAAAGAGCCTTCAACGTACATCACATACACGTTCGGAGGAAACGGCGAGTCGGCCCGCTTTTCACCTGCGGCCTCTGATCAGTGACAGTTCATATATGCTCTTATTAAGCACCGGATGCATCGCATCCGGTGCTATTTCTTTCATCGGGCCAAGGACAAAATCACGGTTCTGCATATCGTAATGAGGTATCGTGAGCCTGTCGTCGTCTATAACGCGGTCATCATAAAGGAGTATATCCATATCAAGCGTGCGGGGACCCCATTTTTCGGTGCGTACCCTGCCCATCTCTTTTTCCGCGCTGCCTATCACATCTAAAAGCTCATGAGGGCTAAGGAGCGTTTCAAGCTTTACCGCCCCGTTTAAAAAATCATCCTGATCGGTCTTGCCGTACGGTTTTGTCGTGACAAACTCCGACACCTTCAGCACGCGGATGTTTTCATTGCGTTTTAGTATATCGATGCCATCCGTAAGGTTTTTCTCTTTATCACCCATATTTGAACCTATCGAAAGATATACCGTGTGCCAGAGCCTGTTTATGGTGATGCTGACACACTCAAGCGGAAGTCCTATCGGTGCCCACGGTTTTTTGACCGTAACCTCGACCTTCCGGACTATCTCGTAGTCCTTCAGCAGTTTTGCCGCAAGCCTTTCCGCTATCGTTTCTATAAGCCTGCATTTATTCGTTTTCATCCATTTGGTTATGTCCGAACATACTTCCGCATAGTTTACCGATCTGTTCAGGTCGTCACTCCTGCCGGCAGCCGATGCATCAAAAAACATTTTTGCGGATACAAGGAACTTCTGTCCGAGATTGAGTTCCTCCTCGAACACTCCGTGATTGGCAAATACCTCAAGGTCCTGAATCGTAATATAATCCATTCTCATACCTCCCCGCTGCTGCTCAGGATCGCCCTGCACATTTTGACCGCCTGCATGTTTTCCTCCACGTCATGTACCCTTACTATCGATACTCCGGCAAGCACAGCCAGAACAGTCGTTGTTATCGTACCGGAAAGCCTCCCTGATACCGGAACATCCAGCACATTTCCGATCACGGACTTTCTCGAACATCCCAAAAGCATCGGATATCCGGTCTGTGTCAGGATCGGCAGCTCGTTTATTATCCTGAGGTTCTCATCCTGTGTCTTACCGAATCCTATACCCGGATCGACTATTATCTTTTCCGGGGCTATACCGGCATCTTCGGCTCTTTGTGCCATTTTGATCAGTTCCTGTCCGAACTGGTTAACATAACTTTTCTCGTATGTCATGACAAATACTGCGCCGCTTTCCCTTACGACTCCGAGCATTTCATCCGATGCGTCAATACCCTCAACGGTATTTATGATATCGGCTCCGGCAGATATTGCCTCGCGTGCGACCTCTGCCTTTGTCGTATCAACGGATATTGGAATATCCGATATGGCACGAACTGACCGGATGACAGGTATCACCCTTTTTATCTCTTCTTCTGCGGAAACACTTTTAAATCCCGGGCGGGTACTCTCTCCGCCTATATCGATAATGGATGCTCCTTCATTTATCATCTTTCGGGCATGAGCGAGTGCATCCTCTTCCGAATTATGTAAACCTCCATCGGAAAAAGAATCCGGCGTGACATTGAGTATTCCCATCACATATGTCGCTCTTACAAGATCAAATAATCTTCCGCGTATTTCCATCAGTATCTAATCTCCATGACGAGCTTTTCCCGGCTCTTATGACATTTATCCACCGCAGGGCACATGAAACATTTTCTTGAGGCCTTATCCGCACGGTAAAGTATCCCCGTAAGATCCCTGCCTTCGGAAACAGCCTCGTTTCCGTGATTGATGATCGCGGTAACTATCATCTCGCATTCGCTTTCGCTGTATCCGCAGTCTTCAAGTATGAACGGGGCGATCGCAGCACTTGCTATCTCATGCTCTGTACCGTCCCTGTACTGCTCGGCCCTTCCTATGTCGTGAAGGAGCGCCGCCGCATAGATGATATCGCGTTCTATATCAATGCCGTCATCCGCCGCCATAAGGGATGCGATCCTTGCAACATCCAGGAAATGCTCCATGTCGTGATGACAGAATATCCGGTCGCGCTCAAGACCGGATATGTCGGCAACACGTTTTTTATACTCTTCGTTTTTAAGAATACGGTTAACTCTTTCCATGTACATATCCGCGAAATTCATTAAGATATGAGAGGGATCCGCAGGCTATTACCGCTGCCTTCTCTTTGCCGGATTTTGCCGTATCGACTGCCAGATAGTATGCATCCTCCGTCTTCGGACATGCACTCACGTTTTTGTGGTACGCTCCCGCACACTTGGCAAGAAGGTTTGCATCAAGAGCTCTCGGATTGTCTGCCGTCTGTGTTGTTATTATCATGCCGGCGATGTCTGAAAGGGTCGCAACCACCTTTTCATATTCCTTGTCGGCAAACATTCCCATGACAAGGATTATCGAATATCCCTCAAGTTCCTCTCTTATCGTATCGGCCAGTTTTACCGCCGCATCGGCATTGTGTGCCCCGTCAACAAAAACAGGCGGATCATCCGCTATCTTTTCAAACCTGAAAGGCCATCTGACATTTGCGAATGCTTTTGCGATAACAGCATCATCTACCGGAGCATTCGGGATAAGACCCTTATCCCTTATGACATCAAGCACCTTTTTTGCTGTTGCCGCATTCTCTTTCTGAAACGTTCCGCGAAGAGACAGTTTCATACCGGCGATAGCGTCTGCATCAGAAGATGTGACAACATAAAGAGGACTTCCGGTAAGCATGCACCGATTCCTTATCGCGCCGATCGCTTCCTCCGATGAGTCAAATGCAATGACCGGACAATCCGATGTTATGATACCGGCCTTTACCGATGCGATCTTTTCGATGGTATCTCCGAGGTACTGCATATGATCGAAGCTTACGGAAGTGATTACGCAGCATATCTTGTTCCGGATGATGTTAGTCGCATCTTCCGCACCGCCCATGCCGCACTCGATCACGGCCAGATCGCAGTTGTTCTTTCGAAAAAAATAAAATGCGAGCGCAGTCTCGAGTTCGAACATTGTCGCACTCTCGCCGCACTCTTTTATAAGCTTTTCATTTGCATCATAAACAGCCGAAACACACTGCGCATACTCATCCTTTGATATGAGTGTTCCGTCGATCACAAAGTGATCATGTATGCATGTGATCGCGGGAGAATAGTACATGCCAACGTGAAGACCGGCAGCTGACAGAGCCGATGATATCATCGCACATGTACTGCCCTTTCCGTTCGTACCCGCCACATGTATAAAACACATATCGTTCTGTGGATCGCCCATTATGGCACAAAGCCTTTCGATCCTCCCAAGCCCGGGACGGCTTCCGAGTGATGCGGCCTTATCTATATATTCACATGCTTTTTCGTAATCGAATGTCAAATGATATCCTCTATGTCCGACGCATCGGAATTAAGGCTCATGGTATTGAGCGTTCTGCGCTTCATGCGCATCTTCTCCGATTTTTCAAGAATGAAGTTTTTGATCTGTGCGCTTCTTCTTATATGGGTAAGCCTTAACACTTTGTCGGTCGTATCGGATGTATAACAGACAACGGTACCAAGCCCCGCCATTTTCTCGAAAAGCGATTTTTCCAACTGCACATCAACGATCTTGTACATGTAGCAGTCATTTACGATAGTGTTGAAAAATCCCTTCTGTGTCGTTAATATCTCATCCTTTAATATGTATTTGGTAAACGTCCAGGGAAGCCCGAACAGAAGCCATCTCTTTCTTTCCGTAAAAACAGGTGCGGCGTCCTGATACATAAGATCGGGCTCTTTTGAATCGGCCACTTCATCTATTATCGTTTTATCTTCAGCCATTTTTATTCCTCCTTTAGATCTGTTTTAAAACCATGCCGGTCACTGCAAATTTTATCTTAGCGACAGTCCGAAGTATCTTGCGATGCCAGTTGCGTCCGCCACCCCGAGCCGGGCCAGCTGTTCCGGAGTCGACAGGTGATTCTGCAGATCCGAAGGGCTCGTACAAAATGCATGCTCAACTATCACCGCGGGAATGCCTGCACTCTTTGACTTGTTTATGAGCGCATAGTAATCCTTGGGCGTCCCGTCGGGATACGTAGAAATACTCGATGAACGCGTACATATACCGGTCCCGTTCGGATCCGTCTTCCAGTTATTGACCGTAAGTCCTGTCGAGGTAAGTGCCGGCAGAATGTTCTGCGCCAGCGAAAATCCCGCAAGACATATGTCGGGACGGTAGAATGCGTTGGGGATTATTATCTTGCTTCCGCACTGCGCGGGATCCATGTCGGGATCGTAATCATTGTGAAGTGATACGATAACATTCGCCCCGACGGACTTGGCAAAATTTACCCTTCCCGCAAGGCATCCCGTTGACGAGGCCGGATCGGCTCCGTATGGGCAGTCAAGCGTCGTCCTGGTAAGATATACGGTAACTCCGTTGTATCTTTCAAGTTCCTGTTTACAGTACATGGCTATCGCAAGGTTCGCATAGCCTTCCTCAAAACCGTTATAGCTGCATCCGTGGTGTACGGTATCATGTCCCGGATCAAGAACGACCACAACCTTTTTTGCGGCAGCTTTCTTCTTGGCCTTGGCGGCAAAAACCTCACCCGGGTTTGCAAGTGCAAGAACGAGTGTTACGGCAAGAGCCGCACATATCATTCTTTTGATCTTTGACGTAATGTTCTTTTTCATTTAAACTCTCCTGTCTTTTGTTAGGGGCTTTCAAAACCCCGGGACATATTATACATCATTTCCCCTTCATAATCACGTTATATGAAGTATTTGCCCGGCCGATATTTTGATTGCAAATAAGTACAAGATAAGTTAATATATCTCTTGATAACAAAAAACGACCACAACATTTTGTGTCTGCAAAGGAGGAAGCGATGGAAACATTAGAGAATATCCGCACCAGAAGAAGTATCCGAAAGTTCACCGATGAAAGCGTGGATCATGCAACTCTTGAGAAGATCGTTGAAGCAGCCTCCTTCTCTCCTTCATGGAAGAACACGCAGATAGTAAGATATATTGCAATCGAGGATCCCGCCCTCAAGGCAAAGATCGCAAAGGAATGTACGACCGGTTTTACATACAATGCCGGAACTATGGAGTCGGCTCCGATGCTCATCGCCGTTACCGTCATCAAGGGAAGATGCGGCTTTGAAAAGGACGGAAGCTTTACGACCTCCAGAGGTGATACATGGCAGATGTTTGATGCCGGCATCGCTTCACAGACGTTTTGTCTGGCGGCGCACGAGTACGGACTCGGCACCGTTATAATGGGAATATTTGACGATACACTCTCCGATGTTCTCGAGATTCCCGAGGACAGAGAACTTGTCAATATCATCTGCATCGGACATCCCGCCGAGTCGCCCGAAATGCCGAAGAGGAAATCGGTATCGGATCTGTTGACTTATAAATGAACTGTTTAAGAGTTTCCTTTTCAGGAAGCTCTTTTTTTAAGATCAAAATAGTGTGTCAAAGGGACGGTTCTTTTGACACATTTCAGGATCAAAAAAAATGTGTCAAAAGAACCGTCCCCTTGACACAAAAACCAGGGAGGAAAAACTATGCGTCATCTCATGAGCCCCATGGACTTTACCGTAGAGGAGCTTGACAAACTCATGGACCTGGCGGGGGATATCTACAAGGACCCTGCCAAATATGCACACAAATGCGACGGAAAGATCCTTGCAACATGCTTCTATGAACCTTCAACAAGGACACGTCTGTCATTTGAATCGGCGATGCTGCGCCTCGGAGGACAGGTTCTGGGATTTGCGACAGCAGATTCTTCGTCGGCCGCAAAAGGCGAGAGCGTTTCGGATACGATCAGGATAATCTCAAGCTATGCCGATATATGTGCGATGCGTCATCCCAAGGAAGGCGCTCCGATGGTCGCCGCATCCAGATCATGGATCCCTGTCATAAACGCAGGGGACGGCGGACACCAGCACCCGACGCAGACACTCACCGATCTGATGACGATCCGCTCACTCAAGGGAAGTCTTTCGAACATGACTATCGGGCTGTGCGGTGACCTGAAATTCGGCCGTACCGTCCACTCTCTCATCAATGCGCTGTGCCGCTACGAGAACGTTTCATTCGTCTTCATATCTCCTCCGGAGCTTAGGATCCCCGACTATATCAGGGAAGATGTGCTCATAAAAAACAACATCGATTTCAAGGAAGTGATAAAGCTCGATGACGTGATGCCCGAGCTCGATATTCTGTACATGACAAGAGTCCAGCGTGAAAGATTTTTCAACGAGGAAGACTACGTAAGACTCAAGGATTTCTACATCCTCAACAGGGAAAAGATGGCTCTTGCCAAGAAGGACATGATGGTGCTGCACCCCCTTCCGAGAGTCAACGAGATATCTGTCGAAGTGGACGACGATGAACGCGCGATGTACTTCAAACAGGTAAAATACGGCATGTACATCAGAATGGCCCTTATACTCACGCTTCTTGAGATGGCCGATCAGTAAGGAGGATACATATGTTAAACGTAGGAAAGATTGAAGAAGGATTTGTTCTCGATCATATGAACGCAGGCGAAAGCCTTCGCATATACCACGATCTGAAGCTTGACGAACTTGACTGTACCGTTGCGATGATCATGAACGCAAAGAGTGAAAAAATGGGCAAGAAGGACATACTCAAAGTTGAGTGTCCCATAGACATGCTCGATCTTGACGTGCTCGGTTTTATCGATCATAAGATCACGGTGAACGTCATAAAGGACGGCGAGATCGTCGAGAAGAAACGCCTCCATCTTCCGAAGGAGATAAAGAACGTGATCAAGTGCAAAAATCCCAGATGCATCACGAGCATTGAACAGGAGCTCGATCACATATTCGTTCTTACGGATCCGGAAACCGAAACATACAGATGCAAATACTGCGAGGAAACGTATTCGCGCATCTGATACGATCTAGAGAGTTGTTATCTTCAGATCCGGAAGGACTGACCTTAAGCCTTCCGTAACTTTATCTGCCGCTTCATCGTCCTTATCGTACAGGGCGATGATGGACTGTCTGTCCGAATAACGTACTGTTATATCATGATTTCCGATAACGGAAGACACCGCATTTGACAGTTTCTTGAAATACGATCCGAGTTCGGTTCCCTCAAGCATCTCATCGGAAGGTCCGGCAAATACAACACGGTACGACTTTCCCTTTTTCTCCATCAGCTTGATCATGTAGCAAAGCATCCTGACATGCGACGGATGAATGATCTTACTGCCCGCAAGCAGATCATTTTGAAGTTTTGTCTCCAATAGTGCCGAGACATTAACGTTACCCTTAGAGTCCGCAGCCATTCCCTCAACAGTTTTCTCGGTAATATCCCCCCGCTCCAAAAGATCGATAAATGCAGCTGCAAGCCCGGGATCGAACTGTGTGCCTGAACACCTCTTAAGTTCGCCGATCACCTCTTCAGGCGTCAGTCTCTTTCTGTACACGCGGTTTGATGTCATGGCATCATAACTGTCTGCGATGCACAATATCCTTGCAACAAGCGGAATATCATCACCTGCAAGGCCGTCCGGATAACCTGCTCCGTCATATCGCTCATGGTGGAATCTGATACCATCGAGAACGCCTTCTATCTCATGTCCCATGGAACTCATAAGTTCGTAACCGATCTCGGTATGTCTCTTCATCAGACTGTATTCCTCATTTGTAAGCTTACCCGCCTTATTGAGCACGCTGTCGGCAACACCTATCTTTCCGATGTCGTGAACGAGTCCGATGTAATGTATGCGGACGATATCTTCATCGGAAAGTTCGTACAGGTCTTCCACCTCTTTTGCAAGGAGATGTGCGTACATGCCGACACGTTCCGAATGACCGCCCGTATACTCATCCCTTGCATCTATCGCACCCGCTATCGTCTCGATCGTATTGTTCATCATTGCCGTACGGTGTCTTTCATGTTCCCTGAACTCCGCAAGGACATCATAGATCGTCTGCATGACTGTTGCTATCATCAGTCCTATAAGGCCTATGCACATGTAGCTTCCGAAAATGACAAACTCAGCAAAATAAAACCGCGCAAGTTCGATAAGTGAAAGAGCGATGAACACGAGCGCACCGATCATGTTGATACGGTATGCCCTGATCCTGCCGCTTTTTACATCCCGGATTATATTAACGATTATCATTACGGACAATATTCCCGCCATCGCATGGGATGCCGGAAGACTTTCGTACAATTCGCATACGCCGGTTGCCCACAGCAGCATGTTGACGATCACAAGAAGCGCCGATGCCGCTTCGGCGATAAGATATCCCCTGTGGTAAACCCTGTGCTGTACCTCGTCAAAATACATGCACGCGAGCGCTCCGATCAGCTCAAGGGTCAGATATGAGAAAAACTGGGACAGGGACGGTCGGGCAAAAATAAACTGCCGCAATGCGGATTCCGAAAACATCCACATGGTAACGTCCATCACAAGCAGTCCCAGGCACCCGGCCGAATCAGTCTTGTAGCGCTTTCCGAGAACGAGTGCCGCAACAGTTATCATAACTCCGCACACAAATACCATGAGCGCGATGACGTTGACCGTCATACCGTTTCTGATGACCTTGTACCATCCGTTATTGCCATGTGCTATCGTGACCGGATTGATGCTTCCTCTCGTCTTTACGGTGATATGAACCGTTATCGTCTTGCCGCAGTCATGCTCGTCAAGTTCCGTCACAACATACGCACTCGGAATGTAATAGCTCATGTTACGGACGGAATTTGTCGAGTATTCCGCTCTCTTCCTGCCGTCAACATATACTACCATATCCTCCATTGATGCCCTGAGCATAAGGCTCATACCGTTACTTAAGTTCTTGGGAAGCGTGTTTGTTATGATGATCTCGTCACCCGAGTCGCAATCGACATAAACGGGAAGAGTGACTGCCTCACTCTTCCCGTTATGTGTAAGTATCCATCCGTCGTTATAGTCCTTGGCTCCGAAAGAGCCCATAGGGGCCTCATCACCGTTATCTTTGTCAACTACCGCGATAGCCATAACGATGAGATTAACAGCGAACAGAAATATAAGGACCGCTTTTATGACAGCTGATGCAGTCTCTGTTTTCCTGACTTTTTTCAAAAACATAAGGTCCTTTCCAAAACTCTACTGTCTGACCTGGCCGTCTCCGTATACTTTGTACTTGTATGATGTCAGTTCGATAAGACCCATTGGGCCTCTCGCATGAAGCTTCTGTGTGCTGATGCCGATCTCTGCACCGAATCCGAATTCAAATCCATCGGTAAAACGGGTGCTCGCATTTACGTATACGCATGCACTGTCGACACCGTTTAAGAACTTCTCGGCATTTGCCCCATCTTTCGTTATGATAGCTTCCGAATGATGTGTTGTATATCTGTTTATATGATCTATCGCCTCATCAACATTTGAGACTATCTCAAGCGATATGACAGGGCCGAGAAACTCGGTGGCAAAATCTTCCTCGGTCGCATTCTTCATATCCGGTGCGGATCCGGGCGCGAGCGTAAATGCACGCACACCCGCACGGATCTCTATATCCTTTGCCCTCAGGCTTTTGCAGATGGCGGGAATTGCATCCGCTGCAATGTTTTCATGGATCAGCAGCGATTCAGCCGCATTGCACACACCCATCCGTTGTGTTTTAGCATTATATATTATGTTAACCGCCATATCAATATCCGCACTCTCGTCTACAAAAATATGACAGTTTCCGGTTCCGGTCTCGATAACGGGGATCGTTGCGTTTTCAACGACAGACCTTATAAGTCCGGCACCTCCGCGGGGTATGAGAAGATCGATGTACTTATTGCACTTCATCATCTCGCCCGCGACCTGTCTGGATGTATCGGTCACAAGACTGACGGCATCAGGATTTATGTTAACCTCTTTCAGGGCTTTTCTTATCACATCCACTATAGCGGTATTTGAATGTATCGCATCACTACCGCCGCGAAGTATCACGGCATTTCCGGTTTTGAAGCACAGTGAAAAAGCGTCGGAAGTAACGTTTGGCCGCGACTCATATATGATACCTATCACGCCGATCGGCACCCTGACCTTTTTGATCAGCAGTCCGTTCGGTCTTGTGCTCTCACTAAGAACCTCTCCGACGGGATCTTCAAGATCACAGACCTGCCTTACGGACAGAGCCATATCCTCTATGCGCTTTTCATTAAGTTCAAGCCTGTCAAGAAGCGCATCGCTCGTGCCTGCCGCCCTTGCCTTCTCAAGATCCTTCGCATTTTCACCTATAATGCCGGCGGCATTTTTGACAAGTGCATCCGCAACTGCGCGAAGCCCCTCATTCTTTCTGTCGGCAGAAAGAGTCTGAAGATAATAAGCGGCAGCTCTTGCACTTTTTCCGGTTTCATTAAGATCGAATCCCAAAACTTTACTCCTCCGGTTGCGCCGGTATTACATCATCGGTTTTTGTAACAAGCTCTTCCGGCAGATATTTAAGCAGCATCCGGCATATCGACTGCTCGGTTATCGGTTTTGATATAAAATCGGAAAATCCCTGCCGCAGATAGTATTCCTTTGCATCACTCATTGCATTTGCAGTCAGCATGATTACGGGAGTCTTTATGCATTTGTGATCCATCGACTGCATGCGGTGAAGCGTCTCCACGCCGTCCATTCCCGGCATCCTGTGATCGAGGAATATGACGTCGAAATGCTCCCTGTTAACAAAATCAAGACACTCATCGCCGCTTAAGCCCGTCGTTATCTGTGCCTTCGTATCGCGAAGCAGGGCCTTGGCAACGATCAGGTTCGTCTTGCTGTCGTCTATTATGAGCACTCTTGCATCGGGTGCAGTAAACCCGACACCGACATGTCTGGGTACTATATCCCTGTGCCGAAGTTCGCCGATCATATCACCCCTCTGCGATCTGATGAACTGCGGGATGATGACAGTAAATACCGAGCCTTTTCCGTATTCCGAATAAACCTTGATCTCACCGTTCATCAGTTCAACGAGCTGTTTCGTAATGTTCATGCCAAGCCCCGTCCCTTCAACGGAACGGTTAAGCCTCTCGTCAAGTCTTACAAACATCTCGAATACCCTGTCGATCTCATCCTTTTTAATGCCTATACCCGTATCTTCGACAGAGAAGATCAGATTTCCCTTTTCCTCAGAAATCTTCTCAAACCTTGCACGCAGCGTCACTCCGCCCTCGCGCGTATACTTAAAAGCGTTTGATAAAAGGTTTGTGGCGACCTGTCTGATCCTGAGCTGGTCTCCGTACAGAACGCTTGGTATGTCACCTGCGATGTCGGTAGTAAATGTAAGATTTTTCTCATCACCCTTATGATCGAATACCATTACGATATCCTTGAAGAACTCATCCACCCTGTACTCGGAATTCGAAAGAGTTACCTTGCCCGATTCGATCTTGGAAAAATCAAGTATGCCGTTTATAAGATCAAGCAGCTGATCTGCCGCCGTCTCGATGTTCCCTGCATATTCCAAAAGCTTGGGGTCCTCAAAGTCTCTCAGGATGACCTCGCTCATTCCGCGCACAACATTAATGGGCGTACGGATCTCGTGCGAGACATTCGCAAGAAAAGCGGATTTGGCCTGGTTGGCCGAATCGGCAGCGACCCTCAGTTCTTCCATCTTGTTCATCTGCTGCTTCGTATCGGTTATATCGAAAAAGATGATCGAATATCCGATGAAATTGTTCTCTATACCGCTTCGGGCATACAGTTCATTGATATGAACATCATAAAATCTTCCGTCGATCGGAACCTCATTTATATCCTTGCGGTCAAACAGATCATAAAACTCCTTGCTTGCAACAAGCTCACCGTATGGTGTTCTTCCCAGTTCGGGGAAAAGACTGATCGCAGCCCTGTTCGCCTCCTGGAAACCTCTCCTGTAATCAAGGACAACGATCGCATCGTCAAGTTCCATCAGTATGTTTTCGTGCGCAGTCTCAACAACGTCAAACACCCTGCGGAATATCAGATTGGTACAAAAGATCATGATACCTACCGCTCCGCCTATCGGCGCAGGGTCATAGCCGTCTATCATGTTTACGACACCGGCTATATAAAACACGAGCGGTACCGCATTGCTGAGTATCAGCAGTCTGTAATTACGCTTCATGTTCGGATCGCTCGTCCTTATGGCAGAAACAGCCGCCACGACAAGTCCCGCGATCAGTTCGGCATAAACCATCACGCTGAAGATAATATACAAAAATCCTCTTGAGATTACCAGATGCGGTAAGACGCCGTCGTATACGAAAGCAGTCATTGAGTAATAGAACGGAACATATTCATAGCACCAGACGCATGTCAGGACAATGGCATCGATCACCAGAAGCACGACTTTGAGCCATCCGACAAACCTGATACGGCAAAATCTGAATGCAAACAGCATTGACATCGTTACGATAAACGATGTGCCGATATATTCGAGCCTTATCGCGATCATGACCTCGTCAAGGTTATTGCTTCGCATCTCCAGTAGATATCCGGCGTTCTGGATAAATGCACACAGGCAGACAACCAGCATAAGCTTGGTCACTTCCGAACCTTTCTGTATCAGAAGAACAGCCACGCAGGCGAGGCTGAATATGACCGCTATTATCTGTAATGTGAGTAATGCAGTATACATCGTATCTCCGTTATAAAATGCTTATGCGGCCTTTCCGCCGATATATCATGAGCTGACCATAAGCCGGGTTCTGTACGGATCTCTCCGCGACAATCATCTATCTAGGATCGCCGTTACCGACGACCTCAAGCGACCTACCCGAAGCACGGCGGGCAACCGTATAGCTTCTTCTTGGTCTTGCTTCGGATGGGGTTTACACTGCCCCGCATGTTACCATCCGGGCGGTAGTCTCTTACACTGCCATTTCACCCTTACCTGATATGACGCTCGACAACTGGATTCTGCTACGCAGAATACGGTCTCGCGGTGAAGACAGGTTCTTCCCACATCCGTGGGCCCCTCCTGTCTTCATCAGGCGGTATATTTTCTGTTGCACTTTCCTTAGAGTCACCTCCACCGGACGTTATCCGGCATCCTGCCCTGTGAAGCCCGGACTTTCCTCTGTATTTCAAGCGATTGTCCGGTCAGCTCATGATATATTGACGAAAAGGCCGGCAGCCTTATTTATCAGACATTGAAGATCGATCCTCCGACGAATTCCCTGATAAGCGAATTGTTGGGAAGTCCCTCACTTGTCACGCCGAGGAAATAATCGAGGAACTTGAGAAGTCTCTTTGCTTCATAATACTGCGGATCTTCCTTGCTGATACCGAAAAGGAGCGGTTCAGCATACAGTTTTAATACAGACAGCTCATAGATGAGTGCCGAATTGAAGATCGCATCCGCGCTTTCCTGGAAGGGGAAGATGTATTTTTCCTCACCTCTTCTGACGCTGCGCCACATGTTAAGCGTTCCCGATGCGCTCGTACCTCTTGTCCTGTTGTCTCTTACCATCCTTCGCAGAAGCCTTACGTCGGTCGTTGCGATACGGTTGTGTTCGTCAACGTTAAGCGCTGTAAGTGCGGAAATGTATATCTTATACTTGCTGTCTGCGGGAAGAGCGTATGACATCTTCTCGTTCAGTCCGTGAATACCTTCGATGACCAGGATATCGTTCTCGTCAAGTCTCTTGTAATCGCCCTTGTACTCACGCATACCGGTCTTGAAATTGAATGTCGGCAGCTCAACCGTTTCTCCGGCAAGCAGTTTTAACATATCCTGATTGAACTGCTCCACATCGATCGCTTCAAGACACTCGAAATCATACTCGCCGTTTTCATCCTTGGGAGTGTCTTCACGGTTCTTGAAATAATTATCAAGTGCTATCGGATGAGGCTTAAGCCCGAGTGCACGGAGCTGTATCGACAGTCTGTATGAGAACGACGTCTTCCCTGATGATGAAGGTCCGGCTATCATTATGAACTTCCTGCCGCCCTTTTTGACGATGTCATTTGCTATCTGCGCGATACGGCTCTCCATATGAGCTTCCTGCAAAAGAACGACATCCTGCATACCTTCGTTACATATCATCTCGTTAAGGTCGCCTACGTTTTCTATACCTATGCTCTCACCCCAGTCACTCGTCTCCTGAAGTGTCTTCTGAAGTTTGGGCGACTCGGATAGTTCGGGTACGACATTCGGTGAGTGTCTTGCCGGAAGCTGAAGGATAAGACCTTCGTCATATGCATACAGGTCATAGTGCGTGATATATCCCGTTGACGGTACCATGTATCCGTAATAATAATCCCTGTAATCCCCGATCGAATAAACATTGACCTTTGAAGCACGTCTGTATTTGAACAGTTTGACCTTATCTTCCATTCCGGCCTCAGCGAACAGTCTGCGCGCCTCCTCAACGGAATAAGATGTTTTCCAGATAGGGATATTCTGGGAGATCAGCTCGTCCATTCTGGCATGAACACTTCTGACGAACTGTTCGGTCGGTTTTACTCCGATAAGTTTACATAACAATCCCCGTCCGACCGTGTCCTGTGCCACAAGATGATTTCGGTCCGTCTCTCCGATCACATCATGAACAGCCTTAACCAGCAGGAACGTTGCGCTTCTCCTGTAAGTCTCCATTCCGATCTTTTCAGCGATGGTGATGAACTCAAGCGTACAGTCATTGGACAGGATCTTATGAAGTTCGCGAAGTCTTCCGTCAGCCGATACGAGCACGATCTTTGCATCGTAATCCTTCTGGAAATCCTTCACGATCTGTTCATACGCTGTGCCTGCCTCGTACTCGTACTCTTTGTTTCCGATCGTAACCTTGACCATTCTCATGTTGTTACCCCCTTATAACCGTTTTTCGGGAATATGCCCTTCATGACAGTTCCCTTATATCTTCAAACAGACCGGGCTCAGATACGAGGCTGAGTGCATCGGCATTCAGGGCCAGATCCGTTTTTATCTCTTCCATCCTCACAAATACATGAGGGATATCTTCATTTACCGACAGTTCCTTCAGAAGGTCGGAACAGTATTTCTTCTCAAGCAGCAGGAATTCGTGAAGTACCGGATTTTCTTCCCTCAGAAGTATCTTGCCGTACCTGAAATATACCTCCTTGTCCCAGTTCATACTGCCCGGTATCGCCTTGATGATCGGGTAGAACTTTCCTTCCTCACTTATCATATTCTCGCTGATTATATGCCAGCCTTCATCCTGCAGGAAATGTCTCACGCGGCTGACATCAGACTGGGGTTCGAGTACTATCTCACTGACATGTCCGAGTACTGCAGCGCCTTCCGTAAGTATGCGGATCATTAGATTTCCGCCCATACCAGCCAGTACCACGCATCCGGCCTCGCCGGGCCTTATCACGGACAGCCCGTCTCCCTGCCTTACTTCTATCCTGCCGGTAAGTTCAACGTCCTCAATGTTTTCCTGTGCGCGTTCGACCGGCCCGGTGTTGATATCACAGGCGATCACACAGGGAGAGATCCCCTCCCTTGCAAGATATATCGGCAGATAAGCGTGATCGCATCCGATGTCGGCTACAGTCAGACCCGGAGTGATCATTTCCGCTACAGCCTTTAGTCTGTCGGAAAGTAATGGCATATATCAGTCCAGATAGTCCTTGAGCTTCTTTGAGCGTGACGGATGACGAAGCTTTCTGAGTGCCTTTGCCTCGATCTGTCTGATACGCTCACGGGTTACGTTGAATTCCTTACCTACTTCTTCAAGTGTACGGGCCCTTCCGTCATCAAGACCGAACCGCAGGCGAAGTACCTTCTGTTCCCTGTCGGTAAGTGTCTCGAGCACCTCAACAAGCTGTTCCTTAAGAAGCGTAAATGCAGCTGCCTCGGCAGGAACCGGAACATTGTCGTCCTGGATAAAATCTCCGAGATGGCTGTCCTCTTCCTCACCTATGGGCGTCTCAAGCGACACGGGCTCCTGGGATATCTTAAGTATCTCTCTTACGCGCTCAACCGGAAGGCTCATCTCGGCAGCGATCTCTTCCGGGGTTGGTTCGCGTCCGAGCTCCTGAAGCAGCTGACGGCTCACACGTATCAGCTTGTTTATCGTCTCTACCATATGTACAGGTATCCTGATCGTTCTTGCCTGATCGGCGATCGCACGGGTTATCGCCTGACGGATCCACCATGTGGCATACGTACTGAACTTATAGCCCTTAGTATAATCGAACTTCTCTACCGCTTTGATAAGTCCGAGATTTCCTTCCTGTATAAGATCGAGGAACAGCATTCCGCGGCCCACATAACGCTTGGCAATGGACACGACAAGTCGAAGGTTTGCTTCCGCAAGACGTTTCTTGGCTTCCTCGTCACCTTTTTCCATTCTTTTTGCAAGATCGATCTCTTCCTCCGCGGACAGAAGCGGAACCTTACCGATCTCCTTTAAATACATACGTACCGGATCTTCGATAGAAACACCGTCGGGCACTGACAGATCGATATTCTCGACATCAACCTCCTCCTCTTCGGAAAGGTCGATCTCCTCTTCGGGAATATCCTCTTCCTCTTCCTCAATGATACGAAGAAGATCTATCCCGTTCTGTTCCATGAACTCGTAGATCATGTCGAAGTTTTCCTCGGTAAGCTCATAATCGCTGAAAAACTCAGCTATCTCACCGGGTTCGAGCACATTCTTTTTCTTCTTGGCAAAACCCTTGAGCTGCGCGAGTCGTTCTTCGAACTTCTTCTGCATTTCCTCTTCCATGTTCTCTTTCTCCTCAATATTTTTTTCAGGTGTTTTTTTCACGGCTCATTCTCCTAATCTTATCGTTGCCTTCTCCAGTTCCTCCAACTGTTTGCGAAGTCTTTTTATCGTTTCAAAATCGTTATCGTCTCTGTCGCCTCTTGTCAGCGATGATCTTTTTACGTTGAGCATAAGATCCTTTAGGGCGCTCTCCTTCATCGCGACGCTCTCAAGCTCTCCCACATTCTGATGGAACGCTTCCGCGATCCGCCTCTGCTCCTCCTCTTCCGTGAACATGCTTATTATGTCCGCGGGATTGGCCTCCCCGTTTTCAATCTGTTCAAACAGGATGGATGCTACCTTACGATACAGCGGATCGGCAAAATCATCCGCACTTATATACGTTCTGACGGTTTCATATATCCCGGGATCCTCACACAGCCATGAAAGCAGACGTCCCTGCGGCAGTCGTGAAGCCTCGCTTATATCGTTCCGGTCGTTGCGCGTTGATAACGGTCTTTGCGATATCCTGACATCGCCTCCCGCTATCGCCTGTTTCTTAATGACCTCGCCCAGAGAGTCAGCCGAAACATCATATCTGTATGCGACCTGTCCGACATAATTGTCCCTCTCGACGGGATCTTCAAATCTTAATATCCTTGCAGCCACATCCTTGATAAAGCTGCTTTTCCCTGATGGATCCCTAAGATCGTACTCGTTTTCAAGGATCCTTATCTCGTACATAAAACCGTTCTCGGCTTCGTCTATACGCTTTTGAAACTCCTGTGCACCAAGTGCCTTTATAAACTCATCCGGATCCTTGTAAGGCCTCATATTGATTATCTTGGGCCTCAGTCCCGTCTCGCGAAGTATCGAAAGGGCACGTATCGCCGCATCGACTCCCGCGCCGTCGGAATCATAGCACAGAAGGATATCCTTATATCTTGTCAATTCGTCCTTGCGGACGTTCTCTCTTGCGTATCTGGCTATAAGATTTGCATGCCCCGATGTAAATGCCGTTCCGAGGGATGCCACCGCCTGGTCGAAGCCGGCCTGGTGAAGAGCTATCACATCCATATATCCTTCACAGATGATGATATTTTTGGCCTTTGTCGACTTTGCTATATTAAGGCCGTACAGATTCCGGCTCTTGTCAAATATGATCGATTCGGGGGAATTTAAGTATTTGGGCTCTCCCTCGCCCATTACTCTGCCGCCGAATCCGATGATCCTGTGTCCCGTATCCATTATCGGAAAGATAACACGGTTCCAGAACTTATCGGTCATCCCCTGATTCTCACGGTAATTGAACAGCCCGCTCTCCTGAAGGAGATCGTCGGAAAACCCTTTGCTCTTTAAATACCGGTATGTCTCATCCCTTGAGGATCTGGCAAAACCAAGACCGAATGCGCGCATCGTATCGTCCGTCAGGCCTCTTTGCTTAAAGTACGCCATTCCCCTTGCACCGGCCTCGCTCCGAAGCTGTGCATAGTAATATTTACCGGCCTCCTTGTTGATGGCAAGGAGCTGTGCCCTTCGATTTTCGCGCTCGCGCACCCCGCTGTCATCCGACTCGGGAAGCGTCATACCCGCGCGGTCCGCAAGCAGCCTTACCGCTTCGGTAAATGACATGTTCTCATGTTTCTGGATGAAGGTTATGACGTTTCCGCCCTGATGGCATCCGAAACAATAAAACATCTGCTTGGAAGGGGTGACGGAAAATGATCCTGTTTTCTCGTTATGAAACGGGCAGAGTCCGAAATAATTGCTGCCCTTTTTATTCAATCGGACATATGAGGAGATAACGTCCACGATGTCGTTTCGTGCTCTGACCTCCTCGACTATCTCATCCGGATAATACATCACATTTCTCTCCACGAATTCGGAAGGAACAGATCGTTGAACACTCCGATCGCATAACGGTCCGACATGGATGATACATAGTCACATACGGCCCGCTCCCTGCTTGCCTTTCCCTCACCGGAAAGTACCTGGTATTCCTCCGGAAGCTCATCGAAATGCTTAAGGAAATAATCGTACAGAAACTCCACGAGCCGCTCGGCCTTTTTTTCCTCACTCTTGACCTTGGGATTGGTATATACCCTGTCAAACATGAACTGACGCAGCCGTGCCATGGCATCTGCTATCTCATCGGACATGCATATGTCATCCTTGTCGGCGGAATTCCTGATGATATCATGTGTAAAGCAGTCAAACCGCTTCGTTGTCGTATCACCGAGTATATCGCGAAGATCGGCGGGAATATCCTCCTCGCACAGTATCCGGCCTCTTATCGCATCATCCATATCATGATGTATATATGCTATCTTGTCGGAAAATCTGACAATCCTGCCTTCAAGTGTTGACGGCATTCCCTTTGTTTTGTGATTCAGTATGCCATCCCGCACTTCCCACGTGAGATTGAGCCCTGCCCCGCGTTTTTCAAGCACCTCTACTATGCGTACCGACTGTACGTTGTGTTCAAATCCCTCCGGGCAGACTCTGTTAAGCGCACGCTCACCCGCATGACCGAACGGCGTATGACCGATGTCATGTCCCAGGGCTATCGCCTCAGTCAGATCCTCATTAAGCCTCAGTGCCTTGGCGATCGTTCTTGCGTTCTGCGATACTTCCAGGGTATGGGTAAGACGTGTACGGTAATGATCTCCCTCAGGTGCGAGAAATACCTGTGTTTTGTCCTTAAGACGTCTGAACGAGTTGCTGTGCAGTATCCTGTCACGGTCTCTCTGGTATACAGGTCTTATATCACATTCTTCTTCAGGAACATCACGGCCCCTCGACTCCCTGCTCTTTGAAGCATAGGGGGACAGGTACCGCTCTTCCTGCTGTTCGATCTCTTCTCTTATCGTCATGATGACGCGCTCAAACGAGCCCTCCTATAAAGGTTATTACGCGTCTGCATCCGATTTCCTTTTTTATTTTCGGGAAATTTGAAATTTTATCGTATCAGTTGTCCCCGGCCGCTCCGTCTGCTTCTGCGGCTTCCTTTGCGGTATCCGCGCTTGACGGATCGTATCCGGGCATATATTTGCGATAAAGATTGATATGATCGTATATGCATCGCCAGCTTCCGGCGGAATTACCGGTCACGACGATCAGATCGTTACCGTTTCCGTCACTTGCATAACTGGCTGCGCAGTTTCCTGACTGTTTGACGTATCCGGTCTTGGCGCAGGTTATGGTGGCGCCGATAGGTTTGTCCTCGGCGCGGCGCAAAAACCAGTTTGATATCTCTATGCCGTTAGGGTGCTGTTCCGTAGGAGTTGTCGTATATATCCTGGTTGAAAGGACTTCCCTGCAGAGCGGATTTGCAATTGCTGCCCGAAGGATCATCGCCATATCGTAAACCGTACAGTAATGATCATTGTCAAACAGTCCGACACAATTGGTAAAGTGTGCACTGTCAGCCAGTCCGAGCGTTTCGAGCTTCTTGTTCATCAGTTCCACAAACGCCTCATGCGAGCCGGCAACATATGTTGCCAGACCGACTGCCGCATCGGCTCCCGACGGGAGGATCGTCCCGTAAAACAGGTCCTTTACCTTGACGGTCTCATTGTCGTTGAATCCGACTCTGCTCGCGCCGTGGCTGGCAGCATAATAATTGATCTCGGGAGTGATGGTGAATGTATCTTCCATGCCGTCTTCAGCAATGTTCTCGGCTGCAACGAGCACTGTCATGATCTTGGTCATGGAGGCCGGATACATCATTGTCTTTCCTTCACGCGAGGCCAGGATCCTGTTGTTGTTGATATCAACAACGATCCCGTAACTGCTGATCACATCCTCTCCCATTCCCTCGGTCGCGGAATCAGCCTCTGCGAAGTACTGTGTATTTTGGAGCTTTTCTCTCTCTTCGGCCTTTTTCCTTGCTTCCTCAACCACAGTAAGGTCTATCATCGGATGTGCCGCGTAAACAAAAGGACGCCGCGCAAGTTCCTCTTCCTTCTCGCGCAGCTCGTTGTACTTTGATATATCCGCGACCGTAAAGATGAGTATCGCGATCATGAGTACTATATGAAGTGAAAGCGTGCCGAACTTACGGATATACCAGGCACGTTTTGCTCTATATTTAGCGGCCTCACGCTCTTCGGCGTCCTGCTTTGCCTGCATCCTCTGAAACAGGACATCTTCAAGCTCCCGGCCCAACTCGAGTCTTATAGCATACATAGGTAAAAGTATATCTTAAATCAAATGCATTGTCGATGTTCTATTTCGACCTGATACCGAGGCTCTCCAATATCCGGGCAAGGCCTGTATCACCGGATTTTTCCGCATTTTCCTCCATCAGTCCGTACCGTGATTTCAATTCATCTGTAAGTTCTACACCCTTAAGTATATCCTCGGCCTTTCCGATAAGGTCATCAACCGAATACCTTCTGTAATATCCTATCTTCTTGTCGTTATCGTCTCCTTTTGCCGACGTTATAAATATATCCCGCCCGCTATGGTATCCGAAGCAGTCAAGTACGACGGCAGTTTCATATGCACTTTCAAGATCGATCGTATCCGTGACGTTTTCC
The DNA here is from genome assembly GCA_902775485.1 of uncultured Lachnospiraceae bacterium. Lineage (GTDB taxonomy): Bacteria > Bacillota > Clostridia > Lachnospirales > Lachnospiraceae > UBA2868. The sequence goes on from CACYMJ010000019.1 coordinate 30,582, forward strand.
ATCATGATAAACAGGATACCCTTATCCTTGTCATTTTGGAAAACGACAGGACCGCTGTAATTATAATAGACTGACACATCGGAATTTCTGATCATTTCCCCGTCATCTTCCGCATACCAGAAAAGTGCTCCGTCGCTGTACAAAACGAGCAGCCTTCCTTCGTCAAACGTCATTCCGAGAGGTGTCACTCCCGGACAGGAAATGACCGTCTTCACCTTACCGTCCTTATCTGCGATCAGGATATTTTTGCCGTCCGTTGCCGCATAAAGACCGTTTTCACTGTTCTGGCTGTACTTTTGTGTTTTACCCCAGTCATCGGATGTTTCAACATCTGAGACGGATCCGTCTGCCAGATCGATGACTATGTCCCTGTCACCGCGAAGCCATACGGTCTGCTGATCTTTGTAATAAACCGGCTCATGCACTATGGATCCGATATCATCGGGAAGTTCATAATCCTTTTTATCTCCTGTGGTCAAATCATAAACAGCAAGCTCTGTTTTGGCATCGTCGGTCCTGTATACAAAAGCGAGCCTGCCGTCATTCATTGAAAGCGCATTATCAAATATTGCGCCCATCTCAAATGTAAATACGCTCCCGGTTTTTCCTGCCTTCTGATCAAGTTTTAACACATCATATGTGAAGCCGTTTTCATATCCCAGATAAACCGTCCCGCCATATACTCCGAGTATCTTATATGAAAACGCTTTATCTCCGCCGAGCTTAATATTGAAACAATCATTGGTTTCGCCGAGAGTAAACACATCAAGCATAGGCATGTCATCAAGTAAGGACAGCGTAACAAGCTTATCTTCCTCAAGAAGGCTCTCAAGCACGGATCCCTTAAGATGCGCATCATCTGCGAGCGGTGTCCACTCATCATCATAAACGTGAACTCCGTAGTAGATCACCTCATGGCCGTATCTTCGCCTTACATATACCCCGTTATTGATCTCGACCTGTCGGATCTCATCGGTAAAATACGGATTATAATACACTGCATCATCGTCGATAGAAAGTGCGGGAGTCGCATACCCGCCGTTCTCGGTTATGTACGTCGGATTACCGTCACCGTCCCGGTCACTCACATCGATAACGGAATCATTAACGTTACTGCTGTAATCTACTGCGCCCGTTGCCGTATCATATACCGTGATCACGTTTCCGGAATAGTAAGCAACACGATCGTTACCGAGCTTTACAAATCCGCTTTCGATCGTCACCCCGTTGCATGTAAAATCCGCACTCCATTTTTCCGAAAGATCATGTGCATCAACACATCGTAAGGCCGAATGGTCTGTCGATAATACCTGCGCATTTCCGAACGACATGCTCGAATCCATGCCCGCAGCGGTAGATGCTACCGCAAAAGTATCATCATCGATCCACTCAACGTCCTTGACCATCTCATCCAGGATATCCGACATGACGGTGCTGCCCGATCCGATATCGAGGCATCCGTATGCATAACTGCTCCATTCGCCCAGAGCTCTGAAAGCAATGTGCCTGCCATCAGGAGAGAGCTTGCTCTCCACCACATCAACCTCTTCGTACCCGCTCTCTTTCGTGATCGAAGCCTTCCCGATAAGTTTTCCCGAAGCTGTTTCGATCTTAAGATAATCTCCGCCATCTGTGCCGATATAAAAGCTTTTCTCCTCCGGCATCAGGTTCCCTTCTCCGGTAAACGTATCATCTTCGAGGACGTATCTCCATACCTCTTCTCCCGAATCCGTGTCATAGCACACGAGAGTATCCTTATCCCAGACAGCAAATAATACATCATCAAGAAATCCCGTTCCCAGAAACATCGTATCCAGATCTTCAAGATACAACGTCCTTTTGTGATCCTGTGTTGACCATACGGCGATCACGCCGCCTTCATCGACAACTGCTATCTTTTCTCCGTTACCGCTTAAGTAAAAATCGGACACGTTGCCGGGCATCTGATAATTCCATGCGGCATTGATGTTGTTGCCGTTATCACCTTCGTACGCAAGAGTGGCATCTGTCAGGGCTCTGACAGCCTCTGCGGTCACCGGTCTGTCATCATCCTCCGTACGCGGTACCGCTTCAAGAGCGAGCTGCAGGGCTGTTATACGCTGCTCTTTTTCCAGCAGATTTTCGGATTCGTTTGCAAGATATTTTGACTGGTTTCGCAACGATTCGAGATAGTTTTTACGGATCCTGTCCCTGCTGTAATACATGTATGCGCAAAATGCCGCCATCACAGCCAGAACTATCGAGCCCACAGCCAAAAGCTGCTTCATTCTGTACTGCCTGCGGCGGTTCATAAGTTCGTCATAAGCGCATCCGATGATACCGCTCACAAGACGCGGCAGTTCGGTGCGTCGTGCCTTGCGAAGACCGGTCCTGAAATCACATGAGAGAGGTTCGATCGGTATCCTGACAGACACTTCATTTCCGTTTTCGTCATTGACAACCTTGTCTTCATACTTGAGTATATCGGGAATGACATCCGCGGGCTCACCGTTAACGAGTACCGTAAAGATATCTCTCTTGGAATGGTTTTTCAGGAAATACTCTATCTCTCTCGGAACCCACATGGACTCTTTTGTATTGGTGGAACAGATGACGATCAGATAATCCGTATCGGCAAGAGCATGCGCGATAGAATCCGAAAGATCGCTCGTGATGGGAAGTTCATCTTTATCCCTGAATATCCTGTTTATCCGCTTGATCCCGGTCTTCTTTCTGATCCTGTGAGGAATATGAAAGCGTTCGAGTCCCTTGTGGACCGCTTCTGCCACCCTGTTATCCTCAGGAGCATGCTTATATGAAATAAATGCATTATAATGTTCTGTCATATGTTTCCTTTCAACCGTTCTTCGATCCACGAAAAGAACTTGTCCAAACCCTTGTTTTCGGATCTCGTTTCAAAAAACAGTCCGGCCGTATACCATGAATGCGTGTTCTTTTTATCTTCAACACTGTACAGTTCACAACTGTTACCCACCTCGCGTGCTCTTGCGGCAAATTCCTCGGCACACTCATATTGGATAAGGCCGTCATGCCTGCTTTGGATAAGCAGCATCGGGATATGATTTTTCGACATAAGCGAAACCGGCTCGGCTTCTTTCCGGTCGTAATCCTTATCAAACAGCTGGTTCAGAAGGAGCCTTAGGAATACCGTCTGGTCCGCTCTAAAACTGTACGGTCCTCCGAATCCGACAAATCCGATGATCGGGGATATGTCTACATTGTACTTGCTCTGCGCCTTTTCGCTATAACACATTATCGATGTCAGATGTGCTCCGGCGGAAGGTCCGACAACTATGATCTTCGATGTATCTATATTCTTCTTCCTCAGATACCGGACAGCATTATTATAGCAGGTACATACATCCTCTATCTGGGCAGGATACTTATTCTTCGGTGACAGTCTGTATCCTGCGGAGATCATCCTGTAGCCGGCTTTTGCGATATGCTGTCCCACATAATCAAAGGCCTTGGGATTTCCCGAATTCCAGCCGCCCCCGTGTACCCAGAATATTATCGCATCGCTTACGGTAACATCCGGCTCGTAATACAGAAAATACCGGTCCTTATCGTCCCCGTAATCCACACGCTGCGGGATCATTTCCTTCCTTGACATGATAAGGCGCCCAAAGAGGCCGAAATAGCTGAGGCTCTCGCGTAAATAATCATTCATATCCGTTGTTCCTCCGGTGATTCATAATGCCGGACCGGCTGTATAATAACATCCAAAGTTTTGAATGCCAAATATCATTACAGATCAAATATACTCATCTGGGTATATTTTTCCGGCAAATCGTGCATAAAAGCAAAACAATCCTCAGGACTTGACAGTATCCCGTTTGCCTTGCAGGTCCTTTGAAGTATTTCTTCCAGTTCCCCCGCTCTCGGGCTTGGCAGTTCATAGGCATTTCCATAGCGGCTGACATACCGTTCCTTCATCCCCGGAAAATGCCTGTCAAGCGCAGCATAGTAGTATTCCCGGTCGCCTTCCCGAAGTGTCAGCCCCATGCCAAAATCCATAATGCCTTTTACGCCGACCCGGATACATTCATTCAATATAGACCTGATGTTTTCTTCCGTATCATTGATAAACGGCAGGATCGGTGTCATCCAGACGATCGTTGGAATACCTCTTTTCTGCATTTCCTCCAAAACTTCTATACGCCGTTTTGTATTGCAGACATTCGGCTCCAGTATCCGGCACAGATCATCATCCCATGTAGTGAGCGTCATCTGAACCACGCACTTTGCACAGCGGTTTATCTCATCAAGCAGATCGATATCCCGAAGTATTAGATCTGATTTTGTCTGTATCGCCGCACCGAAACCATATTTCAGAATGATCTCAAGGCACCTCTTTGTCAACTGTAACTCTTCTTCGCAATGCATATACGGATCAGACATCGCACCGGTGCCGATCATACACTTTTTTCTTTTAGAACGAAGAGCGGATTCTAAGAGCTGCGGGGCGTTCCGCTTGACTTCAATATCTTCAAAGGGATGCGTGAACTGATAGCACCGGCTGCGGCTGTCGCAGTAAATGCAGCCATGGGAGCATCCCCTGTATATATTCATTCCGTAATGTCCGCTACCCCCGGTAAGCAGCCCTTTCGCATCCGTAAAATGCATATCGGTCACCACCCCGTTACAACTGTACCGGCTGCCTTCAGCCTGCAGATTTGATCAGCTGATACAGTCCTTCGATCGTTTTTGTAATATGTTTATCCTTGTGCACAAAAACCTGCGAATAAACGGGAAGATCATCTCCCGCCCATTCAAGTCTTATAAGACTTCCTCTTTTTTGTTCCGTCCCGGCGGTCATCTCCGGCATCAGGGCAACTCCGAGTCCGTTTGCCGCAAACGCCTTCAGTATTTCCTTACTGCTTGTCTCAAGCACGATATCCGGGCACAGATCATATCGTTTCATTGTACTTAGGAACATATTTCTGAAACTGCAGTCATGCGCGGTGAGCAGCATCGGAACTCTGTCCAGATCCCGTTCATTTACCTTTTTCTTTTTGGCCAGTTGATGACCGGGGCTTACGTAAAATCCCAGGAATTCCCGCTGCTTATACAGCAAGGTAAGATTATCATCATCTATCGGCGGATTCAATGTATATACCAGATCAAGTTCACCTTTTTTCAAAAGCTCCGGAAACGTATCATGCATGATAAACGAAAGATCGATATCAACTTTAGGATAACGCTTTTTATATTCCATCAGGATCTGCGGAAAACGGTCATAACATAATGATTCCGATACACCGATCTTCAGTGTTCCGGCAGGCTCATCCGACTCGGGCACTTCACTGTGTATCTCCCTTTCAAGCTGAAGAAGCCTCTCGGCATAGTCTACAAGGCGCTCTCCTGCGGATGTCAGAACTATTGTCTTCCCCAGGCGTTCAAAAAGATCGCATCCGAGCTCTTCCTCAAGCTGTTTGATCTGCATCGTTACAGTCGATTGGGCATAACCAAGATCATTTGCAGCCAACGAAAAACTGCCCATTTCCGATATTTTTACAAATGTTTCCAACTGTGTGATCGTCATATCATCATTCCCGTATTTGTGATCCGGTTAACTGTGTTATCAAATATTTTGAATATCGAATTTGATTATTTCAATTTTACTGATAGCTTTATCAAGTGTATTATATGAGACAGAAAAAACAAAATCAAGAAAAACAAATCCGGAGGATATAAAAATGAGAGAATTGATAAAAGTGATCAAAGATACCGTAATCCCGAACTTTCTGAACATTAAAACATCGATTCAGGCTTATGACAGAGATGCACTCTGCTGTGGCAGCCCATGCTGGAGATGGGCTTATCACGCTCTTCATTCTGCAGATAAGTGGTTTATTAATCCTTTTGTGTATAACGAGCCGGATTTCCATGAGGAGGGAATGGATAATCCGTATAATCCGACTAATGTAGTCCTGTCTGACGAACAGCTGCTGGAATACCTCGATAAGATCGAAAAGAAAACTCTTGATTACCTGGATACTCTTACCGATGAGATGCTGTACGAAAAACCCGAAAACTGCCCTTACACCAGAATGGAGCTGGTTCTTCGGCAGTACAGACATTTATCTTTTCACACCGGCATGTTAAACGGACAGACTGCCGTTTCCACCGGACAGTTTCCGATGTGGGTATCAGAGACCGATAAATATGTGGATGACGGGATCCTTTTTGGACGATACCGGAAAGGACAGGTTACCCGTTGACCAACTTCAGAAACTTCTTATCATTCATCTGCTCATTTGTAACATACTCACCATCATGGAACAGAGCATAATTTGTAATGGGAGTCGGTGCATTCTGTGCATCTTCTCTGCTTTCAATATGAAAAGCATGAAATGGAATATCATTCTCCCCGGCTGTCTGCTCCAAGACCGGAACATACTTTGCATTAAAAGGACACTGGCTCGTGTAATATAAAACATATCCCTTCTCATTTATGTGCGGATGCCTGGCGCAATCTTTGAACCGTGGTACATCCGCCTTCTTATCAAAGGGTAAATACCAGAGCTGAATACCATTATCAGCTTCATCACCTACGATAAAACCTTTGTACTTCAGGAACTTCGGATCAGCCAGAAACGGCTTTTTCTTTGCCGCACATAAAATGCACAGCCCCTTTCGTCCTTTATCTTTGCTATCCTCTATACAGGCATTCAGCAGTTCCGAGGAGTATCCATGCCCCTTGAAAGACCCGGACACCCACAGGCAGTCGATGTACATATACCCTTCTGCCTCTATCGGGATCCAGGCATTTTCCGCCGGGATATATTCTATAAAGCACTTTCCGCGCTCCACACTTTTCAGAAAAACAAGTCCTTCGTCAAACCTGTCAGCAAGCCAGGCCTTCTTTGAGGATACCTGCACATCCTTATTATTGGAAATCGCACAGCAGATGTGTTCCTTTTCCAGATTTTCCTTTGTTACTCTGATATATTCCATATGCTCAATTCTCCCTTTACCCCGGTATGTTTACCTCTCTGCATCCTTCTCTTCATAAGGCTTATTCCAGGATCCGATCTCGATCAGATTTCCCTCCGGATCGGCGATATAACATGTTCTCTGTCCCCAGGGTTCAAGCTCCGGCTCCAGCACAGGTGTGGCACCGTTCTTTATCGCATTCTTGTATGCAGCATCAACCTCATCAAAGGTATCAACATAGAGTGCGATCTCCGAATGACCATTCAGCCCTTTAACATACTCATACCGGCGTCCGGTCATCTTTTCAAAATCACCCCTGCCGTACAGCAGAAACAGCGTTCCGTCTTTCACAAGATATACATTGGAAGCATCCTCCGCTTCCCTGATCTCAAATCCGAGCACATCCCTGTAGAAGCGGATCATCTTCGCCATATCTTCAACCAATAATCCAAAACCGTTGCATCCTCCTACTTGTACATTATTGTCATTTTCTGTACCATACCGGCAATAATCTCTCTTGCCTCTTTCGGTTCAAGCACTTCTGCCTTATCTCCAAAAGTTAACAACCAGGTGATCAGGTTTTCCATATCCGTATAATCTGCGGTAAATAGAAGTCTGCCATCATCGCTCTCTGTAAAACATGAAGGACCATACTCTTCAACCAACCGCCACTTCTGATCCGGTTCAAACAATGCCTTCACTTTTATCCCACCCGGAAATATCTTTTCATTGGAAAGATCCGGCAACGGAACCTCACGATTTGCGTCAAAAGGGCCTATATGCCTGATATTATCCATACGATTCAGCTTAAACATTCTGAAATCGTTTCTCAGTAGGCAATAGCCGTAAACATACCAGCTTGTCCATTTGAAGATCAGATAATATGGTTCAATTTCTCTTTCAGTATCCCCTCCCGGTGAATAGTACCGAAACCTGATAGTCTTCTTTAAACCGATCGCATCCTGTATGGTCTCTATCTTGGGAGCAAGCGTTTCCCGGTACCATGATGACAGATCGATCAGAATAGAATCTCTGCCGGAGATGAATTCAGAGGATCCTGCCTGAATCTTCTCCATAAGCCGGCCGTAATAGCTGTTTCCGCTCACGCTGTCCAGACTCCGAAGCCCGGCCAGGATCATCTGCATATCCTTCGACGTCAGGATCGTCCTGTCTATCCGGTAGCCGTCCATAATACTGATTCCGCCTCCGGTTCCCTGCACTGTTTTTATGGGAATCCCCGCTTTGCACAGATCCTCGATATCACGGTTTATTGTTCTTTTTGAAACCTCAAACTGTTCTGCCAGTTTAGGAGCTGTTGTTTTCTCTTCCTGCAGCAGCACAGAAAGTATTCCGATCAGCCTGTCTATCTTCATTCCCGGGTAAAGCCTCCCTTTCACGCTCCATCTGTATCATACCAAGGCTAACACGACAACTGTATGTCATGTTTATTATAACATTTGAAATTTTTTCTCCAAGTGAGCCCAAGTGAGCCCCATCCATAAAACCTGTATTCCTTAGTTTTTTCCTTCATTTTTGCCTCTTTGTGTTCTTCAGTAACAATGTCAAAATGAAACCAAGCACCAGCAAGCCCGCAGCCACCATAAAGACCACTCCCATAGCATTATGATAGACTGCATTGATAATGCTGCGTAATGCATCCTGATCCTTTACGGACAGTGTTAAGGGATCAACATTTCCCATCTTTTGCATATACATTTTTGCATTGGCGCTGAATTCTTCATCGGACAGATTAAGAGGAGTATATGTGTTGATCGCATCCCGCAGTCCGCTGACTGCACCCAAAGTCAGAACAACGCCAATGATACCGGTTCCCATAGACATTCCCAGACTTTGTCCCGTCGAGACCAGTCCGGAGCAGCTGTTCTGTGACTGCGGCGGAATCGTTGACAGCGGCACGTCTACGCTGAGCGACATGGGGAAACCCAAACCCGCTCCATATATAAACATTCCCGGCAACAGACTCAGAAAACCTGTATCAGCTGTAAACTGATCTTTCAGGATAAAACATCCGCCGACAGCTATCACAAATCCTATGAGCATACTGTATCTGTGCCCTATTTTCATGGCCATTTTTGGTGCTGCGAGAGATACTGACAGCATTCCGATGGTCATGGGCATAAGTATCAGACCCGTTTCAAAGGCCGACAGTTTCAAAACGGACAACAGAAAAACAGATACAGCAAACATCGTGCCTGCCATAACAAGTGCCGTGATCAAGCGTATCAGCGTTCCGTTGCTCAGATTGCGATCTTTCAGAAGCGTGACATCAAAGAGAGGCGTCTTGCCTGCCTTGCCGCGTTTTATCTCGAAAAATCCAAACATCAGAATTATAACGATACTTACGATTATCAGGATTACGCAAAACTTTATGTTTTTGTCGGACAACTGAAGTATTCCCGACATTAACAGAAGCAGTCCCGCAACAGATAAGACCGAACCCGTAATATCAAAGTCGTTTCGTGAGGCGGTAACGGCAAAATCCGCGATCTTTCTATAGTTGATAAGAACAAAAACAACTATGATCAACTCAAAACCGAAGCCGAAACGCCAGGACAAAAATGTTGTGACCAGACCTCCGAACAGCGGACCTATAGCTACCGCGATACCTGCCATGGTGCTTACTACCGCAAGTGCCTTTGTCCTAAGTATACCTTCGTAAGTTCCGCTGATGATGGAAATCAAAGCCGGACCCATCAACGCGCTCCCTATGCCTTCCAGAAGAGCCCATCCGATAAAAAGTGCCGTGGCATTGGGACTTATGGCCGCTATCAGATCTCCGACACCGTAGATGACCATACCCAGAAAGAAAATCTTTCGTTTGCCGATGATGTCCTGAAGTTTGGCACTTATCAACATAAGCGACGCCGTTATGAGTGTGTAAAAACTAACCATTTTTTGGATAGTTCCCACATTGGTATCCAGATCGATGACTACCTGTGACATAGATACATTCATAAAGGTAGAATCCAGAGCACTTATAAAGGCTGCAGCTGCAACCACAACCAGCGGCATCCAGGATATGTTCTTTGAACTGTTCATTATATCTCCTTTCTCTTCCTATCGGGTTATATATAAGAATACCCTTTTCCTTACCTTCCTGCATCCTTTTCTTCAAATGGCTTATTCCATGAACCGATCTCAATCAGATTTCCCTCCGGATCAGCGATATAGCAGGTTCTTTGTCCCCACGGTTCCAGCTCGGGCGAAAGTACCGGTGTAGCACCATTCTCTATGGCATTCTTGAAAGCAGCATCCACTTCATCAAATGTATCGACATACAGAGCGATCTCCGAATGACCATTCAGCCCCTTAATATACTCATACCGGCGGCTTGTCATCTTTTCAAAATCCTTCCTGCCGAACAGCAGAAACAACGTTCCGTCTTTCACTAGATATACATTGGAAGCATCCTCCGCTTCCTTGATCTCAAATCCAAGCACATCCCTGTAAAAGCGGATCATCTTTGCCATATCCTCAACCAACAATCCAAAACCGTCCAACCTCATAAATTCAAGCCTCCTCTTTTCTCATGCATTCTTCAAGTGTCAGCACATTGCAGCCTTTATCCGTATAGTACTTAAACATCTCATCCATCTTTTTCAGATCATAACTCGTCCAAGTGAGCTTCAAGTGAGCCATCATTACTGACGTTTATCCGAATATCTGTCCCGGGAGCTTCAGTTTTTCTTTTGGTGGAAACTCTTTATCAAACTCCTCCACATCCTCGTCCTTCACATAGTACCCCTGCGGAGTCTGATATACGCCGGTAACATCATCCAGATATCCCGGGATCAGTTCCTTACATAGAAAGAATGATGAATCGGCATCCTCCGGCAGGTCATGGTATCTTATGCCGAATTTGCTTGCATAGTCAAAACCGCTCTTGCCATAGAAGTCAATGTTTCCTTCAAAAAGAACGGCCCCGAAGCCCATTGCGGCTGCTTTTTCCAAAGAATGATCCAGTATGGCTTTTCCGTAGCCTTTGCGCTTAAGATCAGGAAGGATACCTATCGGTCCCATTGTAAGTACAGGTATAATTCTTCCGTCATCCGCTTCGATGATCGTTTTCATGAACATATTCTGCCCGATAAGGAGTCCTTCCTTTTCCATCACAAAATCCAGCTCCTTCACAAATGCAGGATCGTCGCGAAGCACATGTATCACGTAATGCTCTGAGCACCCCGGTTTGTAAACGTTCCAGAATGATTCTCTTACCAGATTTTCAACAGCCCTGTGATCCTCTTCTCTTTCCGATCTTATCGTATAATCGTTTATATTCATCTCATTTCCTCCATAGTAAAACTTTCCCTTTTCCGATCAGTAAACCCTTCACGACCAGAATGGCCAGACAAACGATGCCTGCATAGGGCTGTCTTGTCAGAATAAATACTGCTGAACATGCTATTGACAACACCATTCCCGTCACAAGCCGATGATGATTCCAGACCGGCTTTTCAAAACGGCAGATGATAACACCACAGATACCGTTCAGAGCAGTCACGGCAATCAAAGCGGCAAACACTGTTTTAATCCACGTACTTATGCTCGTGATCGCATACAGCGATACCGAAGCCGGAGTATCTGTTCCGTTTCCGAATATAGGCAAAAGCAACAGCAATACCAAAAAGACATCCAATATATTGCAGATCAGTGATATGTACTTATCCATACATTCTTTCTTCTCATCTGCCGCCGCAGAAATGATTTCTTCCGGGCAGATCAGATCATCAATAGACACAGAAAAGAACTTCGATATTTCCTTAAGTGAATCAAGACTTGGATAGCCCCGGCCCTGTTCCCATTTTGAGATTGCAGTCCTTGAAACAAACAGAGCCTCCGCCAGTTCTTCCTGCGTCATTGATCTGGATTTTCTTAATTCCTGTAATTTTTCGTTAAATTCCATCTTTGCTCCTGTCGGCTTTCTTTGCCTTGTCCAAATACAAAACGGTTGCCCTGTACAACATATATAGCCCCGCACTTAATAATACGGAGCCAATTATATCTGTCGCCCAGTGTACCCCCGAGATCAGCCTTCCGATCGCCATAAATGCGGAAAAAGCAATCGCAAACACCGCAACTGCTTTTCTCATCATAGCATATAAAACTCTCCTGTTCGCCTGGAACATCAAAGTCGGCATCACACTCAGTACCAGTAATGTCGTTGATGACGGATAGGAGCCTTCTTGCCTTCCCTCTATCAGGACAGGCCTGAAATTGATCGGGATCATCTCAAATATCAGGTAGCAGGCTATGACCAGCACATAATAGACGCCCAATAACAGGATGTCCTGATCAACCTTTAGCAGGCTCCTTCTCTTTATCAGCTGCATCAACCCCATCATACCAAAGCACAGACATATAAATATGGGAACAAGCCCCAGCCAGTCCGTGATCGTATACAGTGTCATGTGCACGCCGGTCAGCTGATGGAACCATACATTAAAATCAGCAAACCCGATCTTTGTTCCGTTCTGCCCCACGGCCTGTACATCAACCCATTGGATCAAAACAGTCCACAGGGCAAACGCACCTATCAACCCTGCACCTGCCAGCAGATTTCTTTTTTTATTCATGTTCTCTTCGTCCTTTCATAAGTATTGCCTGTTGGCAATCTGAAAGTAACAAAGATCCATGAAAGAAGAAAAGAAACGTACCGTCACGTCCGTGATACGATTCGTATCACGCCCTGAAATAAAACGGTTTCATTCATGATATAAGAGAAGAATGTTTAATCATTTTCCTTAAGTTTCTTAATAAATTCATTTAACTTTTCCTCATTCTCTTTTGAAGGCTTATCCTTCGGATCGATAAAAATGGCCGTACAGTAAAAATCCTCTGTCTCAAGAAGGCTTCTTAATTTTCCGAAGGCTTTTTCCGCGCCCGAACCGCTCTGGCAGGCAAAAACCGATATTCTTTTGCCCTTTAGCAGTTCTTTGTTTTCCGATACAAATGTCCTTATTGGCGGCGTTATGTTCCCTGCCCATACCGGAAAACCTATAATGATCTCCTCAAAATCAGCATCCATATCATAAGGCTTCAGCACCGGTTTTTCTGCCATAACAGCACTTTTGCCTCCCCAGAAAAATTTTGCAAACCCTTTATCAGCGTATGCCTTTTCAGGTATAAGTCTCAACTTACCGGCTCCCAGGGCATCTGAGAGTTTATCCGCAATGTATTCTGTATTCCCTTCAAGAGAATAATAAACAATGATCTTCTTCATTCTTCCATACCTCCAAGTATCTTTTTCGCTCTCCCGCACCACTTCAGATACGCTTCATATGTATCTATCCCGAATGTGACAGTCAGATAGTAATAAATATGATCCTTCTGATCCATCACCTTTTTCAGGTTTTCCTGATATACCCGCAAAACAGCCAGATCACTTTTTACCTGATCCTCAAAATACCGAATGTTCTTAAGAGCGGTACCTTTGTCCTGTGCCCCGCCAAAATAAAGCTTCAACATGGTTTCATATTTCAGGTCATTTGCGGCCTGCTCTACGTTCAACCATTCCTTAAGTGCATCTATCCCTTTATCGGTAATGTGATACAGGATCTTTTCACGCCTGCCTTTTGTCTGTACCCCTCGTTTTTCCACATACCCGGACTTTTCCATATCAGCAAGTGCCGGATAGATGCTTCCGAAACTCCCCTTCCAGAAGAAACTGATCCCTCCGTCTATCCGCTTCTTGATATCATATCCCGTCAGATCTTCGTGAAACAAAAGTCCCAAAATCACCAGATCTATTTTTCTGTCTTTTGCCATATCACTATCTCCGTTTCATACTGTATTTCAACACCTTTTTGGGGCATTCATCCACACAGGCTCCGCACTGTATACATTCCGTACACTTAGAATTTACCCCTTCCGATACCATTTGTTTTATGTCAAGTCCCATCGGACAAGCCCTGCTGCATTTCCCGCATGAAATACATTGATCCCGGTCTGCCACGATATGAAGCTGTGGCAAATGCAGCCATCTTCCTATGGTGCTTCCGATCACCATAAACGGTGCCATCCAGCAGATGTAATGACAGGCCGCCCTGCGTCCGTGAATCAATGCCGGGAGCACAAGGATGAGCAGAACGCCATAGTAGATCACATAGTTAGAAATACCGGAAACGGAGATGCCGTGATCCGTCATATAAAACGGATTGATCGTTACATTTCCTTTGCCAAGGATAAACGTAACGATTACCGCAATGATCCATATGCTCCAGATCACATATTTGATCCGGTTCCGTCTGCCCTGTTTTGAAGGCTTGTCATTTATGCTGATAACACACTCCTGAAGCCCTCCCGCCGGGCAGAAATATCCGCACCATACGCGCCCGAAGAATACAGACAGTACAAGCATTGATACAAACACAATGAAGCTGCCGTTCACGATATGCTCAAAAGCGCCCTGAATGATCAGGTACGGCGAGAAATACCATATCGTTACCGGAAACAGTAAAAAGAAGATGAAAAGCATCGTTTTTCTGACTTTTTGTCTCATGATCATGCCTCCGCAGATATATCGTTTTGATATATCTATTTGATATATAATAGTTTGAGCAAAATGTCAAGCGAAAAAGAAGAACCGGTCACCCGATCCTTCTCTTCCTGTAAAAATCCATCCATTACATCAAAACCCGGCTGTAATGATACTCTGTATGCATTCGATCGAATATTCATCACCGGCTGTCGTCGGGTGAAGCTGTATAAGATATATATTACCGTATTCCTTTGTTTTGTAATATACATTGTATCCTTTGTAAACCCAGGTTTCTCCGCCGTGCCAGTACACCCCGTCAACCGGATGTGCCTGCGAACCGTATTGCATCCATCCGCATCCATAACCCTTATCCATATTAAACATTTCCGCAAGAGAATCCTTGCCTATAAGCTTTCCTCCGATGAGCGCTCTGTCAAAAAGCAGCAGATCATATGCGCAGGAATGGATGTCTCCCACTCCCCTCTCAGGCTTTATCAGCTGCATATAGAGTGTGTCAACATATTCATAAGGGTCTTCGCCCGGCGCATCCTCACCCGGCACATACTCAGCAACACTGGTAACATCTCCTGTTTTCATGCTGCTTGTATGTTCCATTCCGCAGACATCAAAGATATTTTTCTGTACATAACCGCCATAACTCTGCCCCGTGGTCTTTTCTATTATCATGGCTAACAGGCTGTAACCCACATTACTGTACATATACTGCGTTCCGGATTCAAACATCAGATCATCATCAAAGACCATGTTCAGGAGTTCATCATCAGTAAAACCATCATAGAAGTATCTCTTCCATTCCTCGACATCCCTCTCGCCGTTTTCCAAAAGAAATGTCTCCTCCGTAACAAAGTCCTTCCTGAGTCCCGATTGCATATGAAGCAGCTGATACACGGTTATTCCCTTTCCGTATTCAAATTCCGGAAAGAATTTATCAAGAGTATCGTCCAAAGACAGTTTCCCCTGTTCGCAAAGTTGAAATATGGCAGTCGCTGTGAACATCTTGGTTATTGAACCGATCTCATAAGTGGTAAATGCATCGACTTTCCGGCCGTTTACATCCTCTGCATTGATACCGCCAATGAATATTATCCCATCATCCGTTCCTAAAATATAAGAGCCTTTGATCTCGGGCGACTTGCCGCATTCTCTTTTCATTATGCCTGCAAAAGACTTAAATTCTTCATCCTGCGTAACCCAGGTGTTATCATTCTCATCATAGACAAGCCCGTCAGTAATATCCGTCGAAGCATCAGCCCTGCAGCCACACAAACAGAACGTACAGAACAGAGCCACAAGCAATACATAAACAGGCAACCTCATATTCCCCTCTGCATTAATTTGATCAAACAGTGATCTCAATCTGATTACCTTCAAAACCGACTATGCAGCTCTCATAATAGCCATCGCCTGTAGTTCTGGGACCGCTTAATATCTCAAAACCGTCTTCCCGGAATTGTCCTGTCAAATGATTGACTTTCTCGACACTTCCTACAGAAAAAGCTATATGTATATATCCGGTACGATCGGTCGATTTTTTTATATCCTCCATGAAAGGCTTGCTCATTATCTCAAGCCGTGCTCCATCGTCAAAGCTGATAAAGAATGATCTGAATCCCGTTGTTTCATTATGATATCCATCATTTGAAGTTCCTCCGAGATACTTCACAAAGAAATCCCTGGCCGATTCCAAATCATTCACATACATGGCAATATGTTCTATCTTCATGTTCGATCCTCAATTATCCTGTTTTCGTTGATATCTGAATCTAAAGTTATCGTTTATCAACCGAATCAAATCCAGCGCTTCCTGACCGCCGCCCATAACAGGCGACGTTGGGTCGTTTTCATCCCTGGCCATCTCATTTACAGCTGTAACTGTAGCAATTATCATAAGATTCTTGTCGACATAGTAATAGTTTTCAATCGATGCGTCTATTCAAACTCTTCGAAACAGGCTTCCCACGCCTTATTCTGCGGCACCATGATAACAAAACCTTCAGGTTTATTGATCACAAGTTCCCTATCGGGTTCTCCGGCATAAAAAGCAAAGCATCCGACATATGCCATTGCCGACTTAGGGGACTCTAAATCTGTAATAATGATTTTCCCCATTACTCTCTGCAAACAGGAATAGATCAGAGTTTCCTCCCATCCTTCAAAAAGATATGCCGCTTTTGATGTATTTGCTAATTCATATAGCATCTTTTGTACCCATTCAGAAAAATGTTGTATTGTTTCCAATATAACCAACTATCCCGACAAACCTGAAGTTGTCAGTCTGTTGCCGACACGAGCATCACTACATATCTGTCCATGCTTTTGTCATAGATGCTCCAGCAACACGCGCCGTACCATTCGTGTCCGTCATCAAAAAAATCTGACCAGTCAGTTGTCCACTCATATATGTCAAGTTTATCCGTTCCGTCAGGAAATAGAATATCATTCACTTTTTTGAAGTCCGCCGGATTGTTTTTCCTGCAATGTACCGGTTCCATAAGTGCGTACCAATATGGAACAGTCGTACCAAAATTCTCGTCATTCGGCTTCCACTCGGCATCATAAAAAACATTTCCATAATAATCAGTCTTTACAATATTCGG
>CACYMJ010000020.1 GCA_902775485.1 uncultured Lachnospiraceae bacterium
CGCAGGCCTGCCACAGTAAAATGTTGGAGATAAATGAAATCATTGTATTCTCAGAACATCTCTTTTTATTTCCAACCAACAATAAGTTTACGCTATCACGCCGTGTGATTTTCTGTTGGAAAATCTCTTGAATTCTGATATTATAAAGACAGAAAAAGGAGGAGAGTAAAATGCTTGCAACTTTAATTCCTTTGTTTGATGAGAATACGGCCGTAAAGGCTTATTCTGTATTCGCGCAGAAACAGAATTATCTTCTCAATCCCAGTATGCTCGGAACCGGCGCATTGGACGGAGCCGGATCGATACTCGGTCTTGAGGTCGTTGATAGTCTGGGTGCGGGAACACTTTCGGACAATCAGGAAGTTTTCGTGGAATTATCCAAGATCTCCATGTTCTCGCCCATAGAAGAAAATTGTCAAATGCCCCACGAGAAGGTTGTTCTTCTGTTCGATCACAGCGTTCCTCCGGAGGACATGTATATTAAGAGACTTCAGCAGCTGAAGTTCATGAAATACAAGCTTGCCATCAGGAATCTGGCTATCGAACAGTTCAAGGAATACGGCCCTATCCTGGGACTCCTTGATTATATAATGCTTGACTACAAGAAGCTTGATATGACGGCTGCCAAGAACTTTTTCTCCAAGGTGTATCCCGATATGAAGCTTATTGCGGTCAATGTGGATTCGCTTGAAGATTATGAGAAGCTTGCCCAGGGACAGGCATATTCACTGTACGAGGGTGATTTCTACAGACTCCCGGTCACTAAAGGAACTACAAAGGTAGCACCTTTGAAGGTCAATTATATCGAGCTTCTCAAGATCGTGAACAATCCTGATTTTGAACTTACAAAGGCCGCAGACATAATCGGAAGAGATACGGCACTTGTTATCGAACTGCTGCGAATGGTCAATCATATGGCCGTCAATTCGGAGATAACATCCATCAGGCACGCTGCCGCAATGCTTGGACAGAAGGAACTTAAGAAATGGATCAATGCCGTGGTTTCGCACGAACTGTGCGCCGATAAGCCGAATGAGATCACGAGACTGTCGTTGCTGCGTGCAAAGTTCTGCGAAAATCTTGCACCGACTTTCGAGATGGCAGCCATTTCGTCGGAGCTGTTCCTGATGGGACTGTTCTCGGTACTTGATATCATCCTTGATAAGCCGATGAAGGAAGCGC
This sequence comes from uncultured Lachnospiraceae bacterium, assembly GCA_902775485.1. Classification (GTDB taxonomy): domain Bacteria; phylum Bacillota; class Clostridia; order Lachnospirales; family Lachnospiraceae; genus UBA2868. The sequence goes on from CACYMJ010000020.1 coordinate 1,183, forward strand.
TGGCGATGGTCAATGTTTCCAAGGAGATAACGGAAGCGCTTGTCGATAAAAAGGGCAATATGGCCAAGGTTCTTGATTTTGTCGAGAATTATGAGTTCGCTTCATGGTCTGAGCTTTCAAGACAGATGATCGTCTACAACATAAAAGAGGCGCCGGTCTATGAGGCATATACCGAGGCGCTTTCATGGTACAGAGATCTGTTCGGAACAATAGAAGAGTCAAGGAAGTAACCCCGAATACCCACAAAGCTCCTCCCCGGACGGAGGAGCTTTTGCTATGTAAGGATCATGAGCGGAAAATTTGCGGATATTATAGTTGATATTTCACATGAAAATCTGGATCGTACTTTCCAGTACAGGATAGGAGACGCTCTTGAAGGACGCGTCGCCGTGGGAGACCGCGTCCTTATCCCTTTCGGCAAGGGCAACAGACAGATAGCCGGCTTTGTGCTGGAGATAAGCGATAAGGCAAAGTTTGATCCGGCCAGGACCAAGGAGATCATATCCGTGCTGTCCGATGATTCGCTTGTGGAGCAAAAGCTCATAATGCTTGCTTACTGGATGAAGACCAGATACGGATCAACAATGAACCGTGCACTGGCAACGGTTCTTCCGATCAAGAAAAAGGTCAGGGCCGTTGAAAAGAGGGACGTGGTCCTGCTGCTCGGTGCAGACGAAGCAGCGCAAAAACTTGAAGAATACAGGAAAAAGAAAACCACTGTCGCAAGGGCAAGACTTCTTGAGGAACTTATCAGGGAGGGATCGCTTGATTACAGGCTGGTCACGGGTAAGCTTAATATATCGCCGGCCACGATCAGGGCTCTTTGCGAGCAGAAGGTCGTGGATGTTGTAAATGAGCGCGTATACAGAAAAACGGTAACCGAATACTCCCGTCAGGACGGACCAAAACTAACTTCCGATCAGCAAAGGATCGTTGATGAGATTTCCGGACAGTACAGGGACGGGGTAAGGGATACGTATCTTTTGTACGGTATTACCGGGAGCGGGAAGACCGAAGTATACATGGAACTGATAGATCAGGTGGTGACGGCCGGACGGCAGGTGATCGTACTGATACCCGAGATATCGCTGACATACCAGACCGTCATGAGGTTTTACAAAAGATTCGGTGACAGGGTCTCGACACTTCATTCCAGACTTTCTGACGGCGAGAAATACGATCAGTTTGAAAGAGCGAAAAAACATGAGATAGATATTATGATCGGTCCGAGGTCAGCGCTTTTCACACCGTTTGATGATATCGGACTCATTGTGATCGATGAGGAGCATGAGCATACATACAAAAGCGATCAGATGCCGCGATATCATGCGCGTGAAGTGGCAATAAAGCTTGCACAGCTCCATAATGCATCCGTTATACTCGGAAGCGCAACTCCATCCGTTGAATCATTTAATGCGGCAAAGAACGGAATGTATAAACTGTACACTCTCGATAAACGGGCAAAAGGCGCCGCGCTGCCAAAGGTAAGTGTCGTTGACATGCGGGAGGAATTAAAGCACGGCAACAAGAGCGTTCTGTCGGCAGATCTGAAGCAAGCGATCGAAGGGAGGCTCCTTGCCGGGGAACAGGTCATGCTGTTCATAAACAGGAGGGGATTGTCGGGCTGCGTGGCATGCAGATCATGCGGTCAGAGCGTAAAGTGTCCGCATTGCGATGTTACGCTGTCCAGGCACAGGAACGGGGTTCTTAAATGTCATTACTGCGGATACGAACAAAGTGATGTCCGGGAATGCAAAAACTGTGGAAGTAAGCTTATAGGTGCAATGGGAACAGGCACGGGAACACAGGCGATCGAAGATATGATAAGATCAGTTTTCCCGTACGCTTCCGTATTACGCATGGATGCCGACACGACAAGGCAGAAGGGCGATTACGAGTCCATTCTGTCTGCCTTTTCAAACCGTGAGGCTGATATACTTGTCGGAACACAGATGATAGTAAAAGGGCATGATTTTCCGTTTGTTACCCTTGTGGGCATTTTGGCGGCTGATATGTCGCTTAATGCCAATGATTACAGGGCCGGGGAGAGAACGTTCCAGCTCCTCGTGCAGGCTGCGGGAAGAGCCGGCCGTGACAGCCGCCCGGGAGAGGTTATCATACAGACGTATCAGCCGGAAAACTATGCGATAAGGTCTGCGATCACACAGGATTACGGAGCTTTTTTTGAGGAAGAGATAGGATACAGAAAGCTTCTTTCATACCCTCCGGCCGGCCACATGCTGGCAATACTTGTCGAGAGCAGGGAAGAAAACGAGGGCGCGTCATATGCAGCCTCGTTGGCAGATGTTGTGACTGATGGTATAATAGGCCGTGTATCCGTGATAGGACCTACGGCAGCGACCATACGGAAACTAAAGGATATCTATCGACAGATGATATATGTAAAAAGCCCCGATACGGATATATTAACGAGCGTAAAGGACAGGGCAGAAGCATATTGTGACACGAACAGAAAAAAAGATGTCAGGATAAGCTTTGATCTTGATCCGGTAAACGGATATTAAGGAGGAAAGATGGCACTTCGTCAGATAAGAGAATTGGGAGACCCGTGCCTGTTAAAGGTCTGCAAACCCGTGAAGGAGATGAATGAGAGGACCGCTGAACTGATAGAGGATCTTATTGATACAATGTATGATGCCGAGGGGGTTGGGCTTGCCGCTCCACAGGTCGGTATTTTAAAGCGTATCGCCGTAATAGATGCGGGCGAGGAATACCAGGATGGGCCGCTTGTGCTGATCAATCCGGAAATAATAGAAACGGCGGGAGAGCAGACGGATTATGAAGGATGCTTAAGTGTTCCCGGAAAGGTTGGGGAGGTCACACGTCCCAATTACGCAAAGGTTAAGGCGTACGATGCCGAAATGAACGAATACACCGTGGAGGGCGAGGGATTGCTTGCCAGAGCCCTTCTGCATGAGATAGAACATCTTGACGGTATGATGTACGTGGAAAAGGTTCACGGACCGCTGCTTACCAATGAGGAACTTGCTGAGATGCTGAGGCAGCAGGAACAGCAGGAAGAGGAGAACTGATGAAGATCCTGTTCATGGGGACTCCGGATTTTGCGGTCGGGATCGCAGAAGCCATATATGAGAGCAGCCACGAGATCGTTGCCGTTGTTACGCAGCCGGACAGGCCGAAAGGAAGGAGCGGCGCATCCGTCGCATCTCCGGTCAAGGAATTTGCGCTGTCTCATGATATTCCGGTGCTTCAGCCGTCTGCCGTAAAAAAACCGGAGGAAGTGGAAAAACTTAAGAATATCGATGCCGATATATGCGTGGTAGCTGCTTTCGGTCAGATACTTTCAAAAGAGATACTCGATATATGGCCGAACGGATGTATAAACGTTCATGCCTCGCTGCTTCCCGAATATCGCGGCGCGGCCCCGATCCAGTGGGCGATAGCGGATGGCCGGCAGACAACAGGAGTTACCGTTCAACAGATGAATGAGGGTGTCGATACCGGAGATATAATATCATCTGTTGCAGTAAATATAGACAGTAACGAGACCGGAGGCTCTCTTTTTGATAAGCTTGCAAAGGCCGGAGCCGGACTTATAGTTGAGACGCTCGATCTGATCGCGCAGGGCAGGGCCATTAGAACACCTCAGGATGAATCAGCGGCTACATATGCAAAGATGCTGAAAAAAGAGATGGGATGCATCGATTTTACGCAAAGCGCTCAAAGGAATGAACGGCTCGTCAGAGCTTTTTCCCCGTGGCCGGGCAGCTATACATATCTTGACGGCAGACTGCTCAAGATAAAAAAATGCACGGCGGTTCCGGAAGGCGGACACGCTGAGCCCGGAACGATCACGAAGGTGACAAAGGATGAACTGTTCATCGAATGCGGAAAAGGAACATTGATCGTTACGGCAGTTCAGCCGGAAGGCAAAAGGGAAATGCCTGTACATGATCTGTTACTCGGACGAAAAATAGAAGAAGGGACCGTTTTGGGTCGTCATTAAAGGCAGGTGGAACATGAATATGTTAAACGGCGGATATTATTATATGGATTCAAGTTATATTCTCGTTATAATCGGAGCGCTGTTGTGCCTGATCACTTCCGGCATGGTAAAGAGCACTTTCAACAGGTTTGCCAAGGTAGCTTCGGCATCCGGACTTACGGGCAGCCAGGTTGCTGCCGCGATCCTGAAAAGAGAGGGCATATATGATGTTTCCGTAGCCAGGGTCGCCGGAAGTCTTACGGATAATTTCAATCCCGCGACAAAGGTCGTCAATCTGTCAGAGTCGGTATTCGACAGTACGAGTATTTCGGCGATAAGCGTTGCGGCCCATGAGTGCGGGCATGCCATGCAGCACAATGAAGAATATTTCCCGCTCAAGATCAGAAGCTCGATACTTCCGGTCGCCAATTTCGGATCGAAGTTCGGACTGTGGATCGTTGTGGCGGGTCTGATCATCAGCTTTTTCAGACCACTGATATTTATAGGAGTGCTGCTGTTTTCCTTCGGTGTTCTGTTCCAGATCGTGACCCTTCCGGTGGAATTTGACGCTTCGAAAAGGGCGCTGGCCACACTTTCCGAAATGGGTATCCTGGCGGATAACGAGATAACGGGAGCACAAAAGGTCCTTAAAAGTGCGGCAATGACATATGTTGCCTCAGCCGCGGCCTCAATACTGTCGCTTATAAGGCTTATTCTTATCGCGCAGGGAGGCAGGAGAAGAAGTGACTGACATCAGATGGATAGCGTATGAAGCACTTACGCTGGCGGATGAGGGAAAATACAAAAGCTCACTAACAAAAGATCTGCTTGCCAAGTATTCGTATCTTGACAGGCAGGACAGAAAGTTCTTAAAAAGACTGGTAGAGGGCACGATCGAGAGGAGGATTACCATCGATCATGTCCTTGATCTTTATAGCAGTGTTCCAGTTAAAAAGATGAAAAAGCAGGTCAGAACGCTTCTGCGTATGGGAACCTACCAGCTCATGTTCATGGACGGCGTTTCGGATCATGCAGCCGTCAATGAGACGGTCGCACTTTCAAAAAGGACAAATGTCCGCGCACTGTCCGGATTTATCAATGCCATTCTCCGTGCCGTATCCAAAAATAAAGACAACATCAGCTACCCCGACAGGAAAGCGGATCCGACAGGATTTCTGTCGGTATATTACTCGTGTCCCGAATGGATAGTTAAAAAACTCGTCAGAGAGCAGGGAGAGGAAAAGGCCGAGATACTGCTCAGACTGTCCGTAAGCACAAGGCCGATAACCGGGCGCATCAACCTGTCAAAAACAACACCGGATGAGGTTTTGGCATCATGCAATGCGCAGATCTCGGATATATGTGACTGTGCCGTTGTTCTGAAGGATCCGGATATCATTGCCGATATACCTGCCGTATCAGCAGGTCTTATATGTATTCAGGATATAAGTTCCATGCTTGTGTGCATCGCTGCGGGTATAAAAAAGACGGATACCGTACTGGACCTTTGCGCATCTCCGGGCGGAAAATCAATGCATGCCGCAGATATCGCAACGGACGGAAAGATACTGTCATACGATGTTTCGGAAGCTAAAGTGTCAAAGATACTTGAGAATGCCGGGAGGTGTTCATTTGCAAACATAGAGGCGCACATGATGGATGCGACCGTATATGATCCGGCTCTGGAGCAAAGTGCCGACGTTGTCATAGCCGATGTGCCGTGTTCCGGCCTGGGTGTTATGGGCAGAAAGAATGATATTAAATACAATATCACGGAGGATTCGATCGAAGAACTGGTAAGGATCCAGCGGAGCATTCTTAAAAACGCGGCACGCTATGTAAAACGCGGAGGAACTCTGATGCTTTGCACTTGTACGTGTTCCGAAAGCGAGAATGCGGGAAACTTTGAATATCTGACAAATGAGCTGGGCTTAAAGGGAGTGGATTTCTATGATCTCCTTCCGGAAAAGATCCGCAGCGACAGTGCGCATGACGGGTATATTCAGTTGTACGGGCAGGATATGCAAACGGACGGATTTTTTATAGGAAAACTGACAAAATGAGTGAAAAGGCAGATATCAGATCATATACATATGACGAATTGTGCCATCTTATCACGGATATGGGCCAGAAGCCCTTCAGAGCCGCGCAGATCTTCGAATGGCTTCACGGCAGGTCCGCCGTGGATATCTCGGACATGACGAACCTGTCAAAGGAATTACGCAGCAGACTTTCGCAGGAATATGTCATTGCCGGTCTGAAACCGGTAAAAAAGCTTGTATCCGGGATCGACGGCACAAGGAAATACCTGCATGCATTAAATGACGGAAACATAATTGAAACCGTATTGTTAAGATACGATTACGGGAACAGCATATGTATCAGCTCACAGGTCGGATGCCGGATGGGATGCAGATTCTGCGCATCAACGACAGGGGGGCTTGTAAGAAACCTTACGGCAGGAGAGATGGCCGGACAGGTCTATTCGGTAGAGGCGGATATAGGCGAGAAGATCAGCCATGTTGTGGTCATGGGGAGCGGGGAGCCGCTTGACAATTATGACAATTTCACTCGATTTGTTGATATCATAACGGATCCAAGGGGAAAGGGACTTAGCGGCCGCAATATCACGGCAAGCACATGCGGAATAGTGCCGCGGATACGGGAATTGGCCGACAGAAAGTATTCATTTACGCTGGCACTGTCACTCCATGCCGTCAGCGATGAAAAGAGAAAAGAGATCATGCCCGTTGCATCGTCATATCCCCTTGAGCAGGTACTGGATGCATGCCGGTATTATTTTGACATGACGGGAAGACGCATAACCCTGGAATACAGCCTTATCGAAGGGTTTAACGATACGAAGGAGGATGGGGAAAGACTGGCTGTGATCGCATCAGGTCTTAAAGCACATGTCAACCTCATTCCGGTCAATCCGATAGAGGAGAGGAAATACCGTGCAACAGGCCTTCAGGGCATAGCGCAGATCAAGAATATACTTGAAAAAAACAGGATAAATGTTACTATAAGAAGGGAAATGGGGCGGGATATCAACGGCGCCTGCGGGCAGCTGCGCCGCAGCTTCATAACGGGAGAAGAAAATGCTTAGGACTTATTCAATGACGGATATAGGCAGGAAGAGGAAATTGAACCAGGATACTGTCTATTCCTGCGAAAACCCGCTGGGTAATCTTAACAATCTGTTCATTGTCGCAGACGGGATGGGAGGCCATAAGGCCGGTGATTATGCTTCGGCATATACCGTTAAGGCAATAGAACGTGAAGTTGAGGTGTGTGAGGATAAATCACCGATCAAGATACTTCGTGAAGCTATCACGGTAGCCAACAGTGAGATATATGAAAAGGCATCAACGGAAGCGGATTTTGCCGGCATGGGCACGACAGTCGTTGCGGCTACTATAGCCGATGACACTTTATATGTGGCAAATGTCGGAGACAGCAGGCTGTATCTTATAGATAAGGGAATAACCCAGGTTACGAAAGATCATTCGCTTGTAGCGGAACTTGTCAGAAAGGGTTCTCTTGATGAGACCCAGGCAAAAGGCCATCCGGACAAGAATATCATCACCAGAGCGATAGGGGCCGCTCCGAAGGTTGATATCGACTTTTTTGAGGTGGAGCTCTCACCCGGGGACATTATCCTGATGTGTACCGACGGGCTCACAAATATGGTCGACGATGATGAGATACTGCGGATCGTAAGAACGGGTATGGATGTTCCGGATATCACGGATAATCTGATCAAGCTTGCGAACCACAATGGCGGGAAGGACAACATAGGGGTTGTAATAATCGAGAATTCTTAAGGAGACATAGATGCTTGAAATTGGTACGATTTTAGGTGACAGATACGAAATACTCGAACTGATCGGAAGCGGAGGCATGGCTGATGTTTATAAGGCCAAGTGCCATAAGTTGAACCGTTTTGTTGCGATCAAAGTTTTAAAGAGCGAGTTTTCATCGGATTCGAGTTTCGTGGGAAAGTTTAAGGCTGAGGCACAATCTGCCGCAGGTCTTATGCATCCCAATATAGTAAACGTATATGATGTCGGCGAAGAAAACAGGATGTACTACTTCGTCATGGAACTTGTGGAAGGGATCACTCTCAAACATTACATTGAGAAGAAGATCCGCCTGACGGCAAAAGAGGCTGTCAGCATAGCGATACAGGTATCCATGGGTATTGAGGCCGCTCATAACAACGGTATCATACACCGCGATATCAAACCTCAGAATATCATCATTTCCAAAGAAGGCAAGGTAAAGGTCGCCGATTTCGGTATAGCAAAGGCAGCCACCAGCAATACCGTGACCAGCCATGCGATGGGAAGTGTTCATTATACGTCTCCGGAGCAGGCAAGAGGCGGGTATTCGGACGCCAAGAGTGATATATATTCCATAGGTATCACATTGTTTGAGATGATAACGGGTCATGTACCGTTTGACGGTGAGACTACGGTAGCTGTTGCGATCAAGCATATTCAGGAAGAGATGCCCTCACCGCGTGTGTATGTTCCGGATGTCCCGATAAGCGTTGAGCAGATAATCGCAAAGTGCTGTCAGAAGAATCCGGACAGAAGATATGCCAACGTTGGCCAGCTTATACGCGATCTGAAGCACTCCCTGACGAATCCCGACGATGAATTTGTCGTGATACAGGAGCCGGCATCCGAGGGCGGGACCAAGAATATTTCAGATGCGGAAAAGAGCGAGATCAGAAAACATACCGCACCTGTAACGCCTATCGCATCCCCTCCCGTTCAGCCGGTCGCAGATGAGGTCCGTCCCGCCAAGCCGATGGAGCAGTTCGACGACGATGATGATTTTGAGGATGTATTCGGAGTTCGCGGATCAAGACCGAAGGCTGCGCGTAAAGAGGAAAAGCGCGAGAGCGTAAGACCCAGGGAGAAAAAGGTTACACCTGAGAGGCCGAAACAGACCAGGGTCAAATCCTCCAAAAACACACGCAGAGATTCATACAGAAGCAGGGACGACGATTATTACGATGATGAACTTGATGATGATGTAGATCCCAAGATGGAAAAGGCCGTGACCATACTTCTTGTTGCGGCAGCCATTGTGATAACCATCATCGCGGTTGTTGTTATAGGCAAGGTATTCGGAGCATTTTCGGGAAGCGCCTCAACGGATGACGGTGAGGAACTGACCATATCGACATCTGCGGGTACTACGACGGTACCGAACGTAGTGGGTATGACGGTTGCAGAGGCGGGAGATGCCCTGACGAAGGCCGGACTTACGGCAAAGGCAACCTACAAGGAGTCCACCGAGTACGAGAAGGACTATATCGTTTCCCAGGATATAGAGGGAAATACCGAAGTTGCGAGCGGAACCGTATTAAACCTTGTTGTATCAAGCGGTAAGATCGTAGGTGTTACGGTGCCGGATGTTGTCGGCATGACGGAAGCCGAGGCAAAGGTAATGCTTGACAACGAAGGCTTTGCGATGCAGAAACAGCTTCAGGAAAGCGATACCGTGGAAAAGGGCAAGGTAATATCCCAGAACCCTCTCGGTGCAACCACAGCGGCAAAGGGAAGCCAGGTTACGGTTGTCATCAGCTCGGGTACCAATGTGGAACAGGTGACAATGCCTGACCTTTCCGGCAAGACCGAGGAAGAGGCAAAGGTGGTCATCGAAGAAGAGGGACTTTCGATAGGAACGGTAGCTGAGGAAGAAAGCGATACCGTGGAAAAGGGCAAGGTAATATCACAGGCCCCGGCTGCGGGAGGAATGATAGATAAGGGAACGGCTGTCGATCTGAAGATCAGTCTCGGTAAAAAGACCAAGACATATTCATGTTCGGTTGAGGTCGGCGCACCGGCAAATTATATGGCCGGTTCCGAAGCGGTCATTGTTCTGCTGAGCCCTTCGGGAGAGGAACTGGGAAGATTTTCCGCAAGTTCATTCCCTTATACGGTAAGCAAGAGCGGTATAACCGATATACCTTCCGGCGTCATCACGATAACCTATCTGTCCGCTGAGGGCACATGGGAGACGACCAATCCGACGGCAGTGACCTTTACGGCGGAAGAGTAGGATGCGGGGAAGGATAATCAAAGGCATCGGCGGATTCTATTACGTTCATACCGATGAAGGCCTTTATACGTGTAAGGCAAAGGGAATATTCAGACTGGACGGTACAAAGCCCCTGGTCGGAGATAATGTCGATATCGATGTGCTGGCGGATGAGGATATGACCGGAAGCATCACGACGATATATGACAGGACAAATGATCTTATAAGACCGAATGTGGCGAACGTGGACCAGGCACTTATAATATTTGCCCTTGTGGATCCGCTGCCTAACTTCGTTACCCTAGATAAGATGATCCTTCAGTATAAAGCACAGGGAATACCTGTGCTCATATGCTTTAATAAAGACGATCTTGCCGATGATGCCCTGATAAACGATACGATAAACATATACAGCGGATGCGGATGCAGATCGTTTGTAACAAGCGCCAGGGACAATGAGGGCATCGGTGATCTGTTAAATGCTCTCCTGGGGAAAACGACTACGGTCGCAGGGCCTTCCGGCGTTGGTAAATCGTCCATCATAAACTGTCTTACGAAGGACCGTGTACAGGAGACGGGTGAGATATCACGGAAACTGTCGCGCGGCCGGCATACAACGAGACATTCGGAGATCATTCCGATCGGAGATAATACGTTTATAATTGACACGCCGGGATTCGGATCCTTTGATCTGTTCAATATCAGACCGGAAGATCTGTCAGAACATTACGAGGAATTCAATGACGCTCCGGCGTGTCGTTTTATGCCGTGCTCTCATACGCATGAACCCGAATGCTCGGTAAAGGCAATGGTGGATGAGGGAAAAATATCGCGGCAAAGATACGACAACTATGTGTATATTTACAATGAACTGACAAAAGCAAGGAGATACTGATAATGGTCATTTTGTCACCTTCCATACTTGCCGCGGATTTTACGATCCTCGGACAGCAGATGGAAAAGGCCGAAGAAGGTGGGAACGATTACTTTCATTTTGATGTCATGGACGGAATGTTCGTGCCTAATATATCATTCGGGATACCTGTCCTGGCTTCGGTAAGACGTGCCACAAAGAAGATACTTGATGTGCATCTTATGGTGCAGGCACCGGAAAGATATATCGACAAGTTCATAGATGCCGGAGCGGATATACTGACCGTGCATCAGGAGGCATGCGTACCGCTGGAGGAAACGCTCAGACACATACACGAGCGCGGAAAACGGGCAGGTATAGCGATAAAACCACATACGGACATTGCCGTGCTTGAAAAATATTTCGGTCTTGCGGACATGTTCCTGGTGATGACGGTGGAACCCGGATTCGGAGGACAGGAATACCTCGATTCCTGTACGGATAAGGTACGATCCCTCAGAGATAAGCTCACACAGCAAGGCCTTGATACCGATATTCAGGTTGACGGAGGAGTGACAAGAGATAACGTCGATACTGTCGTAAAAGCGGGTGCGAACGTTATCGTGATGGGCTCCTCGATATTCAGGGGTGATATTACCGGGAACACAAGATACTTTGCGGATCTTTTTGCCAACTACAACAAAGGAGACAGATCATGAAGAATTACATCAAGATAGCGCGGCCGGACCACTGGGTGAAAAATGCGTTCATAGTACCCGGACTTGCCATAGCGGTGCTTCTGACTGATTTTACATTCACACCGGACGTTATAGTCAGGTTTATAGTCGGTTTTTTTGCAACATGTTTTATCGCATCGGCCAATTATGTGATCAATGAATGGCTTGATGCCGAATTCGACAAGTATCATCCGACCAAGAAGTTCAGGCCGGTCGTATCGGAGAACATGAAGCTTTCGCTTGTTCTTACGGAGTATGCGATACTGATCGTTCTGGGACTCGGCCTGTCATTGTATGTCGGAAAACCGTTCACTTACATGGAACTGTGGCTTCTGATCATGGGAGTGCTCTATAATGTCAAGCCGATAAGGACCAAGGATATTCCCTACCTTGATGTTCTTTCCGAATCCATCAATAACATGATAAGGCTGCTGCTCGGATGGTTTATCATAACCCAGGATTTTCAGCCGCCCATCAGTATACTGATAGGATACTGGTTTGCCGGCGCATTCCTGATGGCAACCAAGCGCTTCGCGGAATACAGGATGATAGGCGATCCTTCCGTGGCCGGGTTGTACAGAAAGAGCTTCGCGCATTATTCGGAAACAAGCCTTCTGGTGTCATCGTTCTTTTATGCCATGTGTGCAACGTTCTTCATCGGTGTGTTCATGATCAAATACAGGATGGAGTACATAATTGCCATGCCGTTTGTCTTCGGGCTATTCTGCTTTTACCTGTATATAGCATTTAAGCCGGACTCGGCGGTGCAAAAGCCCGAAAAACTGTACAAGGAAAAGCCGCTGCTTGCCTATATCGCGGTTCTGGTAGTGATACTGCTGGTACTTACCATAGTGGATATACCGATGCCGTCATACTGGGTAAATCCGACTTTGTTTGACATGTGATGAAAAAAAACATTAACGATTACAGTCTGTATGTGTTCGATCTGGACGGAACGCTGTACGACCAGCCGAAGCTGCGTCTTATCATGGCGTCCCGGCTTATCGGCTATTATATATGCCATCCGTTTGCGATACGGGATCTGTTCATCCTGATGCATTTTCGCAGCGTGAAGGATTCATGGAAAGACGGATCCGGCGAAGATAAGATCATTGAAAAAACTGCTGCGGATCTTAAGACGACAACCGAAAGAACTGCAAGAGTTGTCAGAAAATGGATATATGACAATCCGCTTTCGGCCCTCGAAAAAACAAGGGATGAAAAACTGATCGGACTGATCGGGAGGCTTAGGGAAAACGGAAAAAAGGTAGTGATATTGTCCGATTATCCGACCGCTGACAAACTGAAAGCACTTTCTGTTGAGGTTGACGGACAGTACGGACCTGATGATGAAAGAATAGATGCGTTAAAACCGTCACCGAAGGGGCTTGAGGTCATTATGGAGGATACGGGATTTTCACCGTCTGACATACTCATGATCGGAGACAGACCGGAAAAGGACGGAGAGTGTGCAAAAGCGGCCGGAGTCGATCATCTGATACTCGAACGTAATGTCAGGAAGAGAAATCTGAATGAAGAAATATAAATATCTTGTGATACTTCACATACTCCTGGCGGTTTATTCGCTTACGGGAATCGCGTCAAAGTTTGCGGCACAGGAAGAATTTCTGTCATTTAAGTTCATCCTGTACTATGGCCTGTCGCTTCTGGGACTGTTCATATACGCATTCGCATGGCAGCAGATAATCAAACGCATGCCTCTTATTACCGCATATGCCAATAAAGGCGCTACGGTGATCTGGGGGATCATATGGGGATATTTTGTATTTCACGAGCCGGTCACGGTAAAGAAGGTCATCGGAGCGGTAATAATACTGTGCGGAGTGATCCTTATCGTTACGGCGGATGCAAAGGAAGAGACGGAGAAAGAAGCCGACAATGGAAACAAAGATAAAGCTGCTTGATTGTACTTTGAGGGACGGCGGTTACCTGAATGACTGGGAATTCGGTAACAGCAACATCGTCAATATTTTCGAGCGTCTTGTAAGCGCGGGGATAGACATAATCGAGACGGGATTTATCGATGAGAGACGCCCCTTCGATGAAAACAGGACCATTTTTCCCGATACCGAAAGCGTAAACAGGATATACGGGAAGCTCGACAAGGGATCATCAATGATCGTCGGGATGATCGATTACGGAACATGTTCCATCGATCACATCATGCCTGCAAAAGAGTGTTTTCTGGATGGGATCAGGGTCATATTCAAAAAGCAGAAGATGCATGAGGCCATAGATTTTTGCCGCTGCATCAAGGATAAAGGCTATAAGGTTTTTGCCCAGGCGGTATCCATAACGAGCTATAACGATGAGGAACTGAGCCGGCTCATAGATCTTGTTAACGATCTTGAACCATATGCTTTTTCGCTTGTGGATACATACGGACTGCTTCATAAGGGGCAGCTCCGCCATTATTTTGATTTTGCGTGTGCACATCTGAAGAGCACTATCGGTATCGGTTATCATGCCCATAATAATTTCCAGCTTGCATATGCCAACTGTATAGAACTGCTCGACGATCCGCCGGCGGGAAGACTGCTTATCGTAGACGGAACATTGTACGGAATGGGCAAGAGCGCCGGAAATACCCCGATAGAACTGCTTGTCATGCATATGAATTCATATCACGGAACGCTCTATCATAACAGTCAGATACTTGAAGCCATAGAAGTTACGATACTTGATATGAACAGAAAGATCGGCTGGGGATATTCATTTAAATTCTTCCTTGCGGCCTCACACGACTGTCACCCGAACTATGTCAATTATCTTATGGATATCGGGAAACTGTCGGTAAAGTCGATCAGCGAAGTACTCGATTCCCTTGAAGGCGAGAAAAAGCTTCTGTATGACCGTGAATATATTAAGGAACTGTATTTTGAATATCAGAAGAAACACTGCGCCGATTCCGGTTCCGTGGGAGGTCTTATAGATGATCTTTCGGGTAAGGATGTGCTTCTGATGGGACCCGGCAAAAACATATACGACCAGAGAAAAAGAGTTGATGATTATATATCGTCGAATAATTGCGTAACGATATCGATCAATTATATACCAAGCGGTTACGATCCGGATTATGTTTTCATGAGTAACGCAAAGCGCTATGTCCAGCTGTGTTCGGCGCTTAACGAGCAGAAGAAAAAATCGCGCCTTATAGCAACTTCAAACATAACGAGAACACTCGGCGAGTTTGATTATACACTTAATTACAGTGCGCTGCTTGATGAGGATGCGCTTATGCCGGATAATCCGCTCATCATGCTTCTGCGGCTTTTAAAGAAGGCAGGGGTCAGATCGGCCGGACTTGCCGGATTTGACGGATACAGACAGACACCGGTGTCAAACTATGTCAATCCGAATATGGAATATTCATACAGCAGCGAGGAAGCGGATAATATAAACCGTGATACGGTAAAGAGTATGCAAAAACTCGAACTTCCTTTTGAGGTTGTGTATGTAACGGAGAGTATTTATGAGAGATTATGATGCGGTCATATTCGATCTGGACGGAACGCTTCTTGACACTTCTGAGGGAATATTCAGATCCGTGTCATATGTTATCGAGCATTCGGCTCTTACACCTCTGTCCGACGAGATCATGCGAACCTTTATAGGTCCGCCCATACAAAGATCGTTTGCGAGAGTATACAGCCTGTCGGATGAGGAAGCCCAAAAGGCTGCGGGGATGTTTCGCGACAGATACAAGGAGCATGATCTGCTGCTTGCAAAACCTTACGAGGGTATCATCGATACCATGAAGGAACTTCGGCAGGCAGGCATCAAAACCGCCGTCGCAACATACAAACGTCAGGACTATGCCGAGAAGCTCCTTCGTCATTTCGGTTTTGACGAAGTTGCCGAGGTTATCTGCGGGTCGGATGCCGAGGGAAAACTGACCAAAAGAGACATCATAGAAAATGCCATCAGGTATATGGGAATATCGGATAAAAAACGTGCAGTCATGGTCGGGGACAGTGACAATGATGCACTGGGAGCAGATGAGATAGGAGTCGATTTTATCGGCGTGACTTACGGCTTCGGGTTTTTCTGCGGACAGGATGTAAACGAGTATAGAAATATCGGGGTTGCCGTCTCGCCCCGGGATCTGGTTGGGTTGATAATATGAAGATAAAGGTTTCGGAATATATAGCGGAGTTCCTTGTCAGGAATAACGTTACCGACGTGTTTATGATAACAGGCGGAGGTGCGATGCATCTTGATGATGCCATAGGGCATAAGGAAGGGATAAAATGCACCTACAATCATCATGAACAGGCATGTGCGATCGCGGCTGAGGGATATGCCAGGCTTACCGGAAAGGTTGCTCCCGTATGCGTTACAAGCGGTCCGGGCGGTACAAATGCCATTACGGGCGTGATAGGCGCATGGCAGGATTCGATCCCCATGTTTGTCCTATCCGGACAGGTAAAGAGGGAGACGACCACCGAATATTCGGAGGTACCGCTCCGACAGCTCGGAGACCAGGAATTCCAGATAACGGATTCCGTCAGTAACTGTACGAAATATGCGGTCATGGTGACTGATAAGGATTCAATAAGATATCATCTTGAAAAAGCATGGTATCTGTGCCAAAACGGACGTCCCGGACCTGTATGGATAGATGTGCCGCTCGATATCCAGGCCGCTGTTGTGGATGAAGACGAACTTGAAGGATTTGATGCCCGGTCAGCGGAAAAAGTGACATATGATACCGCACTTACCGCGCAGATAGTCGAGAAGATAAAAAGGGCAAAACGTCCCGTGATACTTGCCGGAACGGGCATAAATGTTGCGGGGGCGAGAGAGCAGTTCCTTGAATGTGCCAACGCTTTGTCCGTGCCTGTACTGACTGCGTGGAACGCTCATGATGTCATGCCTACGGATCATCCGCTGTTTTGCGGAAAACCGGGAACCGTCGGACTGCGTGGAGGCAATTTCGTCGCCCAGTCGGCCGATCTGCTCCTTGTTCTCGGGTGCAGGATGAACATAAGGATCATAAGCTACAACAAGCATGCTTTTGCGCATGATGCGGAAAAGATCGTTGTGGATATAGACGAAAACGAATTGAGAAAGCCCACCGTCAAGGTCGATCTTCCGGTTCATGCAAATGTTCTTGATGTGATGGAGGACATTACCGGATACATCAGATCATCCGGAAACTATGACGGGGTTATCCATAAAGACTGGCTCGAGCGTGCACGAAGCGTCAACCTAAGATATCCTGCCGTGCTTGACAGTTACCGCGGGACCGAAAAACTCAACCCGTATGTCTTCATGGAGGCGCTGTTCGAAACTCTTGAAGAAGGCGATGTTACCGTGACCGGTAACGGCGGAGCCTGCGTGATCGGTTTTCAGAGCGCGATAGTAAAAAAAGACCAGAGGCTGTTCACCAATTCGGGATGCGCGGCAATGGGATACGGATTCCCTGCCTCGATCGGTGCTGCCGTTGCAGTGCGCCGGCAGGATAAACGCGTGATATGCATAGACGGTGACGGAAGTTTTATGATGAACATACAGGAACTTCAGACCGTCGTATATAATAATCTTAACATCAAGATAATCATACTTAACAACAACGGATATCATTCGATCAGACAGACGCAGCAGAACCTGTTCTCATCAAGACCGCTGATCGGTGTATGCGACGGAAACGGACTGTCATTTCCCGATTTTGAAAAGATCGCGTATGCGTTCGATATTCCGTATCGCAGGATCGATAAGGAGGATGGCCTGAAGGAGGCGATAGCAGCTGCCCTGTCTTCGGACGGACCGATCATGATCGAGGCGGTCGTTGACGAGGATCAGAACTTTGAGCCGAAGCTCTCGTCAAAAGTGCTGCCGGACGGCACGATGGTATCCGCGGCTAACGACGATATGTTCCCGTTCCTTCCGAAGGAAGAATACGAAAGTGTCAGAGAATACTTAAGAGGATGAAAAATGTCTAAGATATCGATAATAATACCCGTATATTATAATGCCGACACACTTATGCTCCTCTACGAGGATATGAAGGAAAAAACACTTGGTGATCTCGGCGATTACGAGATCGTCATGGTGGATGACGGTTCAAAAGATGATTCGTGGACAGTCATGAATCAGATCAGGGACAGGGATGAAAACGTAAAGCTTGTCAAACTGTCCAGAAACTTCGGCGAGCATGCCGCATTGCTTGCGGGATTTGCGAACTGCAGCGGAGACTGTGCCGTTACAAAACAGGCTGATCTTCAGGAGGATTCCGAACTGATAGTCAGACTGTACGAAAAGTGGAAGGAAGGAAATAAAGTTGTACTTGCGGTAAGACAGGAGCGCGATGAGCCTGCTGTAAAAAAGTTCTTTGCGAATCTGTATTATTCGATAGTACGAAAGACCATAGATAAGAATATGCCAAAGGGCGGATGCGACTGCTATCTTCTTGACCGGCAGGCCATAGATGTTCTGCTGAAGCTGGACGAGAAGAACTCTTCGCTGACTCTTCAGGTGCTGTGGATCGGATTCAAGTCAGATAATGTTTATTTCCACAGAAAGGACAGGGAAATAGGCGAGTCCAAGTGGACGCTCTCCAAGAAGATCAAGCTTGTGATAGACTCAATGATGAGCTTTTCGTATTTCCCGATCAAATTCATGTCAAGCCTCGGTGTTATCATGGCGATTCTGGCATTTATCTGGATCATTGAGGTACTGATAGAATTCTTCTGGCTCGGTGTTCCGGTACAGGGATGGTCTACGCTTATGTGCCTCGTACTTTTCTCATCCGGAATGATCTTGCTGATGCTTGGGGTTCTCGGTGAATATCTGTGGAGAACGCTTGATGCCACAAGAAACAGACCCGTATATATAGTTGATAGTATTAAAGAGGCCGGAACGAAAGAATGATGACAGCATATATCGTTATATTTTTATTATGCTCGCTTATTTCGTCTTTTTCCCAGATACTTCTAAAGACAGCGGCCAAACAGCAGTATCCTTCATGGATCAGGGAATACATGAACGTAAGGGTGATCAGTGCTTATGCGATCTTTTTTGTGGCTACCCTTATCACGGTATACTGCTACAAAGTTCTGCCCCTGTCGCTTGGTGCAATGCTTGAGTCGAGCGGATATGTGTTTGTGACCGTCCTCGGGTATCTGATACTTAAGGAACGTATTTCAAAAAACAAGCTCATCGGAATGGCACTTGTCATAATCGGTGTTATAGTGGTGGCAGTATAGATATTATGAGATTCATCAAAAACAACCGGATCTACATCTGTTTTTTCATATGTTTTCTGTTCCTGTTATGGCGCAGCTTCAAGGGTTTTTGCTGGTCGGACGAAAGCTTTTATATTTCAACGGCAGACAGATTTTACAGAGGTGCCGTACCTCTTGTCGATGAGTGGTACAGGACTCAGATGTCTTCGATACTCATGCTCCCGTTTTATTCTGTTTATGTTTTGTTATCGGGTGGAACGGATGGGATCGTTTTGTATTTCAGGCTGTTATATCTGATACTTACCGTGATCATCGCCGTGGTGTATTTTCGCGTATTGAGAAAAGATTATCCTGACACGGTATCTGCCGTTCCCGCATTGTTTGTTATGTGTTATGCGCATCTTAACAATGCGACCTTTTCGTATTATATGCTCTCTAATCTTCTGCTCATACTCGGTCTTATACTGATATATGACTACAGGAACACCTGCAGGAAGAGTGAACTTGTATTTGCGGGAGTTGTGATCGCACTTGCGGTATTCTGCATGCCGCTTATGGCGGTGGGATATATCGCCGTAATGGCAGCGGTATTTATCGTGCTGACGGTTAACCGTATTTTTGATCTTCCGGATAATGTAAAAAAAGCCATAGATAATATCAGACTGGGAGATATCGCGCTTTATACCGTCATCGGTGTTGCTGTGCCTGCAGTTTTATTCCTGGTTTATCTGTTTACGCATACGGATATTGATTATCTGATAAACACGCTTCCGGTCGCACTTGTCGACAATGAACATGCCGAGTCGCTCGGATACTTTATACGCAAACCGAACAGATGCCTTGTCGAGGTATATGGGACGTATACAACATATGCTTCGTATCTTCTGATAGCGGTCTCATTTGTGTTTCAGAAGCTTCTGAAAAAAGATCCGTTTCGCACGGTGGTGGTACTTGCCGATGTTGCGGTGTTTGTAATTATGGCATCACACAGCATCGGACGCGTGGGATACATACAGGTCGCGTTTTTTATGTTCATGATCCCCGTCTTTTTTGTTTCGGAAAGGAAAAATCATTTTCTGTTTTTCCTGACAACGGTTCCGGCAGTGCTTGTCGCATTGATCTATTGTTTTGCATCAAGCGATTTTTTGTACGTTATGGCAATAGGTGCGGCTGTTGCGACAGGAGCGGGTGTTGCGGGCATATATGATCATATCGCAGGCAGCCGCGATGATCAGACGAAAAACGGCGTGCCGGCGAAGATAACGGGTATTTTACTGACCGGTGTTGTTGCATTCAGTCTTTGCATAACGTTCGTTTTGAGGATGACCAATGTGTACCGCGACGCACCGATACCCAAGCTTAACCAAAAGATAACAACCGGAGTCGCGAAGGGACTTTATACGACCGGAGAGCATCTTGAGCAGTATACGGACGTATATGACATGATCGATGAGTATTGCCAAAATACAGACGGTTATGAGGTGATTAGCGGTTCGGACAGGGGAAATGTTCTGTTTTCAAAGATCCTGCCGTGGGGATATACGGCTTCCGCACTTAACTGCGGGTATCCTACCACATGGAGGGCAACGGCATATGATGAGGATCAGTTAAAAAGATATTACGAAGTCAATCCGGAAGCCGTTCCGGATATCATAGTAGTCCTTGACAGCAAATACGGTTCATACGATGCCGCAGGTGATGTGGAAGACGATCATGAACCGAACCTTGACGAGATGAACGATTTCTGGAAGAAGTATATAACGGACAACGGTTTTACCGAAAAAAAAGTGAAATGCGCAAAAGTATATTGTAAAATAAAGCAATAGATAAGAACGGAAGGATCTGACAATGATACCTGTAAACGAACTTGCAAGAGGGTTTAGGCTGTATCAGGATGAATATGAGCAGAAGGCGCTTGAGGTACTTCGAAGCGGCTGGTATGTTCTGGGCAAAGAGATGACTGCATTTGAAGAAGAGTTCGCTCAAAAGCTCGGAAGCGGATGTTACTGCGCCGGAGTCGACAACGGACTTGATGCCATCTGGCTGGGACTTCAGGCTGCCCAAATAGGTGAGGGCGATGAAGTGATAGTTCAGGCAAACGGTTATATCGCCACTATGCTCGGGGTTATGAACTGCGGAGCTACACCTGTGTTTGTAGAGCCGGATGAGTATTTCCAGCTCGATGCCGCAAGGATAGAAGCTGCCGTTACGGACAGGACAAAGGCTGTGCTCGTAACACATCTGTACGGGCAGGCGACCCGTATGGATCCGATCATTAAGATATGCGAAAAACACGATCTGCAATTGTTTGAAGACTGTGCCCAGTCTCATTTTGCCGCATACAGGGGAACGAATACCGGTCTGTTCGGAAAGGCTTCTTTTTTCTCATTTTACCCGACCAAAAATCTCGGAGGGTTCGGCGACGGAGGTGCGGTAGTATCAACCGACCCTGATCTTATCGACCGGGTTAAGATACTGAGAAATTATGGCAGTGACAGAAGATACCATAATATTGCCGTCGGGTATAATATGCGTCTTGACGAACTTCAGGCAGGACTTTTGCGCATAAGGCTTTCACATATGGACGAACTTATCGCCAACAGACGGCATATTGCAAACAGGTATCTTAAGGAGATATACAATCCGAAGATCACGCTTCCGGCTGTGGCTGAGGGGTGTGACCATACATGGTACCAGTTCATAGTAAGGGCAGACGATCAGACAGCGTTTATGGCACATATGAAGGATAAGGATGTGGCCACGGATATATCATGGCAGGTGCCGCCGTATCTTCAGCCGTGTATGCGTGAAAAGTTCGGATTTTCGGAAGGAGATTTTCCGGTTACCGAAGATATATGTGCTCATATAGTGACGCTTCCGATGATGGAGTATATGAGCGAAGAAGAGATCGGACATGTAACAGATGCGGTAAACAGTTATGAGGGATAGAAGGGAGACAGCGTGAACGATATTATAAATGAAGAGGAGATCGCACGGATCGTCAATAATATATTTGATGATTACAAAGGCGACAAGAATATTGACAGGATAAACATCTATGATAAACCTGACAAGGCAAAGGTCCATGAACTTGTAGAGAACCTTTTCAGGATAATCTATCCCGGTTATTTCCGCGACAGATCATACAAAATATACAATCCGGGAAACAGCCTTGCGGTCACCATCGAGGATGCATTTTATCATTTGAGCAAGGAAGTGTATCTGGCGCTTGATTACGGACCGAACCGCGGCAAAATGTCGGATGAGGCAAGAAAACAGGAGAGTTACCGTATATGCAAGGGCTTTTTTGACAGGATTCCCAGGATACGCGAATATATAGACACGGATCTTGAGGCGACCCTTGACGGCGATCCTGCGGCAACGTGCATGGAAGAGATCATACTTGCTTATCCGGGGCTGATGGCCATAACAGTATACCGTATAGCCCATGAGCTGTATGTTGAAAATGTCCCGATGCTTCCGAGACTCATGACAGAATATGCACATTCGCGCACAGGTATCGATATCCACCCGGGAGCGACTATAGACAAGTATTTCTTTATCGATCACGGTACAGGGATCGTTGTGGGCGAAACATCGGTCATAGGAAGAAATGTCAAGATATATCAGGGTGTTACCATTGGTGCTCTTTCGACAAGAGGAGGACGAAAACTGTCGGGTAAAAAACGTCATCCGACCATTTGCGATAATGTCACGATATACGGCGGTGCAACCATTCTCGGTGGAGAAACCGTGATCGGAGAGAATGCGGTGATAGGCGGTAATACATTTATCACGCGATCCGTTGAGGCCAATACCAGGGTCAGCATGAAGAATCTTGAGATGGAATACCGGACCGAATCTGACGTGATAAAGAGCAGGGAATTCAGTCAGGGTGACGAATGGTATTATATGATCTGATCAGCGGTTTGGTATAAACCGGTCCGGGGTATTAGATGGAACGTGTTGTTGTGGGGATGTCGGGTGGCGTTGACAGCGCTGTAGCGGCATATCTGTTGAAAAAGAAGGGCTATGATGTCGCAGGCGTCATGCTGCGCACATGGACATCCGACAGCGGAGAGATGAGCCGCTGCTGCGAGATAGACGATGCAAGACATATCGCCGATGTGCTCGACATACCTTTCTATGTCAAAAACTGTGAGGATCTGTTTGATAAAACGATATGCCGTCCGTTTATGGATGCTTATATAAACGGGATCACTCCGAATCCATGTATTATCTGTAACCGCTATGTCAAATGGGAAAAGATGATAGAGATGGCGGATATACTGGAAGCGGATCTTGTGGCAACGGGGCATTACGCCAATGTTGTCGCCACGGACTCCGGCAGGTATACGCTAAGGAGAGCGGATCATGCGCAAAAGGACCAGACATACATGCTCTACGCTCTTACGCAGGAAATGCTCCTGCGGACGTTGATGCCGCTAGGCACCCTGTCGAAGGATGAAGTGCGGCGCATCGCAAAAGAGGCAGCCATTCCTGTCGCCGATAAGGCCGATTCACAGGAGATATGCTTTATACCGGATGACGATCATGTCAGGTATATTACCGAAAATCATGACGGACCGCTGCCGGGCCCGGGAAACTTTGTCGATGAGTTGGGCAGCATACTCGGAAGACATGCCGGTATCATAAATTATACGGTGGGACAGCGCAAGGGACTCGGAATCGCTCTCGGACATCCGATGTATGTCAAAAGGATCGACAGTAAGACCAACGAGGTGGTGCTTGCTGAAGATGAGGCACTTTATGTCAGCACAGTCAGATGCTCTGATGTGAATTTTATGGGCATTGCCACAGCAGATGATAACGATATCAGATGCTTTGCCAAGATAAGATACAGACATGATCCGCAAAGTGCAGCGGCGCATATGGAAGGTGAAGATCTGGTGATAACATTTGATGAACCTGTAAGGGCTGCAGCTCCCGGACAGTCAGCCGTGCTTTATGATGAAGCAGGCTGCGTTATATGCGGAGGAATCATCAAAAAGGGATATTGATCAAAGAAAGAGACGGATATGCTTGAACTTAAAAACATTTCATTTAACGTAAACGAAGACGGAAAGGATAAGGAGATCATCCGCGACATTTCGCTGAAGATCGAGGATGACAGACTTGTTGTCATAACCGGACCAAACGGCGGAGGTAAGTCAACACTTGCCAAGATAATCGCCGGAATAGAAAAACCCGACCGGGGAAGTATCATTTTAAACGGAGAAGACATAACGGAGCTGTCCATTACGGAGCGCGCAAACAAGGGAATAGGATTCGCATTCCAGCAGCCGGTAAGATTTAAGGGGATACAGGTATTTGACCTTATAAAGCTTGCGACAGGAACCGATATCACAATGACCGATGCCTGCAATTATCTGTCGGCCGTGGGGCTGTGCGCCAGAGATTATATCGACAGGGAAGTCAATTCAAGCCTGTCCGGAGGAGAACTTAAAAGAATAGAGATCGCGACCGTACTTGCAAAGGGATCAAATCTGTCGATCTTTGATGAACCCGAAGCAGGTATCGATCTGTGGAGTTTCCAGAATCTGATAGAGGTTTTCCAGGGGATCAGAAGAAGGATACGCACCGGCTCCGTCATCATAATATCCCATCAGGAAAGGATACTTGATATAGCGGATGAGATCGTTGTGATCAAAAACGGAAAGGTAGGCGCACACGGTCCGAAGGACGAGATACTCCCTACACTTAACGGCACGACTGATGCGATGAAGGAGTGCAGGATGAGCGGATCTTATAAAGGAGACGAGACATGCTGAACATGGATGAGATACAGAAAAGACTGATAAGTGAGGTCGCCGATCTTCACAAGGTTCCGGAAGGAGCTTATAACATCCGGTCTAACGGTCAGTCTGTCGGAAGGCAGTCCACCGAGAATATAACGATCACACCCCGCGAAGACGGAAAGGGACTTACTATCACGATAAAAGCGGGCACAAAGAACGAGAGTGTTCATATTCCGGTGGTCATATCGCAGACAGGTATAAAAGAGGTTGTCTATAATGATTTTTACATAGGCGAGGATGCGGATGTGACGATAGTTGCGGGATGCGGGATCGATAACTGCGGCAGCCAGGATTCACAGCATGACGGCATACATACTTTTCATGTCGGAAAAAATGCCAGCGTGAAGTATGTTGAGAAACATTACGGATCCGGAAACGGCGCCGGAAAAAGGATACTCAATCCCGTCACGGAAGTTTTCCAGGAAGAGGGAAGCCATGTTGAGATGGAGATGGTTCAGATCAAGGGTGTTGATGATACGAACCGTACGACAAATGCCAAGCTGGCCGAAAACGCATCTCTTATCGTACGCGAAAGGCTTATGACACATGATGATCAGAAGGCATACAGCACCTATCTCGTAAACCTCGACGGTGAGGGCGCAAGTGCTGATGTTGTATCCCGATCTGTTGCAAGGGATACATCCTATCAGAAGTTTGATGCGAAGCTTGTCGGCAATGCACCGTGCAAGGGACATACGGAATGTGATTCGATCATAATGGACAGCGGCCGGATACTGGCCGTACCGGCACTTGAGGCAAACGATACGGATGCGGCACTCGTACATGAAGCTGCAATAGGAAAGATCGCCGGAGATCAGATCATAAAACTGATGACGCTGGGTCTTACGGAACAGGAAGCGGAAGAGCAGATCATTAACGGATTTTTGAAATGATCATACTGATATTGTCTTTTTGAGGTCTATAATATATTATTTGCCATATGGAACCGTCTACGATAAAGATAATTAAGATAATACTGACGATCGCAATCGGTATCGGAGTACTGATAGCGATGCGCATCTTTGTAAAAAAGGTGGTCAAAAAGAGCGATAAGATACATCAGAGATTTCTCGGAAAACTCTTCAGTCTTATCGTTATCATCGCGTGTCTTGTTAACATAGTGGAAGTTGTCGATCCGAGCCGGGGAGTTTACGCAACGATGCTCAAAGGTTCGGCGCTTATCGTCGCCATACTCGGTTTTGCGGCACAGCCCGCCATTTCGGACCTTATATGCGGTTTTCTGATAAGTATCAACAAACCGTTTGAGATAGGAGACAGGATAATCGCGGAGGGGATCGAGCCGGGTATCGTGGAGGATATCACGCTCAGGCATACGGTCATACGTATATACGACGGACTTCGCATCATAGTTCCCAACAGCGTGTTAAATTCCAAGACCGTGATTAATACGACCAGGGGTGATGAGAGAGGTATCCATATGACGTTCTCGGTAAGTTATGATACCGATGTTCATACCGCTGTCGAAGCGATCCGTGACTGCGTTGCGGCAAGCCCCTACACACTGCCGGTCGAGACAAACGGGATAATGGAAGATTCGGGACCGGTGTATTTTCTTAAGTTTGCGGACAGTGCACTTGTGCTTGAGACAACGATCTGGATAAAAAAAGAATCGAACAGTTATGTTGCGGTCTCCGATATCAACATGAGAGTCATCAATATGTTCAGACAGCTCGGAATAGAGATACCTTATGATTACATCAATGTGGTCGAAAGGGAGTATATCGCCGACGATACGGAAATTGTTAAGAAAAAGAAGAAAACATCTCCTTCTAAACGAAGCGTAAGGTCCGATACGGTAAGAGTAACGGCAGGAGGAGATCGTATAAGTGAGGCTGTTGAAACCGCGCGTGAATTTGCCCAAAAGCAGAGGCTTGATCAGAAGTCGACGCTCCAGCTTGAACTGATGACCGAGGAGACGATAAGGATACTCGGGTCGATCGCGGAAAGTGCCAAGGCAAAACTGTGGATCGACGGCAGCGGTCTGAAGTACAGGATACATCTGACGTTCCCGGCAAGCGTCGGAAGCGATGAATACAAAAAACTGCTTTCTCTCGCATCATCGGGAAAGAATGAAGCGGTAAAGACCATTTCCGCCAAGATCTGGGAAACCATGGTGACCGGACTCGGATCAGGAAGTGACAGCGCGACAAAAAGCGATCAGTTTGAGTGGTCTCTTCGAAATGACGAGCCGGATATCAGCCAGATCGCCGAATCGATACTCGTCGCTCTTGCCGATGATATCAAGGTCAGCGTGACAAGGGATCAGGTACAGCTTCTTGTGATCAAATCCGTTCAGTAAACGTTATTCGATCGTAATGTTTATCTGCGCATCATCTGCAATGTCAACATCCTTGAACCGTTCGTAATAGTTCATGGCTTTGTTTATCCTGGCAGATAGTTTCTGGTAGTGGTTTCCGTAGAATTCGGGATAAATCGAACCCATATATACATCCTTGGCCTTGCCGGAGTCTGATACACACCTTTCAAAACCAGCCGTAAACTCTGCGGCCGCTGCATATGCATTATCGGTTTCTTTAAGAAAATCATCAAGTCTGCATGCTATCGGATCAGCACCGGAAAGCTCATATATGGCGAACGCTATCTGAGCGTCCATTGAATTCCAGTTAACCTTTTGCTGCCTGCAAAACTCTTTGAAATGCGCCTTGCGCTCCCCGACATCATTCCACTGAAAGAGACCGAGTGTTCCTGCTAATTCATTAACGGCAGCGGGATCAAAGTCGGGGGATTCAACGGCTATATTTCCCATTATCCCGCAGGCGCCGGCCGGTGAATAACCGGCTTTTATCAGCGTACGATATACAATGTCTTCCTTCTGCTCAAGAGGGATATTGGCAGGTGCATCGATAGTGAGCGTGACGACACGCGGCTCTTTGGGCTGTGATCGCCGGCCGGTGATCAACACAACACCTGTTACAACGGCTGCAATAATAACAGCAGCCGCAGATGCAAGTATTATGATCTCTTTTTTCTGAAGTCTTCGCATATTCGTGATTATAACAGATTCTGGCCCGACATAATACTGTGATGTTTGGCCGGATTATACAGGGTATTGATTTTTGAAAAGAGGAGTGATATTATCTTTAGCTGGTTAGCGATAACTAACCAAATAACGGCAAATGATCGAGCTGATAATATTTTTTTGCCGGACGGTTAGCATAAATTAACCATACGGCAGACATTTGTTTAATATGCGAATGCCGGATATTAAGGAGGATATGATGAAAAAATTGTCAGAGCTGAAAAAAGATTCAGTGGCCGTGATCAAAGCACTGGGCGGGGATCAGAGATTTATGAGCAGGATCACATCCATAGGTCTTACTCCGGGCAGTACGGTAACGGTAATCAAAAATGAAAAGAACAGGCCGCTCCTCGTGTATTCGAGAGATACGATGATCGCGCTCAACAGATCCGAGTGCGAAATGATAGAGGTTGAGGCGGGAGGAAGAACAGCATGAACAACAATGGTGAAACCGTAATAGCGCTTCTTGGCCAGCCTAACTCCGGAAAATCAACTCTTTTTAATGCACTTACCGGAATGAAACAACATGTCGGAAACTGGCCCGGCAAAACCGTAGAAAAAAAAGAGGGAAGTTTTGTACATAACGGAAAAAACTATCTGGTAGCCGATCTTCCGGGAACTTACAGCCTGTCTGCCAATTCGGATGAGGAAATGATAACCCGTGACTATATCGCATCGGGAAAGGCGGATGTGATCTGCATACTTGCCGACAGCTCGCAGCTTGAGAGAAGTCTGTATATGCTGGCTGATTATGCAGGCATTACCGTTCCGTGCTTCCTGGTGCTTAACATGAGCGATGTTGCGCGTGAACAGGGAAAAACGGTTGATGCTTCAAAACTGGAAGAAAAACTGGGAATTCCGGTCGTATCGTTTACCGCAACAGATACGCGTTCTTACGATGACTTTTATAAGGCGTTGGAGTATGCGCTCGGAGAGGAGACGGTGGTTTTTGCCGATGATCTTGAAAAGAAGTACTCAGATCTTGATGCTTACGATACGATCAGGTCGGCGATCCCGGATAATGTTATACCGGGGTATTCAAAGATGTGGCTTGCCGCCAAAGCTGTTGAAGGCGATGCTCCGGTCATCGCGAGGATCAGGAACGCGGTATCGGCAGATAACGTTAAAACGCTGGATACCGCACTCTCTAAGGTCAATAAAGGCGTGGTTGCCACGGGAGAATGTAAATTCGCCTGGATCGATGAACTTCTTTCTGATGCGGCAACAAACAGGCAGTCAAAGGTCTCGCTCGGAAAGTTCGACAGGCTTATCACGCATCACATATGGGGCAAACCGGTCGTTGTCCTGATCGTTATACTCGGACTGATCGCATCCTTTATCCCGGCACTTCCGCTGATGGGGATCGGACAGCTGATAGGCAACATACCCGATCCGCTCAACGAAACGCTTCTGGCTGCAGGGTGTCCTGCGTTTATAGCAGCGATATTATGCGATGTCATTCTGCGATCCGTGGCTTTCATCGTACAGATGCTCGGATTTGTATTCGGGGTCACGCTTGTGTTCGGCCTGCTCGAAGAGATCGGAGTGATGGCAAGGATATCATACGTATTTGACAATACCATGGCCCGGTTCGGCCTTCAGGGTAAATCGGTCATGCCTTTCCTCATCAGCTTCGGATGTACAATGGGCGGAGCTGCCGGAACAAGGGTCATAGATAACTGGGGACAGAAGGTGCTTACGATCGCTCTTGCATGGGCTGTTCCTTGCGGTGCGGCATGGGCGGTCATACCAATGCTCTCAACGCTGTTTTTCGGTGCGTGGATGCCCCTCATCATTGCGGTAATACTGCTTGTCATGCTCCTTCATATGTGGATCACCGCAAAGGTTTTCGGACGCTCACTGGTCAAGGCCGAAGACAGATACGGAATGATCATGGAACTGCCTCCATATCATAAGCCGAAGTGGGGCGCTCTTTTACGATATGTTTTCGGACGTACAAAAGATACCTTTATAAGAGCATTAAAAGTCGTACTGATCGTTGCCCTTGCGTTCTGGCTCCTTTCCTATACATCCTCGGGCGATATCAGTGCGAGCATCCTTTATAAGCTGGGCCGTTTCATAGAACCGGTAACGTCCTTCTTCGGTATGAGATGGCAGACATTCATGGCCTTTATTGCTTCGAGCCTTGGTAAAGAAGGTGCGCTCGGAGTACTCAGTACGATATTTACAGGTGCCGGGACCATATCCGTAGGTTCGGTCGTAAGCGGAGTCGCTGCGGATAACATAAACGAACTGCTTGTTGCTAATATACCCAAGCCGGAGGCGCTTGCCCTGATCTTTGCGATGACATTTAACATGCCATGTATCGTTGCACTTGCAGCAACATATCAGGAGACGCACTCAGCAAAGTGGACCGCAAGGATAGCGCTGTATTATACAGCGGTCGCACTGATAATCGCAGGGATCGCGTACCGTATCGGCCTGCTCATCTGGTAAGAGAAGATGGAAGAACTTGTAAGATTATTAAAAGACGGAAGATCAAGGACTACCGAAATGCTCGCTTCCGAGCTGAACACAACCGTTGAAAGAATCGAGCGTGACATTGAGTTCCTGGAAAAAAGCGGGATCATAAAACGGATCGATCTTGGCGGGGCCGGTAACGGGCAGTATTCATGCGAAGGGTGCAGCGGATGTACTTCGGGAAATAAAACATGCAGCGCCTGCATGCCGGAAGGCGGATTTAAAAACATGGGAGTCATGTGGGAAGTCGTCGGCTGATAAAAAAGAGAGAGAACAATGGGAAACGTAATTATAATCACGGCTCTTATCGCGATAGTGATACTTGCAGTATATTCCACAGTAAGGAGGATCCGCTTCGGCTCCTCCTGCTGTGGCGAAAAGACCCCGGCGGACAAAAAGGTCAGGGTAAAGGATAAGGATAAGTCCAATTATCCGTATGAGTATGTTTTAAAAGTTGACGGGATGCACTGTTCAAACTGCGCACGCAGGATAGAGAACGCATTCAATTCGACGGACGGAAGATGGGCAAGGGCGGATATCTCAAACAATGAAGTCACGCTTTTGTCCAAACACGATGAGACGCAGCAGGATCTTTCGGGCATTGTCTCTTCAGCCGGCTATGTGATGCTCTCATATAAAGCCGCACCATGACAGTAAAGAGGTGAGTGAAAATGACAGACAAAGAGTATAAGGATCTGTCGCGCAGGGAGTTTGCAAAAGCTGCCCGGGTGTATGAAACAGACAAAGGCGGAGTGTATAAGATGTGCAAAAAGGACTACCCCGATGTTCTTGAAGAACTCGAGAAGGAGCCTTTTGATGACCTTCTTGACTGCGGCTGCGGTCCGGCTCCGATGCTTACGCTGTTACATGAAAAATATCCTCAAAAGCACTATACAGGCATAGACCTGACCCCTGAAATGATAGAAACGGCAAGGTCTAAAAATATGAAGGATGTCGAGCTTGTGGTGGGAGACTGTGAGAAACTGCCGTTTGATGACGAGTCATATGATGTTGTCATATGCTGCCAGAGTTTTCACCATTACCCGAACGTACAGGATTTCTTCGACAGCGTATACCGCGTCCTGCGCCCGGGAGGAAGACTCATACTGCGTGATATGACAGCTAAAACGGCGCCGGTAAGATGGTTTTTCAATCATATCGAAATGCCGATCATCAATCTCGCCGGACACGGTGATGTCCACGTGTACGGTGTGGATGAGGTCAGAAAACTGTGCGACAGGGCGGGGCTTGTACTCGAGCGGGGAGAGAAAAGAGGCTTTTTCAGACTCCACTGCGTTGCAAGAAAACCGGCCTGAAGGCCGATGTAAAGCAAGATGAAGATCCGCTCGGATCACATGGATTCATAAAAGAGAAGGGATAGCTGATAAGATCACGCAGGATATACTCATCATCGGCGGCAGGGATGATCATATGATAATGCCGCATCTGTTCAAGGAGGAATATGAAGTTGATACTTGATACAATGGTATCGTGGATAGAAAACATGAATGAGAAAAAATCGTGAGGTGAAGTGGACTTTTCTTTAAACAAGTGATATTATTTCGGTTAGCAAAGACTAACGCAAGAAATAAACCCGATAAGCGAGGAATCTGTGATGAAATACATTGGAAAGCCGGCCGGAATGTGGATGCTTTATAAAAACTCATTTAAGGACAGGCTGACTGCCGACCTTGGTATCGATCCGGTAGATGCGTCGCGGATCATGAAACAGGCCAAGGCCGAGTACAGAAAGATAATCGAAAAACTGCCGGAGTTTGAAAAGGGCGACAGGTTCACCATGAACATCATAAACTGTTCGCTTCTTACCTCAGTCCTTCTGTGCCTGAAAAGGCGGCACTCGGTGGAGGAACTTACAGCATATTACGAGCACGCCATGAGCAATACTCCTACGAAGATATTCTGCCGTCTGGCAGGAAAAAAGAAGTTTTCGCAAAAGGATATCGAAGGAATGAAGGCTACGGCTGCTTTCAATGCAGCCAACAGGAATCCGTATTCCTGGAACATGGACTATATTCCGTATGAAGACGGCAGCGGTTATGAGGCAAGATTTTTTAAATGCGGGATATGTACGCTTATGAAGGAATACGGATTTTATGATCTGGTACCGGCCATGTGTCATCTGGACTATACGATGAGCGAAATGGGAGGCGTATCTGATTTTGTCAGGGAATATACCCTGGCATCGGGCGGTCCTTACTGTGATTGCGGATATAAGAAAAGGATAAAATGAAATGACATTTGAAGAGTTCGGAAAAGAAAACGAAAAAACGATGATGCTGCTGCCGGGCACATGCTGTGACTGGCAGACAAACTTCGGAAGCGTTTTTTCAAGACTGTCATCAAAGTATCATCTGATATGTGTGAACTATGACGGATTTGACGGCAGTGACAGTATATTCGGCGATATGATCACAGTCACCGGAAAGATCGAGGATTATATAATCAAAAATCATAACGGACGACTTGATGCCGCGCTCGGATCGTCACTCGGATCCAGTTTCGTAGGGCAGTTGATACAAAGAAGAAACGTACATATCGATCACGGGATTTTCGGCAGCCCCGATCTTGACCAGAGCGGAAAGATATCGGCAAAGCTGCAGTCGATGCTTGTAGTACCTTTACTTACGAGCTTTACCAAAAACGAGAAAAAACAGAAGAGATCAAAAGATCTTCTGATGAAAACATTTCTTATGGATCAGGAGACGGCGGACAGGTTCATGGAGTGTTTTGCAAAGTTTTCTCCCGTATCGATTAGGAATGAGTATTATACCGATCTGCTCACACATCTGGAAGACGATATCAGCGTTGAGCATACAAAGGCTCATTTTATCTACGCAAACAAAATGGGAGAAAAATATATGAGACGCTATAAAAAATACTTCCATGATCCCGATATAAGGGAGTTTAACATGCAGCATGAGCAGTGGCTGTTCGGGGGAGAAGAATACGCAGGTCCTGTTCTTGATGTGATTGATGAATTTATGCAGATGCCTGTGTGAAGAAGTTTAAAGAAGTACATATCAGACAGGGAAGGAGTATATATGGCAGATCTTGACAAAAGGACAGCGATCAAAGAGAGACTGATCGAGAAAGTGGGTAAGGAAGAGGCGGAAAAGATATGGCTTCGCGCAAAAGAGAATCTGAGAAAGATCGAGGAAAGATATCCTGACATTTCAAAAGGTGAGCGTATGCATACTGATTTCATCTTCCCTTCCGCGGCGATACAGTTGGCGATAAAAGAGATAGAGAATGATCCACAGATCGGTTATGAAGCCATTTCCGAACACTCGTGGGAAAAATCGAGGAAAATAGGTGAGAAACTTAAAAAGATGGCCAGAATCCCCGGATTTAAGAGTTTCTTTGTAAAACTCTGGGATCCGATCAGCAGAAAATCGTTCGGGTCTGATTCGGGATTTAAAAATGTGTTTTATCCGAAGAAAAAAGGCGAATATAAGATGGATATAACACAGTGTCCGTATAACAGGTATTTTAACGAACTGGGCACGCCGGAACTTACAAAGATATTCTGTATAAATGATGAATGCACTTATGGTGATATTCCGGGGCTGGAGTTTATAAGGCATACAACTCTGGGCACCGGCGGTGATAAGTGCGACTTCTATATCCGCGTCAAAAAATCTGGATGAGAAGTTTGATGATTACAGAAGGGAACATCCCGGAGCTGCAATGCCGACATGGGACAGTATGAGAAAATGGGCTGAAGCAGCATTTGAAGCGATGGATCCGGATGATATCAGAGAAAAGGCGATCGATCATAAACCGCCGTTTGGAGCAGCCCCGGTCATCGGGTGGATATGCATGATCTTGTGCATGCTCGGCTTTGCCGGAAATGATGATATAACAGATTATTACAGGATATATTATCAAAGGAGGAATCAATTGGTTAAAAATACAAGGAAGCATTCATTATGCGAAAAGAGGCCGTATATTGCAGTTGCGCTTGCCATGATCGTTCCTGCGTTTATCGTAGGAGTCGGAGGAATATTAGGCGGGAAGGTTTCCGGTGATGCCGGGAATATGGGTATGTGTATTTTTGCGATAATAACGATGCTCGTATTTAGACTATGGTTTTTGCCGGATTTTAAAGGATTTGTTAAACCCGGGTGTTCGGCAAAGGATATATGCATCGTAATGATCCCCTGGGGGATCCTTCTTGTCTTCACACTGATCGAGCCTGTATTTTTGCAACGTCCGTTTTATTTTAATCCATCTCTTAGTGCGGTCATTATGGGTCTTGCCGCCGGATTTGGAGAAGAGACAATGTTCAGAATACTGTCCCTGGCTATTGTCATGAGATATGTTAAGAAAGAAAAGAGATTTGCTGTGATGATCATCCTTGCGGTGATCTTCGGACTTGCCCATGCAGGAAATGTGACACAGGGTGCGGATACGTTTATGACAGCAACTCAGGTGGTCCATTCGATATTTATTGCGTTTTTGTTTACCGGTTTGTATTTGGGAACAGGCAGTGTGGTATTTCCCATATTTGCACACGGATTACATGATTTCATCTGTTTTACAACGGATCCGTCTCTTTCCGGGGAAGGGATAATTACTCAGCAATATGGCACGGGGCAATTATTGTATGAACTTGTTCTGGCTGTGATAATCGGAATTGCTTCGCTCTGCCTGCTTAATAAAAACAAACTTGCCAAAGCAGATGAGCTGTGGAACAAAAAATGGTCAAATACATGATTCCGATAATCAATTGTCTAATAAGGCGGCTTATGGTAAAATCCCATAGGTCGCTGTTTGCGAAAGGAAATGGGCGTAAAAAGGGCGTAAAATGAAACTGCCAACAGGGCTCAGTATAACAAAAACTGCCAAATAATTATCTGGCAGTTTTTTTGATTGGCGAGATGGAAGAGTAGCGTTTGCCTGCAGTAATAAAAATGCGAAAAGCCTGGTGGTCACCCGGTATTTGTATGTATACTATGGACAGAGATGAAAAGAGTATTATAATACTGAGTTAGACATTGCTAACTATAGAGGACGACGATATGCCAAGGTGTGGTTCCCACAATATCCAATGGCTCCTGAGCACAGACTTGCAGAGACCCTGCAAAGCACACTTAAAGTTTATCAGGACATACTATCCGAATATGATGCATCGTCGGTACGCTTTTTCGGAACATCATACGGTGGCGGACAGGAGTATTTTGAAGCATTACGATAAAACAAAAAGAAACGGAGAGTGTTTTGACTATCTGAAGGAACAGCGTATACCGGTAATGCCACCGGGAGAAGACAGTTATTATGCAGGAGGCGCGAAGAAAAAAGCAATGCACATGCTGTACGGCGTGATGTCCAAAACAGTTTTAGGCAAACTTATGGTATCAGATCATTGCGAAAATGGCATACGAGAGATGAAATATCTGGATGAGCTATTTGAAGAATATCGTAAGGAGCATCCCGGGAGACAAATGCCCATCTGGGATGAGATGAGGAAATGGGCGCTTCCTGTGTTTGAGAAAGAGACTGTTCATCTTGTGGAAAGAGAGGTTTAAGTATGGAAAGAATAAAGCAGAAAAAGATACTGATCTTTGGATTCATTGCCTTATTTTTATGCGGAATAGGTGATTGGCTGATAGGTTATGAACCACAAGGTGGGATACCTTTGATTTAAGGGATAAGCAGTACCTCGATCACAGAAGTAGATACATGGTTTTATATTCTGTCTATGTGCTTCGGTATTTTGTCAGGATTCGGGTGTTATTATTTTAAACCTGTCATGCTAAGCATCCTGAAAGAATCAGACGTATCAGAGTCATCAAAAATGGGAAAGCTGTTTAAATTCGGAATATCATCAACTCCGCTTATGTTTATTTCATTCCATACAGCTTGCTGTGTTGTTCTTCTTATGATTCAGGCTTCATTAAGAGCAGGACTTGATATAGCAGCTGCAAGTGATGTGTTTCTTCTTCCTGTTGCAGCATCATTGCTCCCTTTTACGGTATGGTGTTTTCTTTGTGATATTCCTGTCACAATAGCTTTTGTTTATTTTGTTATCAAAGAAAGATTCAAACTTCCTAAAGTAATGATAGTGTTTTGCCCAATGATGATGAGCATCCTGGCAAAGATAATAGGAGCCATACTGATATCAATGGGAAGCCGTTTCGCGTTTATGGTCGCGTGCGGTGAATCATGGGGATGGGCATTTATGTGTCTTGCTTTTTATAGACTTGTTTCAGATAAATGATGATTTGTAAAAAGAGAAAGCTATGTATCGTCTTGTGGGACGTTTTGCTGAGAACCTGAACTTTGTTAAACTGATCTTCATCAATCAGTGGTTCATGGTTGTTCATACACTTGATCCACTGTTCCTCGGGAATTCTGACGGTTGCGGTAAGTATTGACAAATGCTGATATTTCCTGTATATTTTAGACAAGGTTAGCAGCAATGTTAGCTGGGGCTGGTCGAAAGACCCGGGTCCATCAAGTGCGGGGATGTTCCCCGCTTTTTCTTTGCAACGAGGCTGAAATAGTGAGTGAGTTGAGCATTTTTAATGATGAGAGTGGTGATTTCGGAACGTATGACATCCGTTCGCCATATTATATAA
>CACYMJ010000021.1 GCA_902775485.1 uncultured Lachnospiraceae bacterium
GAGAAGAAGCTTGAGATCAACGGTGTAGGTTACAGAGCTGCAAAGCAGGGCAAGAAGCTTACACTTAACCTCGGATATTCACATCCCGTTGAGATGGAAGATCCCGAAGGTGTCGAGACTGTAGTGGAAGGTCAGAACGTGATCTTCGTAAGGGGCATCGATAAAGAGAAGATCGGACAGTACGCGGCCGAGATCAGAGACAAGAGAAGACCCGAGCCTTACAAGGGCAAAGGTATCAAGTACGCTGATGAGCATATCAGACGTAAAGTCGGTAAGACCGGTAAGAAGTAAAGAAGGAGGGAGAAAAGAATGGTTAGCAAAAAATCAAGAGCAGAAGTTCGTACAAAAAAGCACAGCAGAATGCGTAACCGTTTTTCCGGCACAGCCGAAAGACCCCGCCTTTCTGTATTCCGCAGCAACAATCATATGTATGCTCAGGTCATCGATGATACGGCAGGTAACACCCTGGTAAGTGCTTCAACACTTGAGAAGGATGTTAAGGCAGAACTTGAGAAGACCAACAACGTTGAAGCAGCAGCTTACTTGGGAACCGTTATAGCAAAGCGCGCCCTTGAGAAGGGTATCGACACGGTTGTCTTTGACAGAGGCGGCTTTATATATCAGGGCAAGGTTGCGGCACTCGCAGATGCAGCCAGAGAAGCCGGCTTGGAATTCTAGGAGGGTAAGGAAGTAATGAAACGTCAAATAATTGATCCCAACAGTTTGGAATTAAACGATAAGGTTGTTACGATCAAGCGCGTAACAAAGGTTGTTAAAGGTGGACGTAACATGCGCTTTACCGCTCTCGTGGTAGTAGGTGACGAAAACGGACACGTTGGAGCCGGCCTTGGAAAGGCAGCCGAAATTCCCGAAGCAATCCGTAAGGGAAAAGAGGATGCAATGAAGAACCTTATCGAGGTTCCGCTGGATGAGAATAAGAGTATCACACATGATTTTATCGGTAAGTTCGGCGGAGCACATGTTCTTGTCAAGAGAGCTCCCGAAGGTACCGGTGTTATCGCAGGCGGTCCTGCCAGAAACGTTTGTGAGATGGCAGGTATCAAGAATATCCGTACAAAGTCACTGGGCTCCAATAACAAGCAGAACGTCGTTCTTGCAACGATAGATGCGCTTCGTCAGCTCAAGACTCCCGAGGAAGTAGCCCGTCTTCGCGGTAAATCCGTTGACGAGATACTCGGATGATAGAGTGATTTGTAGGAGGATACAATAATGGCTGATAAAAGAATAAAGGTTACCTTGGTTAAATCACCTATTGGAGCTATTCCGAAGCACAGAGCAACCGTTAAGGCTCTCGGCCTTAAGAAGCTCGGTGCGACAAACGAGCTTCCCGACAACGAGGCAGTTCGCGGAATGTGCCAACAGGTATGTCATTTAGTTAAGGTTGAAGAAGCATAATAATCGATAAAGGAGGGTGTCACAATGGAATTATCCAATTTAAAGCCCGCAGAAGGCTCAAAGCAGAGTGATAATTTTAGAAGAGGACGCGGACACGGATCAGGAAACGGAAAGACCGCCGGCAAGGGACACAAGGGTCAGAAGGCTCGTTCCGGAGCACCGAGGATCGGATTCGAAGGCGGACAGATGCCGTTATACAGAAGAATTCCCAAGAGAGGATTCTTAAACAGAAATACAAAAGAAATCGTTGCCATCAATATGTCAGCTCTTGAAGTGTTTGAAGACGGTGCAACAGTAACGGTCGACGCTATGAAGGAGATCGGCATCATCAAGAACCCCAAGGACGGAGTAAAGATACTCGGAAACGGAGAACTTACCAAGAAGCTTACGGTTCAGGCAAATGCTTTTTCCGCATCTGCAAAGGAAAAGATTGAGAGTCTTGGTGGAAAAGCAGAGGTGATCTAATGCTGGAAACGGTTAAAAACGCCTTTAGGATCAAGGATATCAGAAATAAGCTCATCTTTACGCTGCTTATGATGATAGTTGTAAGACTGGGATGTGAACTTCCCGTTCCCGGTGTTGATCGAGGCTATTTTGCAAACTGGTTTGCACAGCAGACCGGTGATGCATTCTCTTTCATGGATGCATTTACAGGTGGATCGTTCCTTAATATGTCGGTGTTCGCATTGAACATCACACCGTACATCACATCATCCATCATCATGCAGCTGCTTACCATAGCTATTCCCAAGCTTGAGGAGATGCAGCGTGAGGGTGAAGACGGCAGAAAGAAGATCGCATCGATCACACGTTACGTTACGGTAGGACTTGCTCTTATGGAGTCTTCCGCAATGGCTATCGGTTTCGGCCGCCAGGGACTGCTCGAAGAGTACAATGCACTTAACGTTATAATGGTCATTGCGGCTCTTACCGCAGGATCCGCATTCATCATGTGGATCGGTGAGCAGATCACCGAACACGGTGTTGGAAACGGTATATCCATCGTACTTACTATTAACATTATCTCAAGAATACCTGAGGACCTGCGTTCACTCTGGACACAGTTTGTAACACCTCAGTTTGAAGCACACAAATACGGTGCAGGAACGATCGCGATCGCGATAATCGCAGTTGTCATCGTTGTTACGGTCATCCTTACGGTCATTCTTAACGGAGCCGAAAGAAAGATCCCCGTACAGTATGCCAAGAAGGTACAGGGCCGGAAGATGGTCGGCGGACAGTCAACGCACATTCCGTTAAAGGTAAATACGGGCGGCGTTATCCCCATCATCTTTGCATCAAGCCTTCTGCAGCTTCCCGGAGTAATATCATCATTCTTCGGAAAGGGCAATGCAACCGGATGGCAGAAGTTTCTGTACTTCCTCAATTCCGGTAACTGGTTTAAGAGAGGTGCCTGGGTATATTCATGGGGTGCACTGTTCTACGTTGTGCTTGTACTGTTCTTCGCATACTTCTATACATCGATCACGTTCAATCCGATGGAAGTTGCCGAAAACATGAAGAAGTCAGGCGGATTCATTCCGGGTACACGTCCCGGTAAGCCGACCCAGGATTATCTTAACAAAGTTCTCAATTACATCGTTTTCATCGGTGCTGTAGGACTTATAATCGTTGCTCTCATTCCGATAATCTTCAACGGACTGTTCGGAGCAAGCGTTTCGTTCGGTGGAACGAGTCTTATCATCATCGTAGGCGTAATACTTGAGACGATGAAACAGATAGAATCCCAGATGCTTGTCAGAAACTACAAGGGATTTTTGACAGATTAGTCCGGCCGGAGCATACAGCCGGTCGCAAGCAGCAGCCTCAGCACGTAGTGACTGAGGTTCACGCTGTTTATAGGAGAGGAAATAACAATGAAGATCATTATGCTTGGAGCACCCGGTGCAGGTAAGGGGACACAGGCAAAGCTGATTGCCGAAAAATACGGCATTCCCCATATTTCGACCGGTGATATATTCCGTGCGAACATCAAAGAGGGAACTGAGCTTGGAAAGGAAGCAAAGCAGTACATGGACAAGGGAGAACTTGTTCCAGACGAGTTGACTGTCAGGATACTGCTTGACCGTGTGGGCAGGGACGATTGCAAGAACGGATACGTTCTTGACGGATTCCCCCGTACGATTCCGCAGGCTACGGTTCTTGACAATGAGGTTGCAAAACTTGGGGAAAAGATCGATTACGCCATCGACGTGGAAGTTCCCGATGAGAACATAATACGCAGGATGGGTGGAAGAAGAGCTTGTCCCAAGTGCGGAGCCACATATCATGTGGAACACATTCCGCCCAAGAAGGAAGGAATCTGCGATACATGCGGAAGCGAACTTGTGCTTCGTGACGATGACAAACCGGAAACGGTAAAGAGCAGACTGGAAGTTTACCACAAACAGACACAGCCGCTCATAGATCATTACAGCAAGCAGAACATTCTCCGGACTGTGGACGGTACAAAGGATATGAACGAAGTGTTCGCGAACATCGAGAAACTTCTGGAGGCATAAGATGGCTGTTTCTATTAAATCCGAACGTGAAATAGAGTTGATGAGACAGTCATGCAGACTTCTTGAGGAAGTACACGACGAACTCGGAAGATTTGTGAAAAGCGGTATATCAACGCTTGACATAGACAGATACGGGGAACAGCTCATCAGAGAGCGGGGCGGCATCCCGAATTTCCTTAATTACAACGGATATCCGGCAAGTATATGCGTTTCCGTCAATGAGGAAGTGGTCCACGGCATACCGAGAAAGGACAGGATACTTCAGGACGGAGATATCGTCAGCCTTGATGCGGGAATGATATACAAGGGTTATCATTCCGATGCCGCAAGAACATATCCGATCGGAAATGTCTCACCCGAAGTGCTGCAGCTGATCGAGGTAACAAAGCAGTCGTTTTTCGAAGGTATCAAAATGGCAAAAGCGGGAAATCATCTGCATGATATTTCCAATGCCATAGATGATTATATCAAACCGTACGGGTACGGTATCGTACATGATCTTGTCGGACACGGGATAGGGACATCCCTTCACGAGGATCCGCAGATCCCGAACTTCAGACAGCACCGCCGCGGTATCAGACTTGAGCCGGGCATGACACTTGCCATAGAGCCTATGGTTAACCTTGGCCGCTGGGAAGTTGAATGGCTGGATGATGACTGGACGGTTGTGGCTATAGACGGACTTCCGTCGGCACATTATGAGAATACGATACTCATAACAGACGGAGAGCCTGAGATACTGACTTTATCTCATTAGACGATTATTTGTAACGGAGGGATCAGATGTCAAAAGCAGATGTAATCGAGCTTGAAGGAACGGTTGTCGAAAAACTTCCGAACGCGATGTTTCGGGTAAAACTTGAGAACGAGCATGAAGTTATCGCTCATATAAGCGGAAAACTCAGGATGAATTTCATCCGTATACTGCCCGGCGACAAGGTAACGCTTGAGATGTCACCGTACGACCTTTCCAAGGGACGCATTATCTGGAGAGATAAATAGCATAATACGGTATCTCATACAACATGTAGTAGTATAGATTTTTGTTGAATTTTAGCACCTTTGGTGTTAAAATATATGACGGTCTGTTTTCAGACCGGACAGGTTTTAAAGGCAGATAAAGGAGGAAGAAAATGAAAGTAAGATCTTCTGTAAAACCGATCTGCGATAAGTGCAAAGTCATTAAGAGAAAGGGTAAGATCAGGATCATCTGTGACAACCCCAAGCACAAGCAGAGACAGGGCTAAGGCCCAAAAAAACATGCGGCTGATGTGATCAAAGCTCCGTCAGGCCAAGATCACACGAAATAGATAGTTTTTGGAATAACCCGCCGAAGAGCTATCTACAGTTGGAACCGGCCATGTGCCGGGCAAGTCCGGAGATTCCGGATGGAACTACAAATTTCGCAGCTATCTGTAGTTCCCATTCAATTTGTAACAGTTAACGTATTAACAAGAAAAGAGGTAAAAACAATGGCTCGTATTTCCGGTGTGGATTTACCAAGAGACAAGCGAGTAGAGATCGGACTTACTTATGTGTACGGTATAGGAAGACCTACCGCAACAAAGATTTTGGAAAAGGCAAAGGTTAATCCTGATACTCGTTGCCGTGACCTTACGGATGACGAAGTTAAAAAGATCAGTGATATCATCGATGCCGAGTATATGGTGGAAGGTGATCTCAAGCGTGAGGTTGCGCTTAACATCAAGAGACTTCAGGAGATTGGCTGCTACAGAGGTATCCGTCACAGAAAGGGACTTCCCGTTCGCGGTCAGAACACAAAGAACAACGCAAGGACACGTAAGGGTCCCAAGCGTACTGTAGCAGGTAAGAAGAAATAAGTAAGATTGGAAAGTAGGTTAGTTTAAATGGCAAAACAAACGAAGAAAGTAGTTAAAAAACGTGTCAAGAAAAACGTTGAACGCGGACAGGCACATATTCAGGCATCTTTCAACAACACTATCGTGACTCTGACTGATCCTGAAGGCAATGCTCTCAGTTGGGCAAGCGCCGGCGGCCTTGGTTTCAGAGGTTCAAGGAAATCTACTCCTTATGCAGCTCAGGTAGCAGCAGAGACAGCAACAAAGGCAGCACTTGTTCACGGCCTTAAGTATGTTGATGTTTTCGTAAAGGGCCCCGGTTCGGGACGTGAGGCTGCGATCCGTGCGCTTCAGGCAGCAGGTTTGGAAGTAGTATCCATCAAGGATGTTACACCGGTTCCTC
Organism: uncultured Lachnospiraceae bacterium; assembly: GCA_902775485.1. GTDB lineage: Bacteria > Bacillota > Clostridia > Lachnospirales > Lachnospiraceae > UBA2868. Next base: position 6,162 of record CACYMJ010000021.1, read on the forward strand.
ATAACGGATGCCGCCCGCCCAAGCGCAGAAGAGTATAATTCATCTAATTATTAATGGAGGATAAAAATGGCAGTCAATAGAGTTCCTGTATTGAAAAGATGCAGATCCCTCGGTCTTGAGCCGATGGTTCTGGGATATGATAAAAAGTCCAGAAGGTCTTTAACAAGATCGAACAGAAAAATGAGCGAGTACGGACTTCAGCTTCGCGAAAAGCAGAAAGCAAAGTTCATCTACGGCGTACTCGAGAAGCCTTTCCGTAACTATTATGAGAAGGCCGACAGAATGAAGGGCATGACAGGTGAAAACCTTATGATCATGCTTGAGAGAAGACTTGATAATGTTATTTTCAGAATGGCATTTGCAAGGACCAGAAGAGAAGCAAGACAGATCGTTGACCACAAGCAGGTTACGGTTAACGGCAATGTTGTAAACATCCCTTCTTATCTTGTAAAGGCCGGTGATGTTATCGAGATCAGAGAGAGCAAAAAAGACTCTGTAAGGTACAAGGAAATCATCGAGACAGCAGGCGGAAGGATCATCCCCGCATGGCTTGATGTGGACCAGGAGAATTTGAAAGGAACCGTAAAAGCACTCCCTACACGTGAAGAGATCGATGTTCCCGTTGACGAGATGCTCATAGTCGAGTTGTATTCAAAGTAATTCGTATCAATAGAGAGGAGAAACTTTTATGTTCGATTTTGAAAAGCCGAGAATTGAAATTGCAGAAATATCCGAAGATAAGAGATATGGAAGATTTGTTGTCGAACCTCTTGAGAGAGGATACGGAACTACACTCGGAAACTCTCTTCGCAGGATTATGCTTTCATCTCTTCCGGGAGCCGCAGTTTCCCAGATAAAGATCGACGGTGTTTTGCATGAGTTCTCATCCATACCCGGCGTTAAGGAAGATGTCACCGAGATCATCATGAACATCAAGAGTCTCGCTATCCGTAACAATTCTTCTTCGAACGAGCCCAAGACGGCTATCCTTGAGTTTGAAGGCGAGGGTGTTGTTACTGCGGCAGATATACGTGTTGATCAGGATATCGAGATCCTTAATCCCGAGACAAAGATCGCAACTTTAAACGGCGGTGCAGACAGCAAACTCTACATTGAACTTACGATCACAAAGGGTCGTGGATATGTAGGCGCCGACAAGAATAAGAACGACGAACTCCCTATAGGTGTGATCGCTATCGACAGCATTTACACACCGATCGAACGTGTCAACATGACTGTACAGAATACCCGTGTCGGTCAGGTTACGGATTATGACAAGTTAACACTTGATGTTTATACGAACGGAACACTCGGCCCCGATGAGGCTGTAAGCCTTGCCGCAAAGGTTCTGTCAGAGCATCTTGCACAGTTCATCAATCTTTCGGAGAGCGCACGTGAAGTATCCGTCATGATCGATAAGGAGCCTGAAGGTAAGGAGAAAGCTCTTGATATGAATATCGATGAACTTGAATTATCGGTTCGTTCATACAACTGCTTGAAGCGTGCAGGTATCAATACTGTTGCCGAACTTATCAACAGGACACCGGATGAGATGATGAAGGTACGTAACCTGGGACGTAAGTCACTCGAAGAAGTATTGGCAAAACTGAAAGAATTAGGTCTTCAGTTGAACGAAGGAGAGGATTAAGATGGCAAAATACAGAAAGCTGGGAAAGACATCCAGCCAGAGAAAAGCATTACTGAGAAATCAGGTTACGCAGCTGATCTATCATGGAAAGATCACAACGACGGAAGCCAGAGCCAAAGAGGTTCGCAAGGAAGCTGAGCACCTTATCGCTCTCGCCGTTAAGGAGCGTGACAATTACGAAACAATAGAAGTTGACGCAAAGATCCCGTTAAAGGACAAGGATGGCAGACGTGTCAAGGAAGTCGTTGACGGTAAGAAGGTAACACAGTATGAGACGATAAAGAAATCCATTAAAAAGGATTCACCTTCAAGACTTCACGCAAGAAGACAGATCCAGAAGGTTCTCTATCCTGTTGTTGAGGTACCCGATACGGCAGCAGGCAGGAGGCGCAATACCAAGTCAGTGGATCTTGTTGCAATGCTCTTTGATGATATCGCCCCCAAGTATGCGAACCGCAACGGCGGATATACAAGGATCATCAAAGTTGGTCCCCGTAAGGGTGACGCTGCAATGGAAGTTGTTATTGAACTTGTTTGATCGCAGTTTTGGTAAATTGTCAAAACCATACGGGAGTCGCTATTGCGGCTCCCTTTTTTTCAAATTATGACGGTGTGAGCTAAATGAATCTGATAAGTGCCAGAAAACTCATATTTGAATACGTAAGACGTGACAAGAACGGAGATGTTGACGGTTTTTCACGCGCTATCGATGAGGTTGACCTTGAGATTTCCCGAGGTGACTTTGTTGCCATACTCGGCCCCAACGGGTCCGGAAAGTCCACACTGGCCAAGCATCTGAATTCGCTCCTGTTTCCGACGGAAGGGACTGTATTTGTGGACGGATGGGATACGACGGATGCCGAAAAGATATGGGATATCAGAAAATCAGTGGGTATGGTATTCCAGAATCCGGAAAACCAGATGATAGGTACCATAGTTGAGGAAGATGTGGCTTTCGGACCGGAGAATATGGGCATCGAACCTGAAAACATAAAGGAGCGCGTTAAGGAAAGCCTTACCATGGTGGAGATGTATGATCACAGAAAGACATCGCCCTCAAAACTGTCCGGAGGACAGAAACAGAGAGTTGCCATAGCAGGCGTTCTTGCCATGCATCCCAAGTGCATCGTTCTTGATGAGCCGACCGCAATGCTCGATCCGGTCGGAAGAGAAGAGGTCATAAGGGCGATCCGCGGTCTTAATGATGTTGAGAATATCACGATCATACTTATTACCCACAATATGGAAGAGGCCGTGTTTGCGGATAAGATATATGTCATGAATGAGGGACATATTGTAATGTCCGGAACTCCGAAGGAAGTCTTCTCAAGGGTTGACGAACTTCGGGAGAACAGACTCAATGTACCCGAGGTAACACTGCTCGCACATGAGCTTGCGAAAGCGGGTCTTAATATCCCGCCGGGAATACTGACGAGAAAGGAGCTTTGCAACTGCCTGTGTCGATCCTAGTAAATCATCTCGATCATATATATAATCCCGGTACGGTTTTTGAAGTAAAGGCTCTTTCGGATGTTTCATTTTCGGTTGACGAAGGAGAGTACATCGGACTGGTCGGACATACCGGGTCGGGTAAATCAACGCTTGCGGCGCATCTGAACGGACTGATGAAGCCTACCGGAGGCGGCATATACTATAACGGTGTCGATATTGCATCGGAGGGGTATAACTTAAAGGAACTGCGGGGACATATCGGCCTTGTTTTCCAGTACCCCGAACATCAGCTGTTTGAAGAGGATGTGTTTACCGATGTATGTTTCGGCCCGAAAAACCTCGGTCTTAGCAGGACGGAGGTTGAAATGCGTGCGTATGATGCATTAAAAGCCGTAGGTATCGATGACGATCATTTTTATGTTTCGCCGTTCGATCTGTCGGGCGGTGAGAAGAGAAGGGTTGCCATAGCCGGAGTTCTGGCTATGAAACCCGAGGTTCTCATTCTTGACGAGCCGTGCGCAGGACTTGATCCGGCCGGCAGGGATGAGATACTTGCCGTTGCCGATGAACTGCATGACAGTCTCGGGATCACTATAATCCTTATATCTCATTCTATGGATGATCTTGCGCGTCATGTAAAGCGTATCCTTGTAATGAATGACGGAAAGCTTGTTATGGACGGTACTGCAAGAGAGGTGTTCTCACACAGGGAGGAACTGGAGGCCATGGGACTGGCGGTCCCTGAAGTGACGGCTGTTCTGGCCGATCTTAAGAAGGCGGGCATTCCGGTACGGGATGACCTGATAACCGTTGAGGAAGCCGCTAAAGAGATATTGCGTGTGTTTGGAAGATGATAAGAGAGATAACACTTGGACAATATTATCCGGCAGATTCGGTTCTGCACAGACTGGACCCGAGAGTCAAACTCTTCGGGACGCTTTTGTATGTCATTTCACTGTTCCTGTTCCAGAGTTTTACCGGATATATCGTGGCTACGGTTTTTCTCGCGTCGCTGATCGCAATATCGCATGTTCCAGTAAAGTTTATGTTCCGGGGCCTTAAAGCGATCTTTATCCTTCTGATATTTACGGCTGTTCTCAACATGTTTCTGACACCGGGAAGGGAACTGGTGTCATTCTGGAAGATAACGATAACGATAGAAGGGCTGAGGTTTGCGGCATTTATGATACTGCGCCTTACATATCTGATCACGGGATCATCCATAATGACGCTTACCACAACACCGAGCAATCTTACCGACGGACTTGAAAAGAGCATGAGATGGATGAACATCCTGAAGGTTCCCGTTCATGAGATCGCAATGATGATGTCTATAGCCCTTACATTCATTCCGGTCCTTCTTGAAGAAACTGACAGGATAATTAAGGCACAGCAGGCAAGGGGTGCCGATTTTGAAAGCGGAAATCTGATACATCGCATACGCGCACTTGTTCCCATTCTTGTACCGCTGTTCGTATCTGCGTTCAGAAGAGCGAACGATCTGGCTCTTGCGATGGAGTCGAGGTGCTATCGCGGAGGAGAAGGCCGCACGAAGATGCGGCCGCTCAGGTATGAACGCAGGGATATTATCGCATATCTTGTTTTGGCTTTATACATTGCATGTATCATTACGGTAGGGATACTATTCTGATATGAAACGACGCATAATGCTGACAGTTGCATATGACGGGACTGATTACAACGGCTGGCAGATCCAGCCGTCTGTTCCGACGATAGAAGGGATACTCGATGATGAACTGACAAAGCTTCTGGGTGAGCAGATCAGGGTGATCGGAGCATCACGTACCGATGCGGGTGTTCATGCCGAGGGAGCGGTCGCGGTATTTGATACAACATCCCCGATACCGGGAGATAAGTTTTCATATGCTCTGAATCAGAGCCTTCCGGATGATATAGTGATAAGAGCTTCCAAAGAGGTGGCACCGGATTTTCATCCGAGAAAAACAAACTGTCGAAAAACTTACAGATACAGCATCTGGCACGATGAGTTTCCGATGCCGACATGCAGCAGGTATACGCATCATGTTCACTATCCGCTTGATGTCGAAGCCATGAAGGAAGCAGCGGAACATTTTGTCGGTGAACATGATTTTGCGGCATTTTGCAGTGCGGCCGCAGATGTGGATTCAACGGTTCGCACGATATATGATATGCATATCGAGACAGGGGACAACAGCTTTAGAGCATCCGAAGGAGGCAAACGGGAATATTTCGGAAAGATAGATATTTTTGTCACGGGGAACGGTTTTTTATATAACATGGTCAGGATAATCGCGGGCACGCTCATCGATGTCGGATGTAAAAGGATCGATCCTAAGGATATCCCTGATATCATCGCTTCATGCGAACGCGACCGTGCAGGAAACACAGCTCCTGCCAAAGGTCTGACACTTATCGGCTACGAGTTCTGAAGTTGTGAAAAGGACGGCTTTCTATGATGCTTTCCAATGAACAAAGCAAAAAAGATATTTCCGAACTGGCAGCAAAAGTCATTGCTCATGCGCGTGACAGCATCATAGTGCGCTTCAGGTTTTTCGATAAGGCGCTTGCGGCGATAAAACTTGAAGAGGATGAGAGTATTGGTGCTTACATAAGCGGTCAGGGAAAGCTTTCATACAACCCTTCGAAGCTTCTTCGTGATTACAGGGATGATGAGAACTTTGTGATAAGACTCCTTCTTCATGTGATATTTCACAACATCTTCATGCATTTTTTCCACAAGGACATAACCAACAAAGAGTATTGGGACAGGGCATGCGATATTGCAGTCGAAAATGTTGTTTTGTCGGTTGCGGACCGTTTTCCCAGACTGTCGGATACGGACGCACAGATAGCTCTTTCCAAGCTTAACAAATGGGTACCCCACCTTACCGCTCAGCACCTATACAGAGAGTTTATGGTGGGCGGTATATCTTCCGATTCGGCACGGGAATATGCAAGGCTTTTTTCAATGGATATCCATCATACGGATGAGGCAGAGGATACGGATGAGATAACGATATCAAAGGACGACTGGGAGAAGATAGCAAGGCGTGTGGCGGCAGAACTTAAGTCATTTTCAAAGGACGTTAAGGGAGCAGATACGATCCTTCTCAATCTCAGTGAAGGCGTCCGCAAAAGATACGACTACGATGACATTGTAAGACGCTTTGCCGTTATGAACGAGGAGATAAGAGTCAGCCCGGACGAGTTCGATTACATATACTATACATACGGACTGTCACAGTACGGTAACGTTCCGCTCATTGAACCGCTCGAATACACTGAAGAGAACACGATAAGAGAATTCGTGATCGCGGTCGATACATCTGCATCGGTGAGGGGCAAGATGGTCGAGGGCTTTCTGGAGAGGACTTACGATCTTCTTACATCCGCACAGTCATTTGCACAGTCCATGAACGTGCACGTGATCCAGTGTGACAGCGACATCACAAGTGATGTTATAATAAAGGACAGGAGCCAGCTTGCACATATCCGGGACAACCTTCAGGTGAAGGGATTCGGCGCAACTGATTTTCGCCCGGTGTTCGAATATGTTGCGGACATGATAGCCAAAAAAGAGTTTACGAATCTTAAGGGGCTTATATATTTTACGGACGGTTACGGTATATATCCGGCAAATCCGCCGGGGTATGACTGCATGTTCGTGTTTGACAGACAGGATGATTTCCGCCCTCCGGTTCCCGGATGGGCGATCAAAGTATGTCTTGATTGACAGAGGAATGATATGAATATCAAAGAGGCAAAAGATTACATCAAAGATACCGTAAGTGCATATCTGAAAAAGGATGAGTTCGGCGACTATCGCATACCGATCGAAAAGCAGCGTCCCGTATTTCTGATCGGTGCGCCCGGTATCGGTAAAACCGCGATCATGAGCCAGATATCCGAGGAGCTCGGGATCGCGCTCGTGAGCTACTCGATGACGCATCATACGAGACAGTCGGCACTGGGACTTCCCTTTATCAAAGAGAAGAAATACGGCGATATGACAGTCAGCGTATCCGAATACACGATGAGTGAGATCATCGCGAGCGTATATGATACGATCGAGGAATCGGGAGTCAGGGAAGGGATACTGTTTCTCGATGAGATCAACTGTGTGTCCGAGACGCTCTATCCGTCGATGCTTCAGTTCCTTCAGTACAAGGTGTTCGGAAAGCACACGGTACCTGCGGGATGGATCATCGTCACGGCCGGCAATCCTCCGGAGTTCAATAAGGCTGTCCGGGAATTTGATGTCGTCACGCTCGATCGAATGAAAGTAATAAATGTCGATGTGGATTATCCTGCGTGGAAAACATACGCGAACATGCGCGGGATACATGGTGCGGTAACGGGATTTCTTGAGAGTAACGCAGATAGTTTTTATAAGGTCGAAACAAGCGCATACGGTAAGACATATGTGACTGCGCGAGGATGGGAAGATCTGTCGGATATAATAAAGCTGTACGAGGAAGACGGTAAGGCCGTGAACGATAACCTTGTCGGCCAGTACATCACCGATGAAAAGACCATCAAGGATTTCTGCGCATATTATGATCTGTATAACAAGTACAGGAAACAGTACGACGTTGAGGAGATCTTTACCGGAAATCTGTCGGATAAAACGGTAAAAACCGCAGCATCGGCATCTGTTGATGAAAGACTTGCGCTTACCGGACTTCTGGCTGATACGGTTAAGGCTGAGACAACCGACATTCTCATAAAACACAGGATGCTGACATTCGTTCGTGCCGGGATAGGACCTGTTGCGGATTCAACCGGAGACGATGTCGCAGACAGGATCGACTCGCTCATTGAGGCATCAAAGAGCACGCTTTCCAGAAAATCACGTGCCGGATCTTTATCGGCTGCTGAAAAGACTCAGACCAGGAAGATCATAAAGTTCTATACGGAAGCCAAAAAACGTGTTGCTGCCGGTGAGAGTATCAAAGACATATACAATAAAAAAGTTACGGAACTTAAGTCGTGCGTGGATAAAGAGCTTAAGAGGATAGATAACCTCTTTAACGGAATGGAGAAGGTATTCGGGGAAGAGAGTAATGAGATGCTGGTACTTGTTACCGAGCTGACACTTTCGAGCGATACTTCGGATTTTCTCTCAAACTTTAAGAGCGATGCTTACGAAAAGTTCAGCAAAGTACTGAAGGTATCGGACCGCGCGGGAGAGCTCAGAAAAGAGATAGGAAACCTTGAAGGATTATTGTGAGATAAAGGACGGCATCCTCGATCTGAAGGATGCCCCTTTAAAAAATGTCGGGAATAAGGAATTCTGGTCACAACGTGCACTCAGGAAGGTTGTTATACCTGAGGGGATAGAACATATCGGAGACTGGGCCTTTGCAAAGTGTATCAACCTGGAGACGGTAGAGTTTGCAGACGGTTTTCGTCCCGGGCTGTTCGGACGTGATGTCTTCAAAGGATGTGAATCGCTCAAAAGTGTTTCTTTTACCGGAATGGATGAGACAACTGCTCTGTTTCTGGCGCTTTGCGCGAACAGGCTGCCGTACGATCATCTGATCAGAAGCGATGATGTGGGGAAGAAGAGCTGGTACGAGAAGTGGGACATCAGCCTTGTAGCAAAGCTTAAGAGTGATGATGCTGAGGCAAAGATGAGCGCCGCATTGTGCGGGGAAGAGGATATCTCGTATGACGGCATAGGCTCCGTTGACGGGGAGATGCCCGGTGAGAGTGCCGATTATGTTTCGAAGGAAGAATACAACAAGAGTGCACTCTGTTATATACGCCTTGCTCATGACCGTTATCTGTCGGAGAACGTTAGAGGTTTGATAGAGGATCATATAAGACGAAACAGATTTGATAACGGAAGCGGCAGCAGCTTTTTCGCGATATTTGAAGAGTGTGGCAGTAACATTTCATATCTGCAGACCTATCTTGATATCACCGATCCGGATAAGGATGCGATAGCTGCGATGACAGATGCTCTTTCGCCCTCAGAGGTCGTTGCCCGATCATATCTTATAGGACGGGCAAGTGATGCAGCGGGCAACGGGCTGGATGACCTGATGTTATAGGGAAATATCAGGTTATGTTATGCCGTATATATACCGATATATATCTTGAAGTGTTGTTAAGACCGGCCGGCAGGTGAAACAGTGGGAAATTATATGAATGTTGTGGCAAATAACATCCCCGGGATGTTTACGTCACGGCAGATCGGTATAACAAATAAAAGTAAAGCAAAGTCGACAGAGAAGCTCTCTTCCGGCTATAAGATAAACCGTGCGGCAGATGATGCCGCCGGACTTACCATATCTGAAAATATGCGCAGGATGATAAGGGGTCTTACGCAGGCATCTCTTAACACCGAAGACGGTGTTTCATTATGTCAGGTAGCTGACGGATATTTAAACGAAGTCCATGATATGCTTCACAGAATAACAGAGCTGGCGGTAAAGGGTGCAAACGGAACGCTCACCGACGACGACAGGCAGGCCATAGATGAGGAGGTCGGCCAGCTTAAAAGTGAGATGAAAAGGATCTTTAATGTTGCAAACTTTAACGAGATTCCTCTGTTTCATGTTCCATATACTCCTGAGATTGAAACCATTCCGACCGATATGGAGGTTTTCCACGTGGGATCGGGTAATGTGGGCGGTCTGGAATTTAACAATGTCAGATATAACATATCGGAGCTGCAGGCTCTCGGAATCCCCATAGATGATAACGGTGTCGCAACGGATGATCTTGAACAGGGTGATAATGTTTTTACGCTCTGGGACGGAGAGGAAGTAGATCTTTCGATAAAGAAGGGTCAGACAATAGATCAGGCTGTCCGTAATTACAAATGGACGGCTGAAGATGACGGTATCCACATAAACGGAAAACTGTCAGCCGAATGGGGAGAGGTAAGATATACGGGAAACGGGCTTGTTGATAAGAAACTTTCCGAGACCGATATGCTCTCAAGCGGGGTGTTTGATACAGGAACGTACAGATTCACACATCACGGTATGACGATAAGTTTTGAGGTTGATGAAGAAGGCGCCCTCGAGGATCTTATGAGCGGGATCAACGGTGATGAGGCTACCCGGCCGGCCACATGGGACGTAAGCGTAGGCGGATCTGTTTCAAAAGAGGCCGTGAAAATGGATTCCGGAATTCAAAGCATAAATGTTACAAATGCAAATGCTGATTTTATAAATCACAGATTTGCGGTTGTTGCAGATGCTAACGGCATAGCCATAAAGGACAGGACCGCAAATTATACCGGCCCATATAAGGCGTGGGCAGATTTTTACGATAGATATGCTGCGAAAAAAGATGAAAACGGAAATGATGTTGCGACTAACAACGGATATCCGATAATAAACTGGGGAACGGCCAATGACGCAAACGGTGAGTCGGAGATAACATTTGATGACAGTGCCAGGTATACTTACACCGCAACCGACAGTAATGTTCCGAAGTTTTCCTTTGCATTTAAACTGGCTGAGTCGGCAAGCCTTGATGAAGTTGCCGGTGCAATGAGCCGCGATTTTTCCACATCGAGGGTATATGCAAGAGGAGATCTCAGGGCTTCCGGTACCGGTACGATGGGATCATTACGGGTGATAGATAGCGAAGTATCGCTTATCAAGGATTTGGATTCAGTAAACCCTACGGGCAATTTTGAACTTCAGCGTGCATATGGCAGGGATTTTGATGATCCCACCCAAAATCTTACGGCGGATATAACCGTGACCAGAACGGTGGTAGGGCGAAATCTTGCGGATGACGTGCCTGACTCTTCCGGAGGATACAGCGTAGACGGGCATACTGTCAGTAATCCGGGATACTACAAAAATGATCTGAAAACCACATCATCTCCGTATAGTGAATCAACTGTGTATTACAAGGTGGGGGATGATTACTATGAGGTCAGGAGTTATTATGAAGACAGGGATTACGACAGAGCGTATGCCAAAACAGACAGATGGTCCCAGGCGGTTTCATATACGTTTGACGGCAGCCTTAACGGAACTTCAATGGATCAGGTAAGTGCATCTCAGACAGAAAATTTTGAAAGGACACTCAACCTCACAAGAACGGAGACAGAGACCTGGTATATAAGAGAAAACGCCCGGAGAGTATCGGAAAGTGATCTGACAGACGAACAAAAGGCTTCTGCTGTTACCAGGGATAATCCATATGTTCCTGAGATGACAGCCGGCAGTGAACTTAGGAATACAAGTATCGGTACTGACTCTGCCGTTACTGTTGGAACAGCGGAGGTTAAGTCGGTAAACAACAGCAATTATGATGTGGATTTTAATTCATCAAAAGGTAAAGCCTTTGCTTTTAACTACATGGTGAATGCATCCCAGGCGAATGAGCTTGCAAAGAATACGGGTATTTCGCAAAATGTCGGAACGATCACGTTTTCTCCGAGCGGATATGCATATCGCAGTTTCATTTTGAATACATATGGTAATGTAAACGAAGCGGAGTTTTCAAACATCAAATTGAACGTTCCGAAGAAGCAGTTGGATATTCAGTCCAGTGCGGATGCAGTTCACTATATAACAATGGAATGGAGCCCGCTAAACCTTACGATAATAGGGCTTGCCGGTGCAAATACGAAAACACAGGGGTCATCGCTTGCTTCTATCGGTATGGTTGAAAATGCCCTTGGAGTGATCTCCGAGACGCGGTCACTTTTCGGCGCATACCAGAACAGGTTTGAGCATACTATCAGGAACCTTGATAATGTCGTGGAAAACACGCAGGCGGCTGAATCAAGGATAAGAGATACAGATATGGCAAAAGAGATGGTCAAATATGCCAAGGAAAATATCCTCGAGCAGGCGGGCACTGCCATGCTCGTCCAGTCAAACCAGTCCAAGAACTGGATAATGAATCTTCTTAACAGTTAAGGGGCAAACCTTCGAAGTGTGCGCATTACTCCGGGAAGGTACGAACTTCCGAAAAGATTTACATGATTAAGAAGATGATAGAGATTATATATATCCCTTCTGTCGGAATAGCCCGGCTCGAAGGGATTTTCTGTTTTGTAGCTGTCATAAAAGGCCGGTGCAAATCCTCCGAACAGTTCGGTCATGGCGATATCCGCTTCGGCGTGTCCGACATAGACGGCCGGGTCTATGAGCACGGGCTGCGAATCTTTTGAGACCATGAAGTTCCCTCCCCACAAATCTCCGTGAAGGAGTGATGGACGGGCGGGCTCGATCAGAAGATCATCGAGTCTGTCCAGGAACTTTGATATACGTATTCTGTCTGTATCGTCAAAATATCTGTCGGCCATTTTAAACTGAACTTCAAGACGCATTGTGCGAAAGAAATCGATCCACGTATCACAGGCTTTGTTGAGCTGTCGCGAGGCTCCGATGTAGTTATCCGTATCAAAGCCGAATCTGCCAACAGATACAAATGCAGATGTGTCCGCTTTGTGCATTGCGGCAAGCTTTCTTCCGAATGCTTCCCAGAAGGAGATACTCTTGCTCCCTGTTTCGATATAATCAAGAAGAAGATAGTCCGCACCGTGCGTGATCACATGGGCCGCATCAATGGTGCCGGTCGCTTCGATACTGCGAAGGCCGGCTGCCTCGGCGGCAAAGAAATCATTTCCCTTGCCGTGATTTTCTTTCAGGAATACCTTCCTGCCGTTTGATAGTGTAAGCATGGACGAATCGTTGATATCTCCGCCGTATACGGGACTCTTTCCCGTAATGCCCACACTGTTTCCGTATATGTCTTTGATCGCTTCTTCGATGCCCATGTGGATATGATAACATATTATTCGGCAATAATTGCCTTGATTATTAAAACCCCCACATTTACAATATCTGTATTGACACTATTTAGCGGATATGACACCGATCATAAGGAGGCTGCATGGCAAAACTGTTCATAAACGAAAAAGAGAAAAAAGGACATATCAATCCCGAGATATACGGACATTTTTCCGAGCATCTGGGAAGATGCATATACGAAGGTCTGTATGTTGGAGAGGATTCGGAGATACCGAATAAAAACGGGATGAGGACCGATGTCGTGGAAGCGCTCAAAGAGATGCAGATCCCGCTCCTTCGCTGGCCCGGCGGATGCTTTGCCGATGAATACCACTGGAAGGACGGTATCGGACCGAAAGAGAACCGCAAGAAGATGATCAACACTCACTGGGGCGGTGTCGTTGAGGACAACAGCTTCGGTACGCATGAGTTTTTCGAACTGTGTGAACAGCTCGGATGCAAGACGTATGTAAACGGAAACGTCGGATCGGGCACTGTTCAGGAGATGAGCGAGTGGGTTGAGTACATGACGTTTGACGGAGTATCCCCGATGGCGGATCTTCGCCGTAAGAACGGAAGAGAGAAACCGTGGAAGGTGGATTACTTCGGTGTCGGAAACGAGAACTGGGGATGCGGCGGAAACATGACTCCCGAGTACTATGCGAACCTTTACAGACGTTATCAGACATATATAAGACACTACGATAACAGTGCACCGATAAAGAAGATATGCGGCGGTGCGGATACGGAGGATATCAACTGGACGAAGAAAGTGTTGAAGGCATGCTTTGCAAGTCCGCACAAACCTGAGTTCCACGGCTATATGGATGAACTCAGTCTTCATTACTATACTGTTCCGGGTGAATGGGAACATAAGGGATCGGCCACCGATTTTACAGAAGAGGAGTATTATATCACGCTGAAGAAGGCGCTTCGCATGGAAGATCTTCTGAACAAGCATATGGCGGTCATGGATCAGTATGATCCCGAGAAGAAGATAGGAATGTCGGTGGATGAGTGGGGCGACTGGCTTGATGTCGAGCCCGGTACGAATCCCGGATTCCTGTACCAGCAGAACACGATAAGGGATGCGATCGTTGCATGCATCAACCTTAATATCTTCAACAAGAAGTGCGACAGAGTACACCTGGCATGTATCGCACAGATGGTAAATGTACTCCAGTCGGTGATCCTGACGGAAGGTCCGAAGATGGTGAAGACTCCGACGTATCATATCTTCCACATGTACAAATACCATCAGGATGCGGATCTTCTTGCAAGCTACATCGACGGTAACAAAGAGGTCGGATGCGAAGACGGTAAGGTTCCGATGCTTTCCGAGTCGGTATCGGAAAGTGCAGACGGTACGATCAACGTTACGATAGGAAATCTGTCGGCCGGTGAAGATGCCCCTGTTGAGATCGTGCTTACGGAAAAGAATGTCGGAAATATCACGGCTTCGATCCTTACCGGAGCAATGTCTGATCACAATACATTTGATGATCCGGAAAAGGTTACCGAAAAAGAGTTTACGGACCTTAAGTCCGGGGGAAGAACGGTTTCCTTTACGATACCGAAGAACAGTGTCGTTCTTATCCGCATTAAATAATGGTAGCGGCAAAACACTGTAAAAAATGTCTTCTTGCCGAACTGGATAACGAAAAGCTTCTTGCGGATGTCAGACAGGCGGTAGATCGTCTGTCCGAAAGAGACAGGGTATCGGAGGATATATATTCAAAGCGCCTTGCCGTTTGTAAGGAATGCGACTATCTGAGCGAAGGAACATGTAATGCCTGCGGCTGTTATGTGGAACTTCGCGCAGCGATGAAAATGGGCAAATGCCCGTATTCAAAGTGGAAGGGTCTGAAAGAATAGAACATGTTCATCGATAAGCTTAACCAACTGTATAAGCCGAAAAGGATTCTGTATTATCTTGAGGTGGGCGATGACGACATCCGTGATTTCTATGCCGGTAATGTCCATAAGGAGATCGACCGGTATAACGGTGCGTTCGGAACGTATGATTATCCGGGGTTATTTTATATAAGCTCATCCGCGGCCCCGGTGAGGGGTATCGAATTCCGTATGGATGATGACAGGATCGCGTATCCGGAGGGACTAAAAAGTATAGAGCTTCCCGAGATGTTTTTCTACTCCATTGAGATAGACAGTGAAGAGGCATCGGATATTGAAAGTGTCAGAAGGATATTTGAAGGAATCTCAAAGGATGATGATGCCCACAGACTCTTCACCGACCTGTCCCTTTCCGGTAAAGATCCTGTTATTTGCATTTTCATCGGTGACGGCAAGATACGGATCCTTCATGAATGTGTAATAGACCGGGACAGGGCAGAAGATGTCATTAAAGATGATACACGCTCATTTGATAAAGAAAACCTGTACAAAATGGCATTTACCGATCCGATCACGGGACATTACAACTGGAATCATATTGTGGCGTTTCTTGAAATGCCGCTTGACGACGGGATAAAGGACTATGCATTTGTTCATTTTGATGTGAAGGAATTCCGCGTTATCAACGAGGTATACGGACACATTGCCGCCAACAGGGTATTAAATGATATCGTTAAGGCAATGAATGAGTCGGATTTTGTATATACGAGCACCAGATGTCATAATGACAACTTTGCGATGCTCATAAAAGACATGCCTCAAGAGGAGACGATAAAACGACTTGAAGAATTCTTTGAAGGCCTGTCGTATATGAAAGAGGACCCTGCGTATAAGGTATATTTCAGAGCAGGGGTTGTGCCGATGCAAAGAGCGATGCTTTTGGGAAACAGGGTCGCAGATGCGGGTAAGATGGCGCAGGCTATGGGTACGGCACATAACTGTACCGAGATCACGGTATATACGGATCAGATGCATGATGAGCTTATGTGGGGTAATTTCATCAAGGCATATGTTGATACAGCTATTGAAAAAGACGAATTCATAGTGTATCTGCAGCCTAAATATGACATAAATACAGAAAAACTGAAAGGTGCAGAGGCTCTTATACGATGGAATTATAAGGGCAGACAGTTCCTGCCGCCGTACAGGTTCATCCCGTTTTTCGAAAGAGACGGATCGATCGGTAAGATCGATGATATCGTCCTTCAAAAAGTCTGTGCAACTTTTGCGAGGTGGAAAAACGAGGGAAGAGAGCTTTATCCTATCTCTGTCAATCTCTCAAGAAACCGCCTGTATGATCCGGGAATTATCTCGCATCTGACGGGAATAGTTGATACGTTTGGCGTGGATCACTTTCTCATAGATTTTGAGCTTACGGAGAGCGCAACATATGATGATACGGATCGTATGCTCAGTGTTCTTAACGGACTTCGCAAACAGGGATTTCGGATATCAATGGATGATTTCGGAACGGGTTATTCATCACTTTCGCTGTTGACCCAGATGCCTCTTGATACGCTCAAGATAGATAAGAGCTTTGTCGACAAGATAGGTACCGGAAATGACAGGAACGAGGATCTGGTGGTCATCAGGCATATTGTATCCCTTGCGAAGGAACTTGATTTCGTATGTCTTGCGGAAGGTGCCGAGACAAAGAGTCAGGTGGACAGTCTCAGGGATCTCGGGTGCGAAGTGATACAGGGATATTATTACAGCAAGCCCATACCGATCGCAGAATATGAAATGAAACTGTAACTATGGCGGCGGCTGTACTTATCATCTTTGTTGTGATAGAATAATCAGAGTTTGAAAAGGCTATGATCATTGCAGGGTTAGTACATCGGTAGTACATCGGCTTCCCAAGCCGAGGAGGCGGGTTCGATTCCCGTACCCTGCTTATTATAAAACCCCTAGAAAGGTGCTTGAAATAAGGCCTTCCGGGGTTTTTTCTTTTATACTCATGACCGTTTTTACCAATCTGCCCCAATATGTATCCGAATGCCCAAATGCTGTTGATAATGAGACGTCGTAATGCAATAATACACTAATACGTAAAGGAATCGTGCCATGATCAGATATCTGAAAAACATTTGGAAGGAACTCGGACGAAGTATCTTTACCGGCGAAAGATACAAAGCCAACCTTCGCGGGCTTGCGTTCGGCAGCGTACTCATTGTGGTTCTGAGTATAGTCACTGGATATATGAACCTGAACAAAGGTTACCTGCGTGAAGCATCCACGGCTGTTCTCGGAGTAATATCGGGGTTGTTTGCTTTGTTTTTCACCGCTGTCAAAAAAGATCGTCGCCTGACCATTATTACGGCGACGTTATATTTCATGATCAACTATACATATGACACGTTTTTTTCCACTAACGGATTCGCCATACTCTGGACACTGCTCCTTCCGCTTGCGCTCGCGTATTTCGGGAGTGTCAAATCAGGAGTTTCTCTCTCCGCCTATTTTGTAGTCCTGTATTTCGTCGTATTCTACACCCCTCTAAGACATCTTGTCGAAAACAATTATTCGGAGACGATGCTTCAAAGATTCCCGGTCCTGTATTTTGCACAGGCACTGGTCACGACCTATATCATGGTGCAGTACCACCTGAACACGCTGCATCAGATGGACTACTCAGAGCAACTCCTTGCCGCAAAGGAAGCAGCGGATCAGGGCAATCTCGCAAAGAGCAATTTCCTTGCCAACATGTCGCATGAGATCCGTACCCCTATGAATGCGATCATAGGAATGGATGAGATGATCCTTCGCGAGACGGATGAGCCCAAAATACGCAAGTATGCCGGTGATATAAAGACCGCAAGCCGGACTCTTCTTTCCATCATTAATGATATTCTTGACCTTTCCAAGATTGAATCGGGGAAAATGGAGCTTGTTCCGATCGAATACGATTTTGCCTCTGTACTTAATGACATTGTAAACATGACAATGAAAAAGGCTGAGGAAAAAGGTCTTTTATACAACCTTGCAGTAGATCCCGATATCCCGTCCGTCCTAAGCGGCGATGAAATACGTATCCGTCAGATCATTCTGAACCTTACAAACAATGCCATCAAATACACGCAGCAGGGCAGCATCGGTCTTCATTTCAGTTTTGATCGCGAGACAGATCGTTTGAGCTTTAGCGTCGCGGACACGGGAATGGGTATCAAAGAGGAGGATATGGATAAGCTTTTTTCCTCTTTCCAGCGCCTTGATGAAACAAGAAACCGTAAGATCGAAGGTACCGGGCTGGGACTTAATATTACAAAACAGCTGGTCGAACTTATGGGTGGCGGTATAAGCGTAAAAAGCGAGTATGGAAAGGGATCCACTTTTACCGTATCGGTCGATCAGGAGGTAATCGATCCAACACCTATAGGAGATTACACGAAACTCCTTGAAAAGGCACAGGTTACCGCAGAGGAATATGTTCCTGTCGTTATTGCTCCCAAGGCAAATGTCCTCATCGTTGACGATAACGAAATGAATCTTGAAGTCATCACGGACCTTATGAGCGAAACGAAGATAAAGGTGACTACCGCTTTGTCCGGACAGGAATGCCTCGATATGTTGAAAATGCGCAAATTTGATCTTATCCTTCTTGATCAGATGATGCCGAAAATGTCGGGAACACAAACACTTAATATCATACTCGATGAGAAACTTGCAGAGGGCACGCCCGTGGTAGCGCTTACAGCAGACGCCATAGTCGGCGCCAAAGACTCATATATCAAAGAAGGGTTTACGGATTATCTGTCAAAACCTGTCATGTTCCCGGAACTTGAAGGCATTCTGGCAAAATACCTTGACAGCAGTCTGATCGTCTCAAAAGAACAGTTCGAAGCCTCAGAAGGAAAAAGCCCTGACACCGATGATAAAAAGACGATCCTTATGATAAGCGATTCCGCCGAAAACCTGAAAGGGTTCAAGGAAATACTTAATGACCGGTATAAAGGTGTATTTGTAAAAGACGAGGAAAGCGCACGCAAGTATCTTGAAAAACACACGGCTGTATACGTTTTAAAAGATGATAAGGATAACTGCCAGACTTTGATCGTCAGTACATAAGAATCCGGAACTATCGTAAAAGCGCCTCATTTACCGAATGCCCCCAATAATCAACCGAATGTCGTAAACAGGCGTATTCCGTGCTCCTGTAATATATAATATCCATGTATCTTCATTTTTTGAAAAATACAAGGAGGTATTTATATGAAGGATATTAAGACAGGAACGATCTGTGCCATTATCAGCATGACATCGGTGGTGATCATGCTGCTATGGGGATTTTTGGCCAATGATTTTGCTCACAGCTGGCTGGCTGTGATGGTTGGCGGAGTTGCATCATGCGCATTCGCGATGATCCGCAGGGATCTCGATAAGGCCAAAAAGGATAAGGAGGGATCGGAATGAGCGGTTTAGATGATAAAAAGATCGCGGATGATATTCTCGGTAAGATATCAGGAGGTCTGGGCGGAGAATATGAAGCAACATGTCCGAAATGCGGAAAGCCCATGCGTAAGGAAGCCAATCCGTACGGAACTGACAGCTGGAAGTGCGATGGATGTAAAGAGACCCAGTTTCTCTCTGACGCGGAATATATATTGATGTTAAAAACTGCGGAGCAGCTTGGCCAGACACAGGGCCTCGTATATCCGGTATGGTGGGATAAGGTAAAATAATATATTCCGTAAAGGAACAGCGGTAATGATGTGGAGAAGGATATCAAAGTATCCTTCTCCACAATTACGTTTAGGAGAAATACCGAATAAACACGAAAATCCACCGAATAAACACGTCGCAGACGGAGCCTTAATTGATATCATATAATTATAGTTATTATATTTTCAGCAAACGGACGGTGAACAGATGAAAGATATGGTAGAGATCGAGGTAGTCCTTGATGAACGATATGCAGATCCGCTTGTTACGATCAAAACCAGGTCAAACACACAGCAGGTCGAGAATATCATTTGTGCGATCGAGGATGCATCCCACAGCGATTTTCCGCAGATAGCGGCTGTAAAGGATGATGCGGTTGTATTTGTCTCTCAGAGGGACATCGTAAGAGTACATACGGAAGGGCGTAAGATCGTAATTCAGACGGAGAGAGAAGCATATACGGTAAAAAGAACCCTGGCCGGCCTGGAGGATGTTCTTAATGCTTCAAGATTCCTTCGAATATCCCAGTCGGAGATCATCAATCTGTACAAGGTTAAGAGCTTTGATTTTAACCTTGCGGGAACGATCGGTGTTGAATTCGACTGCGGTATCAAATCGTGGGTATCACGCAGCCGCGTCAAGCAGATCAAGGCGCTGCTTAAGCAAAACAGCATAAAGGGGGTTTAGAAGATGGAATTAAAAAGCAGATTCTTAATAAACTCACTTATAGGCATCATAGCCGGAATGACTGTCGGAATGGTGATGTGGATGTTAAATTCTCCGGACGATCTCGCAAACAGGAGCTTCGCCCTTCATATCATCATGTCGGGGATACATGGACTGATACCTTGCGGTGCGATGACCGTATATGAGATCGAAAGCTGGGGCCTGACAAAGTCAACTGTTGTACATGCCACGATCACTCTTGCCACGATACTTGCGATCGAGCTTCCGATGAAATGGTTTACGTGGAGTGCGGATTTTGCGATAGCAATGCTGATCTACGTTGTCATATACGTGTTCATATGGCTCTTCAATTATCTCTACTGGAAACGTACAGTCAATGAGATGAACGATCAGCTCGAGCTCATCCTTAAACAGCAGAAAGTGTAAAAAGGGTCGGATATGCAGTTAAAAGTACTGGTTACGGGAAAAAACCGTAAGGTTGCAAGTGATATATGTGAACATCTTGAGACGGACAGAGGATACGTAACGATCAAATGCGATCCGAACAAAACAGCACTGTTCGATCTTATGATATCGGAGCTTCCGAAGGTTGTTATCATATGCCTCGGAGATGAGTCGTCGGTCACGGTACAGGCATACAATGTGATGAGATCGGCACTCTCTCAGGGAAACATCACGACGATAGTTGTTACTGACAGTGATGACGAGAAGATGTTCATGAAATATACCGAACTTGAAAGGGTGTTCTTCCTGTCAAGGCCGGTATCATTGTTCGCACTTTATGAAAAACTGTCTGAAATAGAAAAAACCATTGAAGATACAAAAGACAACAATCTGTCGGCCTTCAGGGAGTATGTCAATGACGGCGGAGGAAGTCGGAGAAAACAGATACTGGTCGTTGATGATGATACGGAGCAGCTTGTACATATCAAAGAGCAGCTTGAGGAGTTCTACGATGTCACGTGCGTCAAGTCCGGAGTTGCCGCATTCAAATATCTTGCCAAGAAAACGCCGGACATTATACTGCTCGATTATCTGATGCCGATGATGGATGGTCCCGAGGTCCTTCGTAACATTCATGATACATCGGGCTGGGAGGATATACCGGTCGTTTTTCTTACCGGCATGACCGAGAAGAATAAGGTATTAAAGACACTTGCCGAGCTTAAACCGCAGGGTTATGTGGTAAAACCCGCGAAAAAATCCGAGCTTGTGGCCAAGATCATAGACATATTGGGGTGAAAGAGAAATGGATATTACATGGCTTAGTGAAACCGGACTTGATACGGAAACGGGGATCTCATATACGGGCGGACAGGACAAGTACATTTCTGCCCTTCAGCGGTTCTATAAGAATTATGAAAAGAACAGGGCAAAGGTGTGTGAGTATCTTCAGGCCAAAGATTATGAGAACTATATGATCACGGTTCATGCGCTTAAGAGTAACGCCAAGATGATAGGAGCGCGGGATCTGTCGACGCTGTTTGAGACTCTTGAGACGGCTGCAAGAAATAACGAGATCGGACTGATCGAACCCCAGAATGAAGTTGCATTAAAAGAGTATGACGAGCTCATTCAAAAACTTGCCCCGATAGGATCTATGGGAGATGTTCGTGCTGCCGACGAGATATCGGCTGAAGTTGCGAGGGAAACGGTTGATAGACTTCTGGAGGCGCTCGATGATTTTGACGATGAAGAGGCAAAGAGGCTGACAAAGGTACTGTCCGGTTATCCTTTCAGATTGACTCAGACAGAAAAACTTAAGGAGGCAGCTGCTTTTATTGAGGATTTTATGTATGACGAGGCTGCCGGGATCATCAGACAGATCGCTCCGGCGATAGAATAGGCTGCAGATATTGAAGAAGATACAAACGATCCTTGCGATCATTCTTATAACAGTATTCGGATATATATTCGCCGGTGAGATATTCATGCCGGCAAATACACCGGTAAACGGAGATATCTGTGACACTCTTCCGGGAGATAAATGGGAGAAGGTCTGTTCTGATGGGACCAAAGAGCCGTTTGCCGTTCCCGGGAATACTGATTCCGACATTGTTCTTGAAACAACTCTCCCGGAGCATTTTAACAAAGACTACAACGTATTGTGCTTTCGCGGAATGGATATGGAGGTCTGGGTTGACGGAGAAGAAAGAGCGGTATACAAAACCGAGGACTACCGCCTTCTTGGAGACCGTTCCGCCGAATGCTATGTTATGGCTTCCGTATATCCCGAGGATGCCGGAAAAGTGCTCCGCGTACACTATGAGTATAATTCCGGCATGGTATATGAAACATATATCGGTACCAGACTGGGAATACTTGCTCACCTGTTCAGAACGTACGGTCTGGAGCTGTTTGTCGGGATGGCTCTCATGCTTCTGGGTGTCATATGCCTGATCGCAGCCGTAACGTACAAGCTCATTCACAAAAAATACCTGGAGATGGAACACCTGTCCATCGGTGTTATAATAGGCGCCTGCTGGGTGCTGTCCAACTCGATATTCAGACAGTTTTATACGAGGAATATTTCGGTCATGTCGGACATACCTTTTTTGATGGTAATGGTCATGCCGCTTCCGTTTTTTGTATTCCTTGATTCCCTTCAAAAAGGGCGATACGCAAAGCTGCTTGGCTGTGCGGGCATCATCGCGATAGCAAATTTTGTTGTATGTGCTGCACTCTTCGTTTCGGGAGCGGTACCTCTCGTTAAAAGCTTTAATGGTTCCGCCATATGTGCCCTTATCGGGATCATCATCATGTTTGCGACGCTCGTACTGGATCTTAGGAAACATCTGTTGTATTCGTACAGGTTTGTGGCGGCCGGATTTGTTCTCCTTGCAATATCAGCGGTCATTCAGATATTTGCATATGCATTTGCCCATAACGGAGTGTTTTCCGGATTGTTCATGGCATTTGGTCTGTTCGCTTTTATGATCTGTTCCATAATCCATACGATAAAACAGCTTATCGGGATAAGGCTGGAGGCAAATGAACTGCAGCATATAAATAAGGCCAAGGATGATTTCCTGGCAAATATGTCCCATGAGATCAGGACACCTCTTAACGGGATTCTCGGTATGGATGAGATGATCATCAGGGATACGAAGGAGAGCAGGATAAGGGATTATGCTTTTGAGATCAAGAGCGCGGGCAATACACTGCTTTCGATAATCAACGATATTCTTGATCTTTCCAAGATAGAATCCGGAAATTTCGAGATAGTTCCGGGGGAGTATGATATAGCCTCGGTTCTTAACGATGTTCTGAATATGACAATGCACAGGGCAAAGAAGAAAGGCCTTGCATTTAATTACAATGTGTCCGAATCGATCCCTTCAGTGCTTGAGGGAGATGAGATCAGGATACGGCAGATAATGCTGAACATCATCAACAATGCCATCAAGTATACGCAGGAAGGCAGTGTTTCGGTTGAAATATCTTCGGAATCCGTAATGATGGGCAATTATATCAATCTGATCATCCGGGTTACCGATACCGGAATGGGTATAAAGGAGGAGGACAAGGACAAGCTTTTCAAGAGCTTTCAACGGCTTGATGAGAGGAAAAACCACAGCATAGAAGGAACGGGTCTGGGACTTCATATCACGAACAGCCTGCTTCAGATGATGGAAGGGAAGATATCGTTTGAAAGTGAGTACGGCAGGGGAAGTGTATTTACCGTCACGGTACCCCAGAAGGTAGTCAAGGCTTCTCCGATAGGAGTATTTTCCAAGGCAGTCAGGGAATATCTCGGAAACATGGAAACGGATGAGGTGGGATTGTACGCTCCGTCAGCCCGACTGCTGGTTGTCGATGATAATGAAATGAACCTTGATGTAATGGAAGGGCTTCTTAGGGATACAAAGATCCCCACTGATTATGTGGAGTCGGGAGCAGCTTGTATAGAGAAGGTTCAGAACACAAAATATGATTGCATCCTTCTTGACCAGATGATGCCGGGCATGAGCGGGGAAGAGGCGTTAAATGAGATGGTAAGGCTTGATATACTGAAGGGAACTCCGGTCATCGCGCTTACGGCGGATGCGATCATCGGTGCCAAGGAAAGCTATCTGGCAAAAGGATTCACGGATTATATATCCAAACCTGTTAAATACGAAGTTCTTGAGGCGGTCCTCAAAGAGTATATTCCGAAGGAAAAACAGCTGTCGCCAAGCGGCGCGGATGAGCTTCCCGTAATGCTGATATGGGGCGATGATTCGGAAAAACTGAAGCAGGAGAAGATAAGACTTGACGGCATATATAAATGTGTATGTGTGGTTGGGGAAGCCGCAAAGGATAAATATCTTAAGACTCATGAGACCTCCGGCATCATGAACATTGTGTAGAAAGGTATGTGAAAATATCCGGGAGCAATACAGATGGAGAATATTGTCAATAACAGGATAAAAGAACGTATAAAGATAAGGGAGCGCAGAAAGACGGGGATGATCATACCCATGATCTTTCTGTTCATATTCATGACTGTCATGGTGATCTACACGACAAGGCTTATGTATAACGTTGCGGTTTCAAACTCGAATGCCGTAATGGAAGACAGAATCCTGACGGTCTCCGCGATGATCAACAATCATTTAAACACAGCGGAAAACGTATTGCACGTTGCCGGTGACAGCGTACACCACATGCTCATAAGCGGAACTACCTCGGCAAGGATACATGAATTCCTTGTGGATGAAACGAATAATGTTACTGAGCAGTTCGATGAGAATTATACGGGGATCTATGGCCATATAATGGGTAAATATATTGACGGTCTTAACTGGGTACCTCCGGAAGGATATGATCCAAAGAGCCGTGACTGGTTCATTGAGGCAATGTCAGCCGATGGAAGTGTTGTATTTACAATGCCATATATCGATGCACAGACAGGCAATCTTATAGTATCGGTATGCAGAATGCTGCCGGACAGACAAAGCGTTATCGCACTTGATGTCCAGCTTAAGGGTATACAGTCGATGATGAGTGAACTTACCCTTAACGGTAAGGGATATGGTTTTGTGATCAGTTCTGACGGTATGTTTATAGCTCACCGGGATGAATCCAAAAAGGGCACCAATATATGTGAT
This sequence comes from uncultured Lachnospiraceae bacterium, assembly GCA_902775485.1. GTDB lineage: Bacteria > Bacillota > Clostridia > Lachnospirales > Lachnospiraceae > UBA2868. The sequence goes on from CACYMJ010000021.1 coordinate 31,391, forward strand.
ACGGAAGGTGGCAGCAAGTTTCTGGATGCAATTAAGGAGGCTGATTCGGGAAGCTTTCCATATACATGGGAAGGAGAACCGAGCACGGTCTATGTCAACAGGATTGCAAATGACTGGAATACGGTACTTGTCGTGAGTGATCATGATCTGTATTCGGAAGTAAGAAGCCAGCGCGTGATCATCATAGTGATCTGCGCCTTGATATTCCTGATGATCACCACTATCTATTATGTCGGACACCGGAATGAGCAGAAATACAACAAAGAGATGGAGGAGATGAAGCTCGAGGAGCAGAAGACCGCATACGAACGTAAGGTGCTTGAGCTTGAGAAGGATGCTGCAAATGCATCCAACAAGGCTAAGAGTGATTTTCTGGCAAACATGTCGCATGAGATCAGAACTCCAATGAACGCGATCATCGGTATGGATGAGATGATCCTCCGCGAGAAGGTATCCGATAAGGTGCGTAAATATGCGCTTGATATACAAAGTGCAGGCAAGACGCTGCTGTCGATAATCAATGACATACTCGACTTCTCCAAGATCGAATCGGGCAAGATGGAACTTATCCCTGTTGAATACGGATTTGCATCGGTGATGAACGATGTCGTGAACATGACAATGAAGAAAGCAACGGATAAGGGCCTTACATATGATCTTAAAGTTTCCAGGGACGTCCCTTCCGTTCTTCGCGGGGACGAGATAAGGGTAAGACAGGTCATGTTAAACCTTATCAACAACGCGATCAAATATACTCATGAAGGCAGGGTTTCCATTGATGTTTCATATGACGATGCCACCGGCATGCTGTGGGTGATAGTGTCAGATACCGGAATAGGAATAAAGAATGAAGACCTCGGAAAGCTGTTCGGGTCTTTCCAGAGACTTGATGAGGATAAGAACAGGAACATTGAAGGAACCGGACTTGGCCTTAACATCACGATGCGCCTTGTGAAAATGATGGAAGGTACGATCGGTGTCAACAGCAAATACGGCGAGGGAACAACGTTTACGGTCCGGATGAAGCAGGAAGCCATAGACAGGACTCCCGTCGGAGATTTTGCGGATAATCTCTCGAAAATGCAGTATACCGGCAAAGAATATAAGCCGGCGCTTGTTGCACCGAAAGCGAAGATCCTTGTCGTTGATGACAATGATATGAACCTTGAGGTGTTTGAAGCATTGCTTGAAGACACAAAGATAGGGGTCACAACAGCCGAATCAGGTAAGGAGTGTATAGAGATACTGAAGGAGCGCTCATTTGATCTTATATTCCTTGATCAGATGATGCCCGGGATGTCAGGAGTACAGACGCTTGAGGCAATGAAGAAGGATGATCTTGCAAAAAACACGGCGGTCATAGCTCTTACAGCGGACGCGATCGTCGGGGCGAGAGAGAACTATATCAAAGAAGGATTTTCGGATTATCTTAGCAAACCTGTTATTTATGAAGCTCTTGAAGAGATGCTCATCAAATATCTGGACCCGTCTCTTATACAAAATGAGGCCGAACCGGTCAGGGAAGAAGCTGATGATGGTGATAAACCCGTTGTCATAGCAGTTTCTTCATCGACTGAAAAGTTACGTGCCCTTAAGGAACTGCTCGGTGGCGGATATAAGGGTGTATTTGTCAAAGATATGGACAGTGCGGCGAAGTACGTTGAGAAGAACAGAACATAAATATCATACATCAAGGAGAACATTATGAAGAAGAGACTATGTATTATCATGGCAGCTATGTTTGCTTTTTCCATGACGGCCTGCACAAGTTCAGGTGACAGCGCAGCCACAGTTGATACACAGGAAGAAGCACAGGTATCCGAGGAAAAACCGGAAGCAGAGCCTGCAGCCGATGAGACACCGGCAGGGGATGCAGATGATTCTGAAGATTTTCGCATCGGTATCGTTACCGGCTCATTTTCGCAATCTGAGGATGACAGACGAGGTGCCGAAGCATTCCAGAAAAAATACGGCCCGGACAAGGTAACTCTGGCGATTTATCCGGATAATTTCACAGACGAGGCGGAGACCACGATAGGCGTTATAACCGGGCTTGCGGACGATCCCAAAATGAAAGCCATCATTGTCAATCAGGCTGTTGAAGGAACAGATGAGGCATTTCGAAGGATAAAGGAAAAGAGGCCGGATATCTTATGTATTGCGGGAGAGACGTTCGATGTTTTTGAAGAGATGGGCGATCTGGCTGATCTGGTGGTCAATAACGACTTTGTCTCACGAGGATATCTGATGATAAGGACCGCGCATGAGCTCGGCTGCGATACTTTTGTCCATATCTCGTTCCCGAGACATCTGTCATATGAAACATATGCAAGACGCGTTAATATAATGAAGGCTGCATGTGAAGAATTCGGAATGACGTTTGCCATGGAAGAAGCACCCGATCCCACTACCGAGGTCGGAGTTCCCGGAGCACAGAAATACATAACAGAGCATGTACCCGAGTGGGTTGAAAAGTACGGAAAAAGCTCAGCGTATTTTTGTACGAACGATGCTCATACCGAGCCGCTTATCAAGGGACTTATCGAAAACGGAGGATACTTTATCGAGGCAGACCTTCCGTCTCCGCTCATGGGATATCCGGGAGCACTCGATCTTGATCTTACAGGTGCGGACGGAGATTTCGGCAAGATAACATCTGAAGTTGAGGAAGCGATCGTTGCAGCAGGCGGGGCAGGCAGATTCGGTACATGGACGTCCTCATACGGATTTGCGAATTCTGCGGGTCTTGCGGAACACGCACGAAATGTTCTGCTGGGAAGATCGGAGCTTACCGACCTTAATGCCATCAGGGAGGCCTATAAGATCTATACACCCGAGACCGAATGGAACGGTGCAAAATATACAAATGCCGAAACCGGAAAAGCATATGACAATATCTTCCTGGTTTATCAGGATACATACATTTTCGGGAATCCGGGGCGCTATATGGGAATCACAAAGATCAGTGTTCCGGACGAATACTATACGATAAAATAGAAGTGATCTTCGCTATACCGGGTTGGTATTTGCAGGAGACAAAAATTAACAGACCGGATCTCATGCAGGCATGAATGATCCGGTCTGTTATTTTGCAAAGCCTTACGGATTGGCTTTTTTACTGCGGATATCCGATACCGTATAGATATCGACCTCCATTGCGTTATATTCATTGGGTCCGAGAGATCTTGCGAATGCACACGCTTCATCACGTGACCAAAACATACCGAGGACATTTCCGGAACCGTTCTCTATGACCTCCCACGGACATGCGGGATTGAATTCAGGAAGTCCCTGGGCATATACTACAAGACCACCGTTAACATTATTCAGTTCGCTGTCATTCATTTTCTTCATAATTATGTACCTCCTTCTCCCGGGGCATTGCCCGATCCTTTTGTTTGGCATTATAATATCATAGATAATGTCACAGAAGTGTCATAATAATTCGAGGAAAAGATTGTATGAAAAAACCAATCACAACCGTTTTGAGCCTGCTGGTATGTATTGCAGCACTGATCCCGGCAGGCGATGTATATGCATATACTCTTAAACTTCCGACCGCGGTGATACGCGATATCATGGACAGAATGGAAAAGGGTTTAAGCGTTGAGATCGCAGAGGATATCATAGTACAGACGCCTGATCTGACAAAAGCGAGAGACTGCCGCGAAGGCGTTATCATACTGGGCGACTCCAGAACCTGTTATATGGCAAGGTTTATTGGTATAAATGATAACATTGAAAACTATGTTGCGATATCCTGCGGAGGGGAAGGGTATGGATTCCTGGCCGGAATGGCAATACCCGAGGCCGAAAAGGTCGAATCGGTTTATCCAGGTACCGACTGGAAATATGTTATAGCATCCGGACTTAATGATATGGAAAGAGTCCGGGATTACGGGAAACTGTACAGGAAACTTCTTGCCGACGGGAAGGATGTTTATTTCATGAGCATCAATCCGATAGAGGAGGATAAGGATATCGGATTCGGATATAATAACAGTACGATAGTTGACTTTAACCGGTATATGCAAAAGATCGTACCCCGGGCAAGATATATCGATTCATATAAGAATGTGAGATTCGTTACTGTTGACGGGGTGCACAACGACGAAGCCACGAGCAAAAAGCTGTTTGAATATATACAAAAAGCCGTAGGAGTACCTGCACAGAGCAGGTGATCGATACCGGTACCGGTTTTTTCTGACTGATCTTCGTATTTCAGGGTTCAGATTATGCCGTCTTATGCCGAAATAATATATGATATGGTTTTTTACAGCCTTTTTTCAGGAGACCGTATCGCGGTTTTGGCATGATACAAGAGGGGATGAAGAGAAAATGAGATTGAGAAGATTAAGATTGTTGGCGGTCCTGCTGATATTTGCAATGCTCTCATGCAAGCTTTGCGTCGTGAACGTAAATGCGGCACAGGGTGTTGCGGCCGAGAGTAATGTAACCGAACTTTCGGGATTCAGGATCACTGATCTGTCCCGGCCTGTTGCAGGAAAAGACCTTGATTTTAAGGCAAGGGTCCGTACCGATCAGAATGTGACATGGGAGATACCTGTCATATGGACGGATGACCTTGGAAATACGGCATATACGGCTGAACCCGGCAGAACATACATCCCTCACTTTGCATTTTTTATTCCTGACGGATATACGATAAAAACCGACGGATCAAATACCGGCTTATCTGTTAAACTGCCCGATTTTGTGACTGCACTTCTGGGCGGGGAACTTCCGGTTTATATAATCGATGCCGAAAATGGCATTACATACATTACGTTTATGTCTTCCGTTAAAAAAGCCGTTACGCAACCTTATGCGGAAGAAGCGAAAATGCCGGCTGTCTATCCGGGACATGACGGGAGCGGATCATCGCCGGTACAGGAGACCCGGACGGATTCAGGCAGCTCGTCATCAGGCAGTACATCAGGTGGAAGCGGAGAGGATACACAGCCTCAGGTTCCGGAACAGGTTCGCATACACTGCTCGGAAGAGGCCATAGAGATCATCGGTCCCGAAGCACTTGAGCAACTGGTCACTCTGATCAAAAACAAGCTCGAACCGCAGGCCGTCAATCTGCTCAGAAATTCTTTCGATGCGTATAAGAACGCACCGGAATCCGCACTCGGTAAAGAGATAGGTTTGTATGTCTATTATGAGAGCGGTGTGTTGGATGACGGATCTGACAATCCGCCCGAAACACCCGACGGTGCGCTTGCTTATGTGTCGGGAGGCTATCTTTCGGATGTTTCCGGGGATCAGATATTCAAGTATGTTATCGGTATCGATACAAAAACTTATATGGAGAAGGATACCGTCACGGGAAACTGGATATTAAAACAGTCGGAGAGGGACAATCTTGACAATACCATAGTTCATGAGATGATGCATGCTTTCATGGATGACTACACAAGACGCGGATCTTTCAGTTCGAATGACAGTTTTCCGACATGGTTTACCGAGGGTATAGCATCTGCAGTTGAAAATGTTTATCAGTACAGATCATACCTTTTCCAGACA
>CACYMJ010000022.1 GCA_902775485.1 uncultured Lachnospiraceae bacterium
TCTTCGGTATCTTTGCGACCCTTATCAGATATTCGTACATCTCGGTTTTGGAACACATCTGAACACTGTTATCAAGTTCAACGATGGTAAGCCCGAAATCCTTGTTACGCTCATATTTAGCTTTCATCCTGCCAATGATCTCTCTGACCTCTTCTTCGGTATAGCCCGTTGCCTCACTGAGCTTTTTGATCTCAACAGAATCACCCATGGCAAACAAAATCGCCGAAATGGCTGCCTCGGGATGGTCTGCCCTGACCGGCTTCTCTTCGGCAGTGTCCTCTTCGGGCACGGCAATATCCATCATATCGATATTTTCCTTTAATGATTCCTCAAAATCCTTTTTCATATAAATCCTCAAACAACCTAAGATATTATGCGGCCATGGAAGTGATCATGATATCATCGAACAGATTATCCTGAACTATCCTGATCTTACCGACCTTCATCATTTCAAGCATGACAAGGAAGGTGACCACTATCTCCATCTTCGTCGGCTGCTCTTCAAGAAGTGCCCTGAACGAAAACTTCTTGTGTGTACGTACATACATCTCAATATAGAGCTGCTTTTCCTCAAGATTGATCTCATCCTTTTGGATGTTTCCGAACTTGCTCCTTACGGGATCGATCTTATCTGTCTGTTTTCTGACAACGGATCTGAAGATCTCATTGAGCTTGGTAAGATCAACGTCGCCGACAAGCTTTTCATAATCTATAGGCTCAACGTATTCAAGCACTTCCTTGGGAAGCGTTGCACTTTTATATACGTTCCTGACGGCATCTATCTGTCTGTCCTTCAGTTCAAACGACATATACTTGTACATCTTGTACTCGATAAGTTTTTCGACAAGTTCAGCCCTCGGATCTTCCTCATCGCCTTCCTCACCCGGCTCAACAGGAAGAAGCATTCTTGCCTTTATATCGAGAAGCGTAGCCGCCATGACAAGGAATTCACTCATCACATTAAGATCCTCGATCTCCATCTGCTTCAGATATTCGAGATACTGGTCGGTAATAAGCGCGATCGGAATATCATATATATCAACCTTATTCTTCTCTATCAGATGAAGCAGAAGATCAAGCGGTCCTTCAAACTTTTCAAGCTTAACATTAATTGCCATTTTGTATTCCTCTCTTCGGCCCTACGGTGATACAAACCACCTCAGCCTTATTGAATATTCTTATCGGTATCGAATGCCAGCCGATTCCGCGGCTGACGATCATGGTCGTATCATCCTTTTCGTATTTCCCGAAATCATATTTCGGAAAAAGCTTTAACTGCGGAGATATCACGCCGCCTATTCCGGGTATTGCCACGATACCGCCGTGAAGATGTCCCGAAAGCACAAGATCGGCGCCAAATGAGGCGTATTCGTCAAAAAATCCCGGATGATGTGCGATAAGTATATTAAAATCGTTTTTATCGACCTTACCGAATCTGTCGGATATTATCGCCGGATCAAGATGTACCGATACCGCTCTCTTATAGTTCTCGATCGGAATATTAAAACCGTATATTCCTATCCTTCGATCATCGATACGCACATACTCATCCGACAGCAAACATATCCCGGCTTCGGCTGCGACCTTTCTCAGACGTTCAAACCTTTCCGGATATCTTTCCGGTTCGGCCATGTATCTTTGTTCATGATTGCCGAGCCCGTAATAGACCTTGTGAGCAGCCGCAAGGTTCTTCAAAAAGTCATAAGCCCTCTCCGGATTACGCCCTCTGTTTTTGTAACTCGTTATCATATCTCCCGCAAGTATTACAAAATCAGGATCGATATTGTCTATCGATGCAAGAAGAGCCTTGTTATTATCATGTGTAACATCGGTATCATGAAGGTCCGAAAGCATTACGAATCTGAACGGAGTGATATCCTTATCCGTACCGATGTAGTATTCAACTATATTGTATCCGCTGCTCTCTTTTATAACGAACAATATCAGGGCAGCCAGTACGATGATACATATATATATCACTTTGAGCGGTATCCTTTGCAATATTTTGTTGCGGCCGCTGCCGCTCATACAACATATGGTATTATAGCATGACATACCGAATAAAAAAAGAAGATTTTTCAAAAATCGTTTCCAAGGCCCTAAAAGGCAAAAAAAGCCCCCGGCACTGCCGGGGGTATATATCAGTTATATTTTCTTTTTCTTGCTGCTTCGGACTTCTTCTTACGCTTTACACTGGGCTTCTCATAGTGCTCTCTCTTGCGGATCTCCTGCTGGATTCCGGCCTTAGCACAGCTTCTCTTGAAGCGGCGCAGCGCACTGTCCAAGCTTTCATTCTCTTTTACGATTACTTCTGCCACTTTACAACCCTCCCCTCAAGTCATAGATTGTGCTGACCCGTGGGTACCATTTTTGCACTGAGTGAATTATAAACACTGCAAATACAATAGTCAAGAAAAAAATCAAAGCATTTCCTCGAGCATATCCTTAGCGGCAGCGATCATATCGTTCATACCCGATGCATTCTTACCGCCGGCCTGCGCCATATTGGGTCTGCCGCCTCCGCCTCCGCCTACCATCGGAGCCAGCTTTTTAATGAGATTTCCGGCATGAGCCCCCTTCTTTACGGCATCATCTCCGCACATAACAACGAGACTGACCTTACCGTCATTTTCGCTGCAAAGAACGAAAACTCCATCGGAATACTTTTCCTTCATGCCGTCGGCAAGATCGCGAAGACCGTTCATATCAGCAGAAGGAATGACAGTCGATATAAGCTTTAATCCCTTGGCATCAACTATTTTTTCGGAAATATCTCCAACGGCATCCTTTGCCGCCTGCGAACGCAGCGATTCAAGTTCACCGTTTAAGTTTTTGATCTCTGCCGTCATCTTCGACAATCTGTCCGTAAGTGTTGCGGGTGTTGCCTTAACGATAGCCGCTGCCTGTAAAAGATCATCTTCGACCTTTTTGAAATGCTCTCTTACCGCAGGCCCCGTGATACCTTCTATTCTTCTGACTCCGGCTGCTATACCGCCTTCCGAGAGTATTTTGAAGCAGAGTATCTTACCGGTTGACTCAACATGCGTACCGCCGCACAGTTCCTTGGAAAAATCGCCCATGCTGACAACACGTACACTCTGTCCGTACTTTTCACCGAAAAGAGCCATGGCACCGCTCTTTTTGGCTTCGTCTATCGACATGACCGTCGTATCGACCTTCAGATCTTCGAATATCTTCTCATTAACAAGGTCCTCTACTTTAACGAGTTCCTCTGCCGTAAGTGATCTGCCGAACGAAAAATCAAACCTGGTTCTCTCTCCGTCCTGATATGATCCCTGCTGTTTGACCTCGTCCCCGAGAACACTCCTTAAAGCCTTCTGAAGAAGATGCGTGGCTGAATGGTTCATGCATGTTCTCATCCGGTTATACTTGTCAACCGAAAGCTTAACCGTATCGCCGGTACTTATCGTTCCGTCCTCCACAATACCGACATGGCCGATCATATTATGAGGCAGCTTGACGGTATCTTCAACCTTGAAGGTACCCTTTCCTGTTATAAGACCGAAATCACCCTTCTGGCCGCCCATGGTTGCATAAAACGGTGTTCTGTCCGTAACGATCGTACATTTTGTTCCTTTGGAAGCAGTATCGGCAAGCACATCGGTTGCTATGGCAATGATCTTCGCTTCATCTTCGTACCTGTCATATCCGGTAAACTCAGAAGCGGTGCTTTCGGGCAGTTCATCAAATACTGCAAAATCTCCTGCTGACGATCTGAGTGCAAAATTGGCATTGTCCCTGGCCTTGCGCTTCTGCTCATCCATGGCTGCGGCAAATCCCGCCTCATCAACTCCGACACCTTTTTCATTTGCCATCTCAACGGTCAGTTCGAGCGGGAAGCCGAACGTATCATACAGATAAAAGGCATCTTTTCCGGAAAGCATCTTATCCGAAGATGTAAGAACAGGCTCCAAGATCTTGACGAATTCCTTCATACCGTTTTCTATAGTTGATGTGAATCTGTCGATCTCTTTTTTCAGCTCCGTAAGAACAAATTCCCTGTTTGCGGTAAGATTCGGATAACTCTCGGAATAGATCTCATCTATAAATATCTTTGCGATCTGCAGGAAATCATCAGTGGCAAGACCAAGTATCCTGCCGTGTCTGACCGCACGCCTTATGAGTCTTCTGAGAACATAACCCGCACCGGTATTCGCAGGGGTCAGCCTTGCTTCATCGCCGATAAGCATTACCGATGTTCTCATATGATCAGCCAGCACACGCATGGAACGTGTGTTGGAGTTGTCATCGTCATAATTGCTTTCTGATCTCTTTTCAATATAGGATATGACTGTTGCAAACAGATCGGTCTTGTATACGTCCTTTGTACCGTTTAAAAACGCAAGATTTCTCTCAAGTCCCCAGCCCGTATCAACGTTTTTCTTGGCAAGCGGTGTGAGGTGTCCGTCCTTGTGCTTTTCATACTGCATGAACACGTCATTTCCGAGTTCAGTGTATTTGCCGCATGAACATCCCGGCCCGCAGTCGGGACCGCAGTCGGGTACATCGGCTATATAAAACATCTCGGAATCGGGACCGCACGGTCCGTATTCAAGTCCCCACCAGTTATCTTCCGCCGGAAGATAATATATGTTCTCGGGCAGGAATCCCGAATCGATACGGCATTTTGCTCCCTCTTCGTCTCTGGGGGCATTTTCATCACCGGCAAAAACCGTTGCGGCAAGATGCTCTTTATCAAATCCGAACACTTCGGTAAGGAGTTCATAACTCCATTTGCATCTTTCCTGCTTGAAGTAATCACCCAGGCTCCAGCTTCCCATCATCTCAAAGAATGTTACATGTGACCTGTCCCCGACGGAATCTATGTCGTTCGTACGCACACATCCCTGAACATTGCACAGTCTCGTTCCCATCGGGTGTTTCTGTCCAAGCAGATACGGCATGAGAGGCTGCATTCCGGCCACATTGAACATAACGCCCGTTGATCCGTCGGATACAAGCGATACTGCACCGACATCAACATGGCCTCTTGCCTTATAGAATTCCTTCCATGTGTTTCTGAGTTCTTTTGAAGTAAACTGTCTCATCTTCTCTCCCGATCTTTACAATAGATTTATTCCTGCACCCAGTGCCTTTTTGCGGTCATTTTCCATCCATATCGAAGACTGTACTTCTCCGATATGAGCTCTTCTTAAGAAGAACATGCATATCCTTGACTGACCTATACCTCCGCCGACGGTATAAGGAAGCTTTCCCTCAAGAATCGCTTTATGAAACGGCAGTTTTGCACGCTGAGTGCATTTTGCCGCCTTCAGCTGTCTTGTCAGCGAATCCTCATCAACTCTTATTCCCATCGAAGAAAGCTCAAGTCCGGTATCCAGCAGAGGATAATAAACTATGATATCACCGTTAAGTGCCCAGTCATCATAGTCCGGAGCCCTTCCGTCATGCGGTTTCCCGTTTGAAAGCTTATCTCCTATCTGCATAAGGAAGATCGCACCGTATTGCTTTGCTGCCTCCCTCTCTCTTTCCTTTGGCGAAAGTTGCGGCCACCTGTCCAGAAGTTCCTGGGTGGTGATGAATTTGATGTTTTCGGGAAGAATGCATTCTATCTCCGGGTGTCTTGAATTGATAAATATTTCCGTATTGATAAGTGCGTTATATACCCTTTTTACGATCGACTTAAGAGTTGATACGGTCCGGTCCTTTTTGCTTATGATATATTCCCAGTCCCACTGATCGACATATATCGAATGAAGATTATCAGTATCTTCATCGCGTCTGATCGCGGTCATATCCGTATAGAGCCCCTCGCCTCTCTTGAAACCGTAATCACCGAGTGCTTTCCTCTTCCATTTTGCAAGTGAATGAACGATCTCAACCTCTCTGTCATTCTGTTCCCTGATCCCGAAGCTGACAGGTCGTTCCACACCGTTTAAGTTATCGTTAAGACCCGAATCCGGTGTTACGAACAAAGGTGCGGATACACGCGTAAGGTTCAACTGCCTTGCAAGCATACGTTCAAAGTAGTCCTTTACCTCCTTTATAGCGATCTCGGTCTCTATGATGGACAAAGGGCTTTTGTAACCCTCCGGTATGATAATGCTCATTTTTTCTCCTTTCACTCCTGATGAGAAGCTATACGCTCCGGTATGATCTTAATGAGTCTTTCAAGTTCATTTATCAACGGCTCGTGATATTCAAAAGCCTTTTCGCACATTCCGTCCTTGATCAGCTGATTGGATTCGGTAGCCATCTCAACAAGACGCAACGCTCCGGCCGAGCCCCCGGCACCCTTGAGTCCGTGCACGAATACACGGTAGTTTTCAATATCCTTTGAAGCAAATGTCTCCTTCATTCCCTGAAGGGTCCTTTCGGCATCCTGACGAAATGTATCAAGGACAAGTTTGTAGAAACTGTAATCATTGTTGTACATCATCAGACAGTTATCTTCGTCCATACCGTCTTCATCGTTAAACAGTCTGCCCATAAGCACCCATCCTTTCCCGAAGCAAAAAATACCGATTCATTATATACTCTGCTATTTCATAACGCAAGATTATCGGCCGTCCTTATCCTTATCTCTCCGTCCCGGTATGAACTTATCCGTCCGTTTTCATCGAGCATAATGGATCCGTCATCATCTATGCCTGTAACCTTTGCTGTTTTCGTACTCTCTCCCTGTACATATTCGACCATGCGCCCGATCACAACACTGTTTTGGCGGTATTTATCCATCACATTCAAAAAACCGTTTTTGTAATAACCCATAAAAATATCAAGGATCGTCCGTGCCAGTTTCAATGACTGCTTCCGGGTCTTTTCCTTATCAAGCGGACATTTTTCCCCCGTAAGTGTCCCGTATCTTCCCTTTATGTCTGCGGGCACATCATCGCTTTCATATATATTTATTCCCATACCGACGGTAACATACATGTCATCCGTTGAATAGTTTTGGGCGCGGGCGATAATACCGCATACTTTTCTGTCATTGTATATAATATCATTCACCCATTTGATCCCCGTGCTGATATCAAAAACACTTCGGATCGCTTCAACTGTCGCCACTGCAGCCGTAACCGTCAGCATGCCTGTATCCTCATTACGCGGACGAAGAAGAAAGCTCATATACAGATTTCCTCCCGGAGGAGAATAAAAAGATCTGCCGCTCCTGCCCTGACCACTTGTCTGTGCAAAAGCGACAACACACGCACCTTCCGCTGCGCCCTCTCCGGCCATCTCTTCGATGATCGTATTTGTACTGTCAACAACATCGTAGACTATTATATCTGTTTCCATACGACCTCATATTCATTTCCGAACCGGTAATACGGACATTTGTAATTACTGTCTGACATAAGCCTTCCGTATTCATCCTCATCAAGGTTCATCTGACAGTAGTATTCCTCAAATTCCTCGTCATATATGTAGTTCGCACATGTCTCACAGTTGACTTCCATGCTCATGTATGTTGTTTTCTCCTTTACGATACCGCCGATCCGGCCGTATACAGTTTTTTGTAAAAACCGTCACGTGCCATAAGCGTATTGTGATCGCCCGTCTCAATGATCTTTCCGTCCTTCATTACAAGTATAACATCCGCATTTCTGACGGTAGAGAGTCTGTGTGCGACTATAAAACTCGTTCTGCCCTTCATCAGTTTTTCAAAAGCGCTCTGTATCATCATCTCCGTACGGGTATCGATCGAGCTGGTCGCCTCGTCGAGAATGAGCATCGGGGGAATGTTCAGCATAACCCTTGTTATGCACAACAACTGCTTCTGTCCGGCAGACAGTCCGTCTCCGTCCTCACCGATCACGGTATTATATCCCCTCTCAAGTCTCCTGATAAATCCGTGAGCATGAGTTGCCTTTGCGGCTTCTATGATCTCTTCATCTGTAGCATCCGGCTTGGCAAGCCTGAGATTGTCGATTATCGTTCCCCGCTTTAACCAGGTATCCTGTAAGACCATGCCGTACATGCCTCTTAAGCATTTTCGTTTAATATCCCTGATATCGACTCCGTCAACACATATCGAACCCGAATCAACATCATAAAATCTCATCAGAAGATTAATAATGGTCGTTTTTCCACAGCCCGTAGGACCTACGATCGCAACTCTCCGGCCGCTTTTTACATTTATGTTCAGATCCTTTATAAGCTCCCTGTCGGCAGTATATGAGAACTCTACATTTTTAACATCGACGTTACCGCTGCATCCATCGGGACATATACTGTCCTCTTTTTCGGTCTCGGAACTCTCATCAAGTATTTCAAACACCCTTGCCGCACATGCAAGAGCATTCTGAAGTTCCGAGATTACCGAGCTTATCTCATTGAACGGTTTGGTGTATTGATTGGCATAAGACAGAAATACAGTCAGTGTTCCGACCGTTCCTCCGATAAGTAAAGACGATAGCGCTCCTGTAGTTCCGATGCAGAAAAATGCACCGCAAAGAGCAACAAGTGCATAGCATATCGCGTTGACAAATCTTGTTGCGGGATTGGTCAGCGACGAAAAGAATATTGCCGAAAGAGATGCATCTGACAGTTCGCTGTTTATGTCGGCAAAGCGGCCTAAAACTTCCTCTTCCTTTGAAAAGGCCTTTACTGTTTTCTCGTTTCCGATCATTTCATCTATAAGTGCGGTCTGACGTCCGCGAAGATTGCTCTGCTTCTGAAACATGCTGTACGTTCTTGATGAGATGAATCTGGCAATAAATATTGAAAGCGGAGTAACAAGAATAACAACGAAAGTGATCAGTACATTCATCCTGAACATTATGACAAGCGTCAGGATAATGGTCATGATCCCGGTAAATGCCGAAGTAAAGCCAAGCAGAAGGCCGTCGGCAAACTGATCGGCATCAGCGACAACGCGGCTTACGATATCGCCCCGGGCATGCGAATCAACATATGAAAGCGGCAGATGCTGTATCTTTACGATCGCTTCATTTCTGATATCCCTTACGGTATTATATGAGATCCTATTGTTTATAAGGTTCATCACATACTGCGACAGACCGACCGTAACGGCAAAACATCCGGCAATCATCAGATTTTGGACCACTTCGGAAATACCGCCGGAAACAGCATCTATAGCATGGCCGACATATATCGGCACAAGAAGCGTTGAAACAACACATACCGCGGCAAGCAGCAATGATACACATATGAGGATACGATAACCTTTAAGGTAATCGAAGACGCGTTTTACGGTCCCCCGTTTTCCCATATGCGAAAGAGCATCCGAATCGGCATTTAAGTTTCCCTTAGGCACAAAGCCCGATGTGTCCATAGCCATCAGCCTTCCTCCTTTGCATCATGCGTCGAATGTATCTCTTTATATATCTCGCAGTTATCAAGAAGTTCCCTGTGTGTACCGTTACCCACAACACTTCCGTCATCCATTACGAGTATCCTGTCACAGTCTGCCACGGATATGGATCTTTGGGAAATGATGATCACCGTAGGATGATACTTGAGATTTCTGATGTTCTGTCTGAGTGTCTGATCAGTCATATAATCAAGCGCCGATGAACTGTCATCAAAGATGATAACAGGGAAGTTACCCGCAAGAACCCTGGCAATGCAAAGTCTCTGTCTTTGTCCTCCGGAGAAGTTACGGCCGCCGCTTTCCACCCTGCCGTCAAGTCCTCCCTTTTGTTCAATGACAGCGCGGCAGACCGCAGCATCTGCGGCTGCAAGGAGTTCTTCATCAGTTGCGGACGGGTTGGCCCATTTCAGGTTGTCTCTGATAGAGCCCTCAAACAATACGCTTTTTTGCATCACAATACCGACGCATCTTCTGAGGGCGGCCACATCGATACTCCTGATATCCTTTCCGAATATCTTTATGCTTCCACCCGTTGCGTCATAAAATCTCGGAATAAGCGATGCCACGGTTGTCTTTCCCGAACCGGTTCCGCCTATAATGCCGAATGTCATGCCTTTTTCAACGGTAAATGAGACGTTGCTGATAGCTTCATCCGCCAGTTCGTGATATTTAAGGCATACATTCTCAAACTCGATCGCACTGTGTGCGCCGTTATCATCAAAGGGATATTCCGTGCCGGAAACGTCCATTGCTGCCTTTGTATCAAATATCTCATTAACTCTTGAGGCCGATGCCACTGTCCTGTTAAGTATGATGATAAGATTGGCAAACTTGATAAGCTCAAGGAGGATCTGTGACATATAGTTATAAAGAGCAACTACCTGACCTGATGTGAGGGCACCCGATCTTACCCGGATCGTTCCGACATATATCAGCAGCACGATACCCAGATTTACCAGAACATATGTCAGCGGATTAAGAAGTGCCGAAACCGTTCCCGCCCGAAGCTGTGTGCGCGTAAGATCCTCATTGGTCTTTTTAAATCCTCTTATCTGTCCGTCTTCAAGTGTAAAAGCTCTTATGACCCTGATACCCGACAGGTTCTCCCGGACAAGATACAATACATCATCAAGTTTTTTCTGGACGGTTTTCAACAGCGGGATATTGTTCTTCATTATAAACGTTACCGCCGCCGAAAGCAGAAGAATGACCGCAACAAATACCGCTGCACTCTTAATGTCGATCATAAATGACATTATGAGCGCACCGGCAACAATGAACGGCGAACGGAGGAACAGTCTCAAAAACATGTTGACTCCGTTCTGGAGAATATTCACATCTGATGTCTGTCTTGTTATAAGCGTGGATGTTCCGATATTGTCTATCTCCGAAAATCCGAACGAAAGGATGTGTCCGAACAGGTCATACCGAAGATGCTTTGCAAAGCCTGTTGCTGCTTTTGCCGCAAAAAACTGGGCCGTGCACGAAACGGTCAGGCCTACAACAGCCAGAACGATCAGTATGCCGAACGATCGCAGTATCACATGTGAATCATGCGGTCTTATACCATTATCAATCATGTTTGCAATGACAACAGGCACCGCAAGTTCAAATACTGCTTCGAGCATTTTGAATAGCGGTGCCAGAACGCACTCTTTCTTATAATCTTTGAGGTATTTTAACAGTTTACGCATAACCTTCCGGGTTTTTACTCTGCCAGTTCCAGGAATCCCGGCACATATCAACGATATCGCGCTTTGCTTCCCAGCCCAGTTCCTCCTTCGCTTTAGAGGCATCCGCATAGCATACTGCTATATCTCCCGGACGTCTTGCCTTGATCTCGTAGGGGATCGTTATACCGTTTGCCTTTTCAAAACTCTTTACAAGTTCAAGTACGGAAACTCCCTTTCCCGTCCCCAGATTATAAACACACAGACCGGCATTATCCGTTATCTTCTTAAGGGCTTTTATATGTCCGTCGGCCAGATCGGATACATGAATATAATCTCTGACTCCGGTTCCGTCGGGCGTATCATAATCATTGCCGAAAACACCAAGCTTTTCGAGTCTTCCTACAGCCACCTGAGTCACGTAAGGCATGAGATTATTGGGAATACCCCTCGGATTCTCTCCTATTATTCCGGACTCGTCGGCACCTATCGGGTTAAAATAACGAAGTATAACTATGTTCCATTCGCTGTCCGCTTTAGCCATGTCCATAAGGATCTGCTCTATCATCGATTTGGTCCATCCGTAAGGATTGGTACAGACACCTTTCGGACACTGTTCGGTTATAGGGATCGTTTCCGGATCTCCGTATACCGTTGCCGATGATGAGAAAATGATATTTTTCATATCATGATCGCGAAGTGCCGACAGCAGATTCAGAGTACCCGTTATGTTATTATTGTAGTACTCCCATGGCTTGGCTACCGATTCGCCTACAGCCTTAAGTCCGGCAAAATGTATGCAGCAGTCAAAATGATTTTCGCTGCAGATCTTATCAAGCAGCTCCTTGTCCAGAATATCCCCGATATAAAGCTTTGCTTCTTTATTTGCAAGCCGTGCCACCCTTTCAAGTGATTCCTTTGAGGAATTTGAAAGATTATCGAGAACAACTACATCATGACCTTCCCTCAGCAGCTGAAGAACGGTGTGTGAACCTATATAACCTGCTCCTCCGGTAACAAAAATATTCATATACTGTCTCCTCATAATCAGAGCCACGACACCCGATCGGATGTCGTGGCCTGTGTTTCTTATTTCTGTGCGATAGCAGCCTGTGCTGCAGCAAGTCTTGCGATCGGTACTCTGAAAGGCGAGCATGATACATAATCAAGTCCGAGGCTGTTACAGAACTCAACACTCGAAGGATCGCCTCCGTGTTCTCCGCATATTCCGACATGCAGATTAGGATTGACAGGTTTGCCCAGATCCATAGACATCTTCATAAGCTTGCCCACACCTACTCTGTCAAGCTTGGTAAACGGATCGTTCTCAAATATCTTGGTATCATAATATGCATTTAAGAACTTGCCTGCATCGTCTCTTGAGAAACCGTATGTCATCTGTGTCAGGTCGTTTGTACCGAAGCAGAAGAAATCGGCATTTGCGGCGATCTCATCGGCAGTCAGTGCTGCTCTGGGGATCTCGATCATCGTTCCGACTTCATATTCAAGCTTATATCCTGCAGCCTTGATCTCTTCATCGGCTGTCTCAACAACTATCTTCTTAACAAAGTTGAACTCCTTGACATCGCCTACAAGAGGGATCATTATCTCGGGCTTAACGCTCCAGTTTGAATGCTTCTTGGAAACATTGATCGCAGCCCGTATAACGGCCCTTGTCTGCATCTTTGCTATCTCGGGATATGTAACCGCGAGACGGCATCCTCTGTGTCCCATCATCGGGTTGAACTCATGAAGGGCATCAATGATGGCCTTGATATCTTCAACCTTCTTGTTCTGTGTCTTGGCGAGCTTTTCAATATCAGCTTCTTCCGTAGGCACAAACTCATGAAGAGGCGGATCAAGGAATCTGATCGTTACCGGATATCCTTCAAGAGCCTCATACAGTTTTTCAAAGTCACCCTGCTGATAAGGAAGTATCTTATCAAGTGCCTTCTCTCGCTCCTCAACCGTATCGGAACAGATCATCTCACGGAAAGCATCTATCCTGTCACCCTCAAAGAACATATGCTCTGTACGGCACAGTCCGATACCTTCAGCTCCGAGTTCCCTGGCCTTCTTGGCATCATGCGGTGTGTCTGCATTGGTGCGGACCTTCATGGTACGGTATTTGTCGGCCCATGACATGATGCGTCCGAACTCACCGGCGATCGTTGCATCGACCGTTGCGATCTTGCCGTCGTAGATATTACCGGTAGTTCCGTCTATTGAGATGAAATCACCTTCCTTGAATTCCTTGCCTGCAAGAGTGAACTTCTTGTTTGCCTCATCCATTGTGATATCGCCGCATCCGCTGACACAGCACTTACCCATACCGCGGGCAACAACGGCTGCATGGCTCGTCATACCGCCACGTACGGTCAGGATACCCTGGGCGGCCTTCATTCCTGTAATATCCTCGGGACTTGTCTCAAGTCTTACGAGTACGACCTTTTCACCTTTATTGTTCCACTGCTCGGCATCCTCTGCGGTAAAGACGATCTTTCCGCACGCCGCACCCGGAGATGCACCGAGTCCTCTTCCGAGAGGCTTGGAATTCTTAAGTACATTGACATCAAACTGGGGATGAAGGAGCGTATCAAGATTTCTCGGATCGATCATTGCAACTGCTTCCTCTTCGGTCTTCATGCCCTCGTCAACGAGATCACATGCGATCTTAAGAGCAGCCTGTGCGGTTCTTTTACCGTTACGGCACTGAAGCATGAACAGCTTTCCGTTCTCAACGGTAAACTCCATATCCTGCATATCATGGTAATGTTTTTCAAGTATCTTACAAACCTTGATGAACTGCTGATATGCCTCGGGGAACTGCTTTTCCATCTCGTCTATCTTCATCGGGGTACGTATTCCCGCAACAACGTCCTCACCCTGGGCATTTACAAGGAACTCACCCATGAGCTTCTTTTCGCCCGTTGCGGGATCTCTCGTAAATGCAACACCGGTACCGGAATTGTTATTAAGGTTACCGAATACCATGGGCATAACCGATACAGCCGTACCCCAGCTGTAAGGTATGTCGTTGTCACGACGGTAAACATTTGCCCTCGGATTATCCCAGCTCCTGAATACGGCCTTGATGGCTTCCTTCAGCTGGATGATCGGATCGGAGGGGAAGTCCTCATCGAGTTCCTTCTTGTACTCGCTCTTGAACTCTTCGGCAAGTTCCTTAAGATCCTGTGCCGTAAGGTCAACGTCGTATTCAACGCCCTTTTTCTGCTTCATTGCATCGATAAGCTCTTCAAAGTGTTTCTTGCCGACACCCATTACGACATCCGAAAACATCTGGATAAAACGTCTGTATGAATCATAAACGAATCTTTCGAACTTGGGATCAGGATTTGCCTTGATCATGGCCTCGACAACCTCCTCGTTCATTCCGAGGTTAAGTATCGTATCCATCATACCGGGCATTGATGCTCTTGCACCTGAACGTACGGAAACGAGAAGAGGCTTGTCGGGATCGCCGAAATACTTATCATTGATCATCTCTATACGTCCGACAAACTCCATGATCTGTCCCATGATCTCGTCATTGATCTGTCTGCCGTCATCATAATACTGAGTACATGCTTCCGTGGTAATGGTAAATCCCTGAGGTACGGGAAGTCCTATATTGGTCATCTCCGCAAGATTCGCACCCTTACCTCCGAGAAGGTTACGCATCTCTGCATTTCCTTCGCCAAACAGATAAACCCATTTTTTCTTTCTAAGATTCATTACTCGTCCTCCATATTGGTTTAATGATGGATCAAAATGATCCGTTAAGGATATTTATATCACAGACAACAATGCATTGTCCATTGATAAAACCCGATCAGAAATCAAACTTATCGGAAAAATAAGCATCGAGCTCTTCTATCTTAATACGCTCCTGTTCCATGCTGTCACGATCCCTTACGGTGACTGCGCCGTCCTCCTCGGAATCAAAATCGTATGTTACGCAGAACGGTGTTCCGATCTCATCCTGCCTCCTGTATCTCTTTCCGATATTTCCGCGATCATCAAATTCACAGTTATATTTTTTGGATAACTGCGCATATATCTTTTCAGTACCTTCATTAAGTTTTTTGGACAGCGGGAGCACACCGATCTTAACAGGTGCTATCGCCGGATGGAAATGAAGTACCGTACGCATATCCGGCTTCTCTTCGGTACCGATGTTCTCCTCGTCATATGCTTCGCACAGGAAAGCCAGCGTCACACGGTCGGCACCGAGCGAAGGCTCAACAACATAGGGGATGTACTTCTCGTTTGTCTCATCATCAAAATAATCCATAGGTTCTCCGGATGTGTTCTGATGCTGTGTAAGATCATAATCGGTCCTTGAAGCTATTCCCCAAAGTTCACCCCAGTCGGTGAACGGGAATGCATACTCAATATCCGTCGTATGATCACTGTAGAACGACAGCTCCTCGGGATCATGATCGCGAAGTCTCAAATGATCCTCGGACAATCCGAGTGATAAGAGCCATTCGTAGCAGAACTTTCTCCAGTATTCAAACCATTCTGTCTGGGTTCCGGGCTTACAGAAGAATTCAAGTTCCATCTGTTCGAACTCTCTTGTCCTGAATGTGAAGTTTCCGGGAGTGATCTCATTTCTGAAAGATTTTCCGACCTGGCATATACCGAACGGAACCTTTTTACGCGATGTTCTCTGAACATTTTTGAAATTGACGAATATACCCTGAGCCGTTTCGGGGCGGAGATAGACGATGCTCTTGGCATCTTCCGTAACACCCTGGAACGTTTTGAACATGAGATTGAACTCGCGTATCTGTGTAAAATCGTGTTTGCCGCACGAAGGACAGGCAACATTATTGTCGGTTATAAACTTCTCCATTTCCTCGTGTGACCAGCCGTCGACCGATGATTCAAGCTCTATGCCCTTTTCGGCCGCAAAATCCTCTATAAGCTTATCCGCCCTGAATCTTTCGTGACAGGCCTTGCAGTCCATCAGAGGATCGGAAAAACTTCCGAGATGGCCCGAAGCGACCCATACCTGGGGATTCATGAGTATTGCGCAGTCAACACCCACATTGTAAGGGCTCTCCTGTACGAACTTCTGCCACCAGGCTTTTTTCACATTGTTTTTCAGCTCCACTCCGAGATTACCGTAATCCCATGTGTTGGCAAGACCTCCGTATATCTCCGAACCCGGATATACGAAACCTCTTGATTTTGCAAGTGCCACGATCTTGTCCATTGATTTTTCCATTTTGATCTCCATTCTGTTTTTCTATTTTAGTATCAGATATGCGAGCCCGTCCGATTCACTTAAGACTCTCGCCTGATTGTCATCCACTACATCAACGTTTGCAGATACATACGCGATGTCTTTAAATGTCTTTATCCGGACATGTTCGCTCAGGATGATTATGTCTTTATCGCTCATGCCCATTATCCTGACCTTTCCTATCTTGTCACCTTCCTGTACGCCCTTTAAGGTCACATCCATGGAATATCCGTTATCATAGGCATCATTTACCGTTCCGACAAAAAGCTTTTCTCCGACAAAGCTTTCATAATCCGATGGCCCGGTAAAGGCTATATCCACATACACCCTCGAATCCTTAAGCTCAACATTTTTAAGTTTGATCTCTTCGCCTCCGATCGAATCGTTGTATGACCTTACGGCATCATTATATTCACCCTTTAATTCATCGATGCTGTAATAATCCCTGTCAAACGATTCGACGATATGCTGGCTTACTTTTCCGTTCTTTTCAACTGTCAGGGTTGTCTCATCATAATTGTCTTCACCTTGCGAGCATCCCGCCAGGATCAACGATAGAGCCGATATGAAGATTGTAAGAATCCGCCTTTTCAATTCTGTCTCCGTAAATCTTTGGTATAACCAGTTGATTATACTCCCAGTGTGTCCAAAAGGTCCAGACTTTTGAACTTTCTGTCGATAAATCTTGCCCTGTATCTTCCGACAAGATCTCTCATTTCCTTAAGCACGATATCATTGACGGCAAATGTGTACAGTTTTTCCACCGGAGTCCGGACGATAAAATCGATCGTATATTCCGTGGACCGGTCCAGATCTGCCCCTTGCGGAATTCCGGGAAATTCGCCGTTTACGACCATGGCCTTTATCTCAAATATCAGTCTTATCAGGGCATTATCAAGTGAGGGGGTGCATATGGCACGTACGGACTGATACAGCAGTTTTAACATCTCGACCTCGTCGTTGTTCTCCCGCGTATAATAATCGGCATATTCGAGAAAGAACATTCCGAGACAGGCGCCTTCAAAGTCATCTCGCAGCTGCTCAAAGTAATTCGAAATATTGGCCTCAACCATATTATAGGCATCCCTGCCTTCAAACACCTTGAACTTTCCGAAACAGAACTGCTCGGTTGCCGCAAGCAGTCTCGAACCCTGTCTTCTGGCTCCCCGGGCAAATGCCGTGATCTTCCCGCGCTCTTTGGTCAGCAGTACCACACGTCTGTCATAATCACCCGACGGAAAACTCAATAAGATCATGCCCGTTACGGTGACGGGCCCGATTACACCCTCTGCCATCAGTTCGTCCTTTGAACGTCATATCCGAAATTCTTAAGCATCATATCTGACGTTCTCCAGTCCTTCCGGACCTTGATCCACAGCTTAAGATTGACCTTTTGCTCCACAAGTTTTTCTATCTCGTATCTTGCACTGCTTCCGATCTTTTTCAGCATTTTCCCGCCTTTTCCGATTATGATGCCTTTATGAGATTCCTTTTCACAGATAATCGTCGCATCTATGTTAACGATATTCTCAAGATACTGCATGGTCTCAACCGTCACGGCTATGCCGTGCGGTATCTCTTCATCAAGGCATTTGAGTGCCTTTTCTCTGATAAGCTCGGCAACGATCTGCCTGACAGGCTGGTCCGTCACTGTATCTTCGTCATAAAACGGCATACCGGTCGGCAGATACTTGTATATCTGTTCGATCAGGATATCGACATTCGTACCCTTTAGGGCACTTACCGGAACGATCTCGGCAAAATCGCACAATGTCCTGAAATTATCTATCATGGCAAGAAGCTCTTCTTTTCTTTTTGTATCGGTTTTGTTTATTACAAGTATCACCGGAGTGCCGATACCGGAAAGCTGTTTTGCGATATTTTTGTCGCCAGGGCCGATCTTCTCTTCAGCTTCAACGAGCCACAGGATCAGGTCAACTTCGGAGATACTCTTTCGGGCCACATTCATCATGTACTCTCCGAGGCGGTTTTTGGCCTTATGTATACCCGGAGTGTCCAGGAACACTATCTGTCCCTTTTCAGATGTATATACCGTCCTTATCTGATCCCTCGTTGTCTGGGGCTTGCTTGAGGTGATCGCTATCTTCTGTCCGATGATCCTGTTTGATAGTGTGGATTTCCCGACATTCGGTCTTCCGATCACCGCAACAAATCCGGATTTACGCTCATCCGGCATTATTTGTTGTCCCCTTCGCCGTTATCTGTATTATTTACGGGCGGCGTATCAACAAGAGTCGCCGTCGGTCTTGCCGGCTGTTTTTTCGACGCCGCGTTTGCCTTTGGGGGCTTATTCTTATTAACCTTCTTAACCACTGCAATAACGGCCTTTATGATCACAAATACGATAATAAATACAATAAACAGTATTATCAGCAGTACGAGCAGCGTGGGCAGGAATGCGATAAATCCTATGATGAAATCCTGTATCGTCTCCCATGCATCTTCACAGCTTTCAAGGAACTCCTCCGACAGCCTCTGTCCGAACGTCTTCTCTTCAACAGGTTCGGGAGTATATTCCTTAACCTCACGGACATTAAGATTCACCGTCGAATACACAACCTGATTGTTCATCGTGCGAAGTCTTGATTCGTAGCTTTCTATCTCGTAACGCACTTCGGTAAGACGGTTTTCAAGTTCGATTATGTTCTCAAGCGTATCTGCCTGTTCAAGCAGTTCATTAAGTCTTTGCTGCTCGATCTTGAGCGAATCCTTATGAGCTTCAACATCGGCATACTGTAAAGTCACATCTTCGGCTGATTCGTTCTTGCTCGTTATATTGGAATGCTCACTCACATCGGAGACAAACATGCTAAGCTTTGCGGCCGGGATACGTGCAACGATGAACGCACTCCTCTCGCTGTAGGAGTCATATGAATTGCCGCTGATATCGACAGATTCGGCATAACCTCCCAGCGTATCTATCTTGTCCGTCACATTTGAAATAAACTTGTCAAATTCCCTTGTCTCCGCAGACATGCTCACTGTTTTGATGAGCTTCCTGTTGGAACTTGCCAGTATCTCCGAATCGCTGGCGGCTTCCGAATCCCCGGCAGCCCTTGCCTCCTCGGGTTCGATATCCGCCTCTTCCTCCGCGGCATAATCATACAGATCATCACTGTATGCATAGGACTCTGCTGCCATTGCCGGTGCTGCAGCTTCCTTGGCATTATAACCGCCCGAATCGGAGCTTGCGCTGCTTGATCCGCATCCGGTAAGTATGCCGCATAATAACATGAATACAGCAAGTGTTATTGTTCTTTTTTTCATAAGTATTCCTCCCTGAAAAAACGCGAATTAAAGTTTATTGCAAAAACAAAGCTTCAGTTCTGTCAAAAATGTCCGCTTCTTTGTCTATTTCTTCCTCTCCGCCGAGAACACAAATACATTCACTCTCATGCATCTTCTCTATATATCTGTGAAGGTCTCTGATATCCTGCGTCGAACATGAAAGGATCTCATCTCTTTCCTTCTGTATCTTTTCGATGCTGTCATGAGACAGGAAGGCATCCTTGCTCCTGACCCCCTTCGCACTCGGAGTCAGCGGAAAATCAAGATCCGATACCGTACCGAGAATGAACTTTGTCATATCCCTTTCGGATACCGAAAACTCCTTCAGATAGGCTGCTGCATTATCATAAACATCGAGCGTCCTCTTAAGATTAGGGTCTCTGTATGACGTAAACACGCACTTACCGCTTCTGGTAAACGAACCGAAACAACCGTACGCACCTCCGACAACCCTTACTTGATTCCACAGATACTCATATCCCATGATGACCTTAAGAACCTTAAGGGCTCCCGTATATGGCAGATCGGCGCATCTGTACATACCGGCCTTTGCAACATACTGTACCTTGGCACTCGTCTTAAACCCTTCACTTATCTTCCTCGGTTCAAATACGATCTGTCCGGCTGTACATTTAAGCTCAGGTGCAGACGATGCAAACTCGGCTGCGTGTTTCGAGAAAAGATCGAACTGATCACGTGTTGCGATATAATCAAACAACGCGATATTGTCTTTCGTAAATATCCTCTTTGCCAGTCCGGCAAGCTTTTGGGCGATATCTTCTGCCCTGTTATCGTAATCCTTTTCTATCGATTCGATAAATCTGTAAAAATCAATGCCTCCGGTCTTCTCGGAGATCATATCACAAACGCTCAGTCCTGATGCCGCTCTTCCCATGGCGATAACATGACCGCTGCTCATCATCGCAGCCTGAAGTCTTGATTTTAACATGCATATCAGTTCATACATCCTCTTCCTGTCGGAAAAATCGGATGTATAAACTATCTCTTTTATCATGTCAAAAGCATAAGGAAGACGATCGTAGAGTATCTTAGCCTTCATTTCAAAATGATGAAGATACTGTTCGGGATCATCAAGGTTTGGATACAGCGATGTTGATGCGCTTATTCCGCCGGAATTTAAGAAAATGTCATTAGCAAGATCCGTATATGAGTAGTTCTTCGTGTTGACAAGCCCGAGTGATGCCTTTAAAAGTCCGAGATAAGGAAGCATATCCGTACCGATGTTTTTAAGATCAAATGAAATACTCAGATAACCTATCCCGTTTGTGAAAATATCATGATACAGATAATCCTTCTGTGCGATCTTACCGCTCTCGTTTATAAAGTTTTCGGCCTCTTTTTTTATATCGCTGATCTTAAGCAAAGGAATGCATTCCTTTACCTCATCCGGATCTTCCTCCTCCTGATACCGGTGAAGGGCCTTTGTATCCTCAATAAGCTTTTCTATCTGCTCATCTGTCATTTCGGATCTGATCTTAGCCAGTTTTTCCGACAGTTCCCTGTCCTTTTTGATCGTAAGAGACCTGACAGGAACAAGACATAATGTCGATGCATGTTTATTATCAAGCAGATACTGTTTGGTGAGCTTTTCGAAGTAATCCGTTTCGGTCATCTTCTTTAAAAACTCAAACGTATCAAGAGCACCTAAATGAATGAACGGCTTATCTTCATCGTACAGCCAGGAATCAAGACACGTAAGTCCGTACATAAGTCCCTTGGGATAATGGCCGTAATCCGCCTCCCTGAACTTGAACTCAAACAGGTTTATCCCTGCAAGCAGAGCTTTCTTGTCATAACCTTCTTTTACAACCTTTTCAAGCTCACTCCTGATGATCTCAAGAAACTTCTCTCTTGATGACAGATCCGAATTCTTGACTATTATCGAGATATACGGCTGGTATATGCCGTTCTCATACAGTGACTGTACGTCCTTGCATATACCCGAATCAAGTAAAGCCTTTTTCAGGACAGCACCCGGTGATGAAAGCAGTGCATATTCTATGACCTGAAATGCTATGTACAGTTTTTCATCAAGGCTTGTTGAAATGACCGTATTATATGACAGATAAGAGTTTTGTTCTTCGCTCTCATCGTTTGTGATCGGATACTCCTTAACGATCTGTTTGGGCTTGTCAAAGCCGTTTTGCAGCTCAACCGAAGAATCGATATCGAGCCTGTCAAAACGGTCGAGATACTCTCTGTCGATATATCCGAGTCTTTCCTCAAAATCTACATCACCATACAGATAGATGTAGCTGTTGGACGGATGATAGTATCGTCTGTGAAAATCCAGAAACTGCTCATACGAAAGCGACGGTATCACATCAGGATCCCCGCCGGATTCAACACCGTAACAGTTGTCCGGGAAAAGCGAATCAAATACCGAACGTGACAACATGTCATCCGGTGATGAGAACGCACCCTTCATCTCCGAATATACGACACCGTTCAAGGTAATGGGGCTGTCCTTATCCTCGATCTCATAGTGCCACCCTTCCTGCCTGAATATCTCCTCGCGCTTATAAATGTTCGGATGAAAAACGGCATCAAGATATACGTCCATAAGATTGGCATAATCCTGATCGTTACAGCTGGCAACGGGATATACAGTCTTATCAGGATATGTCATCGCATTAAGGAATGTATTTAGTGAACCCTTTGCAAGTTCAACAAACGGATCCTTGGAAGGATACTTGGCAGAGCCGCATAAAACGGAGTGCTCTATTATGTGAGGGACACCGGTCGAATCCTCGGGCGGTGTGCGGAATCCTATATAAAACACTTTGTTTTCATCATCGTTTTCGATGCAGACTACCCTTGCTCCGGTCTTTTTATGCCTTAAAACATAACCGGTCGACTTGATGTCTCCGATATCAGTCTTGGAAACAAGTTCATATGCATTAAGATCTTGTAAGTTCATTGTCTTTCCCAATTAAGCTCTCCCCTCCTGTAATATCTACTGTATATGAGTATGCGTGAATAAATGCTCATTGCAATATTCATAATTACCGTTACATTTCGAACAGAACCTGAATTCCAGGTCATCACCGTCCATCTCGGTTCTGCCGCATATGGCGCATTTGTGTTTGGTGATCGTACCGGCGGATGCGGAAGCCGGGCCGGTTGAATACGCCCTTGCGCTTGTTGCGTTTCTGAAGGCTTTCTTTCTGTACATTTCCTTCGGCGAGATGCTCTTGTAATTTCTGGTCGAAAGGAAGAACACGATAAAGTTCAACAGGCTCATAACAATGGCGATACGGCCTGCCGATCCGCTGACGGCAAACTGGTATGCTAGCATGATCGCATATACATAAGCCATCCACTTCATCTTGACGGGTATCACGAAGAACAGCAGCACCGAAACATTCGGATACGTTGCCGCAAAAGCGAGAAAGATGGACAGATTTATGTAATACGTGGAAAAGCCGCGCGATACAAGCGTGCCCGCAGCCACAGGATCGAGTCCGTTATATGTCGATATAACATAAAGCGCCACGGCTCCGATCACCGTAAATATAATGCCCGAGAATATATATACGTTATACCTGAAAGCGCCCCACGTTTTCTCAAGAGCCATACCGATCTGGTAGTAAAAATACAACATGATGATCGTAAATATATCAAAACTGCCCGGCGGTACGAGTATCCATGTAATGATACGCCAAACCTGTCCTTTGGAAAGATAGTACGGATTCAGGCTGATGAACTCGAGTGAGCCCGTAAATGCCAGGATATATCCGATCACATAAGCAATTATTATATACAGTGAAAGATTGGTGATCGAGTATTTACCGATCTTTTTTTCCATCTTGTTCAGAAACTTTTCCATAAACACCTCTTCTGTTCACAAAATCCGTCATATTATACCATATTCTGTGCGGAATATGAATTATGAATTATCAATTGTCAAAGGCCGTACAGACCGCACGGCTTGGGCACTTTTACCGATATTTTGTTGAAAAGAATCTCTTTTGCTTATATAATAAGAACTCAGTGCTAAGTTTTAAAGGATGTACTCATGACTGACAATAAATATCTTCTCGGGATCGATATAGGTTCTACAACCGTCAAAATTGCCATAACAAACGAAAAGGATGAGCTTCTGTTTTCCGATTACAGAAGACACTTTGCCGATATCCAGAATACGCTTCGTGAACTTCTGATGGAAGCCGAAAAACAGCTCGGGCAGATCGAGCTTTACCCGATCATCACCGGCAGCGGCGGACTCACTCTTGCCACGCATATGAACATACCCTTCGTCCAGGAAGTCATATGCGTCTCGACCGCCCTTTCAAAAATAGCTCCCGAGACCGACGTTGCCATAGAGCTCGGCGGGGAAGATGCCAAGATCATATATTTTGAGGACGGCAATATCGAACAGCGCATGAACGGAATATGTGCCGGCGGTACCGGTTCGTTCATAGACCAGATGGCGTCCCTTCTCATGACTGATTCACAAGGGCTTAACGAATACGCCAAGAGTTATAACAGTCTTTATACCATCGCCGCCAGATGCGGAGTATTTGCCAAGTCCGACATACAGCCTCTCATTAACGACGGTGCGACCAAGGAAGATCTTGCCGCATCCATTTTCCAGGCTGTTGTCAATCAGACCATATCCGGTCTTGCCTGCGGTAAACCCATCCGTGGACACGTCGCGTTTCTCGGAGGCCCTCTTCATTTTCTCTCGGAGCTGACTAACGCATTCATCCGTACTCTTTCTCTTGATGAAGATCATGCGTTCATTCCCGAAAACTCCCATCTTTTCGCTGCCATGGGAGCGGCTTTCAATTACAAAGAGGATTCACATGTCAGCATAGATTCGCTGATACAGCTTCTGACAAACAAGATAAAGATGGATTTTGAGGTTGCCCGTATGGAACCTCTTTTTGACAGCGAGGACGAATACAGAAAATTCACGGACAGACACAGCGAGGCAAAGATAATAAAACGTGAGCTGTCAGATTATCATGGCAGGTGTTTTCTTGGAATAGATGCCGGTTCAACAACTACAAAGGCCGCTCTTATCGACATGGACGGTAATCTGCTCTACTCTTTTTACGACAACAATAACGGCAGCCCGCTTGCCACCTCAATACGTGCATTAAAAGAGATATACTCCCTTCTTCCGAAAGATGCATCGATAGTACATTCATGCTCTACAGGTTATGGCGAAGCACTGATCAAATCAGCTCTGATGCTTGATGACGGTGAAGTCGAAACAATCTCGCACTACTATGCTGCCGCATTTTTCGAACCGGATGTTGACTGTATTCTGGATATAGGCGGTCAGGATATGAAATGTATCCGTATCAAAAATCATGCCGTTGACAACGTTCTTTTGAACGAGGCATGCTCCAGCGGATGCGGTTCATTTATTGAAACATTTGCACGAAGTCTCGATTACTCGGTATCCGATTTTGCAAAAGCCGCTCTTTTTGCGAAACACCCGATCGATCTCGGAACAAGATGTACCGTGTTCATGAACTCGAAAGTAAAGCAGGCCCAGAAGGAAGGCGCCGATGTCTCGGACATTTCAGCCGGCCTGGCCTATTCCGTTATAAAAAACGCTCTTTTCAAGGTTATAAAGGTCAGTGATGCCAGGGCTCTTGGCACAAAGATCGTTGTTCAGGGCGGAACGTTTTATAACGATGCGGTTTTACGTTCTCTTGAAAAAATAGCCGGTGCAAACGTTATAAGGCCTGATATTGCGGGTATAATGGGTGCATTCGGTGCAGCTCTTATCGCCCGGGAGCGTTATGAGGAAAATCCGTCAACGACCACTCTTTCTCCCGAACGGCTCGATGCATTCACTTTTGAAACATCGATGGCAAAGTGCAAAGGATGTACCAACAGCTGCCGTCTTACGATCAACAGGTTCTCCGGCGGAAGGCAGTTTATATCCGGAAACCGCTGCGAACGCGGCATAGGTAAGGTCAAGAACGAGGAAAATCTTCCGAACCTGTATGAATACAAGCTGCACAGGATATTCGACTACGAGCCCCTGCCCGCAAGTGAGGCAAAGCGCGGTGTTATCGGTATCCCGCGTGTTCTGAACATGTATGAGAACTATCCCTTCTGGTTCACTTTCCTGACAAAGCTCGGATACAGTGTTGTCACATCACCGATCAGCTCTCATAAAATATACGAAATGGGTATCGAATCGATTCCCAGCGAAAGTGAGTGCTATCCGGCAAAACTGGCTCACGGGCATATCATGTGGCTTATTAAAAAGGGCGTCCCTCTCATTTTTTATCCGAGTGTATTTTATGAAAGGAACGAGTTCCAGCAGGCCAGTAACCATTATAACTGCCCGATCGTCACATCATACAGCGAAAACATCAAGAATAACGTTGATGAGATATGTCTTGGCAGCGTGAAGTTTCACAATCCTTTCCTTGCATTTTCAAACTTTGATACCGCATCAAAGGGACTGATAGCGGCATTTCCAGATATTCCCGCCGATCAAGTGTACTATGCCGCAAAAGCGGGCTGGGAAGAACTTGACAGGGCCAGAAGCGATATTCAGAAAAAAGGGGAAGAAGTTCTTAAATACCTTGACGAGACCGGACGCAGCGGTATCGTTCTTGCGGGACGGCCTTATCATATCGACCCGGAGATCAACCACGGAATACCGGAGATGATCAATTCATACGGCCTGGCCGTACTTACCGAAGACTCCATCTCACATCTTGCCGAAGTTGAAAGGCCGACGATAGTATCCGACCAGTGGATGTATCACTCAAGGCTTTACGCTGCAGCCACATACGTAAAACAGCGCGATGATATAGAACTCGTACAGCTCAACTCATTCGGCTGCGGACTTGACGCAGTCACGACGGATCAGGTAAATGACATTCTCTCTTCCGGTGATAAGATATACACCTGTCTTAAGATAGACGAGGTTAACAATCTCGGAGCCGCAAGGATCAGGATCCGCTCTCTTCTGGCTGCCATACGGATCAGAAAGAAAAAACAGGGACAGCGCAAAATACGTTCTGCCGCTTACGATCGTGTTCTGTATACCCGTCAGATGTATAACGACCGCTATACGATCCTCTGTCCACAGATGTCGCCGATACACTTTGACCTGCTTGAGAGCGCCTTTAATGCCGAGGGCTATAATATCGTTGTTCTTAACAATTCAAATCGTGCCGCAATAGACATGGGACTCCAGTTTGTTAATAATGACGCGTGTTATCCTTCGCTTATCGTTGTCGGTCAGATAATGGATGCCATACTTTCCGGTCAGTACGATACAAATAAGCTTGCCGTTATCATGACTCAGACCGGCGGCGGCTGCAGAGCGACCAACTATATCGGTTTTATCAGAAGAGCACTTGCCAAGGCAGGATATCCGGATATTCCCGTTATTTCGCTGAATCTGTCAAAGCTTGAATCCAATCCCGGGTTTAAGATCACTCCCAAATTTCTTCTTCGCGGGATATGTGCTGCGGCATTCGGGGATATCTTTATGAGGTGTCTTTACAGGATGCGGCCGTATGAACTTGAGAAGGGCTCCGCAGATAAGCTTCACGAAAAATGGATCGGACCGTGTCAGAAGTTTGTAGGATCGGATCATATTTCCATACCCGGATTTTTCAGATTATGCCGGCAGATAGTTGCTGATTTTGACGCTCTTCCCATAGATGAGAGCATCAAAAAACCCCGTGTGGGCATCGTTGGTGAGATACTTGTCAAGTTCTCTCCCACTGCGAACAACGATCTTGTCAATCTGCTCGAAGCAGAAGGCGCAGAAGCCGTGGTCCCCGATCTTCTTGATTTTATGCAGTACTGTTTTTATAACCAGAAATATAAGGCTGAACATCTGGGAACAAAAAAAAGCACGGCTACGATCGCCTCTCTGGGGATATGGGCTATAGAACGCGTGCGCGGTGCAAGCGTTAAAGCGTTAAAGAGCAGTGTACATTTTGAACCGCCCGTTCATATAAGTACACTTGCCGAATATGCAAAATCGATCGTTGATATCGGTAACCAGACCGGTGAAGGATGGTTCCTTACCGGAGAAATGATGGAACTTGTTAACAGCGGAATCCTCAATATTGTATGTACCCAGCCATTCGGCTGTCTTCCCAATCACGTTGTGGGAAAAGGAGTTATAAAGGCGATCAGGCGTAAATACAAAAAGGCAAATATTGTTGCGATAGATTACGATCCCGGAGCCAGCGAAGTCAATCAGCTCAACCGTATCAAGCTCATGCTCTCGACCGCATTTAAGAATCTTGAATAGACCGGCTCAGTTTATCGTTATTGCATCCCTGATGCCCGCGCGAAGCTTGTTAAACAGCTGCCCGATACGCTCATGATCATCGAACATGATCGCTTCCATGATATCCGATGACAGGTCGCATATATCCGACAATCCGAGTATCCTGCTGTCTTTTTGTATACCGTTCACACAATACCCGAGCATTTCATATTTTCCATCGCCGAACATCTTCTCGGCATCCGTAATGAGTTCATTAAGTTCGTAATAGTTGGCCGAGAATCTGTTATCAACCGACAGTTCCTCGGCTTTTTTGCTTCCGAAACGCTGCCACAGCCACCTGGTCAGAACCGAATTGAGCGAGCGTTTCGAGATAGGCTTTTCAAGATAATCATTAAATCCCGCATCAAGAAATCCCTTGAAAACATCATTGATATTGGCCGTGGTAAGGAACACTATCGGAACTTCCTGAAAATAATCTCCGTGCATGCTCCGGATACCGGATACAATGGCAGCACCATTCGTCTTTTCCATCTCATATGATACAAATATGATGTCATATACATGTTTTTCCATCTGTTCCATTGCATCTCTGCCGCTTACCGCTCTGGTAACGTTTACCTGATAGGGTTTTAATATACGCTGGAAAACGTTCAGAAACAGAATATCATCATCGACGATCAGAACCCTTGCATCCTTTGTGATGCTTACGGCATTTTTGATCATCTCTTCCTCATTCTCTTCACTTATATCGTTAACAAGGCTGTCCGATCTTTCGATATCTTCCATGTTGTAGACATATACGATCGTTGCAAGTATCTCGCCGTAATCATCCAGCTTGTGGGTTATGATCATATTCACATGTCTGTCATTTAGCGGGTAATCCGCAGACACGCCGAACACACCCTCATCAGGCGTCTGGCTTATCTGCGACAGTGCACCGGATGAAAATTCGAATACATCCGTTATTTTTCTTCCGAGATATTCATCATCATACAGCTGCTCCAATATCTTCGCCCTGTTGTTTTCAAAAACGATCTTCATCTGACCGTCGAGGACAAAAACAACATCGGTCCTTCCGCTGTCCAGTTCTTTATCAAAATGCGAGCGGGTGATCGTGATACTGTCATGATATACAAGCAGTTTTCTCATTATTATCGCCGCCGCCAGGTTGAAGATTATCGCTATCGGAACATATGTAACGGAATACGCTATTATAAACTGTTCGGCAATAAATCCGGCCCCTGTGTGAAGATATACCATGAGCAGAAGGAACAGATCCCTTTTTTCACATTTCCTGTAAACTGCCGCACCCCTGTATACAACAAACGTTATGAGCATGATCACATAGAACATGTAGAATATAAAATAAAGAGCCTTATGCCATGGTGCCGACGGGCTGAAGAAAACGCCGAACGGACTCCTGCTGAGCTGTCCGCCCGGAGCTATGATATCCACGAAAAACAGAAGGATCGCAGAATATGCTATCAATGAAATGAAGGAAGACGTATATTTCCTGTCTACATCCACCATGTCGTCGGTGAGAAGAACTATCTCACCCATCGTGACCACCTTCAGAAATTTTGAAACTCCATAGAGAATGAAACAGAAAATCCCGGAATATGTCAGTTCCATCCCGATCATCACAAGCGAAGATGCCGCTATCGCAAAAGTCAGGTTCATATATCTGATCCTGCTCTTTTCGGATACGGGATTGGGCGCATATGCATTATATTGTGAAATTGCGATCAATCCGGCCATAACAACCATACACACCGAAATGATCGTCCTCATGTCACTTAAGAACATCTACCGTTTATCCTTTCCACCTGTGCGCTGCCCTCTGACAAATCTGATCTTTTCCATGCTTGCTTCCATCTTATCCGAAAGCAGGCCGTCAGTATTAAGTGCAAGCAGGAACCTGCCCTTCTTCCTGATCCTGTCCGTATCCAGTCTTATCTCTTCCTTCAGCGCCTCATATTTTACGACTATATCGTTTTGTACGGCAAATCTTCTGACCTTACCGACGATATTGAACGAATAGCAAAGATCAGTAAGAAGTATCCCGTAAAACATACCAACAACAAAAGTAAATGCTATATTATCGGAAAACCAATCGATCAGACGCAGTACGTATTTCTGTATAAAGAAATAGTATACGGCCGCAAGGATTGTCCATATGATCGAAAACTTAAGACATATGATCCCCTGTATGTTAAACTTCTCATCCGAATAATCCCAGAGTTTTATCTTCAAGTGCAGGATAAATACGAGTCCGGCGATATATTCGATAAGCGTCATCATGGCACCCATGGCCAGTATTGCGATAACAAGTCTGCCGGGTGTTATCTGTCCGAAGTAATCCTGTCCGACATACGGAAGGAGGGACATTCCAAACAGTCCGATCAGCCCGAATCCGTACAGCGGAATGCACGGACCAGTCAGAAAGCCCGGATTGATCCACTTTCTTCCGGGATTTTTAGTGGAAATGAACCGTCTGAAAAACAGTTCGATCACCCAGCCTGTCATACTTCCGACCATAAACAGAAACGTTATGATCAAAAAGATCGCTACATCATATCCCATAGAATCCATTTATCAGTTCCACACACCTTTTTACGGGTTCATCTTTCATATCTATCCACGTTATATCCGCTCGCTTGCGAAACCATGTCATCTGTTCCTTGGCCAGATGCCTGATCTCCATGAACAGTTTATCGTAAAACTCATCGTATCCGGCAAACTTACCCTGCAGATACATCAGTATATATCTGTACTCAAGGCCGAGCTTGTATAAGAACTCATCCGTTGCGCCTTCTTTCCGAAGACGAATGACCTCATCGATCATCCCTTCATCAAGTCTTTTATCAAGCCTTACCCTTATACGCTCATAAAGCTCCTGCCTCGGATATGTGACCCCTATCAGCAGGGTATCGTATCTTTTTACGTTACAGTGCTGCCTTGTGTCGTTTGATAATACCTTTTCCGCTGCCCTCTCCAGTCTTCTTTTGTTCTTTATATCGACTCTTTCAAGCATCGAGGGATCCTTTTGTCTTATCATCTCTATCAGTTCTTCGTTTGAGAGTTTTTCCACCTCATGCCTTATTTGCGGATCGGGCGCTTTATCTGAAAGATCATATCCGTCAACAACAGCATTTACATATAGACCGGTCCCTCCGACAAGGAGTGCGTATCTTCCCTCTTTATGGATATCATCGATGGCACGGTAAGCAAGCCTTTGGTAGTGTGCGAGCGAAAAGAATTCATTAGGGCAGGCCACATCGATAAGATAATGCCTGATCCCTCTCATCTCCTCTTTCGTAACCTTACCGGATCCGAGATCGAGGCCTTTATATACCTGGCGGGAATCTGCGCTTACGATATCGGCATCGTACATCCCGGCCAGTTCTATTCCGAGTGCACTCTTACCCGATGCATTTGTTCCGACGATACAGACAAGTTTTTCCATATCTTCATTTAAATGCCGCAAGTACAAATACAAGCGGCGAATTCCAGTATATCGTTATCTCATTACAAGAATAACTCTGCTCACTGTCAACGTAACAACGTGCTTTGGGAAGCCCTGTCAATGTAGCCCTCGCATACGGGTCTTCAAGAAAAGAATCAGGTCCTCCCACAAGCATCCCCGTCATACATTTTCCGACCGCCTGACTCGGACGGTGATGCGGGTGTATCGGATACTGTGTTCCGTATCCGGTCAGGAAGCAATATGAATTGCAATTTGTCCCCAACAGATAATCAAGCTGACGTTTTGCCGCGAGTCTGTATTCCTCCCTGCCCGTCATACTATGTGCGATAAGAAGCGCCATACCGTTATTGGCTATAGTCATATTAGAGCCCCACGGATAATCATCCTCTATCGTTGAACCGTAGGCTTCGCCTGAAAGAGCCAAATCTTTCAGTTTATCGCACATTGAATAAAACCTTTCATCCAGATTACCGAAACTTATATCATGAGGGCAGGTCAGATATGCATAATACGCGTATCCGATCATGTTCGCCCATCCGAACCCTTCGCCTTCTATCTTGGAAAGATCAACAAGATCGAGCATCTTCCTGTATTTATTATCACCGGTAGTCTTATAGCCCTCCAATACGGCCCACAGAAATTCATCCACGGAGATACCGTCCGCATATTCTCCCGTATTCACATCGGAGGGATTTACATAGTTCCTGTCATCGATATGGGCGATATATGCTGCAAGTGCCCTGTCAGCTGCTTTCTGGCATTTATCAGCGAATCCCTCATCGATGCTCCTGTATGTTCTTGATGCCATGAACATGACTCCGGCAAAATCAGCAGTCGCTGTTTTCGATTCAGGCAGAAGATAAAGCTTTTCCGTACACTCATCGCTGGCAACAAATCCGTCAAAATTAAGCCCCGTTACCTTATGGTACACCCCTCCGTCGGAGCCCTGCATCTTATGAAGCCACTCGAGTTCATATCTGGCCTCATCAAGAATGTCGGCAATACCGTTTCCGCTCTCGGGGATGTTGCCGTTATCGTCAAAAGATCCGGGATATAGTTCATATGCCATAAGAAGATCCGCAACAGTCTTGGCGGCGGGAACCGTATATCTTCCGTAATCTCCCGCATCATGCCATCCGCCGGATACCTCGACATATCTGTTCGATCCGTACACCTGTGCTTCCTCGGTATGACAGGCCCTGTGGGCAAAATCTCCTGCAAGTTCTTCGGGAAGGGATATTCCGCACCTTTGCAGATACAGCATCCTGAGACTGTCAGCAAGCGCCTGCGTATATACACCGTCCTTTATATCGAATTCATATGACTGCTTTTGGGATGCAGTCCTGATCATATATCTTCCTGCATCCTTCACATCGGAAAAATCCGCATAATATACCGTATCGCCGGATGAACCCCGATCGTTTCCTTTAACTGCTGTTCCGGTAAATCCAGTCTCACCGCTTGCCGCATCGGTAACCTCAAACGTCTCATTCGCTTCAATGTTACGAAGAACGGCACGTTTCTCATCATTCGGCCTGTATCCTATCTGATTGATGTTGACATCCAGCAGTTCACCCATTTTTTCAACCTTCTTTGCGTTTGAATCATCCTTAAGCACGAGCGAGATGTTCCTGATATAAACATTATGCGCACCCAGTCCCTGCTCCTTATTCTGATCTCCGAGATTAAAGCACATTCTCGGTGCGGGATCGGATGCTTCATCCATAGAAAAAGACGAAGTAACGGTAACCTCATCCGGACCTATATGTACATCTTCAAGCCGGTTATACGGATGATAATCCCCGCCGTTTTGCTGCACGCGCCACTCGATAGTCCTGTCAACGTCCGATGATATATCTGCCGTAAAAACATATTCTCCGCCTTCAAGCAGTTCAAATCCGTCACAGTACAACTGAACAGCATGTCCCACCTTTCCCGGATCCGATATCCTTACGGTCAGTTTTCCCCCGGATACATCAAAAGATGCACTTCCGCCCGATTCCTTGTAAATACCCCATGCACTGTTAACCGAGCTAAGATCCGCCCCCGGTATCAGGTTTATCCCAACGCCCTGAGCCTCGGATCCGTCAGGCGCGGTATCTTTCGTGTTATCAGCTGCCGGTCCGCCGGCCTGTACAGCGGTTTCCTGCTCGGGATTTTCAACCGCGCTTCCCGTCGGGGCAGGAATAACAAAAGAACAGCCTGAAAAAATGGCTGATGACAACAACGCAGTCAATATAAGAATACCGGTTTTTTTACGATCGATCATTTAACTCACCGTTTAAACGGTCTGTAACTTCAATTACCGACATGCCGTACTTTTCAGCGATCCGTGCAATATCATCATATTCGAATTTGCTCTTTTTGACCCCGAATCCGCTGCACTCTTTGATCCTTACCTCTCCAAGCCCGGTCGATACCGTACGCTGCGCCCGGTCTAGCACAAATCTGTCGTTTTTGGACAGCCGTATACCGATAGTGGATGTATATTTGAAAATAAGCTCTGCAAATCTTTCCTTTTCGCTTTCAGGGCACATTACGTTAAGCATTATACCCCTGCGTGATTTCTTCATGCCGATATCGATAGTATATACATCCCTGGCGCCCTCGTCCATGAGCTTTGATGCTGCAAATCCCACAGCTTCGGGTGTCATATCGTCCAGATTGCATGACAGGATAACTATTTCTTCTCCGGATGACAACGTCTCGGCAAGAAAAGACCTGATGCAGTTAGCCGCTTCAAAATCCTTATGTCCCATTCCGTACCCCGTCCGTATTATCTTAACGGGAGGCATGTTTTTATATTCATCAACGAAATACTTTAATAATGCGGCCCCTGTAGGTGTGCACATCTCCCCTTCTATGCTCCCCGCATAAACCGGTATCCCTTCAAGAATATATGCGGTAGCGGGAGCCGGTACAGGCAGTATCCCGTGAGCACATCTTACCTTTCCGAATCCGGTGCACACAGGAGAAGCAATAACCTTCTTAACATCCAGCATATCCATCAGAAGGCATACGGCAGTAACATCGGCGATCGCATCTATGGCGCCGACTTCATGAAAATGAACCTGCTCAACCGGAACCGCATGTGCACGACTTTCGGCATGTGCTATAAGTTCATACACACTCTTTGCGTTTTCCTTTATCCTCTCTTCAAGAGGCAGTGAATCTATAATATGCCTTATCGAGCCTGTATCTGAATGCTGATGGGCATGGCTGTGCTCATTTTCATGCCCGTGTCCGTGTTCATGTTCATGTCCATGCTCATGCTCATGTTCGTGTTCATGTTCATGTCCATGTCCATGCTCATGTTCGTGCCCGTATTCATGTTCATGCTCATGTTCGTCGACATCATGATCATGGTGATCATGGGCATGCTCAATCTCCCCGTTTACGGCAACTGACATATGAGTCCCCAAAATCCCGCATTTACTGCAGTTTTCGGCGCGTACTTCAAGTCCGTCTATTCCGAGACTGTTCATTTTATCAATGAACGACTGTTTCCGGTCATCATCGAGCAATTCATACAATGAAGCCGCAAGCATATCACCCGCAGCTCCCATTCCGAGATCAAGATACAGTATTCTCATACCCTGTCCTACGTTTCCTTCCGCTTATCCGAAATATGATTTATCCTGCTGGCCACATAAGCAGCCCCGAATCCGTTATCGATGTTTACAACGCTTACCGTGCTCGCACATGAATTGAGCATCGCAAGAAGTGCTGTCATTCCGCCAAACGAAGCTCCGTACCCGACACTCGTCGGTACTGCTATGACCGGACAGTCAGCCAGGCCTCCGATCACGCTGGCCAGAGCCCCTTCCATTCCGGCTATGGCTACTATCACGCTTGCAGACATTATATCATCCAGATGTGCCATCAGTCTATGAAGACCTGCAACACCCACATCATACAGACGCACAACTTCGTTGCCGAGAAAGCGGGCCGTAACCGCTGCCTCTTCGGCCACCTTTATATCGCTTGTCCCGGCTGTGGCAACAACGATGTTTCCGATTCCGTCGACAGGCGGCATATCACCTACAGTCGCGATCCGTGCATCGGAATGATATGCAATACCTTCCAGATCCGAGATCTTCTCATACGCATCATCATCCAGTCTGGTGATCAGAATATTCTCCTGACCGTGCATACGCATTTCATCAACTATCCTGCGTATCTGATCCGGGCTCTTACCGGCGCCGTAGATCACCTCGGCCACGCCCTGCCTTATCCTGCGATGATGGTCGATCTTTGCAAAATCTATATCCCTGAAAGGTTCTTCCTTAAGTTTCAGAACAGCCTCATCGACACTTACTGCGCCTGTCCTGACTCCTTCGATTATTGTTCTGATGTTTTCGTTCATTTCGAATCTAAAAAACACAGGCGGAAACATCCGCCTGTATCCGTCAGTTATTCTTTATCAATGCCGATCTTACTATTCCCTTCGGATCCTTTATCAAAAGGATCACAAGCCATATGATCAGCCCGAGTGCCACTACCGATAATCCCAGATAAAGGTCATTGAGCATATCAGCTGAATCCTGCATAAAAAATTCGGCTCCGATCTCGGAATACTCAACAACAGCGTCAACAAGCCACATTATTGAAGCTCCCCAGAACATAAGGCAGAGCGTACCAAGCTGCAAGCTACGGTCAGGTGCTTTCATATACCACAGCAGCGTACAAATGATCGCTGCAAATACCGTTACAAGCAATGTCATCTATGCCTCCTCCTTTTTCGTGGACTTATCGTCTCTTTTTTCTATTACATTACTGGCAGCTACCATGCCTGCCCATATAAGAGTCACAAGCACAGCCATTCCGACTCCGGCGGTTCCCATTTCCGCCAGCATATCCGCAGTCTCACCGTTCTGCACTGCAGTCAGGAACGGGAATACCGGTATAACCTCTCCATGCCAGATATGTTCAAATGCAAGCAGTGCACTGCCGCCCCAGAGCATTTTGTTGAGCCATCCGATCTTTTCGGACAGTTTTACCTTCGGGCAGACACTTTCACTGTTTTCGTTGTGAGTGACCGCATCCTTACTCTCACGCGTCTTAACAACCTTTTCTACAACAGTTGTTACGATAGCTTCAGTTGTCGGAACCAAAAAACACGCCATATTACACCTCCAATGATTAATGTCTACAGATCACTCCCCGATAAGCTCGAGAAGTTTCTCCCTTGTCTGCACGCCGAGTGCGCTTCCGGCCTCAGCACCGTTTTTGAAGATCTTTATTGTCGGAATGCTCATGATGTTAAATCTGCCGGCAAGTTCCTCTTCTTCATCAACGTTGACCTTGCCGACTACATATTTGCCGTCGAACTCCTCGGCAAACTT
>CACYMJ010000023.1 GCA_902775485.1 uncultured Lachnospiraceae bacterium
CCGGATCGACGTTTACGTCGGAGATCCCGGGATTTACCGATGCGGGAGAGCACACGATATATTACAGAGCCGAAAAGGAAGGGTACGATGCCGAAACGGGGTCTGTTGTCGTAAAGGTCGATAAGGCTAAACTGGGCATACAGTGGAGCAGCGAGGACACATTTACATATGACGGCAAAAATCATGCGCCTACGGCAAAGCCCACAGGGCTGCTCGGAAGCGACAGTGTCACGTTCAGTATTTCCGGTGCCGCAAGTTCAGCCGGGACGCATACCGCGCAGGTTACGGGGATGAGCGGAACGGGTTCTTCGAACTATGAGCTTCCTTCCGACCGGTCCAAACAGTTTACGATAGTTAAAAAATCATCATCTTCGGACAGCTCATCGGGCTCGTCGGCGGGAAGCAGGAGTTCTACGGCGTCAGGAAGCGCCTCATCCGGAAGCAAAAGTCCGGCATCTGCCGGCAGCAAAACCTCGACGGCATCCGGAAACAAGAGCAGCGCATCAACCGGAAGCAGGAGTTCGACCGCATCCGGCAGTGCCGCATCGGGCAGCAGGAGCTCGACAGCGTCCGGAAGTGCCTCATCGGGCAGCAAAAGTCCGGCATCGTCCGGCGATGCGGATTCCGGATCGAAGAGCAAAACAGGGGATGCTGCATCGGCGGATACAAAGAAAACAGACGTTGGTGACAAGGACAAAAAGGATAAAGATGCCGGGGATAAGGACAAAAAAGACTCTACCCCGGAAAAGATCGAGGACGGCATCAGGCTTGCGGACAATGAGGATGCTCTTAAAACCGTACTCGGTGAAGAAAAATACAATGAAC
This sequence comes from uncultured Lachnospiraceae bacterium, assembly GCA_902775485.1. Classification (GTDB taxonomy): domain Bacteria; phylum Bacillota; class Clostridia; order Lachnospirales; family Lachnospiraceae; genus UBA2868. Next base: position 826 of record CACYMJ010000023.1, read on the forward strand.
TTGTTGAAGGCGGAGAAGAGCCTGATATACGTCTTAATGTCGAGCCGGTAAAAGATGTTTCGCCGGATGATAAGAGGATCGCCGAGGAATGCATACAGTCGCATTCGGAGGATATCCCGAACCTTAAGATAGGCGATTATCTTGATATAAACCTTGAAGTCAGTGAAGGCGGGGAGTGGATCAGAATCTCCGAGATCGATGGAAAGATCAACCTGGTCCTTGAGGTTACGAAAGACCTGAAGGAAAAGGGCGATGAGTTCTGGATGCTCCATATTCACGGAGATGAGTCGACGCTTATCAAAGATTCCGATGATGATCCCGATACGGTGACGTTCGGAGTTGACGGCTTTTCGACATTTGTGCTCCTCTACAGCGAAAAGGAGCCGCAGGAGACAGCCCCTGCAGTCACGCCGGATCCGTCGGGCGATAAGGTGGCAGCGGCACAGGAAGAACCTGTATCCGGACCGGCAGCTGCCGTTACGACAGCTGATACGGGAGCATCTTCCGACAGTGATATGTGGCGCGTGTGGGTATTTGCAGCGCTTATCGTGGCAGGCGCGCTCACGGGTCTCGTACTGGCTATACGTTCAAAGAGGAAAAACGGCGGTAACGGAAAAAGCGCTTGACTACAGCGCTTTTTCCCAATAATATATAAGGGAATTCTGATACGGACAGCTCGTGCCCGCTCGGGCAAAGATTTCCAAATTTATTTTGAAAATCATATTGACAAATTCGAACAGATGTTTTATGCTCCTATACAGAACAAATGTTCTTGTGAGGGGCATGGGTATAGTTAGTAAAGGAGAATCAATATGGAACGTGAAGACAAGCTTAAGGCATTGGATGCGGCACTGGCACAGATAGAGAGGCAGTTCGGTAAGGGATCCGTCATGAAACTGGGTGATCCCGGAACACAGATGAATGTCGAGACGATACCCACCGGATCACTCAGTCTTGACATAGCACTCGGACTCGGCGGTATTCCCAAGGGAAGGATAGTCGAGATATACGGTCCCGAATCAAGCGGTAAGACGACCGTTACGCTTCACATGATAGCGGAGGTACAGAAGCGCGGAGGTATAGCGGGATTTATAGATGCCGAGCATGCGCTTGATCCCGTATATGCGAAGAATATAGGTGTCGATATCGACAACCTTTATATATCACAGCCGGATAACGGTGAACAGGCACTTGAGATAACCGAGACAATGGTCAGATCGGGAGCGATCGACATAGTTGTAGTAGACTCGGTTGCAGCCCTTGTTCCCAAGGCCGAGATAGACGGAGAGATGGGAGATTCCCATGTCGGACTTCAGGCTAGACTTATGTCACAGGCACTTCGTAAGCTTACTGCCGTGATCAGCAAGTCCAACTGTACGGTCATTTTCATTAACCAGCTGCGTGAGAAGGTCGGCATTATGTTCGGTAATCCCGAGACGACCACGGGAGGAAGGGCACTGAAGTTCTACTCGTCCGTACGACTCGATGTGCGCCGTATAGAGTCGCTTAAGCAGGCCGGCGAGGTAATCGGTAACCGCACGAGAGTCAAGGTGGTCAAGAACAAGATCGCGCCTCCTTTCAAGGAAGCTGAATTTGATATCATGTTCGGAAAGGGCATATCAAGAGAGGGAGATCTTCTCGATCTTGCAGCAGATGCCAACATAATCGTCAAGTCCGGAGCATGGTATGCTTACAAGGGCCAGAAGATCGGCCAGGGGCGTGAGAACGCCAAACAGTATCTGCTTGATAATCCCGAAGTTTACTCAGAGGTTGAGAAGCTTGTAAGGGATCATTATTTCAAGACTGAGGAAACCGCGGATCCCGAGAAGGAAAACGTCAAAGCCTCCAAAGCAAACGACAAACAATCCGCTTCAGATCAATAAGGACAGCGTTATATGGAAATGATCGTTACCAAACTGGAGCCGTATCCCAAGGGGAAGGGCAGGGTTTCCGTATACTTAAACGACAGGTTCGCCTTTGTATTGTACAAAGGCGAACTTTCGCAATACGGCATCAGAGAAGGGATCGTTATGGATGACGGACTGTATGACAGGATCCTTAACGAGACCCTGACGGTTCGTGCGAAAAAGCGCGGAATGAACCTTCTCATGACTACTGACAGGACCGAGTCCGACATAAGACGCAAGCTTAAGGAAGGAGGATATCCGCAGGAGGCAGTGGATGCCGCCACAGACTACCTCAAGTCTTTTCATTACATAGATGACAGAAGATATGCGGATGAATACATAAGGTTCAAGTCTTCTTCCATGAGCCGCAAACAGATGACAATGAAGCTTTTGGAAAAGGGAGTTGATAAGGAGACGATAGAACAGGCATTTCTTGACAGTGAATCGCAGAGCGGTCAGAGTACTGAAGAGAGCGAGCGTGAACTGATCGGAAAGCTTATAGCAAAGCGATGTCCACAAGGCGTGGAAAACCTTGATAATGCAGGCAGACAGAAGCTTTATGCATACCTGTACAGGAAGGGTTTTTCAATGTCGGCGATAGAGGAAAGTACTTGACATAATATCGGCAAATGTTTATTATTTTAATGTTGTATTATTGATGGTACATGTATACAATATATATTTTTTTGTACTATGACAATTTTATAAGGAGGTAGACCCGTGCCGGATTTTGTAATTTGGATTGGTATCGGTGTACTTCTTGCGGTGGTCGCATTCGTCGTGGCATACAAGATCGGTTACAATGCCCGCAGCAAAGCTGATGAGGGAAAGATCGGAAATGCCGAACAGAAGGCGCGTGAGATCATTGATGATGCGCTCAAGACAGCGGAGACGAAAAAGCGTGAGAGTCTCCTTGAGATCAAGGAAGAGTCGATAAAGACGAAGAATGAACTCGAGAAGGAGACGAAGGAACGCAGAGCAGAGCTTTCCAGAAACGAAAGAAGACTTCAGCAGAAGGAAGAGAACGTTGATAAGAAGCTTGAACAGATAGAGCGTCGTGAGCAGTCACTTTCAGCAAGAGAAGATTCACTGAACAAGAAAAAGGAAGAGGTCAACAAGCTCAATGAGCAAAGGGTACGGGAACTTGAACGGATTTCAGGTTTAACCTCTGAACAGGCAAAAGAGTATCTGTTAAAAGTAGTCGAAGAAGAAGTAAAGCACGAGACCGCTGTAAAGATCAAGGAAATGGATCAGCGCGTCAAGGAGGAAGCCGGCAAGAAGGCCAGAGATTATGTTGTCAATGCCATCCAGAGATGTGCGGTTGACCATGTGGCTGAATCCACGATCTCCGTGGTACAGCTTCCCAGCGATGAGATGAAGGGAAGGATCATAGGTCGAGAGGGTAGGAATATACGTACTCTTGAGACTATGACAGGCGTCGACCTTATCGTCGATGATACCCCGGAGGCAGTTGTCTTATCGGGATTTGATCCTATCAGAAGAGAGGTCGCAAGGATCGCTCTTGAGAAGCTCATCGTTGACGGACGTATCCATCCCTCAAGAATTGAGGAAATGGTTGAGAAGGCCGAGAAGGAAGTCGAGAACGGCATCCGTGAGGCCGGCGAATCAGCGCTTCTCGAAACAAATGTGCATGGTGTACATCCCGAGCTTGTCAAACTGCTCGGACGTATGAAGTTCAGAACGAGTTACGGACAGAATGCCCTCAAGCATTCGATCGAGGTATCACTTCTGGCCGGGCTTCTGGCCCAGGAGGTCGGAGTGGATGTCCGTATGGCAAAGCGTGCCGGACTTTTACATGATATCGGTAAGGCTGTCGATCACGAGATGGAAGGAACACATATCCAGCTCGGTGTCGAGCTTTGTAAGAAGTACAAGGAATCGCCGATCGTTATCAATTCCGTTGAATCACATCACGGAGATGTTGAACCGCAGTCACTTATCGCCTGCCTTATACAGGCAGCAGATGCGATCAGTGCGGCGCGTCCCGGCGCAAGAAGAGAAACACTTGAGACATATACTAACAGATTACAGCAACTTGAAGATATCACAAACGGCTTCAAGGGAGTCGACAAATCTTTTGCTATTCAGGCAGGTAGGGAAGTCCGCGTAATGGTAGTTCCCGAACAGGTTAACGATTCTGACATGGTACTGTTGGCAAGGGACATCAGCAAGCAGATAGAAGCAGAGCTGGAGTATCCCGGTCAGATAAAGGTAAGTGTCATAAGAGAGAGTCGAGTAACCGATTACGCAAAGTAAAACAAAAGCTCCGATCGAAAGATCGGAGCTTTTTCATTTACATTATCTATCCTGTCAAACAGGATATGTGCTTTTTAGAGATAAGGAGCAAGCTTAACCTTTGCATCTGCAAGATAAGCTTCTGCAGCTGCTCTCTGGGCAACAGCTGTGTCATATTCCTTCTGAGCTGAAGCAACTTCATCTGACCATGTAGGGCTCATGTTAAGAAGATTCTTGAAGTTGTTAAGCTGTGCAAGACGTGTAGCCTCGATCTGCTTAAGGTTATAAACGTTCTTGCTGAGGCAGTCGATGTGGTTCTCTGCGCACTCTTTGTTAACTCTTGCAATCTTGTCGGCAACAAGAGCCTTCTGAGCTGCGATAACAGCGTCAGCGTTAGGGCCGCACTGCTTGCTGATGAAAATGTTAAGATCTGCATTGAGCTTTGCAGTGTTGTTGTTAAGAAGAGTGATAAGATAATCCGTATTTGTTGAGGAGAAGCTTACCTCTCTTGCCATAACAGGCATTGCAAGCGTAGCTACCAAAAGAGCTGTTACAACTAAAATTCTTGCTAATTTCTTCATTTGTCAAACCTCCTGTTTTTGTCTGCCTTACGGCAAAACTTGTTATGCGATGAATATATTACTACAAATACGTCCCAAAATCAAGCATATCAAGTCTATTGCCGCTTACCCCGTGCAGTCGCCGCCTTTTTTTTCATATGATATAATGATCATATTTATAAACGGAAAAGAGACAGACTATATGCCTGATAAGATCATCACGAAATTTTTCATCACAGCCGTTGCTGCTATTCTGCTTACAGCCTGCGGCAAGGCCGATACTGATAAGCCCGATACTGATAAGGCCGTAACTGTGCCGCCAACGATCGTGGTTGAAGGCCCTGACAGGAATGATACACTCATGCCGGATGCTGCGGATGATGATAAAACTGCGGACAGTGCAATGGAAGATGACAATGATATGTCAATGGATGAACAGCAGAAAAGTGTTAAAACGTATGATCCGGATGAATATTTTTATGCGGAAGAGATAAGTGACGATCTGTTTGCAAGGATGCAGGGGAAGAGCTATCCGGATGACTGCAGTGTTGCCAGAGATGAGCTTTGTCACCTGGTCCTGTTATATAAGGATATAAACGGTGATACGCATGAGGGTGAAATGGTATGCAATATTGCGATATCCGATAAACTTACCGATATATTCAGACAGTTGTATGATGCCGATTATCCGATAGAGAAGATGGTGCTCATCGACGAATACGACGGTAACGATGATGCATCGATGAGTGATAATAACACGTCCTGTTTTAACTACAGGGTTGTATCGGGAACAAACAAGATATCAAAACACGGTTACGGCCTGGCCGTGGATCTTAATCCGCGATACAATCCGTACATACATAAGATAAACGGAGAAGAACTCATAGAGCCTGAAAACGGCATAGAGTATGCAGACCGCACGGCCGATTTTGACTATAAGATCGATACGGATGATCTTGCTTATAAACTGTTCACACAGGCGGGTTTTACATGGGGCGGCTCATGGAAAAACTCCAAGGATTATCAGCATTTCCAGATGTAATATTCCCGTATTTGATATCGTCCCACAAATCCCAGGATTTGCAAAAATCGAAAAAGAGTGCTATTATGTAAACCACGGCGGCCGGATGATATTTATCATAGCCGCTTGTTATAGTAAGGAGATTATGAACATGAATGTAGTATGTCTTGACCTTGAAGGTGTTCTTGTGCCCGAAATATGGATCGCGTTCTCAAAAGCGAGCGGGATCGATGAACTCAAGCGCACAACGCGGGATGAGCCGGATTATGACAAACTGATGAAATGGAGACTTGGGATCCTTAAGGACCACGGTCTGGGCATCAATGAGATACAGGAAACGATCGCCGGGATCGATCCGCTTCCGGGAGCAAAAGATTTTCTTGATGAACTGCGCAGTATCACGCAGGCGATAATAATAAGCGATACGTTTGAACAGTTTGCCACTCCGCTGATGAAAAAGCTCGGATGGCCGACTCTTTTCTGTAATACGCTTGAGATTGCCGATAGCGGTGAGATAACGGGATATCGCATGAGATGCGAAAAATCGAAGCTTACGACCGTAAGAGCGCTTCAGTCGGCAGGCTTTGAGACAATAGCATGCGGAGACAGCTTTAACGATCTTGCGATGATACAGGCCGGAAAGAACGGGTTCCTTTTTAGGACAACCGACAAGATCAGGGCAGATTATCCGGATATACCTGCATTTACGGAATATAACGATCTTCTTGAGGCGATAAAAGGAGTGCTGTAGATGGCTGTAAACATTGCCGTAAATGTACAAAACAGCATCCGTATCAAGGGATCGAAGACACTTTACTTTGATCCATGGCAGATCGAAGGAGAACCTCATGACGGAGATTATGTTTTCATCACGCATGAGCACTACGATCATTTTTCGCCGGAGGATATAACGAAGGTCATAAAACCCGACGGATATCTGGTGATGCCGGCTTCCATGGAGAATCTTAGCGGTGCCATTACGGCTATTCCGAGCAACCACGCGGTTACCGTAAGGCCCGGGGAAAAGCGCGAGATAGCGCGCCTAATGGTGGAGGCGTATCCTGCATATAATCAGGGCAAGCCGTTTCATATCAAGCGTTACGGATGGCTCGGATACGTTGTCACGCTTGATGCGGACAGGTATTATGTCTGCGGTGATACGGATGAGATCCCCGAGATCAGAAATATAAGATGCGATGTGGCATTTATTCCCATAGGAGGAACATACACGATGGATGCGACTGAGGCGGCGCATCTTGCCATGCGCCTGCATCCCAGAGTCGTTATACCGACACACTACGGAAGCGTTGTCGGCTCCCCGGTTGACGGGGATTTCTTCCAGGGCCTTCTGCCCCGGGACATGCGCTGCGAACTGCTGCTGTAGTGTGACACCTCCCACACTTTACAGTACGTGGAAGAATATTGCAAAGAACTGTAATATGGAGCCGGCGAGAACGAACAGATGGAAAACGGAATGCATATACCGTTTTCCTTTTTTCTTGCCAATCGAGTAGAGTACCGCGCCGATGGTGTATGCGACTCCGCCGCCGAGTATCCATATGACGGCGGGCCACCCTATGGCTTCAACGGTAGGTTTGGCGGCGATGACTATGCACCAGCCGATGGCGATATAGCATATCATTGACAGACGTCTGTACTTGTTATGATCTATGGCGGTAAAAACCGCTGCCATGATAGACAGCCCCCACACGATCCCGAACATGGTCCATGCCCAGCCGGGATGAATACGTCGAACGCCGGTCAGAAGGATGACCGTATATGTTCCGCCGATGAGATAGTAGATCGTACAGTGGTCGATGACCTGCATGACCTTTTTGCCCATGTTACGGTGCAGGCCGTGGTATACACTGCTCATTGTGTACAGGATGATCAGAGAAGATCCGTATATCGACGAAGAAACAACACCCCATGTATCTCCCTTAAGCGCCGACCTTACGACACACAGCACGAGCGCGGCTATACCGAGCGCACCGCCGACTATGTGGCTGACCATGTTGAAGATCTCCTCGCCCTTCGTATAATCGGGAAGGATCCTGTCTTTCAGTTTTGTACGCGGCTTGCGAAGCCTTGAAACATTCTCGCTCATATATATCCACCTTAATAATAAACACCTCGACATAATCTAATATACAACATTAGATGAGTCGTGTCAAAAATATGACGGACACTGTCAAGTCTACTTGTGCAACGGCTGATAGTACTATATAATTACTCACGATGATCATTTAGCACATGCAGCAAGAAGGAGCATATTATGAAACCGTACAGTGAACTGACCAAAAGCGAACTTATCGAGCTGGAACAGAAACTCTTTCTTCAATATGAAGATATGAAGGCACGCGGCCTTAACCTTAACATGGCACGCGGACTTCCTTCGGCCGAGCAGCTTGATATGGAAGCTGATTTCTTCGGAATGCTTTATCCCGATTCATCCTTTATTTCGGAAGAGGGCAAGGACTGCCGTAATTACGGTGAGCTTACCGGTATCCATGAAGCCAGGAGACTCATGGGACAGATGATGGAGATCAGTGACGAGAACGTTATCGTGTTCGGTAATTCATCCCTTAACGTTATGTATGACACGGTAGCACGTTCAATGATCCTCGGCGTTTGCGGATCAACTCCGTGGTGCAGGCTTGACAAGGTCAAGTTCTTATGCCCGGTTCCCGGCTATGACAGACACTTTGCGATAACCGAACAGTTCGGCATCGAAATGATAAACATACCTATGCTTGAGAGCGGTCCCGATATGGATCTTGTCGAAAAATATGTCAACAACGATCCGGCAGTAAAGGGTATCTGGTGTGTTCCCAAGTACAGCAATCCCGGCGGAGTGACGTATTCGGATGAGACGGTTGAAAGGTTTGCACACCTCAAACCGGCTGCGGAGGACTTCCGTATATTCTGGGATAACGCTTACTGCATCCATCATCTGTATGAAGACAGACAGGACAAGCTCATCGAGATAATCGGTGCCTGCGAGAAGGCCGGCAATCCCGACATGGTCTACAAGTTCTGCTCAACGAGCAAGGTAACGTTCCCGGGAAGCGGACTTGCGGCACTCGGTGCGAGCAAGAGGAATCTGGATTACATCAAGAGCGTCATCACGATCCAGACGATAGGACACGATAAGCTCAACCAGCTTCGCCATGTGCGCTATTTCAAGGATATAAACGGCATGAGAGAGCATATGAAAAAACATGCCGCCATACTTCGTCCGAAGTTTGAACTTGTACAGAAAAGATTATCCGAGGAACTTGACGGACTCGGCATCGGAAGATGGTCAAATCCTGTTGGCGGATATTTTGTATCGTTCAATACACTTCCCGGACTTGCAAAAACCGTTGTCGGTATGTGCAAGGATGCGGGTGTTACGATGACAGGCGCAGGTGCAACATATCCGTACAAGAAGGATCCCGAGGATTCGAACATCAGGATAGCGCCGACATTCCCGCCGATCGATGAGCTTGCCAAGGCACTTGATGTGTTCACGCTGTGCGTAAAGCTCGCAAGTATTCAAAAGATGCTGGAAGAAGGGCATTGAATTATGGATAACAGACCCGAACGAATCGGCCGCACCCTCATACATAACGGCGCGATCGTTGACATTTATCAGGATCGTATGCAGCTTCCGGACGGAAGTGAGGAAAATTTTGATTTCATAAAGCATAAGGGCGCGGCAGCGGTAGTACCTGTCATGGATGATGGGCGCATCGTTATGGTCAGGCAGTACCGCAACGCCATAGATCAGTATACGCTTGAGATCCCTGCCGGTGGACTCAACGGCGCGGATGAGCCGACCAAGGTCGCGGCGCATCGTGAACTTGAGGAAGAGACAGGTTACTATGCCGATATGGAGGACATATCTTTCCTCCTGACCCTTTATACGACCGTGGCGTTCTGCAATGAGAAGATCGATATTTATGTGGCGAAAAATCTTCGCAAGACATGCCAGCATCTCGATGATGATGAGTTTATTGACGTAGGCATATATACTGTCGATGAGCTTGCGGATATGGTCCTTGCTGGAAAGATCGTGGATGCAAAAACCATTGCGGCCATAATGACCTATAAGAACAGTCTGTAAACTTTTTATGGCAACTTTTTATTGTAAACTTTTCACAACATATAGTAATGGTCAAAATCGGCTTTATCGATATGTTGTGTCAAGTACCAAAAAGTGCGATAAATGCGATAAAATCAAGGAATTTTTATGTTGATTTTATAAAAAAATCTGCTTATAATAAGACGAGCGGCACCACTGATAACCGTCAGCCGATACGTTGAAAGAGGCAGATTTTTTTTATGGAACAAGCAATTCAAGGGTTCATAACTTATTTACATAACGTCAAGAAAAAATCCCTGAATACAGAACTTTCATATAAGAGAGACTTAAGTAAGATGCAGGACTATTTTGCGGGCGAGGGCATTACCGAACTGTCGGATGTTACCGAAGATGCTCTTGCAAAGTATGTTACGCATCTTAATGAGAGCGGTTTTGCCGCAGCTACAGTGTCGCGTTCGGTAGCATCGGCCAAGGCATTTTTCCATTACTGTGCCAATGAAGGGCTGATAGTAAAGGATCCGACAGGAGTGTTAAAAGCACCGAAGATCGAAAAGAAGATGCCCGAGATCCTGACAATGGATGAGGTCACAAGACTTCTTGAACAGCCCAAAGGCGATACTCCGAAAGAGATCAGGGACAAGGCCATGCTCGAGCTTTTGTATGCCACCGGCATAAGGGTATCCGAACTTATGAATCTTGAGATATCGGATGTAAACATGCAGATGTGCTACATCACATGCCGTGACGCATCAAAGGAGCGTGTGATCCCGTTTGGAAGAGAAGCAAAACACGCACTGACGAGGTATCTTGAAGGCGGAAGAGAAGCTATCGTTGAAGATCAGACATCAACCGTTCTGTTCGCGAACTGTTCCGGACAGAAGATGAGCCGTCAGGGATTCTGGAAACTTATAAAATATTATGCCAAGAAGGCAAAGATAAATGCGGATATAACACCTCATACACTGAGGCACTCATTTGCGGCGCATCTTGTTGAGAACGGTGCAGACCTGCGTGCGGTACAGGAAATGCTCGGACATTCCGACATATCCACGACGCAGATATATGCCACGATGAATCATAACAAGATCAGGGAAGTGTATGCGAAAGCTCATCCGAGAGGATAGAGCGAAGGTTTCCTTCCGGAAAATACAGCGTGATATTTAAAACCGCATTCGATAAGCAGTGATTCGACAACGTCAAAACCGTTTGCCAGACTCGATGTGGTATGGGCATCGCTTCCTATGGTGATCAGTTCCCCGCCCAGCTGCTTATATCTGATAATGACATCTTTACAGGGATTCGGCTCGCCGAGTCCCTTTCTGTATCCTGCGGAATTAACTTCCAAAGCGATCCCTCTGTCAATAAGGGCTTTTAATATCGGATCGATCACATTGGCATATTTTTTATATGAATATTCCCTGTTTTTATTCGGACCGTAACGGACCACGTAATCAAGATGTCCGAATGAATCGAATCCGTCAAACAGTTCTATATCCTGTAACGCTTCCTCAAAGTATTCGGTATATGCTTCGCGCTCGGACCTGCCTTCGTAGAAGGATGGGTAGTAGGGATCGGCTCTTCCTATAGTATGTGCGGATCCGATGATATAATCAAAATCATATTGGTTAACATAATTACTATTCCAGTCAACCAAATGAGGCTGCAGGCCGAGTTCCACACCGAATAACAGATCGATCCTGTCACTGTATTTTTCCTTCATCTCTAAATATTTTTTCAAATAACTGCCGGTATCAAGAACGAATTCAACGGGACCATCCGGATCCTGACGGGGGTAGTCCATATCCATATGTTCGGTAAAACACATGGTTTTAAGACCTATGGATATGGCTCTTTGTATAAGCTCTTCCATAGGGGTCTTGCAGTCACTTGAAAACGAAGTATGTGTATGTGTGTCCGATAAGATCATTTTATGCCGCTTCCGTCCGCTTATTTTCGTTAACATATTAACACATAAAATACGCAAAAAACAGCCGTATTTTGGTTGACTGGCGTGGTACAAACAGGGTAAAATATAACAGTATCTATTTGGATATATTCTTAATAGAAGGAAGGGAAAAAATGAGAAGATTATTTTCAAAAGCAAACATGTCATTTATGATGGCGCTCCAGCTGCTGGTAACCCCAATGGTTATCTGTCTTATCGTTTCGCTTGTTTTCCTCGGAGTCGAGATGAACAGCACGTACAGTGAGGCGGAATCACTTTATTTTGATACGCTTTACGAAGTGAACAGCAAGCTTGTAAATGCCGACAGAGACCTGTATCAGGCTATGAATGCCGCACAGCAGTATCTGAGCATCACACAGTCGGACGGAAATATTCCCGCCGATGTAATGGAAGGGCTTCTTGCGGTCAGGGTGGATGATTATAATGAAAATCTCGACCAGACTCTCGAGAGGATCAACGGTGCGACCGATATCGCGAAGAACAATCCCGATCTGTTCACTGGAACGTTACTTGAAGGAAAGAGTTATAAGGATTATTACGATCAGTTCCAGACTGATTACGATGCATGGCTCAAATCATTTAATTTCCAGACTTCCGAAGGTGATCAGACAGCGTTCAATGAGACGTTTGAGACAGCAAGAGACGGTATCTCATGCATGACCGATATCGTTGAGGAATGGGCCAAGAATTCCGAAACAGCTGCAAAGGCAGAGATCAGGAATAAGGTCATAATGCTGTCTGTTATATTTGCTATCATCGTTGTTCTTCTGTATGTTCTTCTTATAGTTACCGCCAAATCTCTTGCCGATGGCGTTAAGAGAACAAGTGATGCGATCGACGGCATGTCAAACGGAGATTTTGTTACCAAGATCGATTCCGATTCTCCGGTAAGGGAATTCAGCCATATAGCACGCTCTGCGGAAAACATGAGGCATAATCTTCATGAAGCGCTCAAGCGTATCGTGGGCGGAGCCGCGAACGTTGATGAGAGAGCAGGCGATGCCATGACAAGGATATCCGACAGCCAGAGAGTTACAAACGATATCTATCAGGCTGTATCTGATCTTGCAAACGGCGCAACTTCAATGGCCGGTGACGTACAGTCGACTTCAACGATCACGGTTGATATTGGAAATGCCGTTGAGACGGTGCTTGAGGCAGCCAACTCCAACCTTGAAAAGGGCGGCGCGGTTATCAATGAATCAACACGCGTAAGAGATGAACTCGGAGAGCTCATGCAGTCCGGTCAGAACACAAGAGATAAGGCTAAGCAGGTTTCCGAATCTGTCAGTGATACGGCTAAGGTTGTAACACAGATATCTCAGGCAGCCGAGCTTATCATTTCAATAGCAAACCAGACCAACCTCCTTGCGCTTAACGCATCTATCGAGGCAGCAAGAGCAGGAGAGGCAGGAAAGGGATTCGCGGTCGTTGCGGATAACATCAAGAACCTTGCGGAAGAATCCAATGATGCAGCCAATGAGATCACGGGCATGCTCAAGCAGATCTCCGATCTGTCGGAACGCAACATGTCACTTACCGACGATATCAGAACAGCTACTGAGACCGAGTCCGAAGCACTTAACAGCATGAGCGAATCCTTCGAGGAGATGCTTGCGATGCTTCACCAGACAGAGGAAGGAAACAAGCAGATCGTTTCTCTTGTCAAGACTCTTGATTCTGATAAGAATTCGATACTTGATTCGGTTGAATCACTTTCATCCGTATCTGAGCAGTATGCGGCTTCAACACAGCAGACAAATGCATCGCTTTCCATGCTCGACCAGAATATGGAAGATGTTGTCAGACAGGCTGATGATCTTAAGAACATAGCCAACGATCTGAAAGAGAACGTTAAGATGTTCACGATCTGATACAAACATGATCTGAGAAAACTGTTGTATTTTCTCAGCAATGTGTGTAAAATAGTCGTGCTGGTTATTAGAGTGCTATGCACTTTATCACAATATTTTAAATGTTTAGGAGGATTTAAACATGGCAGTAAAAGTTGCAATCAATGGTTTTGGCCGTATCGGTCGTCTTGCATTCAGACAGATGTTCGGTGCTGAGGGATTTGAGATCGTAGCTATCAACGACCTTACATCTCCCGAGATGCTCGCTCACCTTCTTAAGTATGACAGCACACAGGGTCGTTACGCTCTTTGTGACAAGGTTACATTCGGTGAGGATTCAATCTCTGTTGACGGCAAGAAGATCACAATTTACAAGGAAGCAGATGCTAAGAACCTTCCTTGGGGACAGCTCGGAGTTGACGTAGTTCTCGAGTGTACAGGTTTCTACACAAGCAAAGATAAGGCTCAGGCTCATATCGATGCAGGTGCTAAGCACGTTATCATCTCTGCTCCTGCCGGGAACGATCTTCCTACTATCGTATATAATGTTAACCATCAGTCACTTACAGCTGACGACAAGATCATCTCAGCTGCTTCATGTACAACAAACTGCCTTGCTCCCATGGCTAAGGCTCTTAACGACTGTGCACCCATCAAGACAGGTATCATGTGCACGATCCATGCTTACACAGGTGACCAGATGACTCTTGACGGACCTCAGAGAAAGGGCGACAAGAGACGTTCACGTGCTGCTGCATGCAACATCGTTCCCAACTCAACAGGTGCTGCAAAGGCTATCGGCCTTGTTATCCCTGAGCTCAACGGTAAGCTCATCGGTGCTGCACAGCGTGTTCCTACCCCTACAGGTTCAACAACGATCCTTACAGCTGTTGTAGAAGGCAACGTTACAAAGGAACAGATCAACGACGCTATGAAGGCTGCTTCAAACGAGAGCTTCGGTTACAACACAGACGAGATCGTATCAAGCGATATCATCGGTATGACATACGGTTCACTCTTTGATGCAACTCAGACAATGGTTCTGCCTCTTGATAACGGCACAACTCAGGTTCAGGTTGTTTCATGGTATGACAACGAGAACTCATACACAAGCCAGATGGTTCGTACGATCAAGCATTTCGGAAGCCTTCTTAAGTAATCAGAGTTAAAACTTAAGAGTGTAATGGCCCGGTCCGTCAAGGGCCGGGCCGTTTATGTGTCAAATGTGTCAAAGGGACGGTTCTTTTGACACACATTGAAAGGCATGTGTCAAAAGAACCGTCCCTTTGACACATTTTATCTAACGGAGGAAAAAACATGGCACTTAACAAAAAGAGCGTTGATGATTTTAACGCAAGCGGTAAGAGAGTACTTGTAAGATGTGATTTCAACGTACCTTTAAAGGACGGCAAGATCACGGATGACACTCGTATCAGAGCAGCACTTCCCACCATACAGAAGCTGATCGGTGACGGTGCAAAGGTTATCCTTTGCTCACACCTCGGAAAGGTTAAGGAAGGTCCCAACGAGAAGGAAAGCCTTGCACCCGTTGCGGTTGCGCTTTCAGAAAAGCTCGGCAAGGACGTTAAGTTTGTTGCTGATTATAACGTAACAGGCGCAGCAGCTACAGAGGCAGTTGCAGCCATGAAGGACGGCGATGTTGTTCTTCTTCAGAATACACGTTTCCGCGGCAAGGAAGAGACCAAGCCCGAAGATGCCGGTGAGGCATTTGCCAAAGAGCTTGCTGATCTTGCTGACGATTATGTATGCGACGCATTCGGTTCAGCTCACAGGGCTCATGCATCTGTTGCTGTCGTAACAAAGTACATCTCACAGAAGGGCGGGGTTAACGCAGTCGGATACCTTATGCAGAAAGAGATCGATTTCCTCGGTAATGCAGTAGAGAATCCTGTTCGTCCTTTCGTTGCGATCCTTGGCGGTGCTAAGGTTGCAGATAAGCTTAAAGTCATCGATAACCTTCTTGAGAAGGCCGATACACTCATCATCGGCGGCGGTATGGCATTCACATTCCTTAAGGCTAAGGGATATGAGATCGGTAAGTCTCTTGTTGACAACGAGAAGATAGATTACTGTAAGGAAATGATGGCTAAGGCTGATAAGCTCGGCAAGAAGCTCCTTCTTCCCGTTGATACCGGTATCGCTGCATCATTCCCGGATCCCATCGACGGACCCGTTGATGTTACATATGTTGATTCGGACAAGATCCCTGCCGATATGGAAGGTCTTGATATCGGACCCAAGACTCAGGAACTGTTCGCAAATGCAGCCAAGGAAGCAAAGACTGTTGTATGGAACGGTCCTATGGGCGTATTTGAGAATCCTACTCTTGCAAAGGGAACCATTGCAGTTGCAAAGGCTCTTGCAGAGACAGATGCAACAACGATCATCGGTGGCGGCGATTCTGCAGCAGCATGCAACCAGCTCGGTTTTGCCGACAAGATGAGCCATATTTCAACAGGCGGCGGCGCTTCTCTTGAATTCCTTGAAGGCAAGGAACTTCCGGGCGTATACGCAGCAGACGATAAATAAAGATTCTGACGGGCGTTCGTCCGACAGAACAGTATAAAAGGAGAAATATACATGGCAAGAAGAAGAATAATCGCCGGCAACTGGAAAATGAACAAGACACCGGCAGAAGCAGTTGAGCTTTGCAACACACTTAAGGATCTTGTAAAAAACGACAACGTTGATGTTGTTTACTGTGTTCCCGCGATCGACATCGTACCGGTTGTCGAGGCCGTAAAGGGTACGAACGTCAAGGTTGGCGCACAGAACTTCTATATTGAAGACAAGGGCGCTTTCACGGGTGAGATCGCAGCTCCCATGCTCAAGGAAGCGGGAGTTGAGTATATCATCATCGGACATTCCGAGAGAAGAGATATCTTCGGCGAGAACGATATCCTCATCAACGCAAAGGTTAAGAAGGCATTCGCTGCCGGCTTAAAGCCGATCCTTTGCTGTGGCGAATCACTTGCACTTCGTAAGGCAGGAACATACAAAGAGTGGATCGCGCGTCAGATCAAGTGGGACCTTGACGGTGTAACGGCTGATCAGGTTAAAAATCTCGTTATCGCATACGAGCCTATCTGGGCTATCGGAACAGGCGAGACGGCTACGAGCGATCAGGCAGAGGAAGTTTGCAAGATGATCCGTGAGATCATCGGACAGATGTATGATGCAGCAACAGCAGATGCTGTTCGTATTCAGTACGGCGGATCGATGAATGCAGGTAATGCCGCAGAACTCCTTTCCAAGGACAATATAGACGGCGGCCTTATCGGCGGTGCATCACTTAAGCCCGATTTCGGACAGATTGTTAATGCTTAATGCCGGCGGCATAAGAGTATGATCTGAACGACAGATGGTGTATAAACAGGGAGCGGTAGCAGCTCCCTGTTTTTTTCTTTGTATAATTGGTAAAACAATGGTAGAATAAATAGTCAAGATTTATCTGATTACGGGGAGAACAAAATGTCAAAGGGCAGGATTATCGTACTGGTCATAGCTTCGATAGCGTTTGTTGTATCGGTTATCATGGTGATCAGATCAACGCTTGAATACCGTGCGGCGGAGAATGAGTACGCCCAGCTTGAACAGTATGCCGTTGTAGGCGGAGCGGATCCTGTATCTTCCGAAAATACCGCCCGGGCGGACGAAGAAGAGGAAGAGGAAGAAGAAGAGAAAAAGGTCCTTACCCGCAATTACAACAGAGCGGATTTTCCTGACATTGCGGTGGATCATGACAGCCTTAAGAAGATAAATCCCAGCTATGTCTGCTGGCTGTATGCACCCGGGGCAGAGGTTAATCATCCGGTAGTTCAGGGACCTGACAATGAATTCTATCTGCACCATACATTTGAGAGGAGCAAGAACAGTTCGGGATGCGTGTTCATGGATCACGAGGTCGACCCGATGCTCACAAGCTGGAATACGTTTTTCTATGGACATAACATGAAAAACGGCACGATGTTCGGACATCTGAAGAACTACATCAATAACAGTGCCGTATATGACAAGGATAAGTACATATACGTATTCAGACCCGAGGGAATATACAGGTACGAGATATTTTCGTTTTATCTCGATCCTACCGATTCGAAGATGTATTATACCTGCCAGACGTTCAAGGAATACAGGGCATATCTTCGTGAAGCGGTAAAAAAATCGGTCCGTGAGTGCGAAGCGAAAACGGATCCGGATAAAAACATAGTAACGCTTGTAACCTGCTCTGGAAGCGGATCAAACAAGCAGAGGTTTTTCGTTCACGGCGTATTTAAGGATGTTTATCTGTATTAAGGAATAGATCATGCAATTATCAAATATCAGACATAAAAAAGCAATAATGAACATCTGCATCGCATGCTCATTTTTGCTGATCATGTTGAATTTCGTAACTTCGGCAAAACTCAGAGACGTTATGCTGAATATCGGAAATATGCAGCTCCCGATAACCTCGCTAAACGGATGCATACAGGTAGTACTGTGCCTTCTGTGTATCATCCTTGTGCTGATAGACAGTAAAAAGGGAATGATATGGTCGTGCGTTTTCCTGGGGATCTCAATCTTCGGATCCGCAAGGACGATATTTGTAAGTAAGAGCCTGATGACGGCGCCGGGAACTTTTAATGCGATAATATTCCTGATCGCCATAGCTCTTATCGCACATCAGATCAAAATAAGCAACCGGATGGCCGTTACCGACAGCGTTACGGGCCTTTTGAACAGATACGGTTTTGACAGGGACATGCGAAAGAGGATCTGGCTCAATGAGCGCGGAAGGGTTGCGTTTATACACCTTGAAGGGTTCCTTGCGGTAAATGCAAATCTGGGCAGAAAATACGGAGATGAACTGCTTACCATAGTTGCGAACAGGATCAGGACAGTGCTTGACGGCAGGGGAGACGCCTATAAGATAGAGGGCGCAGAATACGCAGTTATCCTGCCCGATAGAGTGAACTGCGATACCATTATCGCCAATATAATCAAATCGGTTGAAGAGACCATTACCCTTAATAAGGACGGAGTTCCTTCGAACTGTTATCTTACCGCGTTTGCCGGCGTTGCGGATTTTACGGACAACTCGGTAGATGCCGACACCATCATGAAGCGTGCCGATATCGCGATGAATTATGCCCTCAAATCCGGCAAAAACAAGATATCAACATTCAATGATGAGATGAAAGAGTCGATCGAGAGTCAGTTGAGGATCGAGCGTCTTGTCAAGGACAGCCTGCGGAATAACTGGTTCTACCTTGTTTATCAGCCGCAATATACGATGTTTGACAGAAGACTTCGCGGATTTGAGACCCTTATACGTATGAATGCACCCGGAGGTGTGAAGATACCTCCGTCAGAGTTCATTTCGATAGCAGAGTTGTCGGATCTGATCTTTGATATAGACAGTTTTGTTCTCGAGACGGCAATGAGGGAGTTCCGGGAGGTTTGTTATTCTTCGGGCAATACCATAACCCTGGCCGTTAATATATCTGCCAAGAACATTGCAAGACCCGGTTTTGCCGAGAAGCTTCTGGAGGTTGTTAAGGATACCGGTTTCCCTCCGGAATGTCTTGAAATTGAGATAACCGAGTATTCGTTTGCCGAAGAGGGTAACTATACGCTGGAGAATATCAGAAAGCTTCGTGATAATCAGATCATGATAGCTCTTGACGATTTCGGAACCGGCTATACGGCGCTTGAACAGCTGATGAAACTGCCTGTAAACCTTGTCAAGATAGACAAGTCTCTTATAGACAATCTTATCCGTAACGAGATGAACATGGACTTCGTCAAGTCGGTCATCTACATGGGACACCTTATGGATGCGGAAGTTATTGCAGAGGGCGTGGAATACGAAAACCAGGTGGAGTGCCTGCGGGAACTTGACTGCGATTTTATCCAGGGATTTGTATGGGGCAAGCCCAT
This sequence comes from uncultured Lachnospiraceae bacterium, assembly GCA_902775485.1. Lineage (GTDB taxonomy): Bacteria > Bacillota > Clostridia > Lachnospirales > Lachnospiraceae > UBA2868. The sequence goes on from CACYMJ010000023.1 coordinate 20,419, forward strand.
GGAATATGATGAAGCCAGGGAACTGTCAAACGAGGTCTATGACCGGTCGTGATCACTCGCCGTCCTTGCTCTTTCTGAGAATCTTATCGGCAGAACGTGTATCATGATCGAGTGCACCGTCATCAAATTTTTCCCCGCCGCCGTCACCGTAAACAATGACATCACTTGCCTTGGCATTGTACAGTTCGGGGTTTGTGACTATCTCATCGTAGGTATGACCGAAATCTATCCATACATCGGTCTCAGCTCCCTGTCTTGATGTAACGATATATGTCTGATCGGGCGGAAGGTTTGTATCGTAACCTGCTTTTTTGAACAGATCCTTTGCATAGATCTTGTTGACATCGGAGGCTATGTTTTTGCCGGGCGTGTGATCGGATTTGAAAATATAGCTGGCAGCGATCCTTATACAGAAGTTTCCGGCGTAGTTGCTTTCAAACAGCCCCTGGTCGGCGGCCATCTTGATAAGTTCCCCGTATGTCATCTCTGAAGCGGCGGCCTCGAGCGAATTGAACAGTTCGACATCACGTTTTACCTTGTCCACGACCGGCGCGGCCTGCCATTCATCTGCCGTAAATATCCGGTTCATGTATTTGGAAGTACCGTCTGCGTGTTTTGCGGCTACGACAACACCCCATCCAAGGCCTTCGACCCCTGAGGTTCCCATGGTGAGGATTATGTAGTTGGGCACCGGATCGTTCGGGGTACCTTCAACATTGCTTATGGGAAAATCGGATGGGACAAAATCCGTAAACGGCTCTGTTGATCTGCCGTATCCGCTGATTCCGGTATCAGTTTCCCTGATATCGGTCCCGTCATAATACAGCTTTGCCGGAACGTGTCCTTCGCAGGAAGAAAAATAGACCATTGCAGCGGCATATGCCGACTCGGCATTTGCAACGTCAGCGGATTGCTTGGATCTTTCGACATATTTTATGAACATTGGGGACAGTATCCCGATAAGAGTTGCCATGATGGCTATGACCACGATGATCTCGATAAGTGTAAAACCGCGCAAGTTGTGTATTTGCGAGCTTTTCAAAGTAAATAACCTCCGAAAATCAAAGAATATAAGCATACATGAATTTGAGCGACATATGTATATAATAGATATACTACTTAGTTAACATAATGTCAAATAGGGCATATCGCACAACTATCACTATGTAATTTTGTGCAAAATTATTTCGAGAAAATCACATTGTAATGAACCTTTTTTTTGGTTTATAATGTCATTATATATGAATGGGTAGGGGTAAGTATGCCCGTATGCCCGTTTTAAGGGATTACAAGGGAAAAGGAAAGCAGAGAAACTGCGAAGTAACAAAGGAGAAAAACTATGAAGAAGAGGAATTGGCTTAAGACTACCATCGCGATGATAACGCTCATCGCAACGGTACTTGAAACCGGATTTTCATCCGTTTCAACACTTGCAGCCGAGATCACAACGGATGATGGTATCGTTGTAAATAACGATGCTGTTACGGAATCCGGGGACTCCGCAACTGTTGATGATCTGGACATCGACATATCGGCAGAACCGGTTGAAGAGGTCGAGGATCTTGACACTGCCGGCGAGGAGGAAGATCCTGCCGATGCATCAGAATACGAAGAGGAGGAGACGTTCGAAGAAGCCGAAGAGCTTATGAGCGGAACGCTTGATGTTTCCGACAGCGGCATTACCGGAAGCGGATACGACGAGATCTCCATCTACGTTGATACGGAAGGCCTTGATAAGAAGGATACGTTCAGGATCGAATTCTCAGGTCCCGCAAGCGCATCTTACAATCCTGTCATCAATGATGACCTGGACAAGACGGCCGACGGAAGATACGACTTCGAAGAACTCGAAGGCGGTGATTTTACCGTTCGCGCAACTTCCTCTGACGATGTTATCCTTTCCTATAAATATAATGAAGACGGATATCCCGTTATCGCTGTTGAGAGCATACCTGATGAGAAGGTTCTTGATACCGAAAAGATCACAGCTTCAGACGGATCTGAAGTATCCGCGATAAGAGGTGAGGGATATGAGAACCTTACGATCAAGTTTGATACCGAAGAGCTCTCCGCAAGATCCTCATTCAAGTTGTTTGTCGAGACTGACGCCGAGGCAACGGTGGATGGCGCTGATGCCACACAGGGAATTGACGGACTTGATGCCAAGACCGATTCGGTTAAGGTTGAGAATCTCGAGGGCGAGAACTTTGTTGCATACGTTGTAACAGATGATGAAGATATCAAGATCAAGTCTGTTGCAAACATTGACAGCGTTGAAGACGGTGTTGCGACAATCATCGTTGATAACGAGGATACAAAACGCGTATATGAATATGAAGATAATGACGTAGCGGTTACGGCAACACTCGAGAAGGCAGATGCCATTCCCGATGATGCCGAATTTGTCGTTAAGAAGATCACACCCCAGACACAGGGCTACAATTACGATGCTTACATTCAGGCACTGAATGATAATGCCGCCGAGATCAGGGGCGAGGAAGATGCCACGATCAGTGAAGAAGAAGTATTGCTTTATGATATCGCATTCTTCATCACGGATGAGGACGGCAACAGGGTTGAGATCCAGCCTGAGGAAGGCAGTGTCCGCATCAGCGTTCAGTTCAAAAAGAATCAGTTCGAAGACGAACTTGCAGCCGCAGCAGAGGATGATATCCAGATCGTTCATCTTCCTCTTGTTGAGTCTGTAAGGGAAGACGTTGATACTACAGCCGATGCAACGGATATCACGGCTGAGGATATTCAGGTCCAGGTAGTTGATAATACGGCAGTTGCTTCGGATGAAAGCGCGGATTTCACGCTCTCGGATTTCTCGATAGCAGCTTTCCTCGCAAACGGAAAGATGGCACCCGGTCCCGCAGAGACGTTCAAGACGATACTCGGAACATCTTTAGGATACGGTGTTGTTGCGAATTCGGCCGTCCTTGCCGGACACTTAGAGACAACGATCGCAGTGGCAACAGCCAGCGCTCTTACGGGTACAGATCCCATTCTTCAGTCCCCGAGAAATAAGAGCGGACATTCCGGAAAATCCATTATAGGTTCGTATTCAGGTACAAACGGCCTGTTACTTTCGCCCGGAAGCAATGCGTCCGCACATGTTGTATATACGACAAAGGGAAACAAAAACCAGTTCCGTGTAAACAGCGGAGTTGAACTTAACGATACAACCTATGAAAGCGGTCAGATCGCAAGCGAAGTAACATCTATAATAAATGCCACAGTATCGAAGTCGGAATCTCTTTCCAAGGTGGACGGTTACAGTTTTGCAACGGTAGCTCCCAACGGAAACCTTGATCTGAAGAGTAAGGGCAACGGAGAGGGAACATATTACATTAACCTTGCAAACGGTGATCTTGCAAAGCTTAATAAGATCATCCTCGGAAAGGGCCAGAATGTAATCCTCAACATACCTGATACAAGTGTCGAGTTTAAACAGTATCTGTATGAACTGACAACAGATAACGGAACTGTAATATCCAGGGGTGCGGCAGGTGAGGAAGCTGATGATCTGGCTATACAGAAGATCATTTTCAACTGCTATAATGCTACGACCGCCAAGACTTCCGGCCCTACATGCGGTACTTTCCTTATTCCGAAGGCAGTATTTACAAATGACAGTGTTGCAGGCGGATGGCTCAGGGCTAAATCGATCGACAAGATAGGTGGACAGGAATGGCACTGCGTATATGAGGATATGCCTCCTGCAGAGGGAATATCTGTACAGTTCTTTGCCAAGAAGATCATAAGAGGACTCGCAGGAGATGAGCGTGCACCTCTTGAAAGTGAAGTATTTACATTCAATCTCAATGAATGGGATTGGGATAATTCAACTTACCATACCATACAGTCGGTAACGAATGACGGCGGACTTGTATCTTTTGCGCCTATTTTCTATAGCTACGAAGATATTGTGAATATGGGCGGATCACACGTATATTCGTACAAGGTGCTTGAAAGCGAGTTCCCGGGATATGACCAGAGTACCGCGGGCTGCCTTAAGGGATATAATATCCGTGTTAAGGTTTATGCGGACACAACAGCCAGAAAATTAAAGATAGACACCGGATATACAGGCGTATTTGACGGCCCCAAGACTTCTACCAAGTACGGCAACGGCAGTTACGCAAAGAACGATACGGCCATCGTGTTCAAGAACACACCGAGAGGTGATCAGGCAACATATGAATTCAAGGTAAAGAAAAATCTTTACATCGGCGACAAGAAGGCAAAAAGAAGCGACGAGATAGAGTATCCCGGCGAGTGGCCGTATGAGTTCAAGTTTGATCTTACATACTTGCCCAATGAAGGAAATATCCCGAATGAGCCTTCATTCTCGGTTATGCCTAACAACGGCAATTATAATGCCAAGGTAACAAAGACCATTAAGTCTTCGAATAACGTTGAGTCGTTCGGAACGGTTACTTTCAGTGCCAAGGATATATGGGATGCAGGTTCTACTCTTGAGGGCTATTGGAGAGAGGTTCTCAAGGAGAAGATGACTGACGCGGAGTATAAGTATGGTATAGTCAGAACTCTTCCTCTTAAATGGAAGATAACCGAGCAGGTTATTAACCATCCCGGTGTTACATACGGTTATGATTCAAACGATACCAAGCATTGGCGTTCCATCAAGTTGTGGTTCAACGTAGTAAAGCTTGGCGAAAGCTACAGATTTATCACTTATACCGTTGACGGTCAGGAGATAAAGGTATCACCCAAGCACAGTGATCCCAACAAGGTTCCTTATCCTGATGGACAGTCATGCGAAGACTGGGGTACAGAGCCTGTAGAATTTACGAACAGATACAATGTGCTTCCGGGCGAGAAGACATTCTACGGTCTGAAGACGATCAATAACGATAATGCACTGCGCAAACCTGAGCCGGGCGAATTCCAATTTGAGTTTTCCAGCACGGATGATACGCGCTTTGCAGGCAATAATAAGCTTACAACATCAAATGCAGCCGACGGCACATTCTCCTTCGGTCCCATAACATATACGAAGGAACAGGTCGGACAGACCTATACTTACACGATCCATGAGATTCCGGGTAATGAGGAAGGAATGACCTATGCGGCTGACAAGCAGTATAAGGTTAAGGTTGTACAGAAGACCGTAGGTAACACACTTGTGATCGACGTAGAAGATGTGGATAACGCTGGCGGACTTTCTGCCGAAAATCCCATCAGGATCGACAATACGTTTACGACATCGTCGGAAGTACAGTTCAAGGCAACCAAGAAGTTTAAGGAAGGCAGCAATATAAGCGGCGGAAAGTTCACATTTGAACTTTACGATGCGAATGCTGACTGGACGAAGGGCAGCCTCAGGGATTCCAAGACGGCATCTGTTAACAACCAGCCTACAGCGCAGAACGAATCCGTATCGTTTAATGGTATCGAATACGGCGTAGATGATGCAGGCAAGACGTTCAGATACCTGATCGTTGAGAAGATCCCCGAAGGTGCAACACAGAAGGACAATAATTACTATAAGGACGGTGTTACATACGACGGCAGCGCTCATAGGGTCGAGGTTATCATTGCCAAGGATCTTGTCACGGTTACGGATCCTGCAACCGGCAAGAAGACGAAACAGCTTGTCAAGTCATTTAAGCTTGATGGTAAAGATGTTGATGAGATTAACGTTAACCCTGAATTTGAAAACAGCTATTCTGTAATACCTTGCACCGGTAAGATCAATGGTACGAAGTATCTTACAGGTAAGGATCTTGAAAAGGAAGAGTTCAAGTTTAATCTTGAATTTGTAAGCTTTGTAGAGGCAGGCAAGACAGAAACTGTAACGGATGTTGATGCTGCACCGGTTGATCTTAGTGCGGTTGATAATCCTGCATACAATGCATTAAGCGGTGCTTTCGGGTTTGAGAATATCAAGTTTGGCAAGGCCGGAACATACAAGTTCAGAGTCACAGAGACGCCGAAGGAAAATGAAGAAACAGAAGAAGGCCTTAAGGGTTACAGAAACGATCCCACAAAATATATCGTAACCTTCAATGTGATCGACCAGAAGAACGGCACTCTTAAGTGCGTTCCCGAAAATGGAAAGGTCACGAAGGAAAATGATGCATCGTCTACGGAGGTTGAACTTCGCTTTGATAATGAGTTCTCCGATAAGACAAGCGTACCGCTTTATGCGATCAAGAACTTCAGCACAACTGAGGGAAGACCGATAGTTGACGGAGAATTTAAGTTCAATCTGACAAGTACGGACGGTAAGAACGAGAGCCAGACGAATGTAGGAAATATCGGTAATCTCGCAAGCTTTGCCGAACTTGAATATGATACATCGATGTTTGGCAAAGATGAGACCGAAAAGACCTTTACATACAAGATCACTGAGGTTATCGACTGGAATAATATCGAGAAGAACGAAGACAACAGTTACAAGACCGCCGATTATGACGGACATAAGTTCTATGTTGGCAAGAACGGACTTCTCTACGATTTTGATGCGCAGAACGGTTATGAGGTACATATCAGGGTCACAAGAGATGATGCCGGATATCTTAATGTGCCCGAAGTTCTCGATTATGATGCCAACCAGAAAGATAATTCACAGGTTATATTCTATAACAGATATGAGCCTAAGGGACAGTTCGAGGTTCCGTTTACCAAGATGATGGACGGCAGAAAGTTTGAGGATGGGGATGAATTCACATTCACATTGGCCGATCCTGCAGGTAATACGGTTCAGAATATTGTAGTTAAAGGTTCGGACTTTAAGGGACAGACCGCTGCATCGTTTACGTTTGATCCCGTAGTGATAACAAAGGCCAACATGCCTTCCGAGCCGGTATTCTACACGGTAAAGGAGACATCGATCAAGTGCGCTGACGGCAGAAAAGTAGTTCCCAATAAGCCGAACGGCTTCAAGGTACTTGTATCCTGCTCAGACAATAAGGTCGGAGAGATAATCTGTGCAACATCGTTCTATGATTTCGATGGTAAGACAACGGTTCCTTCATTGACGTTTGTAAATACATACAATGCAGAAGGTACCGTCAGCTTCGAAGCACAGAAGGATTACAACGGAACTCTTAAAAAGGGTCAGTTCACGTTCTATTTGGTCGATAAGCAGTCAGGCACAAGAGTTACAAGAGAGAACGGTTACGGGCCTGAGGGTTATCTCGGTGACGAGCTTGTCAATATGGTCAAGTTTAACCCGATAAAGTATACGCGTGAAGAACATCTTAAGAATACTGATGGTACATATGATACGACCAGAACGTTCTACTATACCATCGGTGAGATAGAAGGCGACGAAACCTATATTGCTTATAATGTCGGACCTAAGGAGAATCCGGGTAAGGAACTGTTTGATGTTGAAGTCACGGTAACCGATAACGGAGACGGAAGTCTTACAGCTACGAAGAAGTATATCCGCAAGAAGGCTGATAATCCCGATGCCGCGGGAACGGCTCTTAAGGACAAAGAGATCCCGGTTATCATCAATGAATACCATACCCATGGTCCTGTAGAGATCTATGCGACCAAGACGCTTCTAGGAAGAGCTCTTGCAGATACTCCGGACGGACTGTTTGAGTTCAAACTGACAGACCGTAAGAGTGGCGCGGAATATATATCCGCTGCAAACAAGGAAACCGGTAAGGCAGTGTTTACCATACCGGAGTATACGGAAGCGGATGTCGATCCTATGAGCGGACTTTCCGAGAAAATGAACGACGGTACATTCAAGAAGTTATATACACTTGAAGAGATCATACCGGGAGATGCAAAGCAGTCTGTTGTTATAGATGAGAACAACAATCCGGTCACGGTATACAGCAAGAACGGCTACATCTATGATACAACGGTTTATACTGTTGAAGTTACTCTCGAGGATAACGGAGAGGGTAAGATCGAGACAAGCTGGGTTGCATATACGGAAGACAAGTTACAAAAGCCTGAGCGTGCATTCTTTGCAAGACTTTGGCAGAGGATACTGAACGGCCTTGAGCCGATCCTTGGAGTTACGCCCGAAGATCACAAGGCAGTATTTGTTAATAAGTATGAGTCCAGAAGTGCTCTTTCTCTTAAGATCAAGAAGGTACTTGAAGGCGCGGGCAAGACGCTTGCCGAAGGTGATTTCTCATTTACATTCAAGGGAGATGACGAGCAGGGAAGCTTCAGCGTATCAAGACCTATCGAGAAGGTTGGAGAAGACTTTATTGCTTCGATCGATGCAAGAGAGTTCACTCATGCCGGAACATATACCTATACGATAAAGGAAGATGTTCCGGAGGATGCAGAACAGATTAATGACAATCCATACAAGTACAAGTATGAGGGTATCACCTATGATGCCACAGAGCATACTGTAGTAGTAACAGTTGCCGAGCACAAGGAAGGCGATGTTGAGTCTCCTAACGGAAAGCTCGAGATAACCGCAACCGTAGACGGCGAAGCAGTTCCTGTTGACAGACAGGATTCAAAGGATCGGTATGACAGGTTTATTGATCTTTATATTCCTACGCCTGTTGTTGTGACCAACAGCTACGATGTGGTTCCCGCAACTGTTAAGCTCGGCGGCATCAAGGTACTTACCGGTCGTGATCTTGAAGAGGAGGATTCATTCACATTCTACCTCACTCAGACGGACGAGACGTTTAAAAAAGCTGTTGAAGGCGGTCATACGGACAGCGCTACAGTTACGAAGGTAAAGGGAAATTTTGCTCCGTTTGACTTTAAAGAGATCAAGTACGAGCTTGATGATCTGAAGAAGTCTGACAATACGTACGAGTCATCAAAGAAATTCTACTATACGATATCGGAGGAGAATCCTGAGAACGGTAAGATCGCCGGTGTTACATATACCGACAAGGTATACAAGGTTGTAGTAGAAGTAACAAATAGCGGCGACGGTAAGATCTCAGCCAAGGTTATAAGAGATGATACAAAGGCCGATATCACCGCAACACAGAAAACGTTTGCAGAGTTTGAAAACACCTATGATGCAAACGGCAGCAAAACCTTCAAGGTCAGGAAAACAGTTGAGAATTCTAAGACGAATAAATCGTTCAAATTCTATCTCGAAGGTGACGGAATCAATTCGCCGCTTGAAGCAACCGCTGTAAACGGCGGAGAGGGAAGCTTTAAGGCAATCGAATATTCTCTTGAAGAGATCAAGAAGACGAACGGTGTCGGAAATTATCACTACACTGTTTATGAGAAACAGCCAGAGGAAGGCGAAGATACATCAGGTATCAGCTATACCAGGGATAAGTACGAGATCGATGTTACCGTAACGGATCCTAATCATGACGGCAACCTTGCTGTTACGGACAAGGTAACAAAGATGCTTTACAAGGACGGCAAGTATTCAGCTGATCCGGACTATACGGATAAGGAAGATGTATTTGAGTTCGACTTCACAAATACATACGATGCTGAGGGGGTTGCTGATATCCCCGGCAATAAGCAGGTTACAGGCAAGGATCCCGAAGACGGAGTATTCTGGTTCGAACTCCTTGAAGAAGACGGAGAAACCCGTGTAACTGACCGCGTAAGGGTTAACCCTGTTTCAACAAGCGGCGGTAAGGGTGATTTCCACTTCTACCTTGACTATAAGCTGGCAGATGTAAACAAGACATTCAAGTACAAAGTAAAAGAGTATGTCGATGATGAGCTCAGGGCTAAGTTCCCGGATCTTCATTTCGACGAGACGATCTATGATGTTGAGATAACTCCTGTGGATAATGGGGATGGTACTATCACGGCTAAACCTGTTATCAATGGCGGTAATGACAGCAGCTGTGATTTCGACAACACAGAGGTTAAGCCTGACTCACTTCAGTTCAAGGCCAAAAAGACTCTTGACGGCAGACAGATCAAGGACGGCTGGTTTGAGTTCACTCTTACCGGAGATGCGCCTGTGGGTGCTCCTGAGAAGACCATATCTCAGACCAAGACAAACCGTGGCGAAGAAGTAACATTTGATGCGATCGAATATTCGCTCAAGGATGCCGGAAAGACATACACCTATAAGATCAGAGAGACCAAGGGAACGGATGAAGGTATAGTATATGACGAGACAATCTACACCGCTACCGTTGAGATTAAGCTTACAGGTGATAATAAGAACAAGAAGATCGAAGTTGTTCCGGTAGTTAAGCCTGACAGAGGCGATAACAAGGATAAGGATATCGCGAATGTAGAATTTGATTCTGCAAAGAATGCATACACGGTAACCGGACCTGTATTTGACAATACTCATACTTCGGAGATCTACGTACAGTTCGAAGGTGATAAGGAACTCCTTGGCTTCAAGGAAACTCCTAAAGAGAAGTTCCTGTTCGGTCTTTATGATGCTAACGATCTTGAGAACCCGATCTGGATCGATAAGAACGGTAATATTACCGCGCCCGGAGCAGAAGGTGCAACAGAGCAGATAGGCGTAGTCGATCCTGCAACGAACAAGCTGCACTTTACATTTGATAAGATCAGATACAGCCAGGAAGACTTCAGAAACGGCAGCAGCTATGTGGATACCGTTACCAGGAACTTCGTTGTAAAAGAGATCATACCTACAACGCGTACACAGTATGTTGATTATGATGAGCATAAGTACGAGATAAAGGTTGAGCTTACTTATGACGAGCCTGAAAAGGCGGCGTCCCAGATTCAGGCAAGTGTAACAACAAAACTTATGCCTGAAAATACAGACGGTCCTTCGGCAAATGTCAAGGATTCGGATAAGACCGTTAAGCTGACGGATCTTGACTTTACAAACAGATATCTGCGCAACAGCGTAAGCTTCCCGGGCATCAAGTCTGTGGAAGGACGCGCTCTTAAGAATGCAGCATACACATTTACACTTACTGATGTGTCTGAAGGCGCCTTCAAGAAGGCGGAAACACAGACCGTAACCAATAACGGTTCGAGGATCGAGTTTGCTCCGATCGAGTACAGCAAGGATGATGTGGGTCTTCATATCTACAAGATAGAAGAGACAGTTGCAGGCGGAGGAACAACGCTTTCATCCGAGACCAGGATGTACAGAGGTGAGGTAACTGTAAGTGTTGAAGGCGACGCACTTAAGGTTGAGAAACACCTTTATAAAGCGGATGATCAGTTTAACAAGCTCAGTGAGATAGACAGCAATGCATCATTCGAGTTCAAGAACGAGTATAAATATCCTGCAGATGTTAAGATACCTGTCAGGAAGATCATGTTCGGCAAGTACCTGAAGAAGGGTGAGTTCACATTCAACCTTTATGACAGGAATGATCTGTCCAAGCCTATACAGACGATCACCAACGAAACAAACGCGGAAGGTTCGACTATCAAGCCGACCAAACAGACGGATGAGAAGCTTGTAGGCAAGGATAATGTCGGAAAGTATGCGGCAGTATCGGATATCTTCTGGTTTGCGCCTATTACTTACAACAGTATTCCGGATCTTAATAATCAGGATGTTGCCAAGAAGTATTATGTGGTAACCGAAGATCCGACAGCAGATCACAAAGATTATATTGATTACGCAACAACGACTTATGTTGTGGAAGTTACGCTTACCGCAACCGATAACGGACTTACCGCAGCGGTTACGGGAATAAGCGGAGACGATGACAAGGCTCAGACAACGACCGGAGGTATTGCACAGTGGCTTGCAGACCTGTTCGGTGACAAGGATGAGATCGAAGGAATCGGAGCTGAGGATGCATGTGCATTTAAGAACTGGTACAAGTCCGAAGCCGCTATAGATCCTCCTGTTCTTTCCAAGACCGTTATGGGCAGAAACTTTGAGCGCGGTGATTTCGTATTTGATATCACCGGTCCCGGACTTCCCAGCATGGGCGAGGATAAGTACGAAAGAGAAGTATTCAACGGCTATTATACGAGCAAGGACGGCACACGTTCAGAGTTCTATCCGAATAAGGTTGATGATTCAGGAAAGCCCGTTGAGATTCCTGTTGAAGAGATATTTGTAGGCGATATCAAGTACCAGTTCAACGCAGACTACAATGATCTTGAAGCAGGCAAGGCAGTAAGTGCTGCTGAGGCACAGATGCTTGGCAGCGATGAGTATGTGAAGTACGTATATACCGCTGTTGAGAAAAAGGGTACTGAAGTAGCCATGGATTATACGCCTGCCGAGTTCACGCTGACAGTTTACGTCAAGGATAACGGCGACGGAACGATGACAGTCAAGAACTACAAGGGCGATGTTCATGATGAGGAAAAGGGTATTAGGACTCTTGAGTGGCGGCCTACGGAAGGCAAGGGCAACAAGATCGAAAAGATCAAGGCCCGTGATGAGAACGGAGAAGAGAAGTATTACGATTTCGTTAACATCTATCCTCAGGAAGGTCATATAGACCTGGTAGGTAAGAAGGCATACAACGCTCCTGATTTCGCGGAGAACATGTTCAAGTTCACACTGACAGAGACCGATGAATACGGTACTCCGTTAAAGTATGAGGACGGAACTCTCAAGAGCGCTACAGTAGGAAATACGCTTCCTAAACAGAATGGCAGGAAGGTAGCCGGAGAACCTACAAGGGTTGAGTTTGGCCATAATGATATTCCGTTCCTGAACTACAAGGCAGGAGCCTTCATAGAAAACGGCACTTACAAAGAGTTTAAGCTCGAAGATGTACAGGGATACCATTACTACACGATCGTTGAGACAGAGCGTAATATCGCCGATGTCAAATACGATGCGTCCGAGTACTCGATCATAGTAGATGTACAGCCTGCGAAGGATTCAAAGGATAATCCTTATCTTAGCGCTGAGATAGTAAGCGTAGAGAAGAAAGTGGGAGGATCCGGAAGACCCGAAAAGGTTACATCATACACAAGAAGTCAGGAGGATCTCGGATATAAGTATCATTTTGACAGGTTTATTGATACCTTTGCATTCAACAACACGTTTGATGCAACCGGTGTGTTCTCTATCCCGGGTAAGAAGTATGTTGTGGACCAGGCAGGTAATGCTCTTGTATCACCGGATGCTTACCTCAACCAGTATGAGTTCGCACTTTACAGCTACACCAATCCGGAAAGAACAGAGGGCAAGACGCTTGTCGATGTAGCAAGAACGGATGCACAGGGTAACTTTGAACTTAAGGTTCAGAAGCCGAATAAGACATATGCTTATGATCTTTCAGACCTTAAGGATGCAACAGGTGCATACCTGAGGAACAAGACGTTCTACTACAGGATAATCGAGACCAAGCCTTCGGTAGGTAAGTGGACACAAAACAATACGGTATTTGAGAGTGAAGGCGTAATATACGATAACAGTGAATTTGACCTCGATGTTACGGTATCATTCGACGGTACAAAACAGCTCGCAGTAGCGAGAAATATCAAGAAGGACGGTAAGGATGCCAGCGAGATAACCTTTGTCAATCCGACCAAGGAATACAAGACGATCGAAGGTAACAAGTTCTGGAATGATGCTTACAGAGATCCTGCAGACAGACCTGATGTCATCGTAAATCTGTATTCAAGTGCTGTAGGCGGCGGTAATACAATAATCAATACCTACACGATCAAGGCACCTGATACAACGTACAGATTCGATACGGACAAGAACGGTGATAAACTGCCGTGCTATGATGACAACGGTAAGGAAATAACCTACACTGTAGAAGAAGTTGATATACCCGGATATCTGTGCGAGAAGGACGGTTATGACTTCTACAATACGGAAGGTCAGATATTCATCAGAAAGATCGATGAAGAGACGGGAAGTCCTCTTGCAGGCGCAGTTCTTGCACTGCTCGACGGTTCGACCGAGATTGAGAGATGGACAAGCGGAGCAAGTGCACACGTTGTCGATATGAGTAAGCTTAAACCGGCAACAACATACACGGTTCGTGAGATCTCAGCTCCCGACGGTTATGATCTTGCACCTGACCAGACGTTCAGTCATCCTGACAAGGGTGAGACAATAACTATAACGATGGCCGACAGAAGGGTAGTCGGATCTGTAAGACTTGTTAAGCGTGATGCTGCAACCAGAGAAACACTTGCAGGTGCTGAGTTTGCACTCTATACAGAGGCAGGAGCACGTATCTACGCTACAGGTACGGCAGGAAGCTACAGGGTAACCGATGTAACAAGTAACGGTGTATTTGTGACCGATGCAAGCGGAAGCCTTACGATATCAGATCTGCCTTACGGTACATACTACTTCCGTGAGACAAAGGCACCCGCAGGATATTCGCTCTCAAGCGAACGTCTTGGATTTACGATCCTTAGAAGCGGGGAACTTGTAGAGGTAACATTCCTTGATCCTAAGGCAGCGGCAGCAGTTAGACTTCGTAAGGTCGGCTCGACCGGAGCAGTAGGACTGGCCGGAGCAGAATTCGAGCTGTATTCATCGACACCGAGAACACTCGGACAGGCAGCTTCATCGACGGTATTTACGGATGCTTACTACAGATACGGAACATACCGTACCAACTCAGCCGGTGAGATCTATGTGGATGATCTTCCTTGGGGTGACTACTACTTCGTAGAGACAAGCGCTCCTGACGGCTACAGAGTATCTGTGGATGTAAACGGTGATGACCTTGTATACACATTTACGGTTGATGAGTCAACTACCGGTGCAGTCATAGATCTTGGCGGAATCGTCAATAATCCTGAAGGCGGCGTACTTGGCGCAAGAGTCAAGAAGGGCGGAGTTGTCAACGGAGTACTTGGTGTAAGGGCTAAGCCTACCAGCGGTGTCCTCGGCGAGAGGATTGGGCCTGTTACGGGCGATGCTTCGAACATCATCCTCTGGCTCCTTCTCCTTACGGCATGCGTAGCTACGATCGTGGCAACAATTGTGACAGGTAAGAAGAAAAAAGCAGTTAAGTAAGATACCATAAGGCAATAAGGAAACACTCAGGGAGCACCTGCATCTGCAGGTGTTTCCTTTTTTTGATTCGATTTGAGGTCAATATGAAATACCCGAATACGGGTATTTCATATTGACGTTTTGAGAACGGGACTATATAATCAAGGTATGAATATCAGTGACCTAAAAGCAAGAAAGAAGGCCCTCAGGCTTACTACCAGGGATATTGCATACAGAGCAGAGCTTCCATTCGGAACTGTCAGCAAGATTTTTACCGGAGAGACCAGGAAGCCCGCTTATGTTACCGTTGAGAAGATCGAAAGAGTGATTGAACTGGAGGAGATGCGACTTCGACTCGAAGCGTATGCCAGGGCATATACCGATTTTCTCAATGAGCATCCTGATGAGGAGATAGACAGGTCGGAATTTGAGAAATATTACAGGAAGATACACGGATTATCCGATGCCCCGATCGCACTTGCGAAAGAGGATGATGGAAAGATACTGTACGGTAATCTTGCCATGAAGATGCGAAATCTTGCCACGGTTAATGATCTGCATGAACTGGGCGAGAGCAGATGTTATGAACTTATGGACGGACATATAATCTATAATGAGACGCCGTCGCTTGATCATCAGAGGACAGTTCGTTCGCTCGGGAAGGTTATTGACAGATTTATCGAATCAAACGGCGGGGAATGCGAAGTATTTGATACGGGGTTTAATGTCCTGCTATGTGAGGATGATTATAATCTGTTAATACCGGATGTGTTTGTACTGTGCGATAAGGGAAAGCTTAGGGAAAACGGAGTGTGGGGCGCCCCCGACTGGGTGATGGAAGTGTCCTCACGCAGTACGAGGAGTTATGATTACAAAGAGAAAATGCACAAGTACATGTCAGCCGGCGTGAGGGAGTATTGGATCGTCGATTATGAGAAGAAAAAGGTTGTCACATTCATAGAGGGAGAACCAATGCGGATCAGTATGTACGGAACCGATGAAAAGGTGCCGGTATATATTTATGACGGGAAGCTGAAGATTGATTTTTGCGAGATTTTCCATATGTCAGGTCTTTCTGTGTGAAATTGCTTGATTTTACGCAGGTTATGTGGTAAATTATCATGGTGCGCAGCAGATTAGGCCTGCGTACGGTAATAACGGAGGTAATATATGGGTGCATTGAGAATAACTCTTACAATTATATTTATATTAGTGAGTGTTGCATTATCAGCGATCGTTCTGATGCAGGAAGGAAAGAGCGCAGGCCTTGGTGTTATACGTGGTGCTGCCGAATCCTACTGGGGCAAGAACAAGGGTCGTTCGATCGAAGGTAAGTTTGAGAAGTTT
>CACYMJ010000024.1 GCA_902775485.1 uncultured Lachnospiraceae bacterium
GAGACAGTCAAGGAACTTCAGGCGGTAACGGACCTTCCCCTTCAGATAGACACATCGGATCCGGCTGCGATGGAGTCGGCGCTTCGTGCATATAACGGAAAGGCCATGATCAATTCCGTGAACGGAAAGGAAGAGGTCATGCATGCCATCTTCCCGCTCGTAAAAAAATACGGCGGATTTGTTGTATGCCTTACGATAGATGAGAACGGCATTCCCGAAACGGTCGATGAACGTATTAAGGTTGCAAAAAAGATCATAAAAACAGCCGAAAGCTACGGGATCGGACGCAAGGATCTGATCTTCGATCCGCTGTGCATGACTATAAGCGCGGATACATCCGCGGCCGTCACTACTCTTGAGTGTGTGCGTATATTGACCGACGAACTTCATGTTCACACTTCGCTTGGTATCAGTAATGTTTCGTTCGGTCTTCCGAAACGAAGCATGATAACCGCCGGCATGTTTGCCGCAGCGCTTGAGCGGGGCCTGTCGGCTGCGATAATGAATCCGTTCTCGCCGGAGATGATGGTCACATACCATGCATTCCGTGCGCTTCACGATCTTGATAAGAACTGTATGGACTTTGTCGCCTTCGCGGATGCATATGACAATAAATATGCCGCTGCCGCCCCGGCAGCCGCAGCAGCAACCTCAGCCTCAGCGCCGCAGGCAGGGGATGAGCAGCTAAGTGAACTGATGAACGCGATCGTAAAGGGGCTTAAGGAAATGGCGGCAAAGATCACCGACCGTATGATAAACGAGGAAGGCCGGTCGGCACTCGACGTTGTCTCAGAGGAGGTCATACCTGCGCTTAACGTTGTCGGTGAGGGATTCGAAGCCAAGAGGATTTATCTTCCCCAGCTTCTGATGAGCGCGGAAGCGGCCAAGGAAGCATTTACGATCATCAAGGAAAAAATGGCCAAAACCCCGTCCGATGATAAGCAGGGATCGGAGAATTCATCATGTAAGATAGTCATCGCTACGGTAAAAGGTGATGTTCATGATATCGGAAAGAACATAGTTAAACTGCTCCTGGAAAACTACGGGTTCGCTGTTACGGATCTTGGCAAGGATGTTGCACCTGAAGATGTTCTTGCGGCGGTTAAAGATCTTCATGCCGATGTCTGCGGACTGTCCGCGCTCATGACTACGACGGTACCGGCAATGGAGGAGACGATAAAACTGATCCACGAGCAGGCACCGTGGTGCAAGGTCATGGTCGGAGGTGCGGTCCTGACACAGGAGTATGCCGATAAGATCGGTGCGGACGCTTATTCGAAGGATGCCATGGGGTCGGTCAGATATGTCGAGGGCCTCATAGAGGAGAGAAGATAAAATAAGCAATTATTCTATTGATTTTTTAACGGCAACAACTTATCATAGCAATAACAACTGATGGATGTTATGAGGTAAGAGATGACAGGTTTTGAATTTTTGGATCAGGAAGTCGGCCTTGAGTACTGCGCGGGGGATGAGGAGATCTACCGTGAGATAATCGAGGGTTATCTCGAGGAGGACAGAAGGGCTGAACTTGCCAGATGTTTTGAACAGGAAGATGTGGCAAATTACAGGGTGAATGCCCATGCGATCAAATCGACTTCACTTACCATAGGAGCCACGGAGCTGTCCGCCAAGGCGAAGGCACTTGAATATGCCGCGGCTGACGGAGACTGGGAGTTTGTTAAGGCAAACAATGCCGAGCTTGTCAGCATGTACAGCGACATTCTTGATAAGATAAAGGCGGCATTATAGAAGGTTTTTGATCTTGTAACTGAAGAGATTACACTTCCGATACTGAAAGTGTAATCTCTTTTATTTGATTTCGGGTTCGTTTTATAAAGGCGGCTGTTTTGGAAGATTCCATGATCACACAGATACATATTTCGGTCCGCTCGCTTGTCGAGTTCATATTACGGCACGGTAATATCGACAACCGGCGAAAGTCCGCGTCCGGTCCCGAGGTCATGCTCGAGGGCGCGAACATCCACAGGGCGATCCAGCGCAGGATGGGCAGGGAATATCATGCGGAAGTTTATCTGTCATGCATTATCGTAAAACCCGATTATGAGATCAAACTTGACGGCAGGGCTGACGGGATCATCATACCGGAAGATGAGACAGGAGCGAATGCATTCATAAACAAAGAGTCCGGAAAAGTTGCCGTGCTTGAGGCGTGCGATGATGAGGAGGCACCGGCGGATACCGAAGGACTGTATCCGGCAGCGCCGTTTGAAGAGTCCGGATACAATGACGATCTTAAGGGCCATGTCATCATCGATGAGATCAAAACAACATACCGTGAACTTGAAAAGATAAAAGGTCCCGAGAGGGAACATCTTGCGCAGGCCATGTGTTATGCGTACATAGTTGCACATATGACCGGGCTTGAAGATATAGGCGTTCGCATGACGTACTGCAACACCGAGACGAAAGAGATACGGTGTTTTGACAGGCTGTATACGTCCGAAGAGCTCGAAAAATGGTTTTTTGCACTGATCAGGCTGTACAGCAGATGGGCCGATTTCGAGACCGGATGGAAGAAGATACGCAACATGAGCATAGAAGAGACCGATTTTCCGTATGAGTACAGAAGCGGTCAGCGGGAACTCGTGGCGCAGGTGTACAGGTCGATAATTAACAAAGAGCGGCTGTTTGTCATGGCTCCGACGGGAGTCGGAAAAACACTTGCCAACGTATATCCGTCGCTTAAGGCAGTTGCGGCTGACAAGGCGGATAAGATCTTTTATCTGACAGCCAAGACCGTAACAAGGACAGTTGCATCGGACTGCCTTAATCTTCTGCGAAAGGGCGGAGCGCCGGGGGGACTTCGGTTAAAATCGGTCACGCTGACTGCAAAAGAGAAGATATGTCCGTACGATAAGTGTGAATGCAATCCCGAAGCGTGCAGGTATGCGAAGGGACATTTCGACAGGATAAATGATGCGATGTACGATCTGCTGATCTCGGAAGATGAGATGTCGCGCGAGAAGATCATGGAGTATGCGCAAAAGCACGAGGTATGCCCTTTTGAATTCTCGCTTGATATGTCGCTGTTTTCGGATATGATCGTGTGCGATTACAATTATGTGTTCGATCCGAACGTTTATCTTCGAAGGTTTTTTTCCGAGACGGCGTCGGGCAGATATCTGTTTCTGATCGACGAGGCGCACAACCTTGTCGAGCGTGCGATGAAGATGTATTCGGCAAGACTTGTAAAGGAAGATTTTCTTGATATGAAACGTCTTGTCAGGGACAGGGACAGGCGTCTTGAGAGGGCGCTTGAGTCATGCAACAGACAGCTCCTTACGCTAAAACGCCAATGTGAAACGGTCAGGGTTGTCGAAGATTTTGATGCGCTCGTTAATCTTCTGCTCAGGCTTAACGGCCGCATAGAACAGTTTCTTGACGATCATGAGCATTTTGAACATTCGGATGAACTGCTTGAATTCTATTTCGGTATCAGGCATTTTCTGAACATATATGAGAACATGGCTCCGTCGGATTACGTGCAGTATACGAAGTTTGACCGCACGGGAGATTTTGAGGCGCATCTTATGTGTGCCAACCCTGCAAAACGGATAAGGCAGTGTACGGACAGATCCGTATTTACGGTATTCTTTTCCGCAACGCTTCTGCCGATCGCATATTACAGGATGATGCTGGGCGCATCGGATACGGATCCCGCCGTATATGCCAGATCGGTGTTTGATCCCGCAAAACGGGCGCTTCTTGTCGCAAGAGACGTAACGAGCCGGTATACGAGAAGAAATGATGCCGAATATGACCGTATGGCCGGATATATCTCGACAGTCGCGGGAGCAAAGAGCGGCAATTATATGGTGTTCTTTCCGTCGTTCGCGGTTCTTGAAAGAGTACATGAGATCTTCATGACGCGCTACCACGATGCCGAAAAGCAGGAAGTGATCGTTCAGCAACAGTCGATGACGGAAGCCGAAAGAGAGGATTTTCTGGCAAGGTTTGATACGTCGGGCCAAAATGCTCTGACCGACGGCACATATGATCGTTCGCTGCTGGGATTCTGTGTGCTCGGAGGGATATTCTCCGAGGGGATAGATCTGAAAAACGACGCGCTGATCGGAGCCGTGATAATAGGAACGGGACTTCCGATGGTATGCATCGAACGCGATCTGTTAAAGCGCTGTTATGATGACATGGGACTTGAAGGTTTTGACTACGCTTACCGTTTTCCGGGCATGAACAAGGTTCTGCAGGCAGCGGGCCGTGTTATCAGGACGGAAGAGGACAGGGGCGTGGTGGCGCTCCTTGACGAGAGATTTCTCGGAAGAGACTATACCGGTCTGTTTCCGAGAGAGTGGGCCGGCTACACGATCTGCCGCGTTGACGATGTGGCAGAATCACTCGAACAGTTCTGGTCCGATACCGGTCAGGACCCGTAGGCACGTATGCGCTCGATCTCTTCCCTGTAGGGAGGCCTCTTTTTGTCGGGATCATCGGGATCCGGGATATATGGGGTCTCGAGTATCTTCGGTATATCCGTAAAACCGGGATGCCAGACTACTTTGCAGAGCGTCTCGTATCCGATGTTTCCCTGTCCTATATTGGCATGTCTGTCCTTGTGGGAGCCAAGCGTATTCATCGAATCGTTTATGTGAAATACCGATATACGTTCCTTTCCGACGATCCTGTCAAACTCATCGAGTACTCCTTCAAGGTCATTTACTATATCGTATCCGCTGTCGAATACGTGGCATGTGTCAAAACATACACGCAGTTTTTCGGGATGCCTGACTCCGTTTATTATCGCGGCAAGTTCCTCGAAACTTCTGCCGATCTCGCTTCCCTTTCCGGCCATCGTCTCCAGTGCGATATTGCATTTCATGTCACCGGTCAATATCTCATCAAGCCCCTCGATGATCTGTGCAATGGCATCTTCCGGTTCGGCCCCGACAGCAGATCCGGGATGAAGTACCAGGGTATCGCTTCCCATCGCGATCGTCCGCTCGATCTCAACGGCAAGGAATTCCTTTGCAAGCTTGTATATTTCCGGCTTTATGGTATTTCCGAGATTTATGATGTAGGGAGCGTGGATCACGAGCTTTTTGATGCCGTGCTGCTGCATGTATGCATGGCCTTCATCGATACGAAGCTCGCCCACATCTTTACGCTTCGTATTCTGCGGGGCTCCCGTATAGACCATGAACGCATTGGCACCGTATGATGCCGCTTCCTTTGCCGATCCGAGAAACATTTCCGAACCGCTCATCCCGCAGTGTGAACCGAGTAATATATCCGACATATTCTCCTCCAGAAATAATATACTAATGACAAGCGGGCTTTGCTGCATGACCCTTTTATCACAATACAATAATTTGCGCATATTATCAAGAAGTGATACTATATCTTGTAATACCTGTCACAGATTGGAGGAACTAATATGTGGGCATATGAATCGGTTTTCTATCAGATATATCCTTTGGGATTTTGCGGTGCGCCGTTTGACAATCCGTCCGCGCCTCTTACGGCCGAGGAGAAAAACAACGGGGCAGAGCCCGAACATGCAGGCGAGAATCATTCGATCCTGAAGGTCATCGACTGGATAGATCACTTTAAGAAACTGAATATAAACGCGATATATTTTTCGCCTGTGTTCGAATCGGACACGCACGGATATAACACGAGGGATTACAGGATCATCGACAGCCGTATCGGCACGAACGAAGATTTCAAACAGGTTACCCAAAAGCTTCATGAGGCGGGGATAAAGGTTGTCCTTGACGGTGTGTTCAATCATGTTGGACGTGGTTTCTGGGCTTTCCAGGATGTGCTGCGATACAGATGGGACAGCATTTACAAGGACTGGTTCAATGTCAATTTCGACGGAAACAGCAATTACAACGACGGTCTTTGGTATGAAGGCTGGGAAGGCAACTATGATCTTGTAAAACTGAATCTTTGGAATGATGCGGTAACAGGGCATATATTTGACTGCATAAAGGGCTGGGTCGATGAATTTGATATAGACGGCCTGCGCCTTGATGTTGCATACTGTCTGCCGCCTGAATTCCTGAAAAAACTGCGCTCATATACGAACGGTCTTAAGGAAGATTTTTACCTGCTCGGCGAATGTCTGCACGGTGATTACAATCGCTGGATGGGTGATGACATGTGCCATTCGGTCACGAACTACGAGTGCTACAAGGGCTTGTATTCCAGCTTTAACAGCATGAACATGTTTGAGATCTGCCATTCGCTTTTGCGTCAGTTCGGACCCGATAACTGGTGTCTGTACAGGGGACGCCACCTTCTGTCGTTCGTCGATAACCACGATGTGACAAGGGTTGCGAGCATCCTGTCAAATGAGAGACATCTTCCGCTCATTTATTCGCTCGCTTTCGGAATGCCGGGAGTACCGTGCGTCTACTACGGAAGCGAGTGGGGCGAGAAGGCCGACAAGTCGATGGGTGATCCCGCGCTCCGTCCGTGCTTTGATGCCCCGGTATTTAACGAACTGTCGGAGCATATATCAAGGATCGCAAAGGCAAAAAGAGAAAGCCGCGCCCTCCAGTACGGTGATCTTCGAAACGTGGTGCTTACGAACAGACAGTGCATCATCGAGCGGAAGGTTGACGGAGAGAGAGTCCTCGTATGCATAAATGCCGACGACAATGAGTATGTCGCACATTTCGATGCGGGGTGCGGAATGGCCGAAGATCTCATTTCAGGACAGAATGTCGACTTCGGAGGAGGACTTCGCATGCCGGCATATTCATCGATGTTTCTTAAGATGGAGCGCTGAGCGCATCTGTCACAAAGGTGTTGTCATTTGACAGTACGTAAGGTATAATTTTCTCAAACTTTTCCGCGAAAAACGGAGATAGGAGAGGGTTACGTTATGGCAGGAAAAACAAAAAAAGAGCAGGATCCGGATAAGGTTCTGTTCGTCAGATCCATTGCTGCGAAGATCATGCTGCTGGTGCTGGTGTGCGTTGCGCTCACGGTTACCGTCTGCACGTTTATCTTCATAAGGAATGCGAAAAGTGAGATCACAAAGGTAACGCTCGATTATATCGAGTATGTGTCAAAGGCAGAGAGGGATCTGCTCAATCGTAAGGCACCGACAGCGGTCAATGCGGAGTTTTACAAGAACGCACTTGAGAATGTGAGCGTATCGACGATCGACGGATCATATGCATATCTTGTATCAAACGACGGTACGATGCTTTATCATCCAACGGAATCAAAGATCGGAGCCCCCGTTGAGAATGAGGTCGTAAAGGGACTTGTTGCACAGTTTGCAGCAGGACAGACACCCGAGGACGGTATTGCAAGATACTACTACAAGGGTGCCTACAAGTATGCGGGCTATGCGATAACGAACAAGAACCAGATACTTGTTCTGTCGGCGGATGAAGATGTTGCGCTTGCACCTATGAACAGGATCAGGAACATCGGCATAATCGTTGCGGTCGTAATGCTCATCATCTCGCTTGGCGGAGCATACGCGATCTCAAGGCTCATTGTAAAGCCCATCAACCAGATCACAGATATACTTGACAGAACGAGTAAGTTCGATTTCAGGCACAACCCGAATTCGGCAAAACTGTGTGCACGTCACGATGAGAACGGTATCATGGCAAGAGCCGTTCAGAGGATGCGTACAAATCTGAGGCGTATGGTTGCATGCATAGAAGAGGCATCAACGAAGATCAACTTAAATGTCGGCCAGCTTGAGGATGTAACGAACGTTGTCAATTCAATGTGTACAGACAATTCGGCTACGACCGAGGAGCTTGCAGCCGGAATGCAGCAGACATCCGCAACGGCTGAGAGCATATATGCGAACATAGGATACATGAAGACAGGAGCCGAGGACATACAGGCACTTTCGGAAGCCGGCGATACGCTTTCCAAAGAGGTTATGGAAAGAGCTGCAGAGCTTCGCGAGAAGACGGTCAAGGCTGCCGATACGACAAGAGAGAAATACGAATCGGTACGTATACGTTCCGACAAGGCAATAGAAGATTCGAAGGCTGTTGAGAAGATCAACGCCCTTACGGATGCGATCATGGCGATCTCTTCACAGACATCGCTTCTTGCACTCAATGCTTCGATCGAGGCCGCAAGAGCGGGTGAGGCAGGAAGAGGATTCGCGGTTGTCGCAACCGAGATCGGAAATCTTGCAAACCAGACATCAACAACGGTTGCGGATATCAACAATATCGTAAGCGAAGTAAACACAGCCGTATCGAATATGTCCGGATGTCTTGCGGAGACAGGTGCATTCCTCGAAGAGACGGTACTTGCCGATTATGCTGATTTCGCACAGGTCAGCGAACAGTACAATGACGATGCCGTCAAGTTCAAGGAGAGCATGAACGATGTCCATGAATCGATCATCAATCTTACCGAGTCCATCGCCAAGATCAGCGATGCCATCTCAGGTATCACATCCACAGTCGGAGAATCCACGGTCGGCGTTACGGACATCGCAGAGAAGACTACGGATATGGTTACCAGAACGAGCGAGACAAGCGGTCTTGTCGAAGAGAGCAAGAACTGCGTAGTACAGCTCCAGGATATCGTCGGAGAATTCCAGATGACCTAGGCAGGAAGGTGTCCGCAATACATACAGACAGAAAACAGGAGAGTTTATCTCTCCTGTTTTCTACATTTAGTGGTCTTTTTTCCACGACATACAACAACTTGTTATATTCAGACAATTGATCATATACTACAGTATTTTCTGAAATTTATCCTTACATTTTTTTCTGAAAAGGTGTAGAATGCTGTTTAGACGCAGTTTTTTCTTTTCAAATAATCATGGAGGTTAATATGTTCAATATAGGTGATACGGTAGTGTGCAGTAACGGTGTTTGCAGGATCGAGAAGATCGGACCTCTGACCGGGATGGGCAGATCTGCCGCAGACCGGACATATTACACACTTCGTCCCTGTTTTGATAATGCCGCAACGATATATGTTCCCGTAGACGGAGATGACAATGCATTAAGATTTGCGCTCGACAAGGATGAGGTCAAGGAACTCATGAACGAGATAGACGATCTCGACCAGATCGATATATCAGATGAGAAAAAACGTGAGACGGAATACAGAAATGCGGTCAACTCCAAAGATCCCAGAAGACTGATCCGCATAATAAAAACGATGTATTTCAGACGAAAAGCCCGGATAGAGAGCGGCAAGAAATCAACGGCGATAGACGAGCGGTACTTCAGGATAGCGGAAAACAGGCTGTATGAAGAGATGGCGATGGCGCTCAGCATAGACCGGGATGAGGTCAAGGAATACATAAGAAATTACATCGAAAAGAAATAAACTTCGGAATATGATATAATAAACAGGTTATGAAGAAAACTTTTCTTACATACCTGTTTTTTATATTGGCAATGTCGCTGTTCGTTACGCTTCGTGTCTATGCCGGAAAAGAGTATGACAGGAAGCTTGATACCGCGTCTGCATCCGATACCGCACAGCATGAGGATACAGCTGCGGATGATGCAGCAACTCCTGTTTCGGCCCCTTCCGAAAAGCAGGAGGATATGGACGAGCCGGTCCTGCCAAAAGATGAAAAAGAGTATCTGTGGCACGGCAGCATAGAGCCGAAGGTGCCGTATGAAGGCCCGCTTCCGCGAATAATCTGCTGGGGCGATTCGCTTACTGTCTCGCTTGATGAAAAGAGCGCTTTTCCCGATATAATAAGAGAACTGTCAGGCTGCGAAGTTATCAACTACGGAGTCGAATCTGAAAATACAGCCATGATCGCGATGCGCGAGGGCGGACTTCGGGTAAATGTTAAGGCTACGGTCATACCGGCGGATACGAATCTTATCCCGATCTTTCTCCGGACCGAGAACAACGGCCATGTCAGTTTTCTCGATCACGGTGACGGCGGAGTCAATCCGTGCGTTATAAACGGTATAGAAGGAAAGCTTCAGAAACTGAACGGATCATACTATTTCGAGAGAAGCGGGAAGGGTGAAAGGCTTGCCGTTGAAGAGGGAACACAGTTCAAGACGCACGGTATGGTCGATGCGAGGATGGGAGATGTGCTCGTTATCTTCGCCGGGACGAACGATCTTCCTGACAAAAACA
Source organism: uncultured Lachnospiraceae bacterium (assembly GCA_902775485.1). Taxonomy (GTDB): domain Bacteria; phylum Bacillota; class Clostridia; order Lachnospirales; family Lachnospiraceae; genus UBA2868. The sequence goes on from CACYMJ010000024.1 coordinate 10,096, forward strand.
GTGTCAGAAATATAATAAGTCTTGAAAAGAGTATGCTTGAGGCTGCAAAATGCGACAGATACATTATCGTCGGACTTACATATGCCGGCGGCATACCCGAGATAGATGCGGTCAATGAAGCAATGGAAAAAGAGTTCGGCGACCATTTCGTCGATATAAGAAAATATATGCTCAGTTACGGTCTTGCCGATGCAGGCGTTGAAAAAACATCTGCCGATGAGGCCGACATCAGAAAGGGAGAGATTCCCGGATCGCTTCGAAGCGATTATGTTCACGGTAACAAGCTTTACCATAAGCTTTTGGGACAGCAGGTATACAGAAGGATGCAGTTTCTGGGGTATCTGCCCGCAGACGAGGGCAGCTTGGAAAATGAGGAGGATATATGATCTACACACTTACCTACAACCCGTCCATTGACTATCTGGTAACGGTAGACTCTCTGGAGATCGGAAAGCTGAACAGGATGCGTAAGGCGTCATATCTGTACGGAGGGAAAGGGGTCAATGTTTCCCAGGTCCTGAAGGAACTGGGGATCGACAATACCGCCATAGGATTTGTTGCGGGTTTTACCGGAAGGGAGATCGAGGAAGGACTTCAGAGGCAGGGCATACACACCGATTTTGTTCATCTTCCGGAAGGCCACTCCAGAATAAACATCAAGTTTCACGGGATAGAAGAGACGGAGGTCAATGCGCCCGGTCCGTTTGTTGATGCGGTAAGCATGAGAGCACTTAAGGACAGGATCGAACAGATCGGTATCGATGATATTCTCATACTTGCGGGTGCGGCAACGTCAAACATGGAAAGCGATACGTTCGCAACTTTTATTTCGGAACTGCCGTACAGGGACACAAAGGTAATACTCGATACGAACGGCGAGGCACTTGTGAACGCGCTGTGCTATCATCCGTTTTTGATAAAACCCAACATGGAGGAACTCAGTGACCTGTTTCATGAGGAGTTTTATCCGTCGAATACGACAGGTATAGTAGATGCCGCAAAACGGCTTCAGGATAAGGGTGCAAGAAACGTACTGATCTCGATGGGAGAGGATGGCGCGATACTTGTGACCGAGGACGGACATGTCTATTCAAGACCGGCTCCGGCAGGTATAGTAGTTAATACGGTCGGATCGGGAGATTCGATGGTTGCGGGATTTCTGGCCGGATATCTTCAGAACCGGAATATGGAAGACGCGCTCTGCCTCGGCGTATGTGCCGGAAGCGCGAGCGCGTTCAATGAAGGATTCGCACGTGGCGATGAGATAATGCAGTTGTATAGATTGGCCAGATGAAATCCGGCCAATTATATTTACTCGATCTTAGCCGGCTCCGGATAATATCTTACCCATGCCCTTCCGAGTATCTTGTCTTTATATACGAACGGCTGATTCCAGTAACGTGAATCCATTGAATTATTACGGTTATCACCCATCATGAAATAGGCTCCCTGCGGTACCGTGTAGGGACCGAAATCGCCGAGAGGGGTCGTCATGACATAAGCTGATTCATCAAGAGGCTGCGGCGAGTCGTTGATATAGACTTTTCCTCCCCTGATGCTTACGGTCTCTCCGGGAAGTCCGATCACACGTTTGATGAAGTATTCCTTTTCATTATCCGGAAACAGGAATATGACAACATCTCCGCGTTCGGGGTCCTTGTTCAGGTAGGCCAGTCTGTTCCCGATAAGGCGGTCGCCGGTCATGATCGTCGGCTCCATTGATGCCGAAGGGATCTTTGCGTTGACTATTATGAACTTATCGAGTGCAAAGGCGAGTGCCGCGGAAATGAGAATGACCATTATCCATTCAAACACCTCGCGCCTGACTGCTTTCTTTGACGCATTTGCATCTTTTGTTGTAGTAGTTTCGTTTAATTCTTTTTCGTTATCCATGTTATCCCTGATTTCCCAATGTCAGTTTACAATCGCAACATCGATACATTATAATATAATAGTTTGTTTGATACAAGGAGAAAGACGGGAAAATGTTGTTTAATTCCATCCCTTATATCATATTGCTGCCTCTTGCCGCCCTATTTTGCCGGCTGATCCCCGGGAGGTTCAGATATGTGTGGCTTTTGATATTAAGCTACGCTTTCTATTTTGTACAATCCGAAGGATCCGCCCTCTGGATGATAGTGACCACTGTCATAACATACCTTGCGGGACTTTCACTTGGTACAGCAGGATCCGCGGCACTGAAGCGTGTTGTCCTTGCGCTGGCTGTTACCGCCGATCTGGGACTGCTTTTCGTATTTAAATATCTTGATTTTTCACTTTCGCTCATACACAATCCGCTGAGGTTCTCTCTTTTGCTTCCTCTCGGGATATCTTTTTATTCGTTTATGTCGGTCAGTTATCTTGCAGATGTTTTTTCCGGGAAGATCGCAAGCGAGAAAAATCCGTTAAAACTGGCTCTTTATGTTTCGTTTTTCCTGTCGATCGTATCCGGCCCCATAAACAGGGCAGGGGATATGCTGCCGCAGTTTACCGATGCACCCGATGTTTCGTACGATATGGTAAAGAGCGGGATACAGAAGATGCTGTGGGGGTATTTTTTAAAACTTGCCATTGCCGGAAGACTTGCCATACTCGTGGATAACGTATATGCCGATACGGATGCGTTTTCCGGGACCGCCGTGGCGTTTGCGGCACTTTCCTATATGTTCATGCTCTACTGCGATTTTGAAGGTTATTCCCAGATCGCGATCGGAAGCGGATATCTGATGGGGATAACCATGAAAGAGAATTTCCGGCAGCCGTTCTTTTCAGAGAGTATGTCGGAGATATGGAGAAGATGGCATGTATCGCTTTCAACATGGTTTCGCGACTATCTGTATATACCGCTCGGCGGAAGCCGGAAGGGAAAGATCAGAAAGTATGTCAATCTTCTTATCGTGCTGTTTATAAGCGGTATATGGCACGGTGCGAATCTGACGTTTTTTGCATGGGGTGCGATAAACGGCGCCTTTATCGTTATGGGACAGATCCTGCTTCCGTATAGGGATGCTCTTGCCGGCACCATAAAAGAGAAGATATGTAAAAACGAAAGAGCGGTTACTGTATTTGACACAGTACGCACCGCGCTTAAGCGGATCGGGGTGTACATACTGTTTTCGTATGTGTTCATATATTTTGCAAGCGATGACATTAAGAGCGCATACCTTGCGGTAAAGGCAATACTTACGAGATTTACGCTTGGCGGTATTTTTACCGAGGCGGCATCGCTTGGCCTCGGAACATTCAACCTCTGTCTTACGATAGTGATGTCGGCATTTGTTCTTATCGCCGATAAGCAGGCATATAAACGCGGATGCGATACGCCTTCGCTTGTAAGGTCGATCCCGACACCCGTCAGGTGGGCAATCTATTATGCCCTGTTCATAGCGATACTTTTCTCGGCAAACCTTACGGGCCGTGAGTTTATTTATTCAAAGATGTGATGAAAAGAACCGGTATTATCCTGAAGTTTATATTGGCAGCTCTTCCGGCGGCAGCACTTATCGCCTTTACTTTACTGTGCCCGATGAGCTATATGGATAAGGAATATCCCGCATGGAAATTTTCAAAGGGTGTCTGTCGTGGCAGCGTTTATGAGGGCAGATCGTTCGATACGGTGATCCTCGGCGATTCCGGAGCGATGGGCTCGATCATGCCGGAAGCGTTTGAGGGATCCTGCGTCAATCTTGCCGTTGGCGGTGCGACGAGTATAGAGATGTATTATTATCTCGAAGAATATCTCAAACATCATGAAGCACCGAAGACCGCCATCATCATGTTTGCACCGTTTCATTACTGGCACATAGACAATTATGAAACAAGGACCGTGTATTTTCGCGCAATCCCGGCAGCAAAACTTCCGGAACTTTATAAAAACGCAAAAAGCTGCGAAGCATCGTCGGTATACAGAAAGGGATTTGCGGCCGATGAGCTCAGCGCAAGATGCGCCCTTCCGAACAAGTACCTTCCGGCCATAAACGCCGCACGCTTTACCAGAAGATATAATGAGAATACGCGTATATACGGTGACCTTATTTCTTCGTTCGGATACGGGCAGTTCGGCGATCTTACCGAATGCCACGACCGGTCATATGAGACTTCGTATGAGGATATGGTCATCGACGGTGATGCAAAGCTGATCACTCTTTATATGCAGCGCCTTTTGAAACTGTGCGGTCAGAACGGCATTCATGTACGGCTCATTCAGCCTGCCGTAAACACCGAGACATTTGAGGCAATGAACGAACACTACATAGGCTCATACAGAAATTATATAAAACAGCTGTCACAGATCATCCCCGATATTGAATATGAGACCGAACTTCGCGTCCTGGACGGAAAATATTTTTCCGATGCATCCCATCTGAATGCGGACGGTGCAGCGTTGTTCACAAAAGAGATAGCAAGATAGGCCCTGCCTGATATGCGATATCAAAAAAGGTATTGACATTACGGCAGGGCTGTATTATTATCCTATTGTACTAGCGAACTAATACAATAGAACACATTAAGATCACAGGAAAGGAGAATGGTCATGTCATGGAGTCTGAATTCTGACCGCCCGATCTTTGTACAGATAATCGAGCACATGGAGATGGACATAGTATCCGGAGCACTTCCGCCCGGCTCGAAGGTCGCAAGCGTGCGTGAGCTGGCATCGGAAGCGGCGGTGAATCCGAACACTATGCAAAGGGCACTGAGCGAAATGGAACGCAAAGGTCTGATGCACAGTGAGCGTACCAGCGGACGATTTGTGACTGATGACGAAAACGTGATAAGCGCTCTGAAAATAGAGCTTGCAGCTTCGGGAGTTGACGGTTTCGTCGCACAGATGCGAAGACTGGGACTTGAGAAGGACGAAGTACTGAATATGATAAGGGAAAAATATTAAGGGAGCATTAAGGAGGAATTATGAGTTCATTATTAGAGGTAAGATCTCTTACGAAAAAATACGGAAATTTTACCGCCCTTTCCGATCTGAACTTTGAACTTGAAAGCGGAAAGATCACGGGCCTTTTGGGACCGAACGGAAGCGGTAAGACAACGCTCATCAAGATAATATGCGGCCTTTTGCAGCCAAGTGCCGGCAATGTTACCGTCAAGGGATATCCTGTCGGGGTAGAGAGCAAAAAGGTCATATCGTATCTGCCGGATACGACATATCTGGGAAAATCATCATCGGTTGAGGAAGTGATCGACTTCTTTGTTGATTTCTACGAGGATTTTGACCGGGATCGTGCGTATGACATGCTTGGAAAACTTGGCATAGATCCGCACACGCGTCTTAGGACGATGTCCAAGGGAACGAAGGAGAAGGTCCAGCTGATCCTCGTTATGAGCCGAAGGGCCGACCTGTACATACTTGACGAGCCGATAGCCGGCGTAGATCCCGCAGCAAGGGATTACATTTTAAATACGATAATCACGAATTATGATGAGAATGCCTCCATTCTGATATCAACGCATCTGATCTCGGATATCGAGAACATCCTTGATGAGGTCATCTTTTTAAAACAGGGCAGGATCGTGCGCAAGAGCAGCGTGGATGATATCAGGACAAATGAGGGCAAGTCTGTTGACGGCTTATTTCGGGAGGTGTTCAAATGTTAGGAAAACTTATCAAACACGATCTTCGGGCAACCTGGAAAGTTGCGGTATCGCTTGATGCTGTGCAGATCGTCCTGGGGATCATGACGGCGATAATGGTATATTTTGTACCGCATGTCGGGGAATCGTTCGGAATGGGACTGTTCATGTTCTCGTTTATCGGGGTGTTTTACATAGGGATAATAGCAGCCAATATAGTCACGCTTATATTCCTTGTTATGAGATATTACAGGAATCTTTATACATCCGAAGGATATCTTACGTTCACGCTGCCGGTCAAAACGGATATGATAATACATTCAAAGGTAATAACAGGCTCGATATGGATGTTCCTTTCCTATATCTGCACATTCATTGCGATCATAACAGTCGGGATGGGCTTTATCAGTAATCTTGATGTGCCCCGAGATGAGATCGGTACTGCATTTACCGAGATATATACCGTCATGGGATTTGCAGATCCGGGTTTTGCTGCAGTGCTGGTCTTTCTGATACTCCTGACCCCGATCGCCGGAGTGCTGTGCATGTATTTTTGCATAAGCATCGGACAACTCTGGTCGGGTCATAAGGTTCTCGGATCGGTTTTGTGTGTTGTGGGTCTGTACATATTTAACCAGATAGTCTCGCAGGTGATATTTATGATATCGGGATTCTGGAACATGATGTCTGCTTCCGGATCTGATATAGATGCCACGTTCGGACTTATGTACAAAAATACGATGCTGATCCTCGGCGTAGTGACCCTGATCCAGTCTGTAATATACTATGTTGTATGCATTTTCATAGCCAGAAGGAAGATCAATCTGGACTGATAAATAAAAAAGCGCGGCCGGCGTGTGCCGGCCGTTTTTTCATAGGCCGCCGCCTTGATTTACACAGTGACAAAAATACTTGCAATGTCGTACTCTTCTCGATTATAATACCATATGTAGTCATCTGTAGAGGGATGAGAGGAAGATGTAGGGGTCTTCCTGAGGGGAAAAAGATGGGGGAAGTAAATAACGGCAGGCGCAGGAAGCGCCTTATTGCGGTATGCCTGATCGGAGCGGCTGTTTTGCTCGGATTGTTTGCGTACCTTTTTTATTTCAGAAATCTCATAACCGCCGTGACGATGAGGATACAAAGACTTGTAGGAACGGTGAGTCTGTACAACGATTCCGGCGATGAGCAGTCGCTTAAGGAGAAGATTAGGCTCGGCGCCGGACAGACGATAACTACGGCCGGCAGCAGCCTGATAATGGTAAGTCTTGACGATACCAAGCTTCTGACCATGGAGGAGTCGAGCCGTGCGGATATAAAGGCTAACGGGAAAAAGCTTGAATTCGATCTGCTCGAAGGAAATCTGTTTTTTAATGTCACCAAAAAGCTCGGAGAAGGCGAGGCATTTAATGTCAATACTTCCACGATGGTCTGCGGTATCCGTGGAACGAGTGCATATATAGGAAGAGATGCAACCGGTCATGAGATACTTATGGTTACGGACGGGATAGTGAATGTCCGGGCTACCAATCCCGTAACGCTCGAGACGATCGAAGAGAATGTTCCGGCAGGACAGATGAGAACTGTCTATCTTGATGAGGAGGCAAAGGGCGATGCGACAATATCGTTCGGAAGGGATGCTTTTGTAGAAGAGGATCTGCCGGCTCTTGCGCTCGATACGATGAGAAAAAATCCGGAGCTTATGAAAAGAATCGCAAAGGCAACGGGTTTTTCGGAAAAAAAGCTGACTACCCTTGCCGAACTGTCCTGCACGGAAGGTGTATCAATGTACGGCAGCGCCGCGGATGATCTTACGGCAGCGGGCATTGAAGATGCCATTCCGTATATGGGAGACAAGGCAGGGTGGATGGTTGAAAATGCAAATTCCGCATTGATCGCTGCCGGGGAAGACCTCCCGCTTGAGGTGGCCATAATAGAGGGATACCGTAACGTGATGGACACGGTAGCCGGTAACGGATATGATACAAAAGAGACCGATATGATAATGGACAGTACAAGAGACTGTATCGAGTCTGTTTTTGAATCCGCCGATCAGGCTGAACTAAGCAGAACGGACAGACTGAGCGTGGCTTACTCGGTCACCGATTCTGTATGGGTTGCGGGAGTGAGGATGTCGGAAGCCAGGAAACTTCTCGCATCCGAGATCGTTCAGGTGACGGATACCGTTAAAACACTGTATGTAGGCGCAATAGATAATGCCGCCGCATCATCCGCCGCATCCTCAAAGGGATCAGCTGCAGTAAAGGCCGTCAATAATATGAGTAAACATGTTACAACTGTCGTTACCGATCAGATGAACAGATCGTCAAACGGGGACCAGACAGTGGAAGCTCTCCTTCTTCAAACGCCATTGGCGAAAGGTCAGGCAGCGGATCCTGATGATAAAAAGAAGATGATCGAGGAAGCCAAGCAGGATGCAAAGATACCTGAGCTCGGAGATACCACGTCTGCGGCAGATGCTATGTCCGTACCGGAAGGAGACGGAGCGTCTTATTCCGAGATGAAAAGTGCAGCCTCCGCTGTCATTGCAACCGATCCTGCCACGGGAATCGTGGCCCTCGCGGATGGAACCCTGTTCGATCCCGCGTTTTATGCGGCTTCCAATCCCGATGTTGTAAGGGATTACGGGACATCGACACCGGCCCTTCTGGCTCATTATTTAAAACGCGGAAAGGCGGAGGGCAGACCGCCGATCGCACCGGTGACACTGACTCCGACACCCACACCGGTTCCGGAGTGGCTGTGGAAACAATGGCAAAGAGAACAGGAGGAATCGGGGCCTGATCCCTATGCGGAAGAGGAGGAAGAGAGCGAGCCTGCTCCGTCGGCAACGCCGACACAACCGCCTCCGCCTCCGGCAGCAACAACCGCATCGATAGACGGAAGCGGAAACATAACGGACGGTTACGGTAATGTATTGGGGAGCGTTTCGGCCGCTTCGGGAACGCCCAAGTTCATTGCTTCCAAAACAGGATCCTTTATTGATTTCCCGCTTTCGGTCACTGACGGCAACGGAAATGAACAGTACAGATTCAACACGCTTAGGGATGTTGACCTGGCTAACTGTCCGGTAGATACCATGATAAGGGATACCCAAAAGAATAACGGCGCAAATATCATTAAGAACAGCACCAGCAGCGGAGGATTGTACACGACGGATTTTGCGGATGGAGATGCCAGCCATTACTACCAGCGTGAGCCGGAAGCTACTGTTACGGGAGTGCGTTTCCCGGCCTTATACGGCAGTCCCTGATCCTGTATTATGTTTGTTTTGGCCGTTGTATATTTTTTTAATGACATCCACAAAATATTGTGGTATAATCTCTCGAAGATTAGTGATATAATGTCAAAGATTGTTTGGGAAGACAGTTTGTTTTATGTCTTTTTGAAGTGTTTTTCAGGAGGTTTTTGTTATGAAAAAGAGAGTCGTTCTTCTTCTTGCACTTGCGGCTTCGGTTGTACTGTCAGGCTGTAAGGATGAAGAGAAGGAGCCTGTTGCGGCAGCGCCCGCTCCTACGATCGAGGTCGTGAACAATACACCTGCGATCAGCATAGAAGAGAATACTGTAACGGATGACGGTTCACATGAAGGAATGTACAGAAGTGAGCTTACGAACGAGTGGATAGATGAAGCACTCAAGGACCAGAGACCGATCGCGGCCATGGTCGATAACGAGAAGACAGCGCTTCCTCATTACGGACTTTCAAAATATGCAGATGTTGTATATGAGATGACGAATTCACTTGCCAATGACGGTATCACACGTTTGATGGTACTCGTTAAGGATTGGGAGAAGATCGATCAGCTCGGAAGCATACGTAGTACGAGACCTACGAACCTTGTCATCGCTCCCGAATGGAATGCTGTTGTATGTCATGACGGCGGCCCGTTCTACATCGATGATTATCTTGCAAAGCCCTACGTTGACAACTTCTCGGGAACATTCTCAAGAGTTGATAACGGCAAGTCAAGAGAGTTTACGGAGTATATCTGCACCGGAGATCTTGACAAGAACTTCGAGAGCAAGAGTAACGTTTCCAAAACATACAATGAGTATTACCAGGGCGGTCCTCACTACAGGTTCGTATCAAGCGACAGTGAGATCAACGATCTTTCGGGCGCACCCGGAGTCAAGGACTGCACAAAGGTTGAGCTTCCTTTCAAGCACAACGGATCAAAGCTTGAGTACGATCCCGCAACGGGACGCTATATGTACAGCGAGTACGGACAGAAGCACACCGATCCCGGTAACAACGATGAGCAGCTCGGATTTACAAACGTTCTTCTTCAGAACTGCAGATACGTCAAGTTTGATGATAACGGATACATGATGTTCCATGCGATCGACTTCCAGCGTGACGGATGGTTCATCACACAGGGAAAGGCCATTCCGGTCACCTGGTCCAAGGATGATGAGGTCAGCCCCACACGATATTTCGACAGTGACGGCGAAGAGATCGTGCTCAACACGGGTAAGACATACGTTGCACTTATACCTGATGACAAGTGGAGCGGACTTTCGGTAGAGTGATCATGAAACGTACCCGGCGCGGACTGGCAGAGTCAGTCTGCGCCTTATTTATTAGGAGATATAAATGGCAATAGATCTTTTCAGCATCGGAAGATTCACGGTGCACGGATACGGACTGATGATAGGCCTCGGCTTTATGGCTGCGGTCCTTGCAGGTTGTGCGCTTGCCAAGCGCAGAAATCTTTCGGATTCCGATTTTACAAATATCGCAATGCTTGTTCTGCTCATAGGTTTTGCGGGCGGAAAGCTCCTTCACATCATCGTGGAGTTTAAGACGTTTCTGACAGACCCGATGTCCGTGATCGGCTCCGAAGGGTTTGTCGTCTACGGAGGCATCATCACCGGCATACTGACGATATTTGTTTACTGCAGGGTAAAAAAGCTTGAGTTTCTGAAATACATAGATCTGTTTGCGACCGTGGTGCCGGTCAATCAGGCACTTGGCAGGATCGGATGTCTTCTGGCGGGATGCTGCTACGGGAAGCACACGGAGTCAGCATTTTCAATAGAATTTCCGGACGGGTGCATGGCGCCGGCACATGTGAAACTGTTCCCCTCACAGCCGGTCATGGCTGCTGGCAACTTTGTCATATTTGCCGCCCTTACCGTGCTGTATCTTTACACATGCCCGAGGGGGGACAAAAAGAGCGGCAGATACATTCCCGGATTTGCCACATCACTTTATCTGATGATGTACAGCATCGGCAGGTTCGTTATCGAGTTTTTCAGGGATGACCCCAGAGGAAATGTCGGAGCCCTTACGACATCCCAGTTCATAGCGATATTCACGTTTGCGGCCGGCCTGGCGCTTATGGTATTTGTCATTAAGACGGCAGACGGCAAGGAGGCCGCACCGGACCGGAATGAAGAACAACATAATTGATTATATAGAAAAATACAGGGACATCACTTTTGCCGAAAAGCAGTTCAATAAGGTCGATGCGCTCATCCTGTCACAGTTCTCGTATCTTAAGCTTGACGGATTCGTTCCCGGGGTAGGGTCGTATGAGCAGCCGGTCACGATCAAACAGATATCGCAAAGCGATAACGTCGACTCGCTCTTTAGCGATGAGAGATATGCATCCGTCAACAGGGAGCTGTTTGAGAGCATGGCAGGCTCTGCAAGGTTTGCCGGCACCGGACTTAACCATTACATCAACCTGTTAAGCAACAGATGGGAGATGCAGTTTTCGGCACTGACCGCTTATCTTGATGACGGGAATGTCCACGTGATCTTTCGCGGGACCGACGAGACGGTCGTCGGATGGAAGGAAGATTTTAACATGTCCTTCATGACACCCGTACCGGCCCAGGTAAAAGCGGTGGATTATCTTCATTATGCCGCAGAGCGGATACACGGTCCGTTTTCCGTCGGTGGACATTCAAAGGGCGGAAATCTTGCCGTATACTCTGCCATGAAATGTTCAAGATACGTACGCGACAGGATCAGCCTCATATATTCACAGGATGGTCCGGGATTTACGAAGGAGACGCTTGAAGATTCCGATTTTGCATCGATAAAGGACAGGATACGCAAGTATGTTCCGAGATCATCGATAATTGGGATGCTGCTGCAGTCGCAGGAAGATTATAAAGTAATTGAGGCGCAAAGCATCGGGATACTGCAGCATGATCCGTTCAACTGGATAGTAGAGGATGATGATTTTGTTTACTGTGATGATGTTGCCGGACGTTACGAGATCAGTGACGAGGCTGTCAACGAGTGGGCAAAACGTGCTGATCCCGAAGAGATGAAGGTTTTCGTGGACAAGATATACGAGGTTTTCGTTGAGGCCGGGATAAACGATCTTAACGAGATCGGCGGTAACATCCCCCATCTGATGATCAAGGCAAAATCAGTTCTCGACGGCATGGATGATGATGACCGACAAAGAGTCAGGGCAGTGTTATCGGCATTCGCAGGATGCTTGAAGGATCAGATAAAGGGGATCGTGCATCACAGCAGGGAGCCGTAGATAAGAAGGCGTGCGATGATGCCTATGATGATCAGGTGCAGAGGATAGAATACGTAGAATGCGTATTTAAAGCGCGGTTTTTGCTCCGGATCGTAGAAGTACAGAAGCAGAAATGAAGCCGGTGCATATTTTTCCCAGCACATTGATGCGGCGCCGGCAACAAGCCTGAACGGGCCGGTGCTTCTGAAGAAATATAAAACGGCGGTCAGAAGCATACACTTCCATGTATAATCGGTATTGAGAAGATACGCGATATCAGAAAATGCTATGACCGTACATGCAATGGCAAGGTATTTTACGGGCAGTGACAGCCCCAGGACGTTTCCTTCGAGATAGCGTATCACAATGAGCATGATGAGCGCTATGAAGAACGAGAGGATCACATTCTGGTGTTCGTTGTAAACAAAGCTGCCAAACATTCCGTAATCGAACGGGATCTCTGATATGAGGGCGAAAATACCGAGCCTTAAGGCATATTTTTTGACATTGCGGGTTCTTTGGAATCCTTCGACGAGAAAGAAAGCGAATATCGGGAAGGCAAGGCGCCCGAAGCCCTTGCACCATTCGTAAGCGCTCTGGAGTGTGGTGTAGGTTGAAGGCGAAAGCTCCATGCCGCGTATCTTCAGATAATTGTGGATGATACCGGACCCGATATGATCGATAAACATTAATATACATGCAATGAGCTTCAGAACATTGCAAGAGAGCTTGATCTTTTTAAGCTGTTCCAGGCCGATGGTATTCATATCAATGTATTTTAGCACAACAGGGCGGAATATGAAACAAAAAACATTACTGACAGCGACTATTATAGCAATAACAGCCATGCTTTCGGGATGCGCCTCCGAAAGTGCGGACGCTTCCGTTATTGAAGCACTGCAGGGCGGAGACTATGAGAGCGCCGCTCAGATCGCCGATTCGGTCATCGAGGCAGCGGGCCCCCAAAAGCTTTTGTACCGTGCAAAGGGGATCGCGCTTCTGGGACGGGGTGAATACGAGAAGGCGGCCCAAGCCCTTGTGAGCGCACTGTCGTTATCAAACGGGCTTGTCGGGTCGGATGATATAGACATTTCATATTATCTTGCCGTTGCCGAGTACAAGAACATGCAGCCGGAGGAAGCGCTGGGGACGGTAGATGCGATAATCGGGATGAGACCGAAGGATGATGCGGCATATTATCTTCGGGGAAAGATCGAACTCGCTCTCGGGAATAAAGATGCCGCGCTGGCTGCTTTTGACAGCTCGGTGAATCTTGCACCGACCAATTACGACAGGTTTGTCGGAATATATGAAGAGCTTCTTGCGAACGGATATGAGACTGAGGCCGCCTCGTATCTGGAGAAGGCGATATCCGCGGGCAATAAGCTGAGCGATTATAACAAGGGAGTGCTCGAGTATTATCTCGGGTCATATACCGATGCGAGAAACGATCTGGAAAATGCCAAGAAGTCAGGAAATAACGAAAATCTGACACTGTATCTGGGCAAGACATACGAGGCGCTCGGAGATGACGGATATGCGATGAACCTGTACGAAGAGTATATCCGTACGGATTCGGGAGCGGGCAGGATATATGAACAGCTCGCCACATGCCGGATGAACAGAGGCGAATACGAAAATGCCCTTGAGGTTATAGAAGCCGGACTCGGGCTCGGAAACGGGGAGGGCATGCAGGGCATGATGTATGACCGTGTGGTGGCCTATGAAATGCTCTACGACTTTGACAATGCCAAAAAATACATGCAGGAATACCTCGAACTTTATCCGGATGATGAAGCTGCCATAAGGGAAAATGTATTTTTGAGCAGCAGGTAAAAAATCAGGCCGCGTTTTTGTGCATGGTTTACAATAATGAATAATAACTTATGTTTTTTTGAAGGATGATCTGCCCGGCAGGCCATCCTTTTTTGATGAAAAATCTCGTAAAATAAGGGCTTTCGACCGATTCTATCACAAAAATACAAAAACACAACATATAGTGGTATTGATAAAAAGTTAACATAAGATATTGTATTTGAATGTTGACTTATGATTTTTACAATGATAATATAATCTCTGTTCGAGTTAATAATAAATAGGGGGCTTACACGGAAGGGAGTAGCAAAATATGTTCAGTGTTGTAAAAAGAGACGGGGAATTAGCGGATTTTAACATCGCAAAGATCAACGATGCGATAATGAAGGCATTTAATGCCTGCGAGAAACAGTATACAAATGATATGATCGATCTTCTCGCACTTCGCGTAACGGCCGATTTCCAGCCCAAGATGAAGGAGAACAAGATCCAGGTCGAGGATATCCAGGACAGTGTTGAGGTTGTACTGGAGCAGGCAGGTTACAATGAGGTAGCCAAGGCATATATCCTTTACCGCAAGCAGCGCGAGAAGATGCGCAACATGAAGTCAACGATCCTTGATTACAAGGATGTTGTCAACAGCTATGTTAAGGTTGAGGACTGGAGAGTCAAGGAGAATTCAACAGTGACTTATTCGGTCGGTGGACTCATCCTTTCCAATTCCGGTGCCGTTACAGCCAATTACTGGCTTTCCGAGATATATGATGAAGAGATCGCCGAGGCACACAGAAATGCGGATATCCATATCCACGATCTGTCAATGCTTACGGGTTATTGTGCGGGATGGTCACTTAAGCAGCTCATCCAGGAAGGTCTCGGAGGCATCAGCGGAAAGATCACATCGGCACCCGCCGCACATCTGTCGGTTCTTTGCAACCAGATGGTCAATTTCCTCGGAATAATGCAGAACGAATGGGCAGGAGCCCAGGCTTTTTCATCGTTCGATACATATCTTGCACCGTTTGTTAAGGTTGATAATCTTTCATACCGTGAGGTCAAGAAGTGCATAGAGTCATTCGTATACGGAGTCAACACCCCAAGCCGTTGGGGAACACAGGCACCGTTCTCGAACATCACTCTTGACTGGACCGTGCCTGCGGATCTTGCCGAACTTCCCGCACTCGTAGGCGGCAAAGAGATGGATTTTGCCTACAAGGACTGCAAGGCAGAGATGGATATGATCAACAAGGCGTTCATCGAGACGATGATCGAAGGTGATGCCAACGGAAGAGGATTCCAGTATCCCATTCCCACATATTCCATCACAAGGGATTTCGACTGGTCAGACACGGAGAACAACAGACTCCTCTTTGAAATGACGAGCAAGTATGGAACACCGTACTTCTCAAACTATATCAATTCCGACATGGAGCCTTCGGATGTCCGCAGTATGTGCTGCAGACTCCGTCTTGACCTCAGGGAGCTTCGCAAGAAGACGGGAGGCTTCTTCGGTTCCGGCGAGTCAACGGGCTCCGTCGGAGTTGTAACGATCAATATGCCCAGGATCGCATATCTTGCAACAGACAAGGATGATTTCTACAGAAGGCTTAACCGCATGATGGATATATCTGCAAGAAGCCTTAAGATAAAGCGCGGCGTCATCACGAAACTTCTCGATGAGGGATTATATCCTTATACGAAGAGATATCTCGGAAGTTTTGACAACCACTTCTCAACGATAGGACTTATCGGAATGAACGAGGTGGGACTTAATGCGAACTGGCTGCGTGCCGACATGACCGATCCGAGAACACAGGAGTTTACGAAGGAAGTATTAAACCATATGCGCGAGAGGCTGTCGGATTATCAGGAACAGTACGGTGATCTTTACAATCTCGAAGCAACACCTGCCGAGTCAACGACATACCGTCTTGCCAAGCACGACAAAAAGCGCTGGCCGAACATCAAGACCGCAGGCCATCAGGGCGATACTCCGTACTATACGAATTCGTCACACCTTCCGGTTGACTTTACCGCGGATATATTCGATGCACTCGATATCCAGGACGAGCTTCAGACTCTCTATACAAGCGGAACCGTTTTCCACGCGTTCCTCGGAGAGAAGCTTCCCGACTGGAAGGCAGCTGCAGCTCTTGTCCGTAAGATCGCGGAGAACTACAAGCTTCCGTACTATACGCTCAGCCCTACATATTCGGTATGTAAGGAACACGGTTATCTCGCCGGCGAGGTCAAGACCTGTCCGGAGTGCGGAGCCACAACGGAAGTGTATTCGAGGATCACGGGTTACTATCGTCCGGTTCAGAACTGGAACGACGGAAAGAGCCAGGAATACAAGAACAGGGTTGTTTACGATATCGCCAACAGCAGCATGAAACGCCCGTTGACTGCGGTGGTCAAGATGTCCGGAACCGCTGAAAATTCAAAGGTTGAGGTTGAAAAGGTAGAGAACGTCAAGTATCTGTTCACGACCAAGACCTGCCCGAACTGCAAACTTGCCAAGGAATATCTCAAGAATGAGAGTTATGTTCTGATAGATGCGGAAGAAAATACCGAACTCGCACAGCGCTACGGCGTGATGCAGGCACCGACGCTCGTTGTTGTCAGCGGCGATAAGGTCAGGAAGTATGCAAACGCTTCCAATATCCGCAAATATGCACAGACAATGGATATGGTAACGGTCTAGGCCGTACTTGGGCTGATCTGTTGCAAAGAGCGGGTAAATGTGAGAACAGTGTATGTATGGGAGCCCGGCTGGGCTCCCTGTTTTCTTGAAGGAGACAGTTAATGATTTCAAAACTCATCGACCGGATTAAGAAAAAAGACGCACCCATAGTAGTGGGACTCGACCCTATGTTATCGTACATCCCGAAGAAAATAACGGATGAGGCTGTAGCACAGCACGGAGAAAGCCTTGAAGCCGCGGCGGATGCCATTTTGCGATACAACAAGGCGCTTGTGGATGCATTTTACGATCTTGTTCCTGCCGTAAAACCGCAGATCGCCATGTACGAACAGTTCGGGATCCCGGGTCTTAAAGCTTTCATCGAAACAGTCGACTACTGCAGGCAGAAGGATCTTGTCGTTATCGGGGACATAAAGCGCGGTGACATCGGATCGACAAGTGCCGCTTATGCGAGCGCACACCTCGGAAAGGTTGAGGTCGGCAGCACAAAGCTTACCGCATTCGATGAGGACTTCTGTACGGTCAATCCGTATCTTGGTTCCGACGGTGTCAAGCCGTTCATAGATGCATG
The DNA here is from genome assembly GCA_902775485.1 of uncultured Lachnospiraceae bacterium. Classification (GTDB taxonomy): domain Bacteria; phylum Bacillota; class Clostridia; order Lachnospirales; family Lachnospiraceae; genus UBA2868. The sequence continues at coordinate 27,280 of CACYMJ010000024.1, forward strand.
CAATGAGTATGACAGAGGTATATTCGTGCTCGTCAAGACGAGCAACCCTTCAAGCGGCGAACTTCAGGACCGGGTGCTTCACGATGAGGATTCAACGGTATACGAGGCTGTCGGATTCAAGGTAAACGAGTGGGCAAAACTGTCAATGGACGGCACCTACAGTAACGTCGGTGCGGTTGTGGGCGCAACGTATCCGAAGATGGGCGAGATTCTCCGGCGCATCATGCCCAAGTCATTCATACTCGTTCCCGGATACGGAGCACAGGGAGGTACCGGCAAGGACTTAAAACCGTTCTTCAATTCCGACGGACTCGGTGCGATCGTCAACAGTTCCCGCGGCATTATCGCGGCATACAAAAAGGACAAATATGCGAACTTCGGTGAGGACGGATTTGCGGATGCGGCACGCGCTGCAGTCCTCGACATGAAGGAAGACATACGCGTAAATGCGTTCTCATAGTATTATTATGCTCGATCAGGCGCACATTTGCTCGAAAACGCGCTCTCGCTTGACAGATAAGGAGATAACATGCAGCAGTATAAACAGGATTTCATAGAATTCATGGTCGCATCCGACGTTTTAAAGTTCGGCGACTTCACTTTAAAGAGCGGGCGCAAGTCCCCGTTTTTCATGAATGCGGGCGCATATGTGACCGGCAGCGCTTTAAAGGATCTCGGCCGCTATTACGCAAAGGCCATCCACGAAAAGTACGGTGACGATTTTGACATATTATTCGGTCCCGCATACAAGGGCATACCGCTTGCGGTAACGTGTGCGATAGCGTTTGACGAGCTGTACGGTAAGCAGGTAAGGTACTGCTCGAACCGCAAGGAGATCAAGGATCACGGCGATAAGGGAATATTGCTCGGAAGCGGTATGAAGGACAGCGACAGGGTCGTTATCATCGAAGACGTCACGACATCGGGCAAGTCGATCGAAGAGACTTTCCCGATAATCAAGGCGCAGGGAAATGTTAACATAGTCGGCCTGATGGTATCGCTTGACCGTATGGAGGTCGGACTCGAGGGAAAAAAGAGTGCGCTTTCGGAGATAGAGGATCGTTACGGTTTCCCGACCGGGGCAATAGTTACCATGGCCGAGGTCACCGAATATCTTCACGGCCGAAACGTCGGAGGCAGGGTCGTGATAGATGATCAGATCAAGGCGGCCATAGACGAGTATTACAGGACATACGGAGCTTAAATGGGAAAGCCTGTCAAGATCAGAAAAAAGAAGAGTTTCATGTTCACAACCCGGCATTATTCCTTTATGAGCATCATCGGAATACTGATCGGGCTGTTTTGCGCCCTGGTGATAGCAACCATGGTTTTGTTCAGCTACCGTAACGAAGGAAACATACAGGCAAGCTTCGGAGGAGTCGGGCTGTTCTCCGCATGTCTTAATATCATCGCGATCATCTGCTCTTCCATAAGCATTAACGAGCGTGATGTCTATATCACTCCGGGGATAGTCGGGATAGTATTAAACGGCGTAACACTCCTTGCCTGGATAGTAATGATGATCCTTGCGTTTATCGCATAGGAATATAAAAGAGGAAAAGATGACTGAAGATAATGAACTGTTAAATGAACGCTACGTGCTGGCGATGGAAAGGATACGGCAGATTCGCGGTGAAGATACTCCGGCAGTCGGTGCGTATTTTGATCGGTGCTCGGAATTTCTTACCGGACTGTCGGGGATACTTGAGCGTGCCCTGTCGGGAAAGATAAGCGAAGTTTCGACACAGGATCTTGCTGCGGAAAACCGCAGGCTTTACGAAGACATCCTTCCGGAAAACTACGAAAAAAGTTTTGCCAATCCCGATCATATGAGTGCCGTCCTTGAAGATTCGGACATTGCCGACAGCGGAAAGATGGCACAGTATCTGTCATTTCTGTATGCCGAGATCCGCGGTCTTATCGGATACGCATACGAGGGAAACAAAGAGATATTTACGATATTCGCGGAACTGTTCATCGAGATCTGCACGCTGTTTCGGCATGCCTCGCTTGACGATGCTATTCCGAAGGCAGAGAGCATCCGGCAGATCATAGCATCTTTTGAAAGTGATAATTGCGACATCATCATCCCCGATGATGTGGCCCATAAGGTAGATGCATCATACGGTTTTCTCAGGAACATAGTTTGTGGAGAGGATCTTTCGTCAGAGAGGTTTTTGTATCTGTCGGGCGAATACGTTACCGACAACGAGATAAGGACCGCAAGGTTTTTGAACACTCTTTCCGAAGAACAGATACGATCCATGGCCGATACTTTCACGGAAGGCTACCGCATCGGTTTTGTAAAGGCGGGTAAGCCCATTGATAAAAAAACAAGCGCCATCATCCGTTACAGTCTCGGGTTTGAAAGAGTCGTAAGGGCGGCTGTTGAAAACTTTAAAAAGATGGGACTTGAATCGGTCATATACAGGGCAGGCTCAGTCTCACTCACAAGATCTTCATCGGGCAGGGTCGGGTTCTACGGTGCGATACCAAACAGGCAGTACGATTACGATCACAAGGATGATCAGGCGATATACATCGACGGGGATTTTATAACAAGAAAACTCGAGGTCCTTACGGCTTCGTATGAGGAGAATAAGAGCCTCGCGAATACACATGCGGGTCCTGCCGTCATGGAGGTTTTCGGATATGAGCCGTTTACGCCGAAGGTAAAGGCGGCCGCGATCTCGCATACCGACAGGACACAGAAACTGATCGTGGATTATGCTTCAAAAGCTTCGGAGATCATAAACAGATATATCATCGGCGAAGAGAGAAGCTTTACGATAATCGCATACCCGATCCCCGAGATCGGAAAGGATTATGAAAAGATATTTGCCGATACGGTCAGGTTAAACACTCTTCCCTATGACAGATACGAGCGGATCCAGCAGCTGATGATAGATGCGCTCGACGGTGCCGGATGCGTCAGGATAAAGGGGAAGGGTGACAATCATACCGACCTTACCGTTTCGCTCGCCGCTCTTTCCAATCCCGCAAAACAGACAAGGTTTGAAAACTGCGTTGCGGATGTCAACATCCCGGTCGGAGAGGTATTTACCAGCCCCGTGCTTTCGGGAACGAGGGGTGTGCTCAATGTTACGAAGGTTTTCCTTAACGGGCTTTTATACAAAAATCTTACGATCACCTTCAACGACGGCATGATCACGGACTACACATGTGATAATTACGAAAATGAAGATGATAACAAAAAGTTCATAAAGGACAACATCCTTCATAAGCATGATACGCTTCCGATGGGAGAATTTGCCATCGGAACGAACACAACCGCATACCGTATGGGAAGGCAGTATAACATCGAGGGCCTTCTGCCGATCCTTATCGCCGAGAAAACAGGCCCCCATTTTGCCGTCGGCGATACATGTTACTCTCACGAGGAGGATGTGAAGGTATACAATCCCGACGGGAAGGAGATCATAGCAAGGGAAAATGAGGTGAGCGCAAAGCGATGCGACAGTCCCAAGGATGCGTATTTCCAGTGCCACACCGATATTACCATTCCGTATGATGAACTGTTGTATATACGTGCCGTAACGGATGACGGATATGTTTCGATCATCGAAGACGGACTGTTTGCGCTTCCGGGCACGGAGGAACTTAACGGACCGCTTCGCGGCTGATAAGAGGACGGATATGCCTAAGGGATCAAATCAGAAACTGAAACTTTATTATCTGGCGAAGATCATGATGAGCCGGACGGACGATGAACACGGACTTACCATGCCCGAGATCAAGGAGGCCCTTGAGGAGTACGGAGTCAGCGCGGACCGCAAGAGTCTTTATGATGATTTTGAGGCCCTGCGTATTCTCGGCATCGATGTTTACTCCGACAAGGAAGGTAAAAAATATCTGTACAAGGTCGGCAAAAAACAGTTTGAGATCGCGGAGCTCAAGCTCCTTGTGGATGCGATACAGTCATCGAAGTTCATCACCGAAAAAAAATCCGCCGAACTGATCGGTAAACTGACACAGCTTGTAAGCGATCATGAAGCGGCACAGCTTAAGCGCCAGGTCGTGGTTCACGGCCGTATCAAGACGATGAATGAAAGTATCTACTACATCATCGACGACATACACTATGCCATCAGCCGCAACAGAAAGATAAGGTTTGAATATCTGCGGTGGAACCTGAAAAAGGAGATGGAAAGGCGGCGCGAGGAACCTTACGAGGTAAGCCCCTGGGCTCTTATATGGGATGATGAGAATTATTATCTTGTCGGATACGATGAAAAGGATGAGATGATCAAACACTACCGTGTCGACAAGATGCGCAGTATAACCGCGACGGAAGAGATGCGAAGCGGACGCGAGGCTTTTGAGAGGATCGATCTTGCCGCATATTCCAGGATGAACTTCGCAATGTTTTCCGGACAGGAGGTCAGGGTCAGACTCAGGTTTAAAAATGAACTCGTCGGGATCATGCTCGACCGCTTCGGATCCGAGATCGCGATAATGCCCGAAGAGGACGGATACTCTTCAACGAGCGTGAACGTTGCACTCTCTGACCAGTTCCTCGGATGGATCTTCTCACTCGGCCCCGATGTGGTCATAACCGGCCCCGATGAGGTTGTAAAAAGGTTTGCCGACGAGATACGCGCAATGGGAAAAATATACGGTCTGTGATATAATCATTTTATTCTATGTTTTGAAAGGAAATCGATATGGCTACAGTATCTATAGTGATGGGTTCCGATTCGGATATGAAGGTTATGAGCAAGGCGGCCGAGATACTCGACTCTTTCGGCATCGGGTCGGAGATGAGGATAATATCCGCACACAGGGAGCCTGATGTGTTTTTTGAATATGCCCGCAGTGCAAAGGACAGGGGCATCAAGGTCATCATTGCCGGAGCCGGAATGGCAGCGCATCTTCCCGGTATGTTCGCGGCGATCTTTCCGCTTCCGGTCATCGGAGTTCCGATGCATACGACATCACTCGGAGGAAGAGACAGTCTGTACTCCATAGTTCAGATGCCTTCGGGGATCCCGGTTGCAACGGTCGCGATCGACGGAGCCAAAAATGCGGCTCTTCTTGCACTTCGTATTCTGGCGGTTGGGGATGATGAGCTTTTGGCAAAACTGGAGAAGTACTCGCAGGAGATGAAGGCTGAGGTTGAGGCAAAGGATGCAAGGCTTGCCAAGGTCGGTTATAAAGAATATTCCAAATAGGAGATGATTATGGACTACAGATCAGCAGGAGTTGATATCGAGGCCGGATACAGATCGGTCGAACTTATCAAAGGATTTGTGAAGGAGACCGTAAGGCCTGAGGTAATAGGCGGACTCGGGGGATTTGCCGGAGCGTTCTCCATGGAGAAGTTTAAGAACATGGAAGAGCCGGTTCTCGTTTCGGGTACCGACGGATGCGGAACAAAGGTAAAGCTGGCGTTCCTTATGGACAAGCACGATACGATAGGCATAGATGCCGTGGCAATGTGTGTCAACGACATAGTATGCGGAGGAGCGGAACCGCTGTTCTTTCTGGATTATATCGCCTGCGGCAAAAACTATCCCGAGAAGATAGCATCTATCGTAAAGGGTGTTGCCGAAGGATGCAAAATGGCAGGCTGTTCTCTTGTCGGAGGAGAGACTGCGGAGCATCCCGGACTTATGCCGGAGGATGAGTATGATCTGGCAGGATTTGCGGTTGGCATTATCGACAAAAAAGATATCATCGACGGAAGCACTCTTTGCGAAGGCGATGTTCTTATAGGACTTGCTTCATCCGGAGTTCACTCAAACGGTTTTTCACTCGTACGAAAGGTATTTGAGATGAGCCGCAAGAGCCTTGATACGTATTATGAAGAACTTGGAGGAAAGCTCGGAGACGTACTGCTTACCCCGACCAGGATATACGTTGCCGCTCTAAGGAGCGCGATCAACTCGGGCATTAAGTTAAAAGCATGCAGCCACATAACCGGAGGGGGATTTTACGAAAACGTTCCCCGTATGCTCCGGGAAGGGACTCATGCGGTGATAGAGAAGGATTCGTATGAAATTCCCCCGATCTTCGAACTTATGAAAAAACGCGCCGGTCTTGACGAGAAGATGATGTACAACACATTCAATATGGGAATGGGAATGGTTGTGGCTGTCTCTGCCGGTGATGCGCAAAAAGCGGTTGAATGCTTCAACGCGGCCGGTGAGAAGGCCTGTGTGATAGGCAGGATCACGGAGGGAGAAAAGGGAGTGACCTTATGTTGAAGATAGCGGTGATGGTAAGCGGAGGAGGCACCAATCTTCAGGCCATCATCGATGCGATATCCACGCATGCGTTAAAAAACGTTGCGATCGACTGCGTTATATCAAACAAAGCCGACGCATATGCCTTAAAGCGCGCAGAGGATAACGGGATAGACAGCGTATGTATCCGCCCCCGGGACTATCCCGACAAGGATGCTTACGGGAGGTATCTGGCATCATTTTTAAAGGAGCGCGGCACCGATCTTGTGGTCCTTGCCGGATTCCTCGTGGTTTTACCGGAGTGTTTTATCGACGAGTTTGAAAACAGGATAATAAACATCCATCCGTCACTCATACCTTCTTTTTGCGGCGACGGTTTCTACGGGCTTAAGGTCCATGAAGCCGCACTGGCGCGCGGAGTGAAGGTCACGGGTGCAACGGTGCACTATGTGGACAGTGGATGCGATACCGGCCCGATAATACTGCAGAAGGCGGTATACGTGGAAGAGGGCGATACGCCCGAAACGCTTCAAAAGCGTGTTATGCAGCAGGCCGAGTGGATCATACTTCCGCAGGCCATTCAGATGATAGCCGACAGGAGAGAAAAATGAACGTACTGATCGTAGGAGGCGGTGGAAGAGAACACGCCATCGCAACAAAAGTCGCACAGTCAAAACATGTTGATAAGCTTTACTGCGCTCCCGGGAACGCGGGCATAGCAAAGACGGCCGAGTGTGTTCCGATAGGTGTTATGGAGTTTGACGCACTTGCGGATTTTGCCGTATCACACAATATAGATCTGGCCATAATCGGACCCGACGATCCGCTTGTGGGAGGAATCGTTGATGTATTCGAATCAAGAGGGATAAAAACGTTCGGTCCTCATAAAAATGCGGCGATACTTGAAGGAAGCAAAGCTTTTTCCAAGGACCTTATGAAAAAATACAACATCCCGACTGCCGCTTATGAAAACTTTGACGATCCCGCAGCAGCACTTGCCTACCTTGAGAATGCAAAGATGCCGATCGTGTTAAAGGCAGACGGCCTGGCACTCGGAAAGGGCGTGCTGATATGCAATACGCTCGAAGAGGCAAAAGAGGGCATCAACACCATCATGGTCGACAAGAAGTTCGGAAAGAGCGGTAATACCGTTGTGATCGAAGAGTTCATGACAGGACGTGAGGTATCCGTATTGTCGTTTGTTGACGGAACCACGATAAAGACGATGTCGTCCGCACAGGATCACAAGCGCGCAAAGGATAATGATGAAGGTCTCAATACCGGCGGAATGGGTAATTTCTCGCCGAGTCCCTTCTATACACCCGAGGTCGATAAGTTCTGCCGCGAGCACATATATCAGGCAACGGTCGATGCGATGGCTGCAGAGGGAAGACCGTTTAAGGGAGTTATCTTCTTCGGACTGATGCTTACGGATGAAGGCCCGAAGGTTCTTGAGTTTAATGCCAGATTCGGCGATCCCGAGGCACAGGTTGTTCTGCCGAGGATGAAGAACGACATAATCGAAGTGATGCTTGCGTGCATAGACGGTAAACTTGCGGATATCGAACTTGATTTCTCCGAGGAGGCGGCAGTATGTGTTGTACTTGCGAGCGACGGCTATCCCGAGCACTACGAAAAGGGATTCCCCATCACCGGTTTCGAAGCTTTTGACGGCAGGGATGACTGCTTCTGTTTCCATGCCGGAACGAAATATGACGGGGATGACATTGTTACCAACGGCGGAAGAGTGCTTGGCATCACGGCTCTGGGAAGGGACATCGATGAGGCCAGGAACAAGGCATACGAAGCCACGAAGTGGATCGTTTTTGAGAATAAATACATGCGGAGCGATATCGCAAAGATAAGATAACCGGGACGGATAATGAACGAAAACATACTTGTCGGAAGAAACATACATGTGCCGCTCACCTGTGAAAAGTGCGGGAAGGCAAATCCCGAGTACAAGGGTGTCGGCGAATACAAGTGCAGTGAGTGCGGATACTTAATGTATGACGACTTCGGAAAGGTCCGCAATTACCTTGAGGTGCACAGAGGTGCCACCCAGTCTGAGGTAAGCCGCGAGACCGGGGTCGCAATGGAGACGATACGTCAATTCTTAAGGGATGAGAGGATAGAGATCACTGCCGGTTCGGGTGTGATGATGCAGTGCGAGATCTGCAAGGCTCCGATCAGGAGCGGAAGATATTGCCCCGAGTGCACAAAGGTGGTGGAAAAGAGACAGAATGCCGAGAACTCATCCGGTCATAAATCAAACGTACAGGGATTTGGAATGGCACAGCGCGGCGAATCCGGTGCCAGAAGATTCAAACGCTGATCTTGTTTTTTCACAATTTTTCAGTTGACATAAATTGAATATAAATGTATTATAATAATAGATGTCCTAATTGACTTGGGGAGTCAATGGGAATTAATAAGGGGTCTGATATACTTAAGGGGAATAGGTATATTATGAAATGTCGTATCATCATGGGTGTTGCCGCGGTACTTTTGATTCAAGGTATTGCGGCAGCTTGCCCACAACAAACATACGGCGCAACCGTATCATCCGGAACGGTCAAATGCAAGAGCGGATTCGTAAGGACAGCCGCAGACGGCAAATCGGCCGTATCATTCTGTGTCGCTTCGGGGAACGAGGTGGCGATCCTCGGAGAAGAAAAAGGGAAGGATGGCAAGACCTGGTACAGGGTTGCCGTCGGAACTTCAACCGGTTATATCCGCGCCGCAACATCCGCTGTGCCGGCACCGGCCGCAACGGGTGGGACATCAGGGACCGTAAAGGGCACTTCGGTCAGGATGCGTAAGAATGCCTCCCTCACATCGGGAGTCGTAACATATCTGAATGCCGGAGATGCGGTATCGATCCTTGCCGAGGGAAAGGCTGCCGACGGTCAGATATGGTATCAGGTAAAGAGTAAAGACCAGATGGGCTTCATCAGAAGCGATCTGGTGACAAAAACAGGAACTACGGCCCAGGCGGGCGTTGCGGCAACGGCTTCGGTGGCAACCGCCGCTTCGTCAACAGCATCGGGCAATACGGTCAAAACGATAGAGCCGGGTGCGGGACTTGTAAAGGGAGCCAACGTCAGGATCAGAAGCATAGCCGGAACGACCGGGGATATAGTCGGAACGGTCAGCTCGGGATGCGAATTAAAGCTTCTCGGTGTTGAAAAGGCACCCGACAGAGAATGGGTCAAGGTACAGACAACGGTTGCCGGTAAGGATGTGACGGGCTTTATAGCCAGGGATTACGTCACGGTGACCAAAGAGGTCAAAGAGGTCACCCAGACAACCACAACACAGACATTAATAGGAAGTGACGCTTCGTCTGCCCCGGCATCAACGGTGACGGGCTCAACAGGCACTGCCGGTACGACGCCTGCCAAAACGGTGAGCGAGATCGATACCGGACCCGGGTCGGAGACAGCCTCCATAAAAGGCGTGGGGGTAAGGATAAGGGTAGCACCTGTAGACGGCGGGATCGTCTGTCAGCTATCATCGGGACACCCGCTGACCATCAAAAAGGAAACATCCGGAAGCGACGATCACACCTGGTACCAGGTGTCTTTTTCATATTTAGGAAGCGAACGCGAAGGCTACGTCAGATCGGATCTTGTCGTACGCAGCCGGCAGACCGAGGAGTCTGCTCCTGTGGGAAGCGAAGAGTTTGAAAGCTCCGTCGCATCCCTTCCGGACAGTTACAAAAACCCTCTGCGCGCCATTCATGCAAAACATCCTCAGTGGAAGTTCGAAGTGGTGGACACCGGACTGGAGTGGAAGGATGCGCTTACTGCAGAGTCATCGGTCGGAAAGAATCTTGTATCCAAGAACTCGATCGCATCATGGAAGTCAACGGCTCCCCAGGCGTATAACCAGGCAACGAACCAGTGGTACACGTTTGACGGGGGAAGCTGGGCCTCAGCTTCGCCGGATCTGATAGCATATTACATGGACCCGAGGAATTTCCTTAACGAGAGCGGGATCTACATGTTTGAAAAGCTTGATTATTCGGATAGCCAGACGGCGGAGGGCACGGCCAAGATGCTTACCGGCACTTTCATGAGCGGCGCCGTAAACGACTCGGACCAAACATCGTTTAACTACGCGGAGATGTTCAAACAGGTCGGGCAGCAGACCGGAGTCAGCCCTTATCTGCTCGCAGGCAGGGCTCTGCAGGAACAGGGAGTCAGAGGATCGAGCCAGAGCATATCGGGTGTTGTGCCCGGGCNGAAGGATATTACAATTACTTTAATGTCGGCGCGTATGCATACAGTGGCAGGAGCGCCACGATAAACGGCCTGATTTATGCGGCTGGATCGGATGAGACGCAGCAGCGTCCGTGGAACACAAGGGCAAAGGCGATATACGGCGGTGCCAGATATCTGGCCGACAAGTTCATCTCGAAGGGCCAGAACACGCTTTACTTCCAGAAGTTCAATGTTGTGAACAGGGAAAACACGCTGTACTCGCACCAGTATATGTCAAACATCCAGGCCGCATCTTCAGAGAGCAGCAGACTGCAGCTGGCATATCTGGGGGATGACGAGGTACTTACGTTCAGGATACCTTTATACCGCAACATGCCGGATCCGCTCTGCCCGAAGCCGACATCGGATTCGAATCCGAACACATACCTTGCATCGCTGTCCGTCAGCGGCGGCGAACTGTCTCCCGCTTTTTCGGGAGTGACGGATAAATATACGGTAACCGTCAGCCCGGACCAGGAGACGGTCGAGATAAACGCGACGGCGGTATATCCTTCATCGTCGGTCGGCGGCACCGGAACATATCCGATAACACCGGGCGCCAATACGCTTTATGTCGGGTGCAAGGCCCAGAACGGAACGGTAAAGGCGTACACCATAACGGTATACAGATAGATTATCCTTAATATTTATCAAAGAAGGGGAAGATTGAAAATGAAAAAACCGGTAAAGACAGTCACTGCAGCAATTCTTGCGGCCATTCTGATGCTCTCGGGAGCATCCGCGGTATTTGCGGAAGGCCTTGCGGTATCATCCGATAAGGACAGCTGTGAGCTCGGAGAAAAGATCACGGTATCGATAGATGCCGAAAAGCTCGGAGACGGGACGGTGCCTGCAGATATACAGGTGGAATACAACAGCAACAGACTGAACTTTGAAGGCTGTTCGGTCGAATACGGCGGAGGCGGCGGAGGACTCGTGACATTCAAGGATCCGAAAGCCACCGTTGATTTTACGACATTATCAGGCGGTACGGCTGATATCACCGTGACTGCGACAGCGGATGATGCATCTTCTCCCGAGGTGATGACGATAAGCGTTCAGGTTGCCGGAGAGGATACAGCTGCTGCGCTTGATGCTGCAACGGTTTCAACAACCGGAGTTGAGGCGGCAACGATAGATATCGCGGACGGAAGAGTGATACAGACCGTTTTTGCCGATGAGTTCATGCCGGTCCTGTTCCACAAGGAGACGACCGATTATAACGGACAGACGGTTGAATGCGCCAGGTTCGACATGGGCGATATGACACTTTTGTATACGTCTGATGCAGCGGGAGCTGACGGGAAGTTCATGACATACAGTCCGTCAAATCCCGAACTTGGAGAGTTCAGGATGATCCAGGGCATAGAAAACCGTTTCATCATAGTCCTTCCGGATTGCGAAGGACCTATTCCCGAGGGATACACAAAGGCCGTTCTCGAATGGGACGGACAGACACTTACGGCATTTATGGAAAATTCCGTTGCCGCAGGTACCGCTGTGGCAGCTGACGGTGTAAACCCGTCGGATTTTTTCCTCGTTTATGCGATGAGCTCCGAAGGAAACAAGGGCTGGTACAGGTACGACAAGAATGAAGGAACTTATCAGAGATTTTTAAACACCGGTTCGGACGGCATGACATCGGGGGACGATGAGACGGCAGACGAGGCATCCTCATCATCCGATATACTTGCGGACTATGTTCCCGCAAATATCCGCTCGATCCTGCTCCTTGTACTTGCGCCTCTGGCACTGATACTGATCATCACGGTCATCGTTCTGGCCGTTCAGGTTCATGATTACGGTGAGGATCTTGATGCGCTTTACGATGAGGTCTACGGTGATGAGGAATATGAGGATGAAGAGGAAGATAACGAGGAGAGCTTGCCCGTAAGGAGGGCGGCAAAGCCCGGCGCGGTGACTGCCGCTTCGCTTGTCGGACGCTCCCTGTCCGAAGGGGCCGAAGACGAGCCGGAAGATGATGAAGAGGAAGATGACCGGGAGGATGCTGCCGATCATTTGCGCAAGGCAGATGATGATGCGGACGAAGAGGACGAAGAGGACGTAGAGGAAGAAGAGGAAGAAGACGAAGAAGACGAAGAATACGACAGACCCTTAACGAGAAGGGAGCGCAGGGAACTTGCGAAGGAAGAAAAGTGGCGCGCAAAGGAAGAAAAGAAGGCCGCAAAGAGACGTTCGCAGGGATTCGAGGAAGCGACCCCGATGGATTGGAGCACTTTTGAAAAGGACCGTTCGGACGATGAAGATGTCAAGGTCTTCAAAAAGAGCAAACCGCCCAAATATATGACTGAGAACCTTCCGCCCGTTGAGGAGGAAGAACCTGAAGAAGAGGAGATCAAACCTAAAAAAGCGCCTCTTCCCCCTCGCAGAAAGACCGTGTATACTGAAGAGGAAAATCAGGAAAGTCCCAAGGTGCTTCGCGAAGAGGACCAGAGGGAAAAACAGCGCAGACTGTTCGAACAGCAGCAGCGTATTGAGGAGCAGCGCAGGATAGAAAAAGAGCAGCAGGAAGCAAAGCAGCTCGAGGAACAGCAGAGGTTCATCGCGTCAAGGAACGAGGATCTCGATCTTGATGAGGACTTCCAGTTTGAATTCTTAAATCTTGACTGAAGGAGAAGTAAATGTCACGTAAATATACGGAAAAAGCATGGATGGTGCTGACGCTCGCAAAACAATTGTCCGAGGGATTCAAGCACGGATACGTCGGAAGCGAGCATCTGCTTCTGGCACTGTGCATGGAAAAGAACACCGTCGCTTCCGCAGTGCTGGCGGCAAACGATATAGACGAGGAGAAGATCGTCAAGCTGATCGACGAGCAGATAGCCCTTCCCGGAAGAGTTGCCAAAAAGGAACGGGAGGGATTCACACCCAAGGTCGAATCGCTCCTCGATCTTGCACAGGAACTTGCAGAGTCTTTTGAATCGGATGAGATCGGCACCGAGCATATGTTACTGGCGATAATATCGGACGCAGACAATCTTGCTCTGCGTCTTCTTAACACTTTATCGGTAAATCCCCAGAAGCTTTTTGCGGATACTCTGGTAGCCATGGGAGAAAATCTTGAAGACTACAAAGAGCAGATAAAGGCAGCCGTAAAACATCCCGGAGCCCAGCAGGGAATGCTCATCGACAGATACAGCAGGGATCTTACCGCACTGGCGGCGGAGGGAAAGCTCGACCCCGTGGTCGGAAGGGATACCGAGATCACCAGGATGATACAGACCCTTTCACGAAGGACGAAGAACAATCCGTGCCTGATCGGTGAGCCCGGAGTAGGTAAAACCGCTATAGTCGAGGGTCTTGCACAACGCATAGTCGACGGAGCCGTTCCGTCAACAGTGGCGGGAAAGCGTCTTCTGACACTCGACCTGTCGGCGATGGTTGCCGGCAGCAAATACAGGGGTGAATTCGAAGAGAGGATCAAAAAGGTCATAAGCGAAGTCATAAGTGAAGGCAACATACTCCTGTTCATGGATGAGGTTCATACGATCATAGGTGCCGGAGGAGCCGAAGGCTCGATCGATGCGAGCAATATATTAAAACCGTCGCTTGCCCGCGGCGAAGTCCAGCTCATCGGTGCCACCACTTACGACGAGTACAGAAAGCACATCGAAAAGGATGCGGCGCTTGAGAGGAGATTTCAGCCGATCTATGTTGAGGAGCCTTCGGAGGAAGACTGCATTAAGATACTCCGCGGCGTGGCTCCTTCATACGAGAGGCATCACAACGTCAGATACGATGACGATGCGCTTGTTGCCGCGGCAAAATTGTCGGCACGTTACATCAGCGACAGGTTCCTTCCCGACAAGGCGATAGACCTGATCGATGAGGCGGCATCAAAGGCAAGGCTTTCGGTCATGGTCGACCCGAAGGCCGTAAACGATCTGCGCGAGAGGCTTCGCGAAGCCGAAAAACAGGAAGAGGAAGCACTGCGAAGTAACGATCTTGAAACATTCCGGCGTCTGAAAAAGGAAACGGCAAAGCTTGAAAGATCGATAGAAAAAAAGAGCAAAACAGGATCGGGGTCCGCAGTTGCGGTTACCGTTCAGGATATAGAGAGCATAGTCGCATCGCTTACCCGCATACCGGTCGAACGTCTGTCGGAGTCGGAAAGCAGCAAGCTTGTAAGGCTTGAGAAGGAACTGGCCAGATCCGTCATCGGACAGGATGAGGCCGTCGGCGCCGTATCACGCGCCATCAAGCGCGGACGCGTAGGACTTAAGGAAGCGGGCAGACCGATAGGATCGTTTCTGTTCCTGGGACCTACCGGCGTGGGAAAAACGGAGCTGTCCAAAACGCTCGCCAGGGTTCTGTTCGGTACCGAAAACGCCCTTATCAGGGTTGATATGTCCGAATATATGGAAAAACACACGGTATCGAAGATGATAGGTTCCCCTCCGGGATATGTCGGATTCGAAGAGGGCGGACAACTGTCGGAAAAGGTTCGCCGCAATCCATACTCGGTCGTACTCTTCGATGAGATAGAAAAGGCTCATCCGGATGTTTTCAACATACTGCTGCAGGTGCTTGATGACGGTCATATCACCGATTCCAACGGAAGAAAGGTGAGCTTTAAAAATACGATCATCATCATGACGAGCAATGCCGGCGCCAACAGGATAATCGATCCGAAGAAGCTCGGGTTCATAACGCAGACCGATGAAAAGAGCGAGCATGAGCGTATGAAGAACGGAGTCATGGATGAGGTCAAGAACACGTTCAAGCCGGAGTTCATCAACCGTATAGATGAGATCGTCGTATTCCGTACCCTTTCGGACGATGACCTGAAAAAGATCGTTACACTGCAGACAAAGCAGCTGTGCGACCGTGCGCTTGAGGCCCGCGGCATCAGGCTCCATATAACCGATTCGGCCAAAAAGCTCGTGGCCAAAAAGGGAAATGATAAGAAGTTCGGCGCCAGACCTATCAGGCGTGCCATTCAGACAATGATCGAGGATCCTCTCGCAATGGAGATACTTGAGGGCAGATACTCCGAGGGAGACGTTGTGACCGTTGCCGCAAGGGGTGATAAGATCGTTTTCAGATAACAGGGCATATATTGATAATATGTGTGGATAAAAACTCGGTTTTAGAATATAATTAAACTACCGTGATGATTTGGGGTCATGATTTAACAGGAGGGTTTTTTCATGGGTGCAGTTTCGGAACTGATCCGCAGGGAAGAGGGCGGTGCCATCAGCTTTGGCGACCATACCCTTGCGGCAAAAACAAAGCTTGAGGATTTTGAAGTTGACGGAAATCTCTACAAGGTCAAAACGTTTAAGGAGCTGACCAAGCTCGAGCGTGACGAGATGTTCGTTTATGAGTCCGAACCCGGGACGAGCGTTAACAACTTTAAGGTCACACCTGACGGAGTGAGCTTTACCGTTTCGGGAGACAAGGACGCGATGATCACTCTCGGACTGAAGGAAGATTGCGAGTACAGTGTCAACGTTGACGGCAGGGATGTCGGAAGGATAAAGACAAACCTTGGCGGAAAGCTCAGCATATCGGTTGAGCTTGAAGGAAAGGGAGAAATAAACGTAAAGGTTGTTGAGTGATCAATGGCAAAAGGCAGGTCTTCCACCGTGTTCTTTTGCAGCGAATGCGGCTATGAGTCTTCCAAATGGATGGGCCAGTGTCCCGCATGCAAATCATGGAATACTCTCGTGGAAGAGCAGGCCGCAGGTGCGGCTTTATCGGTAAGGTCAGGAAGCAGACGAGGCAGCATTCCCGAGCCTGTAAGCGTAGCTGCTGTTTCGGCCGGGGAAGCGGGACGCGTCCTGACGGGAATATCGGAACTTGACAGGGTTTTGGGAGGCGGTATGGTACCGGGCTCCCTTGTTTTGGTAGGCGGTGATCCCGGGATCGGAAAATCGACGCTCCTGCTGCAGGTTTGCCGCAATCTTTCGCAAAGCGGACATAAGGTGCTGTATATCTCGGGAGAGGAATCGCTCTCGCAGATAAAGATGCGTGCGCTTCGCATAGGGGAATTTTCGGATAACCTCCTGCTGCTGTGCGAGACGGATCTTTCGGTCATATCCGAGGTCATACGAAAACATAAACCGGAAACGGTTGTCATAGACAGTATCCAGACGATGTATGCCGATACCGTAACTTCCGCACCGGGCAGCGTATCCCAGGTAAGGGAAGCGACGAACATACTTATGAACATCGCCAAGAAGGATACGGTCAGCGTGTTCATAGTCGGACACGTCACGAAGGAAGGGACTGTGGCGGGCCCCCGTGTTCTCGAGCACATGGTCGATACGGTCCTGTATTTTGAGGGAGACCGTTTCGCTTCATACAGGATAGTACGCGCTGTCAAGAACAGGTTCGGATCCACGAACGAGATAGGCGTGTTCGAGATGAGAGGAGACGGCCTTTGCGAGGTCGCAAATCCATCGGAATATATGTTAAACGGGCGCCCCGAAGGTGAAAGCGGATCGTGTGTAGTCTGCGCCATGGAAGGTTCACGGCCGATGCTCGTGGAGGTTCAGGCTCTTGTGTGCAGGTCGAATTTCGGGATACCTAGACGCCAGGCCACGGGAATTGATTTTAACAGGGTAAATCTTCTGATGGCAGTGCTTGAAAAGCGCATCGGACTGAAGATGGGAGACTGCGATGCCTACCTTAACGTGGCGGGCGGAATGAAGATGAATGAGCCGGCCATAGATCTTGGAATAGCGCTTTCGGTCGTATCGAGCTTTAAGAACCGTCCGCTGCCCTCGGATATGGTAGCATTCGGAGAGGTCGGGCTTTCGGGTGAGGTAAGGTCGGTAAGCCTGGCACAAAATCGTGTGGCCGAGGCCGTAAAGCTCGGTTTTACAAAGATCGTGCTGCCATCGGCAAATATGAAGGGTATCACCGGAAGTTACGATGCACAGCTGATAAGCGTCGCCAATGTTTCCGAAGCCATCGACAAATGCTGCTGATGGCGGGAGCATATGATTTATAAATATACCGGAAGGATGAGAAAATGGTAAGAAGGATCTACGTTGAAAAGAAAAAACCTTATGCGGCTGCCGCAGGGGAGCTGTTTGAGGACCTGAGAGGATATCTGGATCTTACGCATCTTACGGATGTCAGGATACTGATAAGATACGATGTCGAAGATATCGATGATGATGTATTCATGACGGCAAAGAGATGCGTTTTCTCGGAGCCGCCGGTAGATGATCTTTATGAAGATGATTTTCCCAGACAGGAAGGCGACAGGGTCTTTTCGGTGGAATATCTTCCGGGACAGTTCGATCAGCGTGCCGATTCGGCCATACAGTGCATACAGTTTCTGTCGGCCGATGCCACACCGATCATAAGGACGGCAACGACATACTGCCTCTCCGGGGATATTTCCGATGAGCAGTTCGCGGCCATCAGATCATACTGCATCAACCCCGTTGATTCACGTGAGACCGGACTTGAAAAGCCCGAAACTCTCGTCCAGAAGTTTGATGAACCTGGAGACATAAGGATATTTGACGGATTTTCCGGTATGAACGAGAGCGATCTTCGCTCTTTGTATGACTCCCTGCAGCTGGCCATGACCTTCAGGGATTTTTTGCATATTCAGAACTATTTTGCATCCGAAGAGCACAGGGATCCGACCATGACGGAGATCCGCGTGCTTGATACCTACTGGAGCGATCATTGCAGACATACGACGTTTTCAACGGAGCTTAAGGATGTAACGTTTGCTGACGGATATTACACACCGCTCTTTACGAAAACATTCGAGGATTATAAAAATGCAAGAGCCGATGTTTACGGGGACAGGAAGGACAAGTTCATCTGTCTTATGGATATCGCTCTTATGGCCATGAAGGAGCTCAAAAAGCAGGGTAAGCTTGCAGACCAGGAAGAGTCTGATGAGATAAATGCCTGCTCGATCGTTGTTCCGGTTAAGATCGACGATCATGAGGAAGAGTGGCTTGTAAGCTTCAAGAATGAGACCCATAACCATCCGACCGAGATAGAACCTTTCGGAGGAGCTGCTACGTGTCTGGGCGGTGCGATCCGTGATCCTCTCTCGGGCAGGAGCTATGTTTATCAGGCGATGCGTATCACCGGTGCTGCCGATCCTACGGTACCGCTTTCGGATACCCTCGAGGGAAAGCTTCCCCAGAGAAAGCTTGTGCGCGGTGCGGCCAAGGGATACAGCTCATACGGTAACCAGATAGGACTTGCGACCGGTTACGTCAAGGAGATATACCATTCCGATTATATTGCGAAACGTATGGAGATAGGTGCGGTCATGGGAGCCGCAAAAAGATCGAACGTTGTCCGTGCTACATCCGATCCCGGAGATATCATAATACTTCTGGGCGGACGTACCGGAAGAGACGGATGCGGCGGTGCCACAGGTTCCTCCAAGGCACACACGCTTTCTTCCATAGAGACATGCGGAGCCGAGGTCCAGAAGGGAAATGCGCCCACAGAGAGAAAGCTCCAGAGGCTCTTCAGACGTCCCGAGGTATCAAAGCTCATCCGCAAATGTAACGACTTCGGCGCCGGCGGCGTGAGTGTTGCGATAGGTGAACTTGCCGACGGACTCAGGATAGATCTTGATAAGGTCCCGAAAAAATATGCGGGACTTGACGGTACCGAACTTGCGATATCGGAATCACAGGAGCGTATGGCGGTCGTTGTGGCACCTTCCGATGTCGACCTTTTCCTTAAATACTCGGCCGAGGAAAATCTCGAAGCGACACAGGTTGCAGTTGTTACCGAAGATCCCAGGCTTGTGCTTTTGTGGCGCGGCCGCGAGATAGTCAATCTTAAAAGAGCGTTCCTTGATACAAACGGTGCGCATCAGGAAACAAGTGTATCCGCCGATTGTCCCGAAAGAAGATCGTTCTTTGACGAGTGCATTAACAAGGATGTTGCGAAGGATGTTGAGGCATCCGATTTTACCGCAGCACTTACCGATTCGCTTTCGGATCTTAACGTATGTTCCCAGAAGGGACTTGTTGAAATGTTCGACTCCTCCATCGGAGCCGGTTCGGTGCTGATGCCATACGGAGGAAAGACCCAGCTTTCCGAGACCCAGGTCATGATCGCAAAACTTCCCGTTTATGAGGGAAAGTGTGATACGGTCACGATGATGAGCTACGGATTCGATCCTTATCTGTCAAGCTGGAGCCCGTATCACGGCGCGGTTTATGCGGTAACACAGTCAATCGCAAAGATCGTCAGTGCCGGAGGGGACCCGTCAAAGATACGCTTTACTTTCCAGGAATACTTCAGGAGAATGTCGCAGGAGAGCGAACGCTGGAGCCAGCCGTTCCTGGCACTGCTCGGTGCGTTTGCGGCCCAGATGGGATTCTCGCTTCCGTCGATCGGAGGGAAGGATTCCATGTCCGGTACTTTCCAGGATATAGATGTCCCTCCCACGCTCGTATCGTTTGCGGTTGACGTGGCTGAAGGCAGAAACGTTGTCACCGACGAACTTAAGACGGCAGGTAACAAGCTCGTTCTTATCGATGTAGCAAGAGACGGATATGACGTGGTTGATTATTCCGATGCCATGAGTCAGTATACAAAGCTTTATGATGATGTCAGAGCCGGCATCATCAAAAGCGCATATGCCGTTGACGGATACGGCATAGCACCCGCTCTTTGCAAGATGGCGTTCGGAAACATGCTCGGCGTGAAGATAGAGCATTCATTTGATATCAGAAAACTGTTCGTTCCGATGTTCGGATCGATCATTGCCGAGGTTTCCGGCAGCGATGTCGGAAAACTGTCGGGAAGATATACGCTGATAGGTGAAGTCACCGATGACGGTATGATCAGTTACGGTACATCATCCCTTACGACAAAAGAGGCCGCGGGTATCTGGAAGAAGCCGCTTGAGAAGGTATTCCCGACAAGAAGCCACAAGGATGACAGTCCGCTCGAGGATACCGTATTTGATATCGCATCATCGAATAAGAGCGTTTATGTTTGCAGGAACAAGGTTGCAAAACCTGTTGTGTTCATTCCGGTATTTCCCGGTACAAACTGCGAATACGACAGTGCACGGGCATTTGAAAGAGCCGGTGCCGATGTCATAACCACTGTCTTTACAAACAGATCGGCAACCGATATAAGGGATTCGGTGGAAGCGTTTAGAAAGGGGATCGCCTCTGCGCAGATGATAATGTTCCCCGGAGGTTTTTCGGCAGGCGACGAGCCTGACGGCAGCGCCAAGTTCTTTGCAACGGCATTCAGGAACGAGGCACTTTCGGAGGCGGTAACGGATCTTCTGACAAAGCGTGACGGACTGGCTCTTGGAATATGTAACGGCTTCCAGGCGCTCATTAAGCTCGGGCTCGTACCGGAGGGCAGGATAACGGGACAGGATGAATCATCGCCCACGCTTACATACAACACGATCAATCGCCATGTTTCCAAGATGGCATATACCAAGGTCGTATCAAACCTTTCACCGTGGCTGACACTTGCCGGATGCGGAAAAACATATGTGATCCCCGCTTCACACGGTGAGGGACGTTTTGTCGCAAACGACGATGTCATTAAGCGCCTGTTTGAAAACGGTCAGGTCGCTACGCGTTACTGTGATCCGGACGGTAATATATCAATGGATGAGGAATACAACATCAACGGTTCCTTTGCCGCAATAGAAGGTATCACCAGTCCCGACGGAAGAGTGTTTGGTAAGATGGGACATTCGGAACGCCGCGGAGACAATGTAGCCGTAAATATCTACGGCGATCAGGATATGAAGATTTTTGAATCCGGAGTAGGTTATTTCTTATGAAGCTTTTAAGGAGATCGAGAGGGTTCTCATTTTTAAAATGGTTCAATAAGATCAAAAAGGAAAAGGCGCTCGTGCAGCTTTTAGTTGTGTGCGCGCTGCTTCTTATTGCGTGTGTGCTTCTCAGCATGTTCCATGTTCACAGGATCTTTTCGGCATTCGAGCAGAATTCCTATGACAGCATAATCAACAGATCCGATCTGACATCAAAATATTTCTCCGACAACTTCCAGAGAAAGGGAGCACTGGTACTTGCTGAAGCACAGGTTCTCGAAGAAGATGACGACATTGACAAGACTACGATCTGTAACGGACTTAAGATACTTGAAGAGACAGGGGAATTTGTATATGCCCGTTATGTAAGCAACCGCGGACTCAAGTATTTTCCGAACGGTTCGACCAAAACCGCGGAACTGGGTAACTATCAGGATACCATCACTCCCGGAGAGGCGGTCACGATCTACCGAAACTTTGATTCTGAGCACTATAACGATGAGATCTGTTTTGCAACGTCGGTCGAGAAGAACGGTCTGATACAGGGATACATAATCGGTGTCGCAAATGCGTCAAGAATGTTTGATTCGTTTACGAGCAATTCGACAACGATGGTTGCCGAACGTTATCTTACCGATGAGAACGGAAACATAGTCGCATACGTTAAGAATGATATCATTTACGACGGTACCGGAAAGAACATATTCGATATCCTTACAAGGGATGCCATCGATGATTATGCAGCCCAGGAGATCAGGGAAGAAGTACTCAACGAGATCGACCAGAACAATATCACGAGCAGACAGATATCGTTTAACGGCAGAAAAGGTTACGCTCTTTACAAACAGCTGTCCGGGTCGAGCAGATGGAATATTTTCTATCTGGTATATTCGGATGATGTCAGGGCGGCCATCATGCCTGTCCTTATCGAATCATTTGCGATAATGGTCGTTGTAATCCTTATCATGGCGATCATGGCCATCTTCGTCATACATTATATCCAGGGAGAACAGAAGAAGGTATTCGACCTTGCTTATATAGATGATCTGACAAGAGCGCCCAATGAGAACGCTTTCAAGGAAAGAGCGACGGAGCTGCTGTTTGACTATCCTGACGTTCCGTATA
This sequence comes from uncultured Lachnospiraceae bacterium, assembly GCA_902775485.1. Lineage (GTDB taxonomy): Bacteria > Bacillota > Clostridia > Lachnospirales > Lachnospiraceae > UBA2868. The sequence continues at coordinate 49,650 of CACYMJ010000024.1, forward strand.
TGCTCGTCTGCTTTGATATCATGAACTTCAGATACATAAACGAGGGATACGGACATCTCAAGGCCGATATGCTCCTTCGTGATATCGCTTCCGCACTTCGCGAATCATATTCGTACAACGAAACGTTCGGTCGTCTTTCGGCCGACAGGTTTGTCGGGCTGTGCGTGGACGACGAAAGGACGACGGAGCGCAGGGGGTTCATCAATGAGAGGATGACTAAGGCATCCGAAGAGATAGGAATGAAATACCCGATCAAGTTCAAAACGGGTATCTATTATATCAGGGACAGAAAAGAAGCCATTGCCGATATGATCGACAAGGCAAACCTTGCCCGTAAATCGGTCGATGCCTCTATGAGAAGTCTCGTAGCTGAATACCGTGATCAGCTGATGGAGGAGACAAGGAAACAGGAGAGAGTCGAATCGCGCATGCACGAAGCTCTGGAAAAGGGAGAGTTCAGACCTTATCTGCAGCCCAAGTGGAACATGGTCGAGGACCAGATATGCGGTGCCGAGGCACTTATCAGATGGGTCGATTCCAATGGCGCGATCATCCCTCCGAACGAGTTCATTCCCGTATTTGAGAAGAACGGATTCATCGAACAGATCGACTTCTATATGCTCGATGCGATATGCAGATATATCCGCCGGATGATAGATGAGGGGCGTGAGGTTTATCCGATATCGATAAACCAGTCCAGGTATCTGCTGTATGATCCGAACTACATAATGAAAGTGCAGGATATAATGCTCAAGTACAGGGTGCCCAAGGGCCTTATAGAGCTTGAGATCACGGAGACCGTATTCTTTAACGAAAAAGAGCGTATGCTCGAGGTTATGAGAAATCTGAAGGAATTCAACATGAATCTTTCGATCGACGATTTCGGTTCCGGTTATTCATCGCTCAACCTTCTTCGTGATATCCCGTTCGATGTGCTCAAGATCGACAGAGGATTTCTTGACGAATCCGTACAGAGCGAGACAGGTAAGTGGATACTGCGCAAGATCGTGGAGATGGCTGAGGGACTTAACCTTAAGGTCATCTGTGAGGGTGTTGAGACCCACGACCAGGTCGAGATGCTTCTTGACATAGGCTGTATACTGGCGCAGGGATTCCTGTATTCACGGCCGATACCGATCGAGGAGTTCATGGAGAAATACAATACTCCGCTTGAGTCCGATGCACCTGTCATATACGAACCGATGATAAGTGAGGAAATGCTCTCGGCGATGGAATCATCCTCCGGTACGGATCCCGATGACATGTCCACGGAGACTGACGGCTAGATGAATAATATCAATTATCACCGGGAACTTGAGAAGATAATATCCGGAGAGCATAACAGAAAACTGCTGTTACATAGCTGCTGCGCACCCTGCAGCAGCTATTGTCTGATATACCTTTATAAACATTTCGACATTACATGCTTTTACTGTAATCCGAACATAACCGATAAGGATGAATACGAAAAACGCCTTGCCGAACTTTCAAGACTGATCGGTCTTATCGGGGCGGAATACGACTGTAAGGATACGTTAAAGCTTGCCGTGTGCGAATATGAGCCGGAAAGATTTATCGAAAATGTAAGATCCGCGCAGCTTGAGACGGCACCGGAAGGCGGCAGCAGATGCGGGATGTGTTTTCGCATGCGGCTTGAAAAAACATACGAAGCCGCTGTTGCCGGAGGGTATGACTATTTTGCGACTACGCTGTCGATCAGCCCTCACAAGAATGCCGGACTGATAAACAGTATCGGATCAGACATAGCAAAAAGAGGGGAGGGTCCGATGTGGCTTCCCGCTGATTTCAAGAAGAACAACGGATATCTGCAGTCCATAAAACTGTCGGAAAAATACGGCCTGTACAGACAAAACTACTGCGGATGCGAATATTCGAAAAGATGACCCTGAAAGGAAGTAAACATGAAAACATTATTGGAACTCATAACTGATATCGTATCAACCGGTTTTGAACAGAGCGGATATGAGCCTTCGTACGGAAAGGTCACATTAAGCAACCGTCCCGATCTGTGCGAGTTTCAGTGTAACGGAGCGATGTCCGGAGCAAAAGCGTATCATAAGGCGCCCCTTATGATCGCGCAGGAAGTCGCCGGCAGGATAAACGGCAATGATGCATTTGAAGAGGTAAGTGCCGTTGCTCCGGGTTTTTTGAACATACGTATCTCACGCGGATATCTTGCATCCTATCTTGATCAGATGTCTGAGAAGGAAAAATTCGGCATCGATCTTCCGAAGAGTGAGAAGATAATAGTTGACTACGGCGGACCCAATGTTGCCAAGCCTCTTCATGTCGGACACCTGAGGGCAGCGATAATCGGAGAGAGCGTAAAGAGGATATGCAGGTATCTCGGAAACGATGTTATAGGCGACGTACACCTCGGCGACTGGGGACTTCAGATGGGCCTTATAATAACCGAACTTGAAGATAGAAAACCCGGACTTCCATATTTTGACGATTCATTTACGGGTGAATATCCGAAAGAGGCGCCGTTCACACTGTCCGAACTTGAGGAGATATACCCGGCCGCAAGTGCAAAGTCAAAGGAAGAAGAGGCGTTCAGGGAGCGTGCACTTGAGGCTACAAAACAGCTTCAAAAGGGAAAGCGCGGATACCGCGCACTCTGGGAACATATCATGAACGTATCCGTTCCCGACCTTAAGCGCAACTATGAAAATCTGTCGGTTGAGTTTGACTGGTGGAAGGGCGAGAGCAGCGTTGACGGCCTGATCCCCGGCATGGTCGAAGATATGAAGAAAAAGGGATTTGCAAAAGAGAGCGAAGGCGCTCTTGTTGTTGATGTTGCCAAAGAGGATGATACGAAGGAGATACCTCCGTGCATGATCTTAAAATCCGACGGAGCATCGCTTTATACAACGACGGATCTTGCGACTCTCCTTGACAGAAGGCAGTCTTTCGATCCCGATCATGTCATATATGTGGTCGACAAGCGTCAGGATATGCATTTCATACAGGTGTTCAGATGCGCAAGGATATGCGGCATAGTCAGGGAAGATACAAAGCTTGATTTTCTCGGTTTCGGAACGATGAACGGCAAGGACGGCAAGCCGTTTAAGACGCGTGAAGGCGGTGTCATGAGACTTGAGATACTCATAGACGACATCAGAAAAACGATGTATGAGAAGATCACGCAAAATCACGAGATAGATCCCGGCGAGGCGGAAAAGATATCCGAGACCGTTGCACTTTCAGCGATCAAGTACGGGGATCTGTCAAACCAGGCAACGAAGGACTATATATTTGATACGGACAAGTTCACGTCGTTTGAGGGAAACACCGGCCCTTATATCCTCTATACGATAGTCAGGATCAAATCGATCCTGTCAAAGTATGCCGGAACGTCTGCATCGTTACCGCAGAAGATCAAAGCATGTGAAAACGAGTCCGAAAAGGCGCTGATGCTTGAGATATCCAAATTCTCTACGATGATCATGTCTGCCTATGAGGAGATCGCGCCTCACAGGATATGTGCATACATATATGACGTCTGCAACGCTTTTAACCGGTTCTATCATGAGACAAGAATATTGACCGAAGAGGACAACGCCCGTAAGGAAGGCTGGATCGCGCTTCTTGTCCTTGTCAGGAATGTTCTTGAGACATGTACGGACCTTCTCGGTTTTGACGCACCCGAGAAGATGTGACCGGCAAATTTTCTGAAAATTCATAAATATTCTGAAAATATTAGCACTCAATCATTGACAGTGCTAACAACATGTGTTAACATACCCTCGAAAGGGCCGGAGGATAAACAGTCCGGCTCTTAATAAGGAAGAGGAGGCAGTATATTATGAACATACAGAAATTCACGCAGAAATCCATTGAAGCGATAAATTCACTTGAGAAGATCACTCTTGATCACGGCAACCAGGAGATGGCCCAGATCCATCTTCTGTATGCGCTGCTGACCCAGGAGGACGGCATCTTACCGAAACTGATCGAGAAGATGGAGATAAATCTCGATCACTTTACGGATAATGTCGAAGATCACATTAACGCACGTCCGAAAGTCTCGGGCGGAAATCCGTTTGTTGGTGACAAACTGAATAAGGTGCTCGTATCGGCGGAAGATGAAGCGAAGGCGATGAACGACTCATACGTCTCCGTTGAGCATATCTTTTTGTGCATGCTCAAATATCCCGATAGCGATATCAAAGACCTTGTGAAGGAATACGGGATCACAAGGGACAGGTTTTTGACTGCCCTTGCATCTGTAAGAGGGAATCATAACGTCAATACCGACAATCCCGAGGCCACATACGATACGCTTGAAAAGTACGGACAGGATCTGGTGGAGCGGGCAAAACAGCAGAAGCTCGATCCCGTTATAGGAAGAGATACGGAGATAAGGAACATCATCCGCATACTGTCGCGAAAGACCAAGAACAATCCCGTTCTGATCGGTGAGCCCGGTGTCGGAAAGACCGCGGTCGTGGAGGGTCTGGCGCAGCGTATAGTACGCGGTGACGTACCGGAAGGACTGAAGGACAAGACGATATTTGCTCTTGATATGGGCGCACTTGTTGCCGGAGCCAAATACAGGGGCGAGTTTGAAGAGCGTCTGAAAGCCGTTCTTGAGGATGTCAAGGCAAGCGACGGCAGGATCATCCTGTTCATAGATGAGCTACATACGATAGTCGGTGCGGGCAAGACCGACGGGGCGCTTGATGCCGGAAACATGTTAAAGCCGATGCTCGCACGAGGCGAGCTTCACTGCATCGGTGCAACGACGCTTGATGAATACAGACAGTACATTGAAAAAGATGCTGCCCTTGAGAGAAGGTTCCAGCCCGTTATGGTCGACGAGCCTACGGTCGAGGATACGATATCGATACTTCGGGGACTTAAGGAAAGATACGAGAACTATCACGGAGTAAAGATCGTGGATACGGCTCTCGTTGCCGCAGCCACTCTTTCCGACCGTTACATTTCCGACAGATTCCTGCCCGACAAGGCAATCGATCTGGTGGATGAGGCATGTGCCCTCGTAAAGACCGAGCTTAAATCAATGCCGGCCGAACTTGACGAGCTTAACCGCAGAAAGATGCAGCTTGAGATAGAAGAAGCGGCTCTGAAAAAAGAGACGGACCAGCTGAGCATATCAAGACTTGAGACGCTCCAGAAGGAACTGTCCGAGGTTAAGGAAGAGTTCGAGAACAAGATGGCACAGTGGGAAAACGAAAAAGCAGCCGTCGAGAAGCTCTCCGAGCTCAGGATTGAGATCGAAAATACAAACAATGAGATAGAACTCGCAAAGCGCGATAACAACTACGAACTTGCGGGACAGCTCCAGTACGGCAAGCTTCCGAAGCTGATGCAGCAGCTTGCGGCGGAGGAGGAAAACGTCAGAGACAGGGATCTTTCGCTTGTTCACGAGAGCGTATCCGACGAGGAGATCTCCCAGATTGTCAGCCGCTGGACCGGAATACCCGTAGCAAAGCTTACGGAAGGCGAGAGGACCAAGATCCTGCATCTTGACGAGGAACTTCATAAGAGGGTGATCGGTCAGGATGAGGCTGTCACGAAGGTTACCGAAGCGATACTTCGTTCAAAGGCCGGTATCAAGGATCCTTCCAAACCGATCGGCTCGTTCCTGTTCCTCGGACCTACGGGCGTGGGCAAGACGGAACTTGCAAAATCGCTTGCGGCGAGCCTGTTTGATGATGAGAACAACATGGTGAGGATCGATATGAGCGAATATATGGAGAAGTTCTCCGTATCGCGTCTTATCGGAGCGCCTCCCGGATACGTGGGATACGAAGAGGGCGGACAGCTGACGGAGGCAGTCAGGAGAAAACCTTATTCGGTCGTCCTGTTTGACGAGATAGAAAAAGCGCATCCCGATGTTTTCAACGTGCTCCTTCAGGTGCTTGACGACGGGCGCATAACCGATTCACAGGGAAGGTGTGTGGATTTTAAAAATACGATACTTATAATGACATCAAACATCGGTGCATCCTACCTTCTTGAGGGTATAGACGATGCGGGAAATATAAGCGCCGAGGCTTCCGAGGCGGTGATGAACGATCTTCGTGCAAGTTTTCGTCCCGAATTCCTTAACCGTCTTGATGAGACAATAATGTTCAAACCGCTTACAAGAGACAATATCAGTGGTATAATGACTCTGATACTCGCGGATGTGAACGCGCGTCTTGCAGATAAGGAACTGTCGATAGCACTTACCGATGCGGCTTCATCGCTCATCGTTGCAGAGGCTTACGATCCTGTATACGGCGCAAGACCTCTTCGAAGGTATATGCAGCGTACGGTTGAGACACTTGCCGCGAAGAAGATACTTGAAGGTTCGATCAGTGAAGGTGATGTTATAACGATCGACGCATCAGACGGAGAACTTGTTGCCGTCTGATAATGCCCGAAAGTTTGGGCTTGAGAGGAGAGATAATGGGAGAAATATCAAAAAGGGATGTAAAAAAACTGCTTGTACCGGTATTGTCCGCACTTCTTGCAGCCGTTGTCACGCTTGGAGTGCAGGCGGCGCCGGCTGACGATGACCATGTATATGCCACAAAGAGCGGAAAGGTCTGGCATTCGGAAAGAAACTGCGTGGACATAGCCGATCAGGATGCATGGTATATGACCTTTGCCGAGTACAAGAAGGAGAAAAAGAACAGCACACAGTGCTCCAACTGCAAGAACGGCATCAGTTTCGCCGAAACGCTGGGCGGCAAGACCTATGTTTACAATGACGGGTTTACCAAAAACAAAGAGATAGAGGTTGTTGTTGATACGACCAATGTAGAGGATATGGGAACCGTCGATGAGGGCATAACACAGGATGCCGATACGCCTGATGCATCGTCTTCGGGTTCGTCGAAAACGTCAAAAACAACAACGTCAAGGAGCTCGAATTCAAGGACGACAACAGCATCGTCATCAGGCAGTGCGCGCGCATCAAGAAATATAACGTCATCGGATGATTCATCGGAATCCGCAGCTGCCACCACTTCAGGCAGCACGGGAAGAAAATCCGCGGCATCCTCATCAGGCAGCGCCGCATCATCTTCAGGTAAGGATCTGATGACGGAAAAACAGAGGCGCAATAAGTTCCGCTCGAAGACCAACCCGGGACGCGGTAAAAAGGTCAACACTCCCAAAAGAGGAGCAAGCGCCGGATTTTCGTATGCCGATTTTTCAACATACAATGATTACAATTCAAACAACAAATGCCGTTATGGTCAACGACTGCGACGGATATCAGTGGTATATGAGATGCCCCTGCAGCAAGGCTAATTACAACCTCATGAAGGCAGAGCTTACCGGAAAACAGGCTTACATATACGGTACGTATGCCGGATACTCGGGAGTTACCGACCGTCCGATGATGGATATCATAACCGTTATCGAAGTCGGCGGGAAAGCGCTCGATATGAGACGGTTCAGATAAATTTTGTTTAAAGGAGATTTGAAATGAAAAAGAAACTTACGACAGTTCTGATGGCGGCACTTATTGCCGTAATGACATGTGTGCCGGTATTTGCCGAGCAGTCGACCGATATCGACAGTGCAGGCAATGTTGCGGTATCCGGAGACCTTGTAACGCTTCCGGCATCTCCGTTCTTTTCGGCCTTTGCCGTAGGACAGAGCGTTGACTTCGGCGGAGCGGAGGCGAGCGGTTCGGTTTTTGCGGCAGGTCAGCAGATAAGCGGATCGGGAGCCGAGATAGGGGAAAGCCTTTTTGCTGCCGGTAATGCGATCAATCTTACAAACATTGAAGTTGAGGGTAACGTTTTTGCAGCAGGTAACCAGGTTACGATAAGCGGCGAGAGTGAAGCGAATGCGGTTTATGCATGCGGTAATTCATTAAGTTTTGAAGGCAGGACTTATGCGCTCTACCTTGCGGGAAATCATGTTATCTTAAATGGTACCGTAGACGGTGATGCTACGATCGAAGCCGAGAGGGTCGACATTTCGGAAGATGCCGTTGTAACCGGTAATCTGAAGATAGTAAGTGCAAATACTCCCGAGATTCCCGATGGGGCAAGCATTAACGATTTTGATTTTGAAGAAACCGCAAAAGAGTCTGCCGATGAAGACGGATCATTTTCAATCTGGTCGCTCATATGGGGCAAGATCACAAAGACCGTTTACTGGATAGTTGCCATGGCAGCGTTCGGCATGCTTCTGTGCTGGCTCTTTAACGATCATCTTACAATGGCTTCCGATTACATCAAAAACAGGACGGCAGCCGTTGTCGTAAGCGGTATCCTCGGATGGCTGTGCATTCCGGTACTTGCACTCGCGCTCCTGTGCTCGTATTTCCTTGCACCGATCGGCGGTATAGTGATACTGGCATATGTACTTCTTGTATGCGTCGGACTTGCGTTTGCGGGTGCATCGCTTTCAAGACTTGTTTTCCCGAAGATGAACATATTCTTATCAACCCTTATCGGGATCGCAGTACTCGAAGCGGTCAGGATGATCCCTGTTGTCGGCTTCCTTGTAGGCGCTGCTGCCGATATGTACCTGATCGGATATGTGATCCAGAGACTGTGGCTTAACAGACTCCGTAAGAACTGATAAGTGATGAGAGAAAAGATCATGTGGCTTGCTATTTTTGCGGTCTCGATACTTGCCGGACTGCTTGGTGCATATTACCTTGCCGGCAAGATCGAAAAGACGGGATTGTTCACACAGCTTATCCATATAAACAGCAGATCAGTGGCACGCATACTGTCACTGATCTGTGTCATTATCGCGGCGGTCATCCTCTGCCTTGTTTTTGATGTTACAAACACGATAATCATATTCATACATGTTGCCGTGTTCATGCTGATCGGCGATCTTGTACATCTGATAATCGCAAGATCCGGAGGAGTGAATGTATCGCCGCGCATAACTGATCTGTGCGCGATCGTTTTGTGTTTTGTTTATCTGTGCATCGGATGGTATTTCATGCACGGACTGTGGGAGACGGATTATGCGCTCACAACGGATAAGAACGTTGAATCCATCCGTATCGCCCAGATAGCCGATTCGCATGTCGGGACCGGTTTTTCCGGAAAGGGATTCGGAGAGAAACTCGCAAGGATATGCGAGGCAGAACCGGACATGCTCGTTATCACAGGCGATTTTGTCGACGATTCCACTTCGAAGCAGGACATGCTCGATGCATGCGAAGCGCTTGGAAAAGTGGATATGAAGTACGGAAAATATTTCTGTTTCGGCAATCACGATCGTGGGTATTATTCCAATGAGAGAAGAGGATATTCGGGTGATGACCTTATTGCCGAACTTGAAAAAAACGGTGTCAGGGTACTTGTCGATGAGGCTGTTCCGATAGAGGGCGGATACTATGTGATAGGCCGCGAGGACGCCGGGTACGGAACATCCGACAGAGAGGATATAGCAACACTTATCGAGGATCTTGATAAGGATAAGTACATGATAGTACTTGACCATCAGCCCGTTGATTACGAAGCCGAGGAAGCGGCGAAGGTCGATCTTGTCCTGTCCGGACATACGCACGGCGGACAGCTCTGGCCACTTGAATATGTCCAGCCGCTCATATCGGAAAATGATAACGTCAGAGGACATGAGAAGAGAGGAGATACCGATTTTATCGTAACGGACGGTATATCCGACTGGGCCGTGAAGTTCAAGACCGGATGCAAAAGTGAGTTTAATATAATAGACATCACAAAAAAATAAAAAAATTGTTGACAGATAAAAATCGATAATGTAAAAATAGATTAAACCGTTGAAGGAGAGTGAGTAACTTCCGATCACCTTTTTCTGAGAGAGCCGCCGGCGGTGAGATGGCGGCATTAAGGCCGGAAGCGAATGGACTCCTGAGGGCGAGCAGAACTTACAGTATGCGAGCCGGAGTATAATCCTCCGTTACCAAAGATTGGCGTATGATAGTACGCATGAGAGGGTACGATGTACCAAGCCGGGTGGCACCGCAGGATGAATACAGATCCTGTCCCAGCAAATGTTGGGACGGGATTTTTTTATTTTCCGATTCCCGACAAAGGCCAGTAAATGTCCAACGGACACCACTTACAGAAAGGAGCTTGATATGAGCGAAAACACAAAAATCCCCTACAAGATTTACCTTAGTGAGAATGAGATCCCGACCAAATGGTACAACGTACGTTCCGACATGAAGAACAAGCCCGCACCGCTTCTTAATCCGGGAACGGGACAGCCCATGGGCTTTGAAGACCTTCGTCCGGTATTCTGCGATGAGCTGATCAAACAGGAACTTGATAACGATACGGCGTATTTTGACATACCGCAGGAGATCGTTGATTTCTACAAGATGTACCGTCCTTCACCGCTCGTTCGCGCATACTGCCTTGAGAAGGCGCTTGATACACCTGCGAAGATCTACTACAAGTTCGAGGGTAACAACACGAGCGGATCGCACAAGTTAAATTCGGCCATCGCCCAGGCATATTACGCCAAGAAGCAGGGCCTTCGCGGCATCACGACCGAGACCGGAGCAGGCCAGTGGGGTACGGCACTTTCGATGGCAAGCGCATATTTCGGACTTGACCTTAAAGTGTTCATGGTAAAGGTTTCATACGAGCAGAAGCCTTTCAGACGCGAGGTCATGAGAACATACGGTGCGAGCGTTACTCCTTCGCCTTCGATGGATACGAACATCGGCCGGAAGATAAACGCAGAGCATCCCGGCACGACCGGAAGTCTCGGATGTGCGATATCCGAAGCAGTTGAGGTTGCAACGACAAACGAAGGTTACAGATATGTTCTCGGAAGCGTTCTTAATCAGGTACTTCTTCATCAGAGCATAATCGGTCTTGAGACAAAGGCCGCACTTGATAAATACGGTATAGTTCCCGACATGATCATTGGCTGCGCAGGCGGCGGATCGAACCTCGGCGGACTTATCGGACCTTTCATGGGAGAAAAGCTTCGCGGCGAAAAAGATTACAGGATCATCGCCGTTGAGCCCGCAAGCTGCCCGAGCTTTACAAGAGGAAAATACGCATACGATTTCTGCGATACCGGAATGGTATGTCCTCTTGCCAAGATGTACACACTCGGCAGCAACTTCATCCCTTCCGCAAACCATGCGGGCGGACTTCGCTATCACGGCATGAGCCCCGTTCTGTCACAGCTTTATGCGGACGGTTACATGGAAGCGGTTGCAGTTGAACAGACAAGCGTATTTGAGGCGGCAACACAGTTCGCAAGAACAGAAGGCATCCTCCCCGCTCCCGAATCAAGCCATGCGATCAGGGTAGCGATCGATGAAGCATTAAAGTGCAAAGAGACCGGCGAGGAGAAGACGATCGTATTCGGACTTACCGGAACAGGATACTTCGATCTTGTGGCATACCAGAAGTACAATGACGGCGAGATGACCGACTACATCCCGACCGATGAGGACCTTGCAAAGAGCTTGGACTCGCTGCCGAAGATCGGATAACAGATATATACATGGAGGAAGGGAATGATAAAGGAAGCAATAGTCAAGATCGTCAGCAAGGAAGATCTGACATATGATGAAGCATATACGGTAATGAATGAGATCATGAGCGGCGAAACCTCCCCGACGCAGAACGCGGCATTCTTGGCGGCACTTTCAGCCAAGAGTGCCAAGGCCGAGACGAGGGATGAGATCGCGGGTTGTGCGGCCGCAATGAGAGATCATGCAACAAAAGTTGAGCATGACATGGAAGTGTTTGAGATCGTCGGGACCGGCGGTGACAATGCTCACAGTTTTAACATTTCAACAACGTCTGCGCTTGTAGCGGCAGCGGGCGGGATGAAGGTCGCAAAGCACGGAAACAGGGCCGCATCTTCAAAGTGCGGTACCGCAGACTGTCTCGAGGCACTCGGTGTTAATATCGCACAGTCTCCCGCAAGATGTGTAGAACTTCTAAATGAAGTCGGAATGTGTTTCCTGTTCGCACAGAAATATCATTCGTCAATGAAGTACGTCGGAGCTATCAGACGTGAGCTCGGTTTCAGGACAGTGTTCAACATACTCGGTCCGCTTACAAATCCGGCATCCCCTTCGATGCAGCTTCTCGGAGTATACGATGACTATCTTGTCGAGCCGCTGGCCCAGGTACTGGTCAGCCTCGGTATAAAGCGCGGAATGGTCGTATACGGCATGGACAAGCTCGATGAGATATCATTAAGTTCGGAGACGAGAGTATGCGAGATCAAGGACGGATGGTACAAAACGTTTACGATAAAACCCGAGGATTTCGGACTTACAAGATGTAAAAAGAGCGACCTTGAAGGCGGCAGCCCCGAAGAGAACGCAAAGGTAACACGTGACATCCTGGGCGGTGCAAAGGGACCCAAAAGAGATGCGGTACTTCTTAATGCGGGCGCATCACTTTATATCGGCGGCAAGGCCGAAACATTTGCCGACGGCGTAAAGCTTGCGGCCGGGCTTATCGATTCGGGCAAGGCACTTGAAGTCCTTAATAAACTTATCGAGGTAAGCAACCGTCCGGATCCGGAAGCAGGCGAATAAATATGAAGACAACGGGAACGATACTTGATAAACTGGCAGATCATGCGAAGGAGCGGTGCGATGAGGCCAAAAGATCCGTATCTGCCAAAGATATGAAAAAGAGGGCATTTTCCGTGCCCTCTTCGGATCATTCTTTCAGGAAGGCACTTGAAGCCGACGGGCTTTCGTTCATTCTCGAGTGTAAGAAGGCCTCGCCTTCAAAGGGAGTGATCGCCGAAGATTTTCCGTATTTTGATATAGCATATGACTACGAACTCGCAGGGGCTGACTGCATATCGGTACTTACGGAGCCGAAATGGTTTCTCGGAAGCAACGAGTATTTAAGAGATATCGCATCATCGGTTCATATTCCGGTGCTTCGCAAGGATTTTACGGTTGACGGGTACATGATATATGAAGCCGCAACGCTTGGCGCTGCTGCAGTGCTGCTGATCGCATCGATATTATCTTCTGCGCAGATCAAAGAGTATCTTGCGATATGCGATGAACTTGGGATCGATGCGATAACCGAAACCCACAACGAAGAGGAAGTGGGCATCGCGGTTGATGCGGGGGCACGGATCATCGGTGTTAACAATCGTGACCTTACCGATTTTTCCGTTGATAATGCAAACAGTTTAAACCTCAGGAAACTGATACCCGCCGACAGGATATTCGTGTCCGAGAGCGGTATCAAAACACCGGAGGATGTTGCCGCAGTAAGGGCTGCGGGTGCCGATGCGGTGCTGATCGGAGAGACCGTCATGCGTGCACCTGATAAGAAGGCAGCACTTTCTGTGCTTAAGAGTATGTTATGATACATATCAAACTTTGCGGACTTACAAGACAGCAGGATATAGAATGTGCGAACCGGTTAAAGCCCGACTGTATCGGATTTGTTTTCTGGAAAAAGAGCAGACGGTATGTTGACGATGAGACGGCGCGGCAGCTGCGATCTGCGCTTGATAAGAGTATCACTTCTGTCGGGGTGTTTGTTGATGAAGAGCCCGAGAGGGTGGCTCATCTGATAAATGAAGGTATAATAGATGCGGCCCAGCTTCACGGGGGCGAAGATGATGAGTATATCGCAAAGCTTCGAAACCTTATCATGCCCGGCAAAGTGATAATAAAAGCATTTCGCATCACATCGGATGAAGACATAAAGATCGCACAGTCATCATCTGCAGATATGATACTGCTCGATGCAGGAATGGGAGACGGTGCGGCATTTGACTGGAATATGATAAGGGACATGCAAAGACCTTACTATCTTGCGGGAGGTCTTGACTGTCAAAACGTGGCAAAGGCTGTAGAAATGTTATCGCCATATGGCGTGGATGTAAGTTCGGGGATCGAGACGGACGGTGTTAAGGACCCGGAAAAGATGAAAGAGTTTGTCAGGATCGTAAGGCAGATCCGGCAGTGATACAAAGGAGTTATCATGAGCGAAGAGATAAAAGCGGGAAGGTTTGGCATACACGGCGGACAGTATATTCCGGAGACGCTGATGAACGCGGTGATACAGCTTGATAAGGCGTATACGCATTACAAGGACGATCCCCGGTTTAATGAAGAGCTTACGCAGCTTTTTAACGAATATGCCGGAAGACCTTCAAGGCTTTATTATGCGAAAAAGATGACCGAAGACCTTGGAGGTGCAAAGATCTATCTGAAGAGAGAAGATCTTAACCATACCGGATCTCATAAGATTAATAACGTACTCGGACAGGCGCTTCTTGCCAAAAAAATGGGAAAGACCAGACTCATCGCCGAGACCGGTGCGGGCCAGCACGGAGTTGCGACGGCGACCGCAGCGGCGCTTTTCGGAATGGAGTGCGTAGTCTTTATGGGCGAGGAGGATACAAAGCGACAGGCACTTAATGTTTACCGCATGAGGCTGCTCGGTGCCGAGGTCATTCCCGTAACGACCGGTACCGCAACGCTCAAGGACGCTGTATCGGAAGCGATGCGCGAGTGGACGAGAAGGATCGATGATACGCATTACTGTCTCGGATCGGTCATGGGACCGCACCCTTTTCCGACGATCGTACGCGATTTCCAGTCAGTCATATCACGCGAGATCAGATCCCAGATGCTCGAAGCCGAAGGGAGACTTCCCGACATCGTTATGGCATGTGTCGGAGGAGGTTCGAATGCGATCGGAACATTTTACGGTTTTATCCCCGATAAGGATGTGCGCCTGATCGGATGCGAAGCTGCCGGAAGAGGAGTCGGCACGCTTGAGACCGCAGCAACGATCGCGATGGGAAAGCTCGGGATATTCCACGGCATGAAATCGTATTTCTGCCAGGACGAATTCGGTCAGATCGCGCCGGTATATTCGATCTCTGCCGGACTTGATTATCCGGGCATCGGACCCGAACACGCGTATCTTCATGATATAAAGCGTGCCGAGTATGTGCCGGTAACAGACGATGAAGCGGTATGCGCTTTTGAATATCTGTCAAAAACCGAGGGCATAATCCCGGCGATAGAATCGGCTCACGCGGTTGCCCATGCGATGAAGATCGCACCGGATCTTTCACGGGATAAGATCATCGTGATCACGATATCCGGAAGGGGAGATAAGGACTGTGCGGCGATCGCAAGGTACAGAGGGGAGGATATCAGTGAGTAACATCAGAAAGGCTTTTGAAAACGGGAAGGCTTTTATCCCTTTTATTACATGCGGTGATCCCGATCTTGAAACGACAAAGCGGATCGTAAGAGAAGCTGTCGCAGCGGGCGCAGACCTTATAGAACTTGGCATTCCGTTTTCGGATCCGACGGCTGAAGGTCCCGTCATCCAGGCCGCAAACGCAAGGGCTCTTGCAGGCGGCGTAACTACCGATAAGATATTCGATCTCGTAAGGGATCTTAGACATGATGTGAATGTTCCGATGGTCTTTATGACATACGCAAATGTCGTATATTCATACGGCGCCGACAGGTTCATCAAAACATGTGCCGGCATCGGCATCGACGGCATCATCCTTCCGGATCTTCCTTTTGAGGAAAAGGGGGAATTCGATGATGTGTGCAGACAGTACGGAGTGGATCTTATATCACTTATCGCACCGACATCGGATGAGAGGATAGCGATGATAGCCAAAGAGGCTCGGGGCTTTATCTATCTCGTATCTTCACTCGGAGTTACCGGTGTCAGAAGCGAGATCACTACCGACATAGGATCGCTCGTCAAGATAATACGTGAAAATACCGACGTTCCGGTCGCGGTCGGATTCGGTATATCAACGCCCGAACAGGCCGCAAAAATGGCCTCGCTTTCCGACGGTGCCATAGTAGGTTCAGCTATAATCAGGATAATGGAACAGTACGGGCAGGACAGCCCGGGACACGTAGGTGATTTTATCCGCAGTATGACCGCGGCAGTACACACAGGCCGGGACGGTCACCGTTTGTGAGAAAACCTTTGGAGAGCTAGTCACTCAGTCAGCATTGACAGCATATATTTTACAACTCCGGTAAGATCCGACGCTTTCCACAGCCCCTCATCGGCGGTTTTGGAAAGCGGATACATTATCTGCATATCAAGCGTTTCGCCGGGAACCCGGCCGCTTCTTTTTTCCTCGTAGAAGTTTCTGACAAAATCTTCCTCTGATGCATTCGTAAATTCTGAAGTCTTCATATAGCGAAGCTGTCTTTTTGTGTTCTCTACAAACACCTTAGCCGCAAGGCCCTTAAGCTTTTCATATTCCGGGGCGGGCACATCGGTAAATATGTCCGGAAGATCGCAGGAGACGATGCGCTTGTTCTCTCTGTCGATCCTGATGCCAAACGGGTCAAACCCAAATGAATCTTCCGTAAATGTAAGCTTTAAGAGTACACCGTATTCGGTATACATCTGGCTTCTCTGGTAGTCGGTGTCGAATATGAAATTACCGAGGGAATAAAATATCGCTTTATCCCCGACAAGTTCGTAATTGTTCACAACGTGCGGATGATGGGCGATGACTATGTCGGCTCCCATATCAAGATATGTCATGTATCTGTTGCGTGTGTACGGAGAGGGAAGAGCGGTAAATTCCTCGCCCGCATGCGCAACGACGATACACCATCTGTTTTTCTCTTTTATCGAACGGATCGAGCATTCTATGCGGTCAAGATCGCTCCAGGAAAAGCATCCCGGAGTATCATCGGAAGCCTTACGGCATGCCCTCTGATAGCCTACTCCTATCATTCCGATACCGCCTGCCTCATCGAGTATGACGGGCATCGAAGCTTCCGTGATGTTCATGCCGGCACCGAAAGCGGCAGCACCGTATGAGCCGGCGATATCAAGCGTGCTCTTTATGCCGTCTCCTCCGGCATCCATTATATGGTTATTACATATGTTCCATATATCGGCGCCGATGGAATGAAGAAACTCTCCTACGCGCGGGTCCATGCTGTGGACGAGATTTGCGGCCGAACCGGTCGCGGAAGATGATGTGGTGCCGTCATAAAGCGGTCCTTCAACGTTTACGATCAGATGATCACAGTTTTTAAGATACGAGGCTACATCATTGCAGATGAGCGAATCATCGGCCCAGCTGTCCTTTAGGTATTTGTCAAAACCGATATCCCCGGTAAATACAAGCGATGTGTTCCTTCTCACAGTCCGCACAGCTTCCTGAACACATCACCGCGTTCTTCGAAGTTCTTGAAATAACCGTAGCTTGCAGCCGCGGGAGACAGGATCATCGCACCGCCTGCCGGTGTGATCTCAAACCCCTTCTTAACGGCCGCCTCAAGATCAGGCACGAGATAACAGTTATCTGTTTTGTTTATACTCTCATAGATCCTTTTTCCGGATTCATACATGAGTATGTAATTATACATGTCGTGGTCGTTTATGTAGGATATGAGTGCATCGTAGCTGATACCTCTGTCCATGCCTCCGATAAGCACCGTTTTGGCATTCGGAACCGATGAGAGAGCTTCGATTGTTGCCGAGGGGATCGTTGAGATCGAATCGTCATAACAGTCAATACCGGCTGTGCATCCAATGTTGCACAGTCTGTGCTCGAGTCCGGTAAAATCATAAAGCGCATCGCGTATCGTCTTATCATCGATACCGTAAACGGTCGATGCGATCGTGTAAACGAAATGCGCATTGTAAGTATTGTGATGTCCGAGAAGCTTCAGGTCATACTCCGGAACTTCGTTAAAATCGATACGGTACGTCTTTGCCCGGCCCGCAAGGTGGGGTACGTTTCCGCCCACAAAGAGAAGATCGGACTCGCTTTGGTACTTTGCAATGTTCGCCTTTGCGGCAAAATATTTATCGAGTGTTTTGTAATAATCGAGATGCTCCTCGAACAGATTCAGGAAAACCGCGACATGCGGAGAGATGTTCAGGTGAGCCAGCTGATGGCATGACATCTCATATACGACAACGGTATCTTCCGAAATGTTACCGAAGTGGTCAAGAGCAGGTTCTCCGATATTTCCGACAAGTATCGTATCAAATCCCGCACGTGTCAGGACGCGGTGCATCAGAGCGCTCGTCGTGCTCTTTCCCTTTGTTCCGGTTATGCCGATCGTGTTGTTACGGAAACATTCCAGAAATATCCGGGTCTGTGAAGTGTATTTTTCGTTATCGTCTTCCATGACGATCCCGGGACTCTTGATTATGAAATCATAGTTGTCCTCGTTTATCTCTTCGCGTTTTCCTTCAAACACTTCGATCGATGAGGGTTTACACCATTGCTCCAAAAAACGTGCGCTCGATCTTCCTTCGCGCCCGTATCCCCAGATCAGTATCCGTTTGTTGTCGAACTTTTCATATCTTTCCATGTCTGTACTATACCATATTTACAGTGGAAGCGTTACCTTATCAGTTAAGCACAAACTTTAAAACAACGGGATTGTGGTCAGTATATTCAAAACCGAAGTCAACGTTTGAAACGCTCTTTACGGTGATGTTATCGGATACTATAAATCCGTCGAGTATTACCGTAAATGAGTCGGGACCGTACGGTATGTCGGTATATCTCGTCGTTGCGATCATCTCGCCGTCATAATCCGTGCATTTTTTAAAACCGTCCGGGAGCATGTTGTCGGGGAACGGCTCACACCATGCGAATGATCTGTCGGTTCCGGGATTGAAATACTCCTTTGATGTAACCGGAAAATCGTGGTTAAAATCTCCGCCCACAAGTACATAGTTACCCGATGCATATTCCCTTGACATATCGCCGAAGAGCATGGCAAGCTGTGCGTTTCCGAGAGCGGCATCCGTACCGTATGCGGAAAGATGGAGATTGAACAGCACCAGTTCCTTACCGCCCTCAACGCTGATGCGGCTGATCGTGTAACACCTGTCAAGATCGAGTATCTTGGAAAAACCGTCCGCGACCGGAAGACTTCTTCTGACAGTTGATGTGATATCAAACTTTGATTCGGCAAGTATCCCCGAATTGGATGCACCTATCGGCTCAAGCGGAGGATACATCAGATACGAGGAATGGTAGTTGCTCGCAAACACACTGTCATAATCGCCGTGCTTTCTGAACAGCTCATTTATCATATCGCGCTGGTCGACGTGCCAGCTTCTGTCGGAATCCGTGTCCACTTCCTGAAACAGTGCTATATCCGGATCGAATGACAGCGCGTTTCCGGCACAGCCGTTTGTACAGTTTATGACGCTCTCGCGGCTTCTTGCCCTGCTTTCCTTTCCTTCATCCATGAAGAAAGTGTAGTCGGCCGTATATGCCCCGAAACCGATATTGTAGGAAACTGCCGTATATTCCTCACCTGTTTTTGCAACCTCAGCCGTAGCGTCATCGGTATCTATGCTTTGCATATCCTCTATTCTTGAGTATACGATAAAAACGTAAGCCACATACGCTGCTGCGATGACTGTCACAGCGAGCAGCACAAACAGCGGGATCTTCCATATCAATGATTTCTTTTTGAGATCTGACATAACAGATACTCCTTTCGGGTTACGATTATACATCATCTGTTTTGTTATGGCTAACCTTATATTTGCACGATCTTACAGGCGGCAGCAAAAAAGACGCCGGATATTCCGGCGTCTTTGATTTAAAAGTCTGTCCGTTATCAGTGAAGGGCACCGATGGAACGGATGAGCCAGGGCTCTTTTGCCTGTCCCTTGCATACCTGTACGAAGCAGATGATCTTGACAACGCAGAGGATCAGCATCAGGATGATACCTGCAATGGGAACTATGCATGTCCAGCTCAGAAGTGCCGACAGGAATGAAACAACAACGACAACAACGTCGATCTTAAGTGCCTCACGTGCATGGAACAGTGCAAACGGTGATTCCTTTGCAAGAACGTGAGCAAGGATAACACCGAGTATTGAGAACAGATATGCCGAAAGAGCATAAACTTTGTTGTCGGAAATATCCTGTGCATCGAATTCGGATGTATGATCCCAGGCATCAGCCACAGCTGCCGGAACACCTGCAAGAGCAGCACCGCATGAAGGACATACTGAAGCGCCGTCGGGAACTTCCTTACCGCAATTTGAACAAAAAGCCATATCAATCTCCTCCTTGATAAATCATACTAAAACCTTGAGATATTCTATCATCTTTTCACAAGAAAAACAATCTGTTATGTGATATACTTAAGGGTATTAAAAACCTGAAAACAAAGGGAGAGACATATGGCAGCCGATATGAAAAAACTGCGCGAGCAGATCGATGCGATCGATTCGCAGATACTGAAACTTTATGAGGAGAGGATGGATGTTGTAAAGGCCATCGGAGAGTACAAGATGGAGAACAACCTTCCGTTCTACGATGCCGCGCGCGAGGACGCAAAGCTTGAGAAGGTTTTTGAGGATGTTGTAAACAAGCAGTATGCGGACGGTGCAGCCCAGCTGTTCATAACGCTCATGCAGGCCGGACGTGAGATGGAGGAAGAGCTTGCAGGCTATGTGGATGATGAATATGACGATTTTAACTGGGACGGCGAAGCGGTTACGATCGACCTGTAAGATGAGGACTGAGCATGCGAAACAATGAAATGATCCTGTACAAGAATTTTAAACACAGCGAGATACTTGAAGATGCATCATACATACTTTCGGGTGATACCGAATCGGACGGCGGCATCAGGAACCGTATGAACTCCTTTACGGGGTCTCTGGTCGAACTTGCGGTAAGCCACGGCTACAGCGGCAATCTGTGGCAGGCATATCTTACATATCTTATCGCGAACAACGAGAATGCCTATTCCACATCGTGCGAGATAAAGGGGAATGTGACCGGCACGGTGAGCGAAGTGGCGCTTCACGATTTTACCATATTCAGGGAGATGTTCGCTCTCGACCTTGATGAGCTTGATAAGCTTTGCGGTACCGACAATGCAAGGCTTCTGTGTGATTATAAGAGCGAAAACGACAATTCGAAGATGTTCAACAAACGCATAAGGGACAGGATCCTGAAACTGCGCGATGAACTTGCCGCCTCATCATCCGATGAGGAATTTGCCGAAAACGCCGCACGTTTTTACAAGGAGTTCGGTGTCGGCAAGTTCGGACTTCACAAGGCTTTCCGCGTCCGCAGGAACATGACCGAGGTGCTCATAGAACCTATCACAAACATCGCTCATGTCAATCTCGAGGATCTTGTGGGATATGAGCGGGCCAAGGAAAAACTGATAAACAACACCGAGGCTTTCATTGAGGGAAGGCCGTGCAACAACTGTCTTCTGTTCGGAGATGCCGGAACGGGCAAGTCGAGCAGTATAAAGGGTATCATGAACAGATATTATGACAGGGGACTTCGCATAATCGAGATATACAAGCATCAGCTCAGAGATCTCGAGAATGTCATCGATCAGATCAAGAACCGTAATTACAGGTTCATAATCTATATGGATGATCTCTCGTTTGAAGAGCATGAGACCGAATACAAATACTTAAAGGCCGTGATCGAGGGAGACCTTGAGAAGAAACCGGACAACATACTTATATATGCAACATCAAACCGCCGCCATATCGTAAGGGAAAGGTATTCCGACAAGCAGGACAGAGATGACGATCTTCATACTAACGATACCGTTCAGGAGAAGCTCTCGCTCTCATACAGGTTCGGGGAGACGATATTCTTCTCGCGCCCCGACAAGAAGGAGTTCGAGAACATCGTGACTACTCTTGCAAAAAGGCGGGGAGTATGTATGGATCAGCAGGAACTGCTGCTTGAGGCCAACAAATGGGAGCTCGGCCACGGAGGTTTATCGGGCAGAACGGCGGAGCAGTTCATCAATTACATCCTCGCATCGGACGGCAACGGCAACTGAACATCATTGATCTGTCAATTGGCAGGATAACATGGAGGGAAACATGGCAGTACGCACTTTTGCAGCCATAGACGTCGGTTCGTATGAACTCGGAATGAAGATCTTTGAATTTACGAACAAAGGCGTCGTAAGAGAGATAGATTCGATACGGCATTCGATCGAACTCGGAACGGATACATATCAGCGGGGCATCATCGATATGGCTCATATGGATGAACTGTGTTATGTGCTTTCTGATTTTTCGGCCATAATGAAATCGTACAAGGTCGACGATTACAAGGCATACGGCACAAGCGCCATCCGTGAGACGAAGAACACGGCGATACTGATCGAGCAGATCAAACTGCGCACCGGTATAAAGGTCGATGTACTGTCCAATTCCGAGCAGAGATTTCTGCACTATAAGGCCGCGGCAATAAAAGGCGCAAGGTTTGACGAGTTTATCAGCGAGGGATGCGCCATAGCCGACGTCGGCGGAGGAAGCATACAGATATCGCTGTTTGATAACGATGCCCTGGTTACGACGCAGAACATCCGGCTCGGAGTGCTGCGCTCGATGGATATGCTTGCCGCCCTTCAGCCGCGGACAAGGGATGTCGAGGGTATACTTCGCGAACTGATCGACAACCAGCTCCACGTTTTTAAAAAGCTGTATCTTAAGGGCAGGAGCATCAAAAATCTGATACTCATAGACGACTATGTTTCGTCGATGCTCTATCATACCGGTTCAAAGGACCGCTCGTTTACGGCGGACAGTTTCAAGCAGCTGTGCGGGAAGATCAAGACGCTTTCTCCGGCCGAGATCGCGAGCATGTACGGGATCAACGAAGAGACCGTTCCGCTCCTTCTTCCGGCGCTGTCGATCGTCTCGCGCATCATAAAGATCACCAAGGCGGAGAAGATATGGTCTCCGGGTGTGTCGCTGTGCGACGGCATGGCATACGAATATGCCGAGAAGGAAAAACTGGTCCACTACCGTCATGATTTCGAGAACGATATCATTGCCTGTGCAAAGGTGATGTCAAAACGATACGAGGGAAACGAAGAGAGAAACGAGCTCATAGAGAGGATCGCCTGCGATCTGTTCGATGCAACCCGCAAGATACACGGCATGGGAAAACGCGACAAATTGCTGCTTAGGATCGCAGCACTTGTCGGCGACTGCGGCAGATACATCAGCATGGAGGCGGGCGCGGAGTGCGGATACGACATCATCATGGCAACGGAGATGATCGGAGTGTCGCACGCTGAGCGTGAGATAATAGCCAACATTGTAAGGTTTAACAAGATGCAGTTCAGATACTATGACGAGCTTGCATCCCAGTCACTGATAGACCGCGCCAGCTATCTGAAGATCGCCAAATTGTCGGCACTTTTCAGGATAGCGGACGGCATATGCAGAAGCTACAGGACAAAGGTCGGTGATGTGAGATTTTCCGTCAAGGGAAACGAGCTTGTCATAAACGTTTACACGGTTGACGATATCAATCTTGAACAGGGATTCTTTTTCAGGAAGGCGTCGCTGTTTGAGGAAGTATTTTCGATCAAACCGGTTCTTAAATACAAACGCAGATAGGGGATACGTGTATGAAAGATTTTGAATCAAAAGATCTGTATGTGAACAGGGAACTGTCATGGCTGATGTTTGACGAGAGGGTTCTGGGCGAGGCGACCGATACGTCCAATCCGCTTATGGAACGTCTTAAGTTCCTCTCTATCACGGCATCAAACCTCGACGAATTTTTCATGGTCAGGGTCGCGTCCCTTATAGATATGCAGCATGCGGGATACAACAAGAAGGATATCGCGGGCATGAGCGTTGATGAACAGCTTGCCGCGATCTCGGACAAGACGCATGAACTGGTGGATAACCAGTATTTCGTTCTGATGCATACCCTGCTGCCGCTTATGGAGGCCGAGGGGATACATGTCATAACAAAGCATGAGGAACTGACCGGAACGCAGGCTGAGTTTGTCGACCGCTACTTTGAAGAGGAAGTATACCCGGTGCTCACGCCGATGGCAGTTGATTCTTCAAGGCCGTTCCCGCTTGTTCGAAACCGCACGCTTAATATCGGTGCGCTCATAGGAAAAAAGGGAGAGGACTCGCGCGATTTTGCGACCGTTCAGGTGCCTGCGGGACTTGACCGTATCGTAGAGATCCCGTCCGAGGCCGGAAGATCGTTCATACTCCTTGAAGAGGTCATCGAGCGCAACATGTCAAAGCTCTTTCTTAATTATGATGTGTTCTGCGCATACCCTTACAGGATAATGAGAAATGCGGACCTTACGATCGATGAGGATGAGGCTGCCGATCTTCTCAAGGAGATAGAAAAGCAGATCAAGAGACGTCAGTGGGGTGAGGTCATCAGGCTTGAGGTCGCCGATGACATCGATCCCGGACTGATGGAGATACTCAAGATGGAACTGTCGGTAAGATCCGACAGCATATACCGCATAGCAGGTCCGATAGATCTGACGTTTTTGATGAAGATGTACGGACTGGGCGGATTTGTAAACCTGAAGAAGAAGGTGTATCTGCCAAAGCCGGTTCCCGAGATAAACGACGGCGCGGATATATTCGAGGCTATCAGGAATCACGATATACTGATGCACCATCCGTATCAGACGTTCGACCCTGTCATCGATTTTGTAAAAAGCGCGGCATCGGATCCCGAAGTTCTTGCCATCAAGCAGACACTGTACCGTGTCAGCGGTAATTCACCGATCATCGCGGCCCTTGAACAGGCGGCTGAAAACGGCAAACAGGTCACGGTTCTCGTCGAACTGAAAGCAAGATTTGATGAGGAGCATAACATTTTGTGGGCACGCCGTCTTGAGCAGGCGGGATGCCATGTCATATACGGACTGGTAGGACTTAAGACCCATTGTAAGATCACGCTTGTCGTTCGCCGTGAGGAGGACGGGATACGGCGCTACGTTCATCTCGGAACGGGCAATTACAATGACAGTACTGCAAAGCTGTATACGGACGTCGGGCTCCTGACATGTTCGGAACAGATAGGTGAGGATGCCACGGCCGTTTTCAACATGCTAAGCGGTTATTCGGAACCGCTCTACTGGAACCGTCTGTGTCTTGCACCGCTCTGGCTTAAGGACAGGTTCATCCATCTGATAGAAAGGGAAGAGAAAAATGCCCTTGCCGGAAAGAGAAGCTACATAGTCGCGAAGGTCAATTCGATATGTGACAGGGAGGTCATACAGGCACTTTACCGTGCATCATGTGCGGGCGTGAAGATAGACCTGATCGTTCGCGGCATATGTTGTTTAAAGCCGGGCATAAAGGGTGTATCGGAAAACATAACCGTGCGCAGCATCGTCGGAGACTTCCTTGAGCACAGCAGGATATTCTATTTTGATAACGCCGGAAACTATGAGGTTTACTGCGGATCGAGCGACTGGATGCCCAGAAATCTTCTGCGAAGAGTTGAGATAATGTTCCCCATACTTGACGAGGGACTGAAAAAGAAGGTAATTTATATACTTGAGACATTGCTCGCCGACAACGTCAAGGCAAGGGTCGAACTTAGCGACGGAACGTATGAGAGGATCGAGCGTACGGGCGGTGAGGCGGTCTGTGCGCAGGAGACATTCTGCGAATGGGCAAAGAGTCTTGTTAAGGAAAGTGATACGGTAGAAAACAGCAGAGTGTTCATCCCGATAGAAGGGGCATGAGTTGCTGCTGTTGATATAAATCGAGGAGGTATCGGATATGTTTGATAAGGATGTAGTCAATTATTTTCTTGAAAACCAGGGTCAGCTGTTCGATGAGGAAGTTGCGTCAACACCCGATGAGGCACAGGATTTTCTTGAGGATTCAATGGCCGAGGTCGTAGAGACGATCGAGGAGGTCATTGAATATTTCGATGAGATGGGTGTTGATACCGACGGCATGACCGAGGAGGAGATCGCCCAGCAGTCAGAGGTGTTCGCACTTCCCGACGGGCGCTACCTTGTGGTAAACGCTTAAACATACAGTTTTATTGAGGAGAAAATATTATGATAAGTGCAAACAACGTCACGTACCGTGTAGGTAAAAAGGCGCTATTTGAAGATGTTAACATCAAGTTCACGGAGGGAAACTGTTACGGTCTTATCGGTGCAAACGGTGCCGGCAAGTCCACCTTTTTGAAGATCCTCTCCGGCGAGCTTGACACGACGAACGGTGATATCACGATAACACCCGGCCAGAGGCTGTCGGTGCTCGAACAGGACCACTTCAAATACGACGCATATACCGTAATGGATACGGTCATCATGGGAAATCAGCATCTGTACGATGTCATGAAGGAAAAGGATGCGATCTATGCAAAAGAGGATTTTTCCGATGAGGACGGTATCAGGGCGAGCGAGCTTGAGGCTGAATTTGCCGAGATGGACGGATGGGAAGCGGAGTCGAATGCCGCAACGCTTTTAAACGGCCTGGGTATTGAAACGGATCTTCATTACAGTCTTGTCGGCGATCTTACCGGTCCGCAGAAGGTCAAGGTACTGCTTGCGCGTGCCCTTTTCGGATCTCCGGATATACTGCTTCTCGACGAGCCTACAAACCATCTTGATCTTGATGCCATCGAGTGGCTCGAGGAATTCCTTATAAACTTTGACAATACCGTCATAGTCGTCAGCCACGACAGATATTTCCTCAATAAGGTCTGCACATATACAGCCGATATCGACTATGGCAAGATCCAGCTCTATGCCGGAAACTATGATTTCTGGTACGAGTCGAGCCAGCTCCTCATCCAGCAGATGAAGGAAGCCAACAAGAAGAAGGAAGAGAAGATCAAGGAACTGCAGGAGTTCATTTCAAGATTCTCGGCCAATGCTTCCAAGTCAAAACAGGCTACGAGCCGTAAGCGTGCCCTTGAAAAGATAGAGCTCGATACGATCAAACCTTCGAGCAGGAAGTACCCGTACATCGATTTCCGCCCCGACAGGGAGATCGGAAACGAAGTGCTCACCGTTGAGGGCATCAGCAAGACGATTGACGGAGTCAAGGTTCTTGACAACATTTCATTTATTCTCGGACATGACGACAAGGTCGCATTTGTCGGATCGAACGAGCTTGCAAAGACCACACTGTTTAAGATACTGATGGGAGAACTTGAGCCTGATGAGGGAACGTTCAAATGGGGCGTTACGACGTCACAGGCATATTTCCCGAGAGATTATACTGAAGAGTTCTCACACGATTATACGATCACCGAATGGCTGACCGGTTATTCGGCAAACAAGGACGTTACATATGTCAGAGGATTCCTCGGACGTATGCTCTTCCCGGGTGAAGACGGCGTGAAGAAGATCAACATCCTCTCCGGAGGTGAGAAGGTGCGCTGCCTTCTGTCGAAGATGATGATATCGGGTGCGAACATACTGATACTTGATGAGCCTACGAACCATCTGGACATGGAATCGATCACGGCTCTTAACAACGGACTGATCAAGTTCCCGGGAGTCATACTGTTTGCATGTCATGATCATCAGTTTGTACAGACAACGGCAAACCGTATCATGGAACTGCTTCCCGACGGAACGATGATCGACAAGATCACGACATATGACGAATACCTTGCAAGCGATGAGATGGCAAGGAAGAGATTCGTATACACCGCTAACAAGGAAGACGACGATAACTAGGGATGGGAACGACAAAGATACTGTTTTCGGATCTGGACGATACGCTTCTTGATAATGACAAGAACGTCGGCAGCAAAGATCTTGAGGCCATCAACAGGATGATAAGCGCGGGACACCGTTTCGTTATAGCGACCGGACGTCCCGTTTACAGTGCGAAGGTTGTGGCACGACAGCTCGACCTGTACCGCGACGGGATATTCCTGATCTGCTCAAACGGCGGAGTGATCTATGACTGCGGAAGCGAAAAAACGATCCATTCGTTTACGGTCGATCCGCACATAGTCGGTAGGATGTTCGCGGCGGCAGCATCGGAGGGCATTCATATCCATACATATTCGGATACGCATGTTCTCTCGCTTCGAGAAACGCAGGAGCTGCAGATCTACTGCGAGAAGATAAAGATGCCTTACAAGATTGTCGAACGTATCCCCGAAGACCTTCCGGCACCTCCGCCGAAGTTCTGCCTTATGTCTATAAAGGAGGGAAGCCGCGGAATACTTGAGGGATTTAAGAGAAAATACGCGGATCTTACAGAGGGAAAGCTTGACAGCGTTTTTTCCAATGATTACCTTCTTGAGTATCTCCCTGCAGGAACAAGCAAGGGTAACGCGGTAAAAAAGCTCTGCCATCTTCTTGATATCCCGGTAAAGGATTCGATAGCAGCCGGGGATGAGGCTAACGACGTGTCGATGATAGATGCCGCGGGGATCGGAGTTGTCGTGCAAAACGGCACCGATGCGGTAAAATCGCATGCCGACTACGTGACAGAGCGCACGAACAACGAGAATGCGATAGCCGAGATAGTGGAGAAGTTTATTCTTTAAGGCTTGTCGGAAACACAGCAGTTGGTGTATAATATTTTGTCGGAATACGTTAGTATTTGTTAATGTATATAAATAAAGGAGAATTATCGTGAGAAAGCAAACCAGCATTGTCAGAATACTGATCCTAGTGTTCGCGGTACTTATCGCACTGCTTGTGATCGGCGGAGGCATTTATCTTTTCTCTGCATCCAAGAAGCTCAAGGCGATAGCACTTCAGCCCGAATTTTCGGAGACGTCCCTTGAGGTAGGTACGCAGTACACGTTCTCGATCAACACTACGCCGTCAAAGGCAAGCCTTAAAAAGGCAAAATGCGTCGTTGACGATCCTACAAGTTCATTCGAACTTAACGACGACGGCAAGGCAGTCCTGACCACCGGTATGACCGAAGGAAACGTTACGGTATATGTCGAGTGCAAGGATGTCAAGAGTCAGGTTCTGACGTTCTCGATCATAGATTCCGTGGCGCGCGCACAGGCTGAGGCGGCGGCACAGGCCGAGGAGCAGAAGGCGGCCGAGGAAGCAGCTGCAGCTGCGGCAGAAGAGGAAGCTCTTGCACAGGTCAAGAAATACGTAAAGAGTACGGGTGATGACGTTAATGTCCGTTCAACAAACAGCACCGACGGTGATGTTCTCGGAAAGGCCAAGAAAGGCGATATGTTCGAGAAGGTTGAGGATGTTGAAGACTGGACGCACATCATCTATAAGGGTCAGGACGGATACATGAAGACAGAGTTCCTGACAGAGATCTCCGAGGAAGAGTATCAGGAAGGTCCTACAGAGGAAGAGAAGACCGAAGAGAAGAAGGACGAGAAGAAGGAAGAAAAGAAGACCGAGGAGAACGCAACAACGGAAGAAAGCCAGACGCAGTCCAAGGCCGAAGCTGAGGCAAAGGCAGCAGCTGATGCGGCAAAGGCAGCTGAGGATGCACAGAAGGCTGCGGAGGAAATGGCAGCGGCACAGGCAGCCCTTGCGGCAGCGGCTGCAGCGGGCGGACATTCGTATGGTGGTCATACATTCACAACCAGTGAATGGAACTATCTGAAGTCACTTTGGGATTATACGGGAGATGCTGAGGAAATGATTTCTCATCATTCCGCAGCAGAACTTAAGGCAGTTCTTGATGACAAGAATCCCTCAGGTGTAATAAGAAGTCCTTGGTAAAAGGTTTTTATGATGTATAAAACGAGGCCGGTTTTTTACCAGCCTCGTTTTATCATGTCCGAATTTGTGGTAAAATACTTGCGGTAACTTCTACATGATCTGTACAAACGGAGAATACGATGAAAAAACTGACAATATTCCTGATGATATTCGCACTTGCCGTTTTACCGGGATGTACATCCTCTGCGGAAGGGCCCGATACGGCCGATAAAGAGACGGTCACGGAAGATAACGGTGAAGTTGACAAGTCCGACTGGACCGGACTGGGCGGCAAGAGCGGCAAGGAAAAGGACAAAAATAAGAAGAAAAACAATACACCCGAAAAGATAGGATTTTCATATCAGTATCATCCGGTCAGTCTTGATGACGGGGATGATCATATGGCTTCGGGCAGATATGTGACGATAGATCTTGATGAGGATGAGAGGGGGAGATACCCGGAACTGGCTGCTGCCCTGGAGGAATACGGCATCAATTCGGCTGATAATCTGACATCATATCTGTCGGGCTGTGAAGAGGAGATCCGCGAACTTCACAGCGAAGGGATGCCGAACGGTTATGAAGAGGATTATGATCTTTTCCCCCAAAGAGCCGATGAGAAGGTTTTCTCGTTCGTTGTCGGTAACTATTCGTATATGGGCGGAGCTCATGGCGTAATGGGATATAAGGCATATAACTTTGATCCGAAAACGGCCGATGAGATAGGATTTGCCGATGTTGTAGGTAAAACGGAAGGCCTTCCGGAGATAATATTTGACGAGCTTGTTAAGCAGAATGAAGATCTTACGGAGTATTTTGAAATCGTGGAAGGCGATAAGGAAAGCCTCATTGAGGAGCTCGGTGTAAAGTTTGATAACGATGCGAAAGATCTCGTCTGGGCGATAACGTATGACGGTATACACATATTCTTTGAGGATTATGCGATGGGAAGCTATGTCGCAGGCTCACGCGATGTCGTGATAAGGTTTGCGGACTATCCCGATGTATTTACAGGAAAATACGATGACTACTCCGGCGCAAAGAGAGTTCCGAACATCGATGCGATCGCTTATCAAAGAGATGATGCGGATACGATCATGCTTCGCACAAAGGGCGCTTCGGCCCCCGCCGGCGAAACAAAGCCCCACGAGGAGCAAAACCGGGGTGAGAAGATCACGCTCTCCAAAGACCAGCAGCGCAGACTTAACCTGTTTATCAGTAATTTCACAGAGCAGGGATTCGGCGATTATGACGAGGATACAAGGGATGTTCATCAGCTCGCACAGTTTGCCTATATGTGGTCGAGGATAAACAGACCTGCGGATGTTGAGACGGAAGGAAACTATTACAGGATCAGTCTGGATACGATCCAAAGAGTGGTCAAAAAGTATTTCGGAGTAAAGATCACCGAAAGGGATCTTGATGCATATGACTGGGCAGGCATCAAGGGTGAAGAGCATTTCTATCAGGACGGATATTATTACAATCCGGCAGCCGACGGCGAATCCTACAGCTCGTTCGCGATCGTCAACTATGTATCCGATAATAAGGACGGCACCTGGACGGTCGAATTCCAAAGATACATACTGGATATTGAGGCATATTGGGACAACAACGACTCTGTACCGAAGCAGTACTATGCGATGACTGACGCCGAGGCGGAAAGTGACATCAACGCTGCTGCCGATTACAGCGGTGTTGCAACTGTCAGAAGAGAAGGCAATTCATATACTCTGGTCAGTTATCTGATATATTAGATCGGTCTGAATACAAACGGGTGGTACGGCAATGGTATTACAAAATATTACAAGCATAGATGAACTTTTGCAGTTCGTGAACAGTCTGGCACAGCGTCACGGACTTAACCTGTGGTATCGCGGAGAGGACAATTCCGAACTTCCGCTCATACCATCGATACAGCGTACGCAAAAGAGGATAGATGTCGAGAGGTTCATCACAAACGATTTTTACATCAAGGCAAGGCAGATAATGAACAATCCGCCCGACAAGAAGAACTACGCCGGATGGGTTGCGATCATGCAGCATTACGGACTGCCGACAAGGCTTCTTGACTGGAGCCGTTCCCCGCTTATCGCATCGTTTTTCGCGACCGAGACTCACAAGGCAGTTCCCGACAAGGATGCGTGTGTATGGGTGCTCTCGCCGATGTCTCTTAACGAGCAGCAGGGATTCGGCCACTGCATATACCCGAATGATGCCGAAACAACGCAGGAGATGCTCCTTCCGGCATTCAAACACAACCATCACAATCATGAACTTGACGACCGTATCCTTGCGGTCTCATCAACCGACAACAATCTGCGTATGTACTCGCAGCAGGCGAACTTCACCGTTCACAATTCACTCAAAAGACTTGAGGACATATGCGACGAAGAGACGCTTTACAAGATCATCATACCGAAGGAGCGCAAGAAATATTTCATTGATTCGCTGCGTGTGTTCGGTATAACGGAAGGGTCGATCTATCCCGACCTCGATCACATATCACGCGATCTGATGCACTCGTACGACATCTGATATGAAGTCTGCCATGTGCACATCCGCTAAATAACAACAGGAGAATGATCTATGAACATTGTTTTGGAACATCTGACAAAGCGATTCCCCAATCGTAACAAAAAGCTCGGCGGTGAGGTGACCGCGGTCAATGATTTTGACTTCGAGATACCCGACGGCACACTTGTGGGCCTTTTGGGTCCTTCGGGATGCGGTAAATCGACAACGCTGAATCTGATCTCGGGGCTTGAGAAGCCGACCGAGGGCAGGATATATTTCGGCGGCAGCGATGTGACCTCGCTTCCCGCGCAGGATAGGGGAGTCGGACTGGTATTTCAGAGCTATGCGCTCTATCCGCATCTTACGGTTCTTGATAACATCAAGTTCCCGCTCGAAAACCTTCGCGGCGCCGATAAGCTGACAAAGGAAGAGATGAACTCGCGTGCACTCGAAGCGGCAAAGCTTGTGCAGATAGACCAGCTCATGGAGAGAAAACCTTCGGAGCTGTCCGGCGGTCAGCAGCAAAGAGTTGCGATAGCAAGAGCTCTTGTCAAGACACCGAGAGTCCTGCTTCTTGACGAGCCACTGTCGAATCTTGACGCAAGACTCCGCCTGCAGACGAGGGAAGAGATCCGCAGGATCCAGAGAGAGACAAAGATCACAACCGTGTTTGTAACACATGACCAGGAAGAGGCAATGAGCATATGCGATCTGATCGTTGTCATGAAGGACGGCGAGATGATGCAGATGGGAAAACCACAGGACGTTTACGACGATCCCGTAAATCTGTTTGTTGCGAAGTTCCTCGGAACACCTCCGATAAATGTTTTTTCCGGAAAGATAAAAAACGGGATGCTGTATATCGGAAAGGATGTGATACTTACATCATTCGATCTGACCGAAGATAAGGATGTTTATGTTGCGATAAGACCGGAGGGATTCATACCTGATCCGAACGGACCGTTCAAGTGCGAAATGGGACGTCTTGAGGTTATGGGAAGGGATGTGAGCATCGTAAGCTTCCATGACAATAATCTGAACGACTCGGGTCTGATCCGCTCGATCGTCGATGCGGATGACGTGACCGATCTTAGTGCGGATGATATCAGGTTTTCGCTAAAGCCACACAAGGTACTCCTGTTTGATAAGGATACGCAGGAACGTATAAGATTTGAGGTGCGCAATGGTTAAGACGGGTAAGCTCAAAGGATGGCTCTATCTTCTGCCGGCCATACTGTTTCTCGGAGTGTTCATGCTCTATCCCCTGTTTGATGTTTTCATCTACTCATTCGAGGAAGGGTATAACTTTGCGACGCAGTCGTTTTTCGGAACGGGCATTTACAATTACTCCTATGTTCTTCGTGACCCATATTTCATACAGGCGCTTAAGAACACGTTCATCATCGTCATAATCACGGTGCCGCTCTCAACGCTTGTGGCACTGTTCATATCCCTCGGACTGTCTTCGATAAAACCGCTGAGGGAGCTGTATCAAACGGTGTACTTTCTTCCGTATGTAACAAACACCCTTGCGGTCGGACTCGTGTTCATGATCCTCTTTAAGAAGACGGCATATTCGGACGGGCTTGTGAACATGCTCATAAACCTGTTCGGAGGCGAGAGTGTTGATTTTATCACGGGACCTTATGCGGCCAAGATGTTTGTCATGTGCTTTTACACGATTTGGGTCGTGCTTCCGTTTAAGATCCTGATCCTCACATCCGCGCTCGCATCGGTGCCGAAGGTTTATTACAGCGCCGCGCAGGTGGACGGTACGAGACCGTGGAGGATCTTTTACAAGATCACGCTCCCGATGATTTCACCGATGATATTTTACCTGGTGATAACGGGATTTATCGGAGCGTTCAAGGCGTATTCGGACGAGGTCGCACTGTTCGGCACAGACCTTAATTCTGCGGGAATGAACACGATAGTCGGATACATTTATGACATGCTCTACGGTAATTCGGGCGGATATCCGTCGTATGCGAGTGCGGCGGCGATAATACTGTTTGTGATAGTACTGACGATCACACTCATCAATCTGATGGTCAGCAAAGGCCTTGGCAGCAGATCGTAACACAAGAGGTAAGACATGGCGGGAAAGATCAAAAAGTTTTTTATATATCTCGGACTGACATTGTGGGCTTTTATAGTCCTGTTTCCTTTTTACTGGATGATACTCTCATCGGTAAAAAGCTACAGTTCATATAACAGGGATTATGTGCCGAAGTTTTTTACCGCATCGCCCACTATGCAGAACTATGCGGATGCGTTCTCGGCGGTACCTCTTGCGAGATACCTTCTCAACACCCTGTTCTTTACCGTTGCAACGACTCTTATCATGCTCGTTGTCATCACGCTTGCGGCATTTGCGTTTGCAAGGCTTGATTTTGCGGGGAAGAACACTGTGTTCGCACTGTTCCTGGCATTGATGATGATACCGCAGGAACTCGTTGTCATCACGAACTTCGTAACGATCACGAACTTAAATCTCCGGAATACGTTTACCGGACTCATACTGCCGTCCGTTACATCCGTTTTTTACATCTACCTTCTGAAAGAGAATTTCGAGCAGGTAGGGGATGATCTGTATAAGGCATCAAAGGTCGACGGCACATCGGATCTTCGCTATCTGATGCGGGTGCTGATCCCCATATGCCGGCCGACCATGATAACGATAGTCATACTCAAGGTCATAGAGTGCTGGAATTCATTCGTATGGCCGAGGCTTATCACCGACAAACAGGAATACTATCTTGTTTCAAACGGCATACAGCAGATCCGTGAGAACGGTTTCGGAAGGGAAAACATTCCCGCGATGATGGCGGCCGTCGTGATCATCTCGCTTCCGCTGATCATACTGTTCCTTGTATTTCGCGACAAGATCATGGAAGGTGTTGCAACGGGAGGTACAAAGGGATGAGAAAAAAGATCGTCTGTATGTTTCTTGCGCTCATATCTGCCGCGATGCTTGCAGGATGCCACGGATCAAAGGGCATGCCGGAGTTTGGCATGCCGGAGACATTTGATGACTCAAGGACATATAACATCACGTTCTGGGCCAAGAACGATACAAACAAGGTGCAGAGCGACATATACAAAAAAGCGATCGCGGACTTTACCGCGCTGTATCCGAACATAAATGTGAACCTGCGCCTGTATACCGATTACGGGAAGATCTATAACGATGTAATTACGAACATCTCAACGCACACGACACCGAACGTCTGCATAACCTATCCGGATCATATCGCGACATACATGCGCGGCATAAACGTTGTTGTCCCGCTTGATGAGCTTGCCGCATCGCCGGCATACGGACTTGGCGGATCGGATCTTAGGTTTGACGGACCGGGCAGCGAAGAGATCATCCCCGAGTTCTTAAAAGAGTGCAGGCTCGACGATAAGCTTTATGCTCTGCCGTTCATGCGCTCAACCGAAGCGCTGTATATAAACGAGGACATGGTAAAGGATCTCGGATATGAAGTGCCCGACGTTGTTACATGGGATTTTGTGTGGGATCTGTCCGAGAAGGCCATGAAAAAAAACGCGGACCAGACGTTTGCGATAAACGGCCAGAAGGTCCTGATCCCGTTCATCTACAAATCGACCGACAATATGATGATCTCCCAACTTCGACAGCTGAATGCGCCGTATTCGACCGCCGAAGGGGACATAGAGATATTCAACGATACGACAACGGATCTTCTGATGACGGTTGCGGATCATGCCCGGACAGGGGCATTCTCAACGTTTAAGATATCAAGCTATCCCGGAAACTTTTTAAACGCAGGGCAGTGTATCTTTGCGATAGATTCCACTGCGGGCGCCACATGGATGGGAAGCGATGCGCCGCTTTCGGATATCGCGGAGGAGAACAAGAGAAGCTTTACTACCGTTGTGCGTCCCATACCGCAGTTTGATCCGGATGATCCGAAGATGATATCACAGGGACCTTCCGTATGCGTGTTCAACAAGGAGGACCCGCAGGAGGTGCTCGCATCGTGGCTGTTTGCCCAGTTCCTTCTGACCAATGACGTACAGGTCGCTTATTCTGAGACCGAGGGCTATATCCCGGTTACGAAAAAGGCTCAGGACAGCGAAGAATACAAAGAGTATCTGTCGCTTTCGGGAACGGACAGCGATCATTACGATATCAAGATAGATGCGGCGACCCTTCTGCTCGATCATATGTCCGATACGTTCACGACCCCGGTTTTCTCGGGATCGGCATCGCTTCGTGATGCGGCAGGTGCGCTCATAGAAAACGTCGCAAAGGCCTCAAGGCGAGGCATGACCGTCGATGAAGCATATATCGCCAAGACCTATGAAGATGTCAGGAGCCTGTATAAGCTTGATGCGGCAGGAAGCCTTGCGGCAAAAAAAGATAACGCCCAGCCTTTGCCGTTTGCGTCAAAGCTTCTTATCGTATGTCTGATCGTCACGTGGATCGTGATGGGAGCGGTTTACGCGTACAGCCGGTTCCGTAAGGCCAAGTCTTGAATTATTTTCAGTTTGGTATATAATGCTAGCATGACCGCCGTAGGGCGGGATCGTTTTGGTTTTTTATATGCAAAGGAGACAATTATGAAGAAATTATTTGCAGTCGTTATCGCACTTACATGTGCACTTGGACTTGTTGCATGTTCCAAGGGTGGTGACGTGGAGAAGAAGTCGGAAGGCGTCATGACCTTTGAGGAGTATCAGGCAGCAGCCGTTGATTCCGAAGTTACGATCGAAGCATACGTTCAGGCACATCAGTCATGGTGGGACAACAAGATCACCGTTTATGCCGCTGACAAGGAAGGTGCATACTTCCTGTATGAGATGGCATGTACAGAGGAAGATGCCGCAAAGCTCAATCCCGGAACCAAGATCAAGGCTAAGGGTTTCAAATCAGAGTGGTCCGGAGAGGTTGAGATCGTTGATGCTACATTCGAGATCGAGGATGGCAATTATATAGCACCTGCCGAGGATCTTACATCACTTCTCGGAACGGATGATCTGATCAAGCATCAGAACTGCTTCGCACTCTTTAAGGATATGACTGTTAAGTCGGTTGCTTACAAGAATGAAGAGCCCGGCGATGATATCTATGTTACATTCACAAAGGACGGCAAGGATTACGATTTCTGCCTTGAGTACTATCTCAACGGAAGCGATGAAGCACTTTACAACCTTGTCGGAGGCCTTCAGGAAGGTCAGGTTTGTGACGTTGAGGGATTTGTTTACTGGTATGAAGGTCCCAACCCTCACATCACAAAGGTTACCGTAAAATAATCACTTGCATTTGCCGGTATATGGTGTTACTATGTATCGGTAATATGTTTAAGGTAAGAAGTGAGCTGTCCCGCAGCTCACTTCTTTTATGAGCAGGATAAGGAGGGGCTTTTTCGGTGTCGAGAAAAGAGGATATTGAGCGCCGTACGGAAGAATCCGTCATGCCGATAATCGAGCGTCTGGGCTTTGAATTGTGGGATGTCGGGTACGTAAAGGAAGGCTCTGAGATGTACCTTAGGGTGTTCATTGACAAGCCCGGAGGCATAACGATAGATGACTGTGTGGATGTCTCGCGTGCCCTGTCGGACATACTTGATGCGGATGACTTTATTGAGGAAGCATATACGCTTGAGGTCAGCTCGCCGGGACTAGGAAGGAAGCTCGTTAAGGACAGGGAGTTTGAAAAGAGCATCGGACGCGATGTTGATATCAGGTTTTACAAAAACACGGATGTCGGCAAACAGACAACGGGACGGCTTGTAAGCTTTGACAAGGACAGCATCACGATAGCCGGCCAGTCGCCTCCTGACAACAGGACGTATAACAGAAGTGAGATAGCGACAGTAAGTCTGCATATAGATTTTTAATACAAACAATAAGGAGAACAAACCAAAATGGCAAAGAAAGAAGTAGTAAAGGAAGATCCGGGAAAAGAGCTTCTGCTGGCTCTTGAGATATTGGAGAAGGAGAAGGACATCAGCAAAGAGGTGATGTTCGAGGCTATAGAGAATTCTCTTTTAACAGCCTGCAAACAGCATTTCGGCAAGGCCGACAACATGAGCGTTCAGATCGACAGACAGACGGGACGCTTCAAGGTATTTGCCAAAAAGACTGTTGTGATGAAGCCCGAGGATACCGTTTCCGAGATAGCAAAGGATGAAGCCAAGAAGATCGTACCCGGCGTAAAGGTCGGTGATGTGGTCGACGTGGAGATAGAGAGCAGGGATTTCGGACGTATCGCAACAACGAACGCCAAGAACGTTATACTTCAGAAGATACGTGAAGAGGAGCGCTCGGTAGTTGTCAAGACATTCAAGGACAAAGAGCGCGGAGTCGTTACGGGTGTAGTACAAAGATATGTCGGCAAGAATGTATGCATCGATCTGGGAAAAGCTGATGCATTTCTTCCCGAGTCGGAGCAGATCCCCAGAGAGACGCTTCGCGTTAACGACCGTGTAAAGGTTTATGTTGTCGAGGTCAAGGATAACAACCGCGGACCGCGTATCTCCGTTTCACGTACGCATCCGTACCTTGTAAAGTGCCTGTTTGAATCCGAGGTTTCTGAGATAAGGGACGGAAGCGTTGAGATCAAGGCGATCGCACGTGAGGCCGGAAGCCGTACGAAGATGGCCGTATGGTCAAACAATCCCGATGTTGATCCCGTCGGTGCATGCGTAGGTATGAACGGTACGAGAGTCAATGCCGTTGTTGATGAACTTCGCGGAGAAAAGATCGATATCATCAGCTGGGATGAGAACCCCGGTATTCTCATAGAGAACGCGCTTTCACCCGCAAAGGTCGTA
This sequence comes from uncultured Lachnospiraceae bacterium, assembly GCA_902775485.1. Taxonomy (GTDB): domain Bacteria; phylum Bacillota; class Clostridia; order Lachnospirales; family Lachnospiraceae; genus UBA2868. The sequence goes on from CACYMJ010000024.1 coordinate 88,373, forward strand.
TTCGTCATCGCGGACAGCGATGAAAAATCGGCCAAGGTTGTCGTACCCGACGACCAGTTGTCGCTTGCCATCGGTAAGGAAGGCCAGAATGCAAGACTTGCCGCAAAGCTGACCGGATTCAAGATCGATATCAAGTCAGAGACACAGGCAAAGGATACTCCGGGATTCAGACTTGAGGATTACTATGATGAAGAGGAGTACGAGGAAGGCGAATATGCCGATGAGTACGAGT
>CACYMJ010000025.1 GCA_902775485.1 uncultured Lachnospiraceae bacterium
CTATGGCAATAGGATTCAAGACTTCCTCAGGTTCCGGAGTATTCTTTAACGATTCATAATATCTTTTATAATTCATCATCTGTCCATTCATACGTGTAACTCTCCTTTATCCTCTTCCCGGCTTCTTCAGGTATCAGAATCTGATAGGGATGTAACATATGTATTCTGATTGCATCAAAGTTTTCTACATAATGTTTTTCCAATGTCTCGTTAGCCGCAAATCCGGTCATCTCACAGTTATATCCATATTCTTCGGATTTTGCGGCTGCTATTGCAAATAGATGGCCACCCACACCTAAATACTTCTTCTGTTCCACTATTTGTAAGTTGTTATGAGGAGCCGCAACCATCCATGAAACAAACGCCGCCTGCATATCCGTATCGTTCCGTATAGCAAGTAGTCCTTGAATATCTACTGTTCCCTTGATTACCAAAGCGTAGATCTCATTATTCTTTGCCAGATCTGCCCAGGAAGTATACCAACCATTCTTTTTATTGTATTTTTGTAAAAAGCTGGAACGTTTTATTCTGATGACTTCTGTTTCGACATTTTCTCCTGTCAGGGCATCCTGTAAACACGGAGTCAAAACGTCAATATCTACGCAAATCATAACAAATCCTCCGTATATATTTTACCATATCTATCATGGTAAAACTATAATAATCAATACATAACAAGAGGATAAAAACCTCAATCAGTGAGGCTTAATATGAGACTTATCCCGCATAAGCTCAGGCGTACATACGGAACCGCTCTTTACAACAAAACCGCCTAAATAAATTAAAGGCTATCGGAGTTGCCTCGTCAAGCCTTTTTGCTGCGTTTTGGAGCATTTGGGTTTTATGAAACAATTATACACGTCATTATACCCTTGCTCTCATGTCTTAGTACAAAACATGTAGTTGTTTTCAATTGGCATTTTTATTCAGTTTCTTTCTTAAACGCATTTGATTATGAGTGTTTTCTATGGCTTCATTCAGTCCGAGGGCTGAACTAGCATAGTTTTCTCTGACAAGGGACATTCTTTTTCCTTTTATTGAATCGTTTACAACATCAGAAAGAGCCTTGAAATCTTGTTGTATTCCTATTCCTCCAGTATGTCCGAAAACCTGATTTATCTCTGAGGGTATCATTCGAATGGTGTGTCGATCTCCACATTCATGCCAAGTCAAGCTGTTTTTTTTCATGTAATCGTCTACATCTGATGACGTTACTCCTCAAGCTTGTCTTCTATTTCGGATTCTTTGCTTGAATCTAGCGCGTCACCGTTTTCATATTCATCTAAGGCCGGTTCTTGTAAGGGAGGTTCCTCGGGATCTTGGTCAAAATGTACATTTCCCATTTCATAATCGCTCTCACTCGCTTGAACAGTAGCAGTATCATTATTCCAATCTGATTCATCTTCCTCAATGTCTAAATCAGAGCCATTATTCTCATTGATTGTTTCAGAATCGGGCATGGAGACTTCCTCCGATAATATGGGACTTTTCATATTTTCAGAGCCATAATCAGAGGGTTCTTCATTTGTTAGATCATAGTCTACTAAAGCATTGTGTTCTTTCGAATCCAAATCATAAGACAACCCCTGGTCTTTAGAGTGCAGTTCTTCCCAACCGCTTTTCTCGTTTTTCATTATTTCTTCAAGTTCAGGGCTTTCTTCGGGTAAATCAAAAACCTTGACTAATTGCTGCCGAACATCATTTAGGTACTGTTCTTCGTTGTCGTCAGTTCCAGTTTCTAATCTTGACACACGGTTATAAATTGATTTAGCCTCATAGCTATCAACGTCATTGTTCTTATCAGGATCAATAGTTTCGTCTGATATAGTATCTAAAGGAATACTATTCTCCAAATCCTCATGAATATCCTCCCTCCCCTCATCCAGTAAAACACTATTGGCAGTTTGGAAATCCATATTTATCAACGAACTGCGTAATTCTTTTAATTCATTAATGTCGTTAGACGAATCAATTATTTCATTTATTCTAGAAAGAGAATGATAGTCGGGTGATTCTATGCTAATTTCTTCCACATCATATTCTCCACCATCAGAAATGTCATCTAGAGTATCAAAAGCAGATAACTCGTCAGAGTCATCTGGAATCTCAAAATCTGTAGTTTCGGTTATTTCAGAATTAGTATCTTCAACATATTCTTCATAATCCATACTTTGGTACCCCTCATTTATTCCTCGTCCGGAAACTCTTTTATTACTCGCATTTTATCCTTCTCATTTATAGTATAAGGCATTTCCAAGGCTATTTTTCTTAATAGTTTTATTCTTGAACACATCTGAAATCTCTTAATATTTTTGCTATTAAATTTACTGAAATCAGCCTTCATTAGTATCGGAAGATTGAATATAAGCTTTCGGATATCTTTTTCTGAATTGATTTCTCGCCTATAAATTGAAAAAGCACTATTTGAAATATAATCCGCATTTGATCGAAGAATGAAATCGCAGCTTTTGTCACAGTAATGACAGTATTTGCATGTGTTTATGATATCAGATGTTTCGTCACACAACTGTCATACACCCGTACACCAGAAAATTACATACATAGAACGCCGGCAAGTTCCTGTAACTCGCCGACATCCTACTTTGCTTTATTAGGGAGGTTTACAAAATGAAAAAGAGTTTTTGGCTAATTTCTTATCTGTTATCTTATATATCGTCACATATGACAGGAAACATTACAGTTTGAGATTATTCTATCCTGCTATTTTTTTATCGAGCTTTGAAAGAAGCTTTGATGCCCGCTTAGCATCTGTTTCCGTAAATCCCGTCTCAGGATCTATAAAGAATATATGGGACCCTGTCCTTTCATATTCATCGGGATTTCCGTCGATTACTATGTAGTTTAGCGGTTTATGGAAATACAGAAACCTCTCTATCTCCTTTTCTCTTGGTCTTCCTTTAAGATACGGTGTCTTGGCATATATCTTAAGGCCGTATGCCTTGAAGATTTCCTCAAGTTCTTTAATGTATGGTGCATTGTTTTCATCTCCGGGGCCGTTAAAGCCGATCCTCCAGGAAGATGTCAGTATCGGTATGAGGTTATTCTGGGAAAGGAAATGGCAGAAGAAGTTTACCAATCCATAATTGATCGTAAACGGCTTTTTCCAGTCGCTCGATCTGTTTAAGAGCCCGTCTACATTGAAGAAACAATACCTTCTTTTCATATGATCACCGCCTTTCGGGATCCGTCGATATAGTATCTCTTCTACTATATATTTCGGCTAAAAGGCGTGAATAATACAGTGATTTTAGGCTCAGATTATTCCTGATACAACAAGAAAGCCGCAGACAAGTCCTACGATAAGTCCCGTGAAATGTCCAATGGAATCAATCCTCTTTGATGCAGTCATCATTGCCATGATAAGAAGTGTCGGAGCTACCGATGCAAGTGCTGACAGTCCTTTAAAAGATATCGCGATCATAATATATATACCAAGAAGCCCGCAGATAACGCCCGAAGCCCCTATCGATCTGGTATATGGTGATTTTATCTTATGAATTCGCTACATTGCGAAACATTACTTTTTCTGCAATATCTCTATTCACCGTATATATCTAGCAAATAAAAAAACCGCGATAGAACATAAATGCTCTTTCGCGGTTTCCTGTTTACTATCTGCGTATAGCTCAAAGTTAACGCTTACATCATTCCGCCCATTCCGCCGCCTGCAGGCATAGGAGGTACGGGCTCCTTGATGGAGGCTACTACAGACTCAGTCGTAAGCAGTGTTGAAGCTACGCTTGTTGCGTTCTGAAGAGCGCTCCTGGTAACCTTTGCAGGATCAAGGATTCCGTCTTCTACCATGTCAACGTATTTCTCTGTAAGAGCGTTGAATCCCATTCCTTCCTTGGATTCACGAACCTTGTTGACTACAACGGAGCCTTCAAGGCCTGCATTTTCAACTATCGTGTAAAGAGGAGCTTCGAGGGCCTTTAAGATGATGTTGGCACCTGTCTTCTCATCGCCTTCAAGCTTCTCGGCAAGTTTCTCAACTTCCTTGGCTGCATGGATGTATGCGCTTCCGCCGCCTGCGATGATGCCTTCCTCAACTGCAGCTCTTGTTGCTGCAAGGGCATCTTCCATACGAAGCTTGGCTTCCTTCATCTCTGTCTCGGTTGCAGCACCGACACGGATAACTGCTACGCCGCCTGCGAGCTTTGCAAGACGCTCCTGGAGCTTCTCACGGTCGAAATCTGATGTTGTATCTTCGATCTGCTTCTTGATCTGTGCGATCCTGGCCTCGATGTTCTTCTTGTCGCCTTCACCGTCAACGATCGTTGTTGTCTCTTTCTGGATCTTAACGCTCTTGGCACGTCCGAGCTGCTCAAGTGTTGCTTCCTTAAGGTCAAGTCCGAGTTCATCGGAGATAACCTGTCCGCCTGTAAGGATCGCGATATCTTCAAGCATTGCCTTTCTTCTGTCGCCGTATCCGGGAGCCTTAACACCTACTACCTGGAATGTACCACGGAGTTTATTGACGATCAGAGTCGTAAGAGCTTCGCCCTCGATATCCTCGGCGATTATAAGAAGCTTCTTGCCGCCCTGCACGATCTGCTCAAGAAGAGGCAGGATATCCTGAATGTTGCTGATCTTCTTGTCAGTGATCAGGATGTACGGATCTTCAAGGTTTGCTTCCATCTTGTCCATATCCGTTGCCATGTATGCGCTGATATAACCTCTATCAAACTGCATACCTTCAACAAGATCGAGCTCTGTCTGCATTGTCTTGGACTCTTCTATTGTGATAACACCGTCATTTGAAACCTTTTCCATTGCATCTGCAACAAGATTTCCGACCTCATCATCACCTGCGGAGATAGATGCTACTCTGGCGATGTGGTTTTTACCGTTTACAGCAGATGCCATCTTGGCGATAGCTTCAACTGCAGCATCCGTAGCCTTCTTCATACCCTTTCTCATGATGATCGGGTTTGCGCCTGCTGCAAGGTTCTTCATTCCCTCGCTGATCATTGCCTGAGCAAGAACAGTTGCGGTTGTTGTACCATCACCTGCCGCATCGTTTGTCTTCGTTGCAACTTCCTTAACGAGCTGGGCACCCATGTTCTCGAACGAATCCTCAAGTTCGATCTCTTTTGCAATTGTTACACCGTCGTTTGTGATAAGGGGTGCGCCGTATGACTTGTCAAGTACGACATTTCTTCCCTTAGGTCCAAGGGTTACTCTTACTGTATCAGCTAACTGGTTAACACCGGATTCGAGAGCCGCGCGGGCTTCTGCTCCGTATTTGATCTCTTTTGCCATAATATATCCCTCCTGTCAGATATTATTCGATCACAGCCAAAATATCATTCTGCTTAACTACGATGAACTCTTCGTCGTCAAGCTTAACCTCTGTTCCGGCATACTTGGAATAGATGACCTTCTGGCCAACCTTAACCTGCATTGCTACTTCCTTGCCGTCGACCATTCCGCCGGGACCTACTGCAATAACTTCCGCCTGCTGGGGCTTCTCCTTGCTCTGGCCGGGAAGAACGATTCCGGACTTGGTTGTTTCTTCAGCTTCAAGCTGTTTAAGTACGACTCTGTCGCCAAGTGGTGATAACTTCATAATATAGCCTCCTTTATATTTATTTTTATGTTTTCTTAGAGATTTGTTAGCACTCATTCGAGTCGAGTGCTAATCACCAGAAAATAATCTAGCACCTGACCGGATATATGTCAAGTGCTATCTCGAATTTATTATTGGCAATTGATTGTGAGCTTTGATGTATATCCAAGACCTGTTTTAGCCGTTTTTTATCTCATTGAGATACTCATCGTAATCTCTTATATACTCACTTCCGTCATAATGGGTGCTTGCCAGTACAAGAAGGACCGAATCATCTGAGAAATCATACATCTCTTTCCAGATCATCTTTGGAATGTATACCCCTTCCATAGGACGATTAAGCTCGACTATTTCTTTATTCTGTCCATCAGTTATCATAACCTTTGATGAACCTGCCACATTTATGAGTACAAACTCCGAATCGCGATTGGCATGCTGACCCCTTACAACATCATTGTCTGATCCATAAATATAAAACACTCTTTCTATTTTAAATGGTATATCCATTTCCCCCTCGGCAACGACAAGTTTTCCCCTCTCGTCACCCAGATCAGCAAATTGAAGTTTTCTGTATAATTCACGTGTCATTTCATCTATCCTCGTCAGATCAATTACAGTTATTCTTCAAAAACTCTTTGGGATTAGCGAATTCATGGGCATGTTCCCTTATCCATGCTTCATCTTTATCCCACCACTTAAGTTCCAAAAGTTTTGCCTTTGTATCATCATCAAACCTGTCACCGATCTTCCTGGCAGGAACCCCGGCATATATTGTGTACGGTTCTACATCCTTTACAACAAGACTTCCGGCGCCGACCACCGCTCCATCCCCTATCGTGACTCCGTCACATACGGATACACTGTATCCGATCCATACGTCGTTTCCTATGGAAATATTATATCCGTTTTCCTTATCGGCCCATGCCGCCTCATCATAAGAGGTTTCGGAAACGTACGTATACCCGAACTGTGCCTCCTTGGAAAAGAACGCGGGATGAACTGCTATATTCTCACCCTTGACGGGGTGTCTGCCTATCAATGTATGTATATCTCCTATACATGAATAATTCCCGATCCTGGTGTTGCTTATGATCGCATTATTACCGATCATAGTGCTGTATCCGACCGTTACGTTATCAAGTCTGGCTCCGTCACCGATATGATCCCTTCCGGCCAAATGCGATCCGCCCCTGATAAAAGCGCCCTTTCCGATCATACTGTCAGTTCTGCGCTCTATCCCCATCTTTACAAACGGAAATACAAGCTTCCTGTAAACAAACGATCCCGCATCGCTGATCTTTCTCTTTATAAACTTTCCGGTAGATTCCATTTGGCTCATAGTTTAATCTATGCCTTTCAGTTCTCTGTAAAGGCGCTTAGCATAGCTGTCAGTCATGCCCGACACATAATCGGTTGCAAGTAAAAGTCGAAGATACAGTTTCTCATTCTCACTCTTTCCCCTGGAGTGGATCTCGTACACATGCATAAATGTAGAAGATATAAGCTCTACCATTTTTCTATCGACTGCGCATGCGTGCATTTCCCACTCATCTGTATCATAGTACCTAAGTGCCATGACAAACCTTTCAAGCAGGAAATCAAATATCGCATCTGCCGCCACCTCGAGCTTTAATATCGGAGCACATGTAAATGCGTATCTGTACGCTATATCTCCGAGCGTATCGGCAATGAATCCGCCCGGCGTTCCGGCGAGCAGTTCCCGTTTATATTCTCCTACCATTATAAGGTCATAATTGTTCATAAAGCTATCGACTGCACATATGAGCAGCCTGCCCTGTACTCTTACGACCCAGTTTTGTATCGCATATAGGTCCTTATCCTCGAAGTTGATGTCTTCTGCCTTCTGAATGTAATAATCAAGCTTTTTGAGCATATCCTTTGCTTCGGTTATCACATTATCCGGCCTTTTCTGCTTTACGGCTTCATCTATGGCTGTCTCGAGTTCCTTATGTATAATGGCGCAGTTAAGAAGTCTCTTTTTTACCGCATCTTCTATATCCGCTGTCCTATATGCGATATCATCCGCAGCTTCAAGCGCGAATGCAAGCGGGTGTCTTCGCCCGGCGGTACCGCATCCGCTCTGGACACTGTCAAATATCTCCTTATCGGCGGCAAAATATCCCATTTTCTTGCGTGCGATATCTCTTTCGGGATCTTTTTTGTCGTATTTGATCTCCACGGATGAGCAGGGGTACTTCATTATTGTGGCAAGAAGAGCCTTTGTCAGGTTCATCCCGTTCTCATCTACGATAAAGTGAAGTCTGCTGACAACCCGAAGGGCCTGGGTATTACCCTCAAAGTGGCAGAAATCCTCCCGTTGCTGCAGGGTAAGGACATCCCCGAGCTTTCCGTCCATATAGTCGATCTCATCAAGATTTCGCGCAAACCAGTCGCGTATCGCATCCTCCCCGAAATGACCAAATGGCGGATTTCCGATATCATGTAGCAGCCCGGCACACTCGAGCACGGCACACACATCGTTTCGCATCCTGTCATCAAACTCGGGATCCCTGAGCTCATCAATAATGCGCGTTGATATCATGCGTCCTATGGAGCGTGCAAAATTGGCTACCTCAAGCGAATGAGTCAGCCTTGTTCTTATGAAATCACTTTTATCAAGCGGAAATACCTGCGTCTTGTCCTGCAGGCGTCGAAATGAAGCGCTCGATATGATGCGCTGATAGTCCTTTTCAAATTCCGATCGCATGTCCGAAGAGGTCGCACTCCTTGATACCTGGCGGATCCTGTCGGGACACATTAGCGTTTTCCAGTGCATATCTTATCAGTTGGTAACTCCGATATTGATCTTTAAGTTACCTTCATTCATGTTACATTCAACTTCGGATGTCTGGGATCCCTTTGCAGTCTCGGCATGGATCGTGTACATGCACGGAAGCAGAGGAGAGACAACTGCACTCTGCCCCGAATCCATCGTCTGATCCGAGAATCCCGAAATGGATATCGTTGTTCCGTCGTATCCCATATTGATCGTAAACTGTAGGAGCGGTAACTTAAGAAGATAAGCACTGCCGTTTTTGGCGGAATACTCTCCGCCGTCCTTGACCTCTGCCAGAAATGTAGCTCTCTTATCCGGATTATCCGACATATATTTTACAAAATGCTCCACTACCGACTGAGGATAGCCGATAAGTGCCTTAGATTCCGGATCCTCATAGCAAAGCTTCATCCCTACGAATTCGGATTCATTTGCCGCCATCGCCTGCTCGAGCTGCTCAAGGAGCTGCTCATGTGATGCTGCTACTGCATAACTGCCGTATGAACTCCCGACATCAAGTGCCATCGTAGCGCCTGTCGTTGAATTGGGAGCAGTTGTCGCAGCGCTCTCGCCCAGAAGCGCGTTGTTATCATCTGTTGAAGTTTCTGATGCACCGGTATCTGCTGTATCTGTTGCATTTGTCACAGTACCATCTGATGCCGTTGTATTTGTCTGTGCGTTCTGATTGTTGTTAAATCCGGACCCCAGACCGCCGCTTTTATATTCTTCAACTATGTTATTTACAACACCTGAGATCGTAAAAACATTTGTTGGATAGTATATGCCGTCCTTACCGCTACGTCCCGCAAATGTATATGTAAGAATGGTACTAAGAAGTGCTATGGCAAGTATCGCGGTATAAGCGACCCATGCATAGTCAAGTATCCCTCCGCTGTGTATTGCCGAAGGGATCGGTGATCCTGCCGGATATCCTCCCGCTGACGGTAATACGCCTGTATTGGACATTGCCCGGGAAGGAGCCGGTCTTTTGGGACCCGAGTATGAACTTCTGAACTTTGATCCGGATCTTCCGGTACCGCCGTTTAATACATCCTGAACCGACGGTGCCGTCCGTTTGTTTCTGTTATCTGCCATTTTTATATATAATTATGAAACTATCAGTCGTGTTATTTTATCATAACGATCTTTGATGCTCAAGTACCGCATCTTCTCTCTTTTTTGCCAGAACATACGAGACTATAAGCAATATAAGCGAACATACAATGCCTATAATTATAGTTGTGCCTACACAGTATTTCGCTCCGGAAATGACGCATTCATATAGATTCGCATCCTGTATAAGAAACCTGAGCATCGGAAGCAGAAACATAGCGCAGAATACCCCCGCCATTATATGTACAGCATTAAAATCAAGAAACTTGGTACCGTTAAACCTTGCAGGGTCAAAATGCATCCTTCCGAAATACATCCCCACAAAGAATCCGTATACTCCGAGCGTTATCACTTCGGGATAATCTATATAAACGGCAAAGAGAGCACACTTAAGAAGGTTTCCTCCTATCCCGGCAAGCATTCCGGCAACAGGCCCAAAGTAAACAGCCGTCAACGTCACGATTGGAATCGCGGGAATGATCCACTCCAGAACCTCCGGAGCCATCATTCCCAATGCAGTCAGATCAAGTTCTAAAAACCTGATCACCGCTATAAGGACAACGCTGCAAAATGTTGCAACTATCTCTTTTGTACCAAATTCAAACTTATTCATAGAAATAAAATAACACTTAGTAGCAAAAACCACAAGTTCTAGTTGATAACGATCTCACGCTTTAAACACGTCGAGTATATGCAAAGCGCCTTTACCGGTCTGCCGGTTATCTGCGCAAGCGCCTTTCCGTAGTATTCCAGCTGCGTCCTGTAGCGGTTAATGAGCATTTTTTCATCGGATACATGATCTGTCTTGTAATCCACTATCGTTATGCCGTCATCCTCCATAAAGTAGGCATCGATTATTCCCTGTACCAGGACCATCTCGCCGCCCTCGTCAACTCCGATCACAAACGGCTGCTCCCTGAAGAGAAGTCCTCTCTCATCGGCAGCTTTCATCCTTCCTGCAAGTGCAGAGTCGAGGAAGGTTTTTACGTCATTCGCATTTACGGCATCAGCCTGATCACTGTCCATACGGTGAAGTTCATGCATCCTCCCGGCATATTTTTTGATATTCTCGACGGATGTATCGCTCTCGGCATAATCCCACAACTCCATGATCCGGTGAAACGCCGTTCCGTAAAATGTCGCACCTGTCTTTGTCCGGCCTTCCTGCCTCATGAACTTCGGGATATACCGGTCCGGCTCGGTCTCGCCAAATAGTACCTGCCCGTCCGGTACAAGTTCTTCACCCGCCAGGCGCTTTTCCTCTATAGCCTTATGTTTCAGATCCGACACGGAAAGCTTGGCGACATGATCCGGATTAAGATCATAGGGGTAACTAAACGCCAGACGTGATAAATACGGCAAAGTATTATCTGCACGTATGTGTTGCCTATCTTCCGGCCTGTCTTTTGCTTCGGCATATTCGTTTACTATGTCATATATCTCATCCGCTGCCGCTTCATCTTCGATCTTTTTCGTAAACCTCGACAGAACAAGGTCGGATTCCTTCATGTACGATATATCTATATGCTCAAATCCGTCTGCGGGGTATGCGGCCTTTAACATATCAAGATACGACAGGCTGTTTTCGATCTGCTTGTCGGGTGCATCGAATGCATCTTCCTTATCTGTTCCGACCATGATCAGCTTTTCTCTTGCACGTGTCATCGCAACATAGAGGATACGCATCTCCTCCGCGATCGCCTCCATCCTGTTGTCCCTGCATACCGGGACCTTTGCAAGCGTGGGGCCGCAGATCCTTCTGTCTGTATCCGTAAAGTCAACTCCGAAGCCCATTTTGGTACTCCAGACGATCTTGCCCGACTCATCCTGCGTATTGCGGCGCTTCTCCATTCCGGCAAGGAAACATACGGGAAATTCCAGGCCTTTGCTCGAGTGCATCGTCATGATCCTGACGACATCGTCATTTTCGCCCGTTATCCCGGTTTCGCCGTCATCAATGCTGTACTTTCTGATCTGATCCATGTATCTTACAAACCTGTACAGACCTTTAAAGCTTGTTTTTCCGAACTCTTCGGCCTTGGCAAGGAGCATCCTAAGATTTGCCATTCTCTGCCCGGCGCCCGGCATGCAATTTACATAGTCAGCATATTCATTGTCTATAAAGTGCGAGAGGAGGTCATGTACCGGCGTGTAGGTTGACATAACTTTGTAGTCATCGAGCATCTTTATAAGCCTGCTGCACTTATCCCTAAGCTCCTCCGGTATTTCCGGTACAGTTTTGTCTCCGGCGTCTCCATCCTCAGCGGCCCCTTCATTACCGTCCTTCCTGCCGTGCCCAATGTCAGCAGCTGCCCTGACGCGCTCATACAGCTGCTTTTTTTCGGGGATCGCCGCAAGATATGCCAGATCCTTATCGTCAAAGCCTCCCACAGGGCTCCTCATAAGGGTTGCCAGTTCGATATCGCAAAGGCTGTTATCAACCGATGCCAGAAATGCCAGTGCAGTCTGCACCTCAACAGTGGAAAAATACCCTTCACGGCCCGTTACCGCTATGGGGATACCGACTGATCCGAACACTTTTCTAAATACCGGCTCATACTTCTTGATCGAGCGGACCAGCACCGTAAAATCCCTGTATGATACAGGCCGCATGCGATCCTGCGATTTATCGTATATCACAAGGCCGCTTTCAATCATGGAATTGATGCGCTCGGCAATGATATTTGCGGTAAGCTCCTCCGCCGGCAGCTCATCCTTTATGCCGATGATCAGCTCTGCCCTGTATGCATCGGTCTCCTTTTTATCGTAGCAGGTCGCCCCGTAGTTAAGCTTTGCCGCATCATCATACTCTATTCCGCCAAGACTTGCCTTCATTATGCGGCAAAAGACCTCATTTACGGCATCTACGACATCGGTTCGTGAACGGAAGTTATCATTAAGAAGTATCCTTCTGCCGGGGCCCTCATCATCTGTGTAAGTGTTATATTTTTCAAGAAACAGATCGGGCCTTGCCTGACGGAATCTGTAGATACTCTGTTTTACGTCTCCGACCTGAAAGACATTTCCGGGATCTTTTCTGCATATGAGCGATACGAGCATTTCCTGGGCCATATTGCTGTCCTGGTACTCATCAACATATATCTCCTCATAATGCTGTCTGTAGATTTCGGCAATATCCGGATTTTGCAGGATCTTTACCGCCATATGCTCCATATCATTAAAGTCTATGACGTTATTGTCCCGCTTGATCGCATCATAAATGCGGATAAATGAAAGCTCAAGATCTGCAAGGGCCCCAAGCTCCTCTTTTGCCGTCAGGATGTGGCCAAATGCCGTCCTAAGGTCAAAAGGAAATGATGCAAGGACGGACGCTGTCAGCTCTTTTGCGGTGTTGCGAAGATCTGCCACTTCTTTTTTGGCCTCGCGCTCATCATCATCGAGCTTATCGTCCCTGATGCTTCCGAACCTGGGGGGATTTACAGCCGCAAGATTAGACCTTATCAGATCAAAATCGTTTGCCGGCGTGCCGGAGAGTGCAGCATCTATCGCAGTTACCGCGCTCATATATGCATCTATGTTCGCTTTATAGGGGGTAAGCGCCTCGTACTGTGCTATTATATCCTCTGATGCCTCTATACAGCTCTTTATGCGTGCGTAATCATCCCTTATCCCGTCAAGTATCTGCCGTACAAATCCTGATGTGAGAAAATCATCATAATCCTCAAAATCATAGTTTTCGCAGCACTTTTTAAGAAATCCTTCCGGGTCCGGATCCGCCATTATAAACCCGTGGATCGGAATGATAAGATCTGCAAGCCCCTTATCGTCCTTTGCCTTCGAGAAGCACTCCACGGCGCGAAGAAACGACTCATCAGCCTGCTCATAGGCCTCTTCCATGCACTGCTCGAGCGCGTCCTGCTTAAGGAGCGCACACTCGCTCTCGTCCGCTACCCTGAAATTGGGATCAATACCTGTCTGCTCAAAATGATCCGCAAGAATGCTCTTGCAAAAGCCGTGGATCGTCGTGATCATCGCGCTGTGAACCAAAAGGCTTTGTTTCTCAAGGTTTGAAAGTCTCTCGGAATCCGGGGCGGCAGCATTTTTCTCCAAAGTGATACGCGATTCTATCGCATCCCTTATCCTGCTTCGCATCTCAGCGGCCGCGGCATTCGTAAAGGTCATGATAAGCAGCCGGTCTATATCGACCGGCTCGCCTGCCCCGTCTCCCATGATCCTGCTGATAATGCGCTCTACGAGCACACTTGTCTTACCGCTTCCGGCAGCTGCGGAAACGAGCACGTTACAATCGCGTATATCTATGGCCAGTTGTTGATTAGGTGTTGTCTTCATCCGACTCTTCTGTCTGCTCCTTCATGCGTCCGATCCAGTCTGCAGTATCCCCTCCTGATGCATCCTTCGCGTTATCGTTAAACGTCTTACCCTTATTTGCGCAGATGCTCCTGAAGGGACAATACTTACAGTTCGGCGTCGTAAACCTCTCTTTCCCGTCAGGTGCGGGGATCGCGATATTGCCGTCAAGGATCCGGCGGCCCATTTTTTCTATACACTTTGTGACATAGCCCGACAGAACATCAAATCCCTCTTTGTCTATAACAGGATCGCTCTTTGCAAATGTTCCCTTTGCAGAAAGCTTAACGGGAAGAACCGTTGAATCGGCCGGATCATCATCCATCAGCTTAACTACCGAGACATCGCTGTTTACAAGCCCGTCAAGCCGCAGGCTCTTCATTACCTGTTTATTAAGGTCATCATCGCCTATCGGCCCCGACACCGCGATCATAGGGTCGTCGATCGTATAGTACAAAACGCCCGCCGGTATGACGGCGATATCCTTGCCGTCCCTGGCATTTTTGCGTCTGATGCCTTCGGTCGCGGCATTTAAATATACGAGAAGCTGAAGCTGCCTGCCCTCATAAACAGCCGCAAGGTCAATGCTGTGCTGCCTGGATTTGTAGTCTATTATCCTGATATATATGCCGTCCTCAGTCTCATATGTATCCACCCTGTCGATCCTGCCGCGAAGACGCATCATCTCGTCATCCGACAGGCGGATCGAGATCGAATCCGCTGCGCTCATCTTGTCAAAATCTATCTCGAAATACTTCGGGGTAAATTTCCCCTTCTCAAGCTGGGAACTTACGATCTTTGCGCTCTTTTGCATGATATTTCGGATCCTGTGCTCCATATATGCATACCTGGCGGATGATGAGAGCTTTTCATCGCGATACTTTGCCATGACCTTGTCAACAGCGGCATCCATAAGGCCCTCCTGCTCTTTGGGATCCATCCCCGTCCAGCTGCAGCCGTTTTGCTGCATAAGAAGAGAGTATTCCTTCATGGAATCATGGAATATGTTTCCGACATCTCTTGCCTCAAATGAGAAGATCTCACGCTCCGACAACGCAAGTCCGTGCTCGAGAAAGTATCTGTATGCACAGTTTGCATAGTTTTCCAGCTTTGTGATGTTTGATACTATCTTCCTGCCGTAGATGGCATGTGCAAGCACTGAGCCGATAGTATCATCATCCTCTGTCCCCTTTATGATCATCTTGCTTCGTATCATGTTAAGCAAGCGTTTGCGGTAATTCCCGCTTGCAAGGAAATACTTTAAAAGCTCTTTGACCCTGTCCGCCTGTTCGGCACTTGCCCGGCCGGAAAGCACAGGATCAAGAAGATCCGTCAGTTCATCAAATGCCTGTGTCTCGTCGGCATAGCAGCCGCACAGTTTAGGCATCGTCTCAAGTGTGACAGACGGGTTTTCTGCCATAAGCTTTTTGATGATATAGGAGGGCAGCAGCGATTTTCCCCCTGATGAGACGCGCGGATATGAGACATACAGGCACTCTTTCGGCCTGTTTACTGCCATATATATGTACAGCTGCTGGGTATATACGTCTTCTCTTGATGTAGGGGCCAGCACAAGACGGTTATCGGCCTCCTCCAGAAACTGCCTGTCATTGTCGTTTATAAGGCTTCCCGATCCTCCGATCTTCGGTATCACGCCGTCATTTGCCCCGACAATGAAAAGTGCCTTTATATCACCTATACGGCTTCTTGTCAGGTCCCCCACCTGGATATAGTCGGCACCCTGAGGGATCAGTCCGATGCGGATATTGTTAAGTCCCACATCAAGAAGATTGGCAAAGCCGCGGATATCCGTTATCTCATCAGGTATCAGCTCACACATCTCATCAAGGATATCCATGATCTTAGCGTAGATCTTGTCATAGATGCGCTGCATCTTCCTGTTTCCGGTCTCCTCAAAGCGTGCTGAGGCGCCTTTGAGCTTGTCTTCTATCCCGTCAGCCTCAATCAGCCGGTAAAGTGCCGTTGAAAACTGCCTTATACTGAATCTGGATGCTGCCGTCATCCGTCCATCCGTTAATGCGGCAGTAAAGAGATCGCATTTTCCGGCGAAGCGCTCCCTAATATCGTTAAGGGCGGCAAGCTCGTCGTCTCCGGCGGCATTTGTATGCATCATAAAATCCTCATGCCACCTCTTGTAGCCTTTGATATTGGCCGCCAGGCAGTAATTCTCCAGTTTGCATATCATTTCATCGTCGAATCCGGCAAGACCGGATTTGAGAAAACGAAATACACTCGTCTGGCTGTAGTTGTCACAGAGTATGTCAAGAAATGACCTGATATATTCTATAAAGGGGTTTTGCATCACCGGCTCGGTCCTGTCGGTAAAAAACGGAATTCCGTGTCTTGACAGTTCCCGCTCGATCGGATAAGCATAACTGTCCATGTCGCCGGTCAGTATCGCGATATCCCTGTATCTGTAACCCTTTGTCTGTATCAGTTCCATGATCCTTGAAAATGTCATCCGGATCTCTTCATCGGGATTCTGTCCGGTATATATTCGTACAGAAGTGTTATTTAATTTTGCGTTCGCATCGTCTTTGCTGTATACAATATCATTCTTTGGGTTGCATGTGTTATTTATCGCGTTTTTATCGGATTTGTACGGATCCTGTATTGAGATCCGCCTCTCGTCGGCCATCCTCCCCAGCTGATCCATCGTATGTTTTGACAGATAAAATAACTCATGCTCTTTTATTTTGGTCTTTTTGTCATTCGGGGGTTGTTTTGAGGACTGATCTTGTATACAATCATTGTCATCCTCGTAAAGAAGCGCCACATGGATCTCGCGGGCATACTCCATCAGAACTCCTATGAGCTTGTTCTGCACCGGTGTGAACCCCGTGAATCCGTCAAATACTATCACACTGTTTTTGATCGTATCGGAACGGGGTACGAGCGCGCTGACAACGTCCAGCGTCTCCTCGACCGTCGTATATCTGTTTTTCGTATAATCCTTAAACTCTTTATATATGAGGGCTATATCGGAAAGTTTTCCGGCAAGCATTCCCCTGCCGGCATTTTGGGCGGCATCTGCCATTTCAAATGCCTTATCGACGGATATGCCGTACTGCATGAATTCGGATATGACTGATTTGAGCCTGTCCGTATAGCCGGGTTTTTCTAGATCATCGGCAAATACAGACAGCCCCTTCCTGTTTGCGGATGCGATCATCCCTATAAGAAGGCTCTTGCCCGTCTCGTCAAGCGTTGTGACATCTCCCTCGTATGCGCCGACCTCGTCGATGATACGATGGGCAAGTCGTGAAAACGACAGGACATCGATATTGAGTATGCCCTTATTTTTCGAATTAAATACAAGCTCCTGCTGCGTGGCAAGCCCGTACTGTTCCGGCGCCACGTACAGGTACTGTGTCGTTGGATTTTTGTCTGCATCATCCAGTATATATCTGATGAGTTGACGGCTTTTATCGCTTGAGGCCCCGCCAAGCCAGAACTTTAAAGACATGTTGTCAATTTCCTCACTAAGTGATATACTACGTCACTGTAAGCAGCTGGGGGTGACCGCGGCGCGGTCTGAGATCACACCCCTATAACTTGATTCGGTTGATACCGACGTAAGGAAGCGAGGTATATCATGAAACAATCCTTTTCAGTAAAGGGATTGGCAGTATGCGGCGTATGTATCGCGCTCGCATTTGTCCTGTCCTTTATCAAACTCTTTTCAGCTCCCCTCGGGGGATCAGTTACCCTTTGCAGTATGTTCTTCATATGCATCATCGGATATCTGTACGGATGGAAGTACTCTCTGACTGCGGCACTTGCATACGGCATACTCCAGTTTGTCCAGAAACCTGAGATCTATGCGCCCCTGCAGGTGATCATAGACTACGGTCTGGCATTTACCGCACTCGGTCTGTCCGGATTCTTCAGACAGAAGAAGATCGGCCTCTACATCGGTTATATAGCCGGCGTAACCGGAAGATTCATATTCTCAGCAATCTCAGGATATGTATTCTTCGCAGAGTATGCGCCCGAAGGATGGAATCCGCTGATCTACAGCATAGCCTACAACGCATCATACATATACATTGAAGCTGCGATCACGCTTGCGATCCTGTTCATACCGCCGGTCGGCAGTGCAATCGAGCGTATCAAAAATTCCTTTGCCTAGGCATCAGATATTAAAGAGCATGTCCCCGTACTGAGGGAACGGCCACATATCCTTCGCCGTAAGGCATTCCATGGCATCACATGTTTTGCGAAGCTCATTCATGGCGGGTATCACGATATCTCTGTGGTACTCGCCTTTTGCAAGTTCATCCCTGTGATCCGTCTTGGCAACAAGCGTCTCAAGCCTTACGACCTGTGTCAGCGCCTTGTCACAAAGCTCCGACAGCGTGGTAAGCGTCTCTTCCTCCATATTATGGGAAACCTTTATCCCGACAGACTCCGAAACAGCGATCTTGCTTGACAGGATATCCGCAAGGTCGCCGGCATAACGGCTGACCGCGGGAAGTATCTCTTTTCTGGCCATATCTATCATCGTATGTGCTTCGATATTGATGATCTTGTTGTATGAATCAAGCAATATCGCATAGCGGCTCCTCATCTCCTTCTCGGTATATATGCCGTGGGTTGTGAAGAGCTTGATGTTTTTTTCCAGCAAAAATGCGGGGAGTGCATCCACCGTAGTCTTGAGGTTTGCAAGGCCTCTTCGCTTTGCCTCCTCTTCCCACACCTCCGAGTAGCCGTCCCCGTTAAAGAGGATCCTCTTATGTTCTTTGATCGTACGCTTTATCAGGTCATTTAAGGCTTTGTTAAAGTCCTTTTTGCCTGCTTTTTCCAGTTCATCGGCAAACTGACCCAGCTCTTCGGCCATTATCGTGTTAAGCACGGTATTGGCACCGGCTATGGACTGCGAGCTTCCTACAGATCTGTATTCGAACTTATTTCCCGTAAAAGCAAACGGTGATGTACGGTTCCTGTCGGTTGAGTCCTTGGGGATAGACGGAAGCACCGAAACACCGATCTCCATCCTTCCCGATTTGGAGCCCGCATACGGTTTTCCCTCCTCGATGCAATCGAGCACTTCCGCAAGATCGTCACCGACAAAAACGGAAACTATGGCCGGAGGCGCCTCTGCGGCTCCGAGACGGTGATCGTTGCCCGCGGATGCCACGCATACTCGCATCAGCTCCTGATACTCATCGATACCCTTTATCATCGCGCACAGAAACAGCAGGAACTGCGCATTCTCATGAGGGGATTTACCGGGCTCGAGAAGATTGGTGCCCGCATCCGTTGATATCGACCAGTTATTGTGCTTACCGCTGCCGTTAACGCCTTCGAACGGTTTTTCATGAAGCAGACAGACCATCCCGTGCTTTCTGGCAACATTTTTCATGATCTCCATCATAATCTGGTTCTGATCGCACGCAAGGTTTGTCGTTGCAAATATAGGCGCAAGCTCATGCTGTGCCGGAGCGGCCTCATTGTGCTCGGTCCTCGCATAAACCCCGAGCTTCCACAGTTCCTCGTTCAGTTCCTTCATAAACGCAGATATCCTGGGCTTGATGGCGCCGAAATAATGGTCATCCATCTCCTGGCCCTTCGGAGCGGGAGCCCCGAAAAGCGTTCTCTTGCAAAAGATCAGATCCTTTCGCCGGTCATACAGATCCCTGTCAACGAGAAAATACTCCTGCTCGGCTCCGACTGTCGTCCAGACATGCTTAACTTCCTTGTTCCCGAACAGTTTCAGTATACGCAGCGCCTGTGTGTTGATCTCTTCCATCGAGCGAAGGAGCGGCGTTTTCTTGTCGAGCGCCTCTCCGCCGTATGAGCAGAATGCCGTCGGGATGCACAAAACCCCGTCCTTGACAAACGCATAGCTTGTCGGATCCCATGCCGTATATCCTCTGGCCTCAAATGTTGCACGAAGTCCGCCCGACGGGAAGCTTGACGCATCCGGCTCGCCCTTTATGAGCTCTTTTCCGGAGAATTCCATGAGCGCCTTGCCGTCCGGCTGCGGAGATATGAATGAGTCGTGCTTTTCCGCGGTCCTGCCGGTCATCGGCTGGAACCAGTGCGTAAAATGCGTGGCTCCCTTCTCAACGGCCCAGTCCTTCATGGCGGCAGCGACCTCATTGGCCACCGTTATATCCAGCTCATTGCCGTTTTCTATCGTCTTGTGCAGCGACCGGTATGTCTCCTTCGGAAGTCTCTCCTGCATCACCGCATCGTTAAAAACCATGCTTCCGAACAGTTCAGGTACATTTGTCATCATATCTCTCCTTCAAATACAGTCTCGGCTCCGCCCGTCATATATACGTGGCCGTCGCCTCCCCTGTCCCAGAATATCTCAAGGTCTCCGCCTGTTAAATGAACAGTGACCTTCTCATCCGTGTATCCGTTTAAAATGCATGCGACAGCTGTTGCACATGCACCGGTGCCGCACGCCAGAGTCTCGCCTGCACCTCTTTCCCAGACACGCATCCGTACACGAGACCTGTCAAGGACATGCACGAACTCCGTATTTATACGGTTGGGGAAACACACATGATTTTCAAATTTCGGGCCGAGTGTCTCTATCGGGATCTTTTCCGGGTGATCCACAAAGACCACGCAGTGGGGATTTCCCACGGAAACACACGTCACCTTGTAATTTGAATCATCGACATACAGATCATGTGCGATGATCATCTCGCTGTTATCCGAGAAGATCACCGGTATCCTCTCAGGCGTAAGTATCGGCTCTCCCATATCCACTCTGACCTTGCTTACAGCCATACCGTCATCACGCTTGGAATATGTTCGTCCTGTTATGTCATTAACGTGCTCATCTCCGGTCTCGACGCGGATCTTTTTGATCTGCCCGCCGGAGAGGATGTTCATCTCTTTCCTGTCAACGATCCCGTTATCATATACATACTTGGCCACGCATCTGATGCCGTTTCCGCACATCTCGGAATACGATCCGTCGGAATTGTACATCTTCATCTCGCAGTCCGCCTCATCGGACGGGCAGATAAAGATCGCACCGTCGGACCCGATCCCCTTGTGGCGGTCACTGACGGCCTTCGCAAAAGCGCCCATGTCATCCACCTTCTCTTCAAAGCAGTTAACATAGACGTAATCGTTTGAACACCCCTGCATTTTCGTGAACTTCATGATATCCCCCTTTTATATATCCCCTGTTTTAAAGCCTGTTTTAAAGCCTGTCATATATCGATTTAAGCTGATCCGGCGTAAATTCATAGGCCTTATTGCAAAAATGGCATTTAAGCTCTACCGGCTCGCCGTCATCGATCATCTTTTTGATCTCTTTCTTTCCGAGACTGATCACGACCTTCTCAACCCTTGCCCTGTCGCAGTTACATGAAAATGCGGTCGGGATCGTATCGAGTATCTGAAGATTGTTAGCTCCGAGTATATCTGTAAGTATATCTTCCGGCGTCATGCCCTCATCGAGCATCTGTGTCATGGATGCAATACCCGACAGCTTATCCTCGAGCATATCTATCACTTCGTCACTTGCTCCGGGAAGCGTCTGGATGATCAGTCCCCCGGCCTGTCTGACGGTGTTGTTTTTCTCCATCAGTACTCCAAGCGAGACCGCCGATGGCACCTGCTCACTTGATGTAAAATAGTATGCCAGATCCTCCGCTATCTCACCCGATATCAGTTCGACCATGCCTACATACGGGTCCTTAAGCCCCATATCCTTTATGACCGTAAGGCTTCCGGGGCCTATGGCTCCCGAAACATCCAGTTTTCCCCTGCTGTTGGCGGGTATTATGACATCAGCAACATTGGGATATCCCTTAACGTTGGCTTTTGCATCGGCTGTGACCGTAATTCCCTTCATCGGCCCGCTGCCCCGAAGCTGCAGTGTCAGAAGATCGTCATCTCCCTTCTGCATGCTGCCCATTATCGCACCCGCGGTAAGAAGGCGGCCCAGTGCGGCCGTAACGACCGGCGAAGTGTTATGGCAGCCGCGTGCATATTCAACAAGATCCCTTGTTGTTGCGCAAAATGCCCTGATGCTGCCGTTTTCAGCTGTTGCTCTTACTATGTGATCGCTCATTTATACCGGTAATGACCTTTCAATCCTGTTTTTCCTAGATCACGGAAAATATCGTCCCGAACACGCCCATGCTGACTATGCCCATGATAACACCGGCAAGTATGACTCCGAGCATGACGGCGATGACACTTGATTTAAAATCCATGTCAAGAAGGCTCGCAGCAAGCGTTCCGGTCCACGCGCCCGTACCCGGAAGCGGGATCCCGACAAACAGGAGGAGTGCAACAAACAGGCCTCTTCCGGCCTTCTGCTGCAGTTTTTCTCCGCCTTTGTGCCCTTTTTCCAGGCAGAACCTGAAAAATCCGCCGATCACGGGCTTGTCGGCGCCCCACTCGAGCACCTTTCTCGCGAAGAAGAAAATGATCGGCACCGGAAGCATGTTTCCGAGTATCGCTATAACATAGCACACAGGCAGTGAAAGCGGCACTCCCGCATTTATGAAGCCCACCGCATACGGAATGGCGCCACGGAGTTCGATAAGCGGCACCATGCTTATCAGAAATACCATAAGATAATGTGTAAATGTAGTCATGACTATCCTCTCATTATATCATCGACAGCATCGATCAATGTCTGCATTTCCCCGTCTGTTCCGACAGAAATGCGCAGCCAGTCGCGTATCCTGTCCTTATCCCACCATCTGACGTATATGTTCCTCTCGCGAAGTTTTGCAAACATCTCCTTCGCGCTGATATCTTCGGGACTTGCAAACACGAAGTTGGTCTTTGATTCGGTTACCTTAAATCCGCGTTTTCTCAGCTCCCCTATGGTCCACTGCCTCGTTTTGATGATCGCTGACACGGTTTTTTCAAAATATGCGTTATCCGAAAGGGCCGCAATGCCAAGATCGATAGCGGGCCGGTTCATAGTATAGGAATTGATGGAATATTTGACATCGTTCATATATTTTATGAGCTTGCTGTTTCCCATCGCATATCCTATGCGCATGCCGGCAAATGCCCTCGATTTTGAAAATGTGCGCACCACCAGAACATTATCGTATTTTTCCGTAAGGGGAAGAGCCGATACTCCTCCGAAATCCACATAGGCCTCGTCGACTATGACAACACTGTCGGGATTGGCGGCAACGATATCTTCTATAAACCTTACATCGTCCATCTCGGAAACACCTGTCGGGGCATTGGGATTGGCGATGACAATTCCTCCGTTAGGCGCCGTATAATCCGATTTTACGATATGAAAATCCTCATCGAGCGGCCGGATCTCATAAGGGATCCTGTAGACATCCGCCCACACGTCATAAAATGAGTACGTGATATCCGGAAACAGAATGGGCTTATCGGAATTAAAAAAAGTCAGAAATGCAACTGACAGCACGTCATCCGAGCCTACCCCGACAAAGACCTCATCGCTGCCCTTACCGTGATACCGGGCTATCGCATCACGGAGCGGCGCCACATCCGCGGCCGGATACAACCGGAGGCTGTTTGCATCATAATGTGATAAAGCCTCAGCCACCTTCGGTGAAGGCGGATAAGGCATCTCGTTTGTGTTAAGTTTTATTACCTTTTGGCCGTCCTTGGGCTGTTCACCCGGAACATACGGAAGGACGGTTCTTACGTTATCTTCCCAACTCATTATCTGTCTTGATCGTCCGTTCTAAAAGAATTCCTTTGCCAGCTGTGCGAATCGCGGCAGTGACCCTGTTACGGTCTCGTAGGAGACGCAGTACGCTATCCTGACATATCCCGGACACATGAATGTCGAGCCTGGAACTATGAGGAGGTTGTACTTCTTGGCTCTGTTGGCAAACTCCTTATCGTCGTCTATCGGCGACTTCATGAACAGATAAAACGCTCCCTCGCCCTTTTGGCATGTAAAGCCCAGCTTTGTCAGGCCTTCATAAAGCGTTGTCCTGTTTCTGTCGTAATATGAAATATCAGTAGTGGCATCAAGGCACTTTCCGATCACAAGCTGCATAATGGAAGGTGCATTGACAAAACCGAGGATCCTCGTGGCAACACCGGCTGCGGCAAACAGATCCGCATAGTCATCAACCTCTGACGGGATCACCAGATATCCGATTCTCTCTCCGGGGAGCGAGAGCGATTTACTGTATGAGTATCCGACTATCGTATTACTGTAATGATCCGGTACCCACGGAACGACTGCTCCGTCATAAGCCAGTTCACGATACGGCTCGTCGGTTATGAGATAGATCGTCCTGCCAAGCTCCTGCTGTTTCTTCTCGAGGATCGCACCCAGTCTGTCGAGTGTCTCTTTGGAATAAATAACGCCTGTCGGGTTATTTGGAGAGTTTACTATCACGCAGGCTGTCCTGTCTGTGATCTTCTGCTCAAATTCAACGAGATTCGGTTGGAACGTTTCGGTATCAGGTGTTATTACAACCATTTTCCCATCGAAATTTGACACGTAATTGTTGTACTCTCCGAAGTAAGGTGCAAACGCTATAACCTCATCTTCGGGATTGAGGATCGATTTTAGTGCAACGTTCAGACCTCCCGCCGCACCTACCGTCATCACGATATTACCCTTGTCATATGATGTGCCAAAACGCGAGTTAAGGGATTCGGCTATTGCCTGTCTTACCTCGTCATGTCCCGCATTTGACATATATCCGTGCAGCTTGACGCTGTCCGTGTTCTTTACTATATCGATAATGGCTTCATTTACCTCGGCAGGCGCCGCAACATTAGGATTTCCGAGAGAAAAATCGAATACGTTCTCGGCTCCGTACTTTGCCGCCATCTGTTTTCCTTCTTCAAACATTGCCCGGATCACCGAGCTGCCCTTTACAAGGCTTTCCATTTTCTTCGAGATCATCTTCTACCTCGGCCTCATCTCTTTCGGATCTTTGCTGTAGTCAAATACCAGGGAGCGAAGCTTTGTAAGCGCCGTTACAAATATCCTCTCCTCAACCGCCATGGTCCACATGACCGCTTTTGTCTGTCCTCCGAGGACATATTTGCTGATTATTCCCCTGAAAAGATCGATATCCCGCAGCGTTGCCGACTCCATTGCCTTTCTCTCGGCCGCAGGATCGGGCAGGTTCCATCTCCTGTATATGTAGGGATAGTTCCTGTTCATGAACTTGGTCGTCTTTGCTTCCTTGACAAAGGCCAGCAGGGTGGAATCATACACAGGCACGGGGATAACCTTATTCTGTTCGTCGCCTTCGTAAAACTGCTGAACATCCTTACCGCCTCTTTTTTCAAGAAACGGAAGATACCTAAGGAGCTTTGTCAGATCATCCTTGTATTCCTCAACGACCTGTTCACGCATGTTTGTTTCCTGACCGTACATGGCAAATATCCTTTCAGATTGGTGGCGATTATTGATATTATCAGCTTTTCTAATTATAATGAGATAAGCATTAAATGTAAAGAAGAGGTTCTTTGGTGAAAAAGCGTATTATACTCGATCCGGATATCGAAAAACTCCCCGTCAGACAGAAGATTGTTGAATATATCGGACTATTTATCGTAAGCCTTACCCATCTGTTCGTGTTCTCATTGTGGACAAGCCCGTTCTACAAGTATTGGTACGGATGTGATGCAAGCTTTTTCACGCTCGTCGGGCGCGGGATACTCGAGGGAAAGATCCCCTACCGCGATTTTTTCGATCTTAAAGGGCCTTATTTTTTCTTTATAGAGGCCCTCGGCCAGCTCATGGCACATGACAGACTGGGCGCTTTCCTGATACAGATACCATTTGCTTTTGCATCTTTGGTGCTTATATATGAGATCTGCCTTTTGTTCATCACGAAAAAGAAGGCTGTATTTGTGATGATCGTCTATCTGTGGGCAAATATCACGACACTGTGGGGTGGCAATACGATGGAGGAATTTGCGCTTCCCATCTCACTTGCCTGTCTGTACATAGTCCTTCGGGAGACGGTGCAAAAGAAAAGAAAATTTGATGACCTGCAGGTATCATACATGGTCCTGCTCGGATTTTCACTCGGATTTGATGTTCTCTCCAAGATCAGTGTCGGTGCTCCGGTCCTTGGCATCATTGCCGCCATTATATACTCCGACCTTTGCTCGAAGAATATAAAACGCATGTTATTAAATATTGTATACATTCTTCTCGGAGTGGCTCTGGCAGCGTTTCCGGTCATAGTTTACTTCGGTGCCAACGGTGCTCTTACCGATATGATAGACTGCGTGTTCAAACTCGGGTTCTCACGCTCAACGGACTACTATGAAAGTTTCAGCCTGACATGGGAACTGAAGCTTTCAGGATGTGTCTTTGCATTTGTTTTTGCAATACTTATGCGCGACCGCATCCAAAAGGAAGTGTCCGTCATTCTGATGGCAATGTCGGCTGCCACATGGCTGCTGCTGCATCTGGGCACTCCGTTTTACTACTATTTCACAACGGTCTATCCGTCCCTCTGCCTGGCACTTATACTGTTTTTGAAGATATACGAGCCTCTCATACTGTTTGAGAACTGGAAACAGGCGGTATGTATTGCCCTGTTCTTTGTATTTACGTGCTATTACGTACCCTCAGGCCTTGATACCGTAAGAACGGTGCTGTATGACCGCAATTCGGGCTCAGGGATTGACTACCAGAAAAATGCCACGGATATAGGCGCTCTGATCCCCGAATGCGACAGAAACAGCGTATTTTCATTTATTATCGACATGCAGATGTTCGAAGCAAACGATATCACACCCTGCTGCCGCTATGTCGTCAACCAGCCGTTTTTTATATACCTGTATCCGCAGGCTCAGACGGACATCCTCAATATGCTTGATAACGACCCGCCCAAGTGGCTGATCATCGGCGATCACTTCGAAGAGAACCTTCCGCAGATCTACGACTCGGTCATGGACAAATATGACTGCATATACGAAAACCCTGCCGGACACCTGTTCCTGCTCAGAGAAATGTGACAAAGGTGTGACAAAGGGACGGTTCTTTTGACACAAAAAAGGGGCGGTTCTTTTTGTGTCAAAAGAACCGTCCCTTTGTCACTATTTAAATCAGCCTTTGACAGATCCCAGTGCAACTCCGCCGACGATGAATCTCGACAGGCAAAGGTAAACAACTATTACCGGGAATATCGAGAATGCGATCGTGACATACACCTGACCCATATCAAACTTCAGAAAGTCTGCGCTTCGAAGCTGTGCTATCAGGATGGGAAGCGTCTTCTTCTTGTCATCATGCAGTATCAGTGCGGGTGTGAAGTAATTGTTCCAGTTAAACACGAATGTGAATATCAGCTGAACCGCAATTGCGGGCTTCATCATAGGAAGCGATATTGTGTTGAACGTTCTGATCTCACCGGCGCCGTCGATCCTGGCAGCCTCAACTATGGCATGAGGGAGCGTACTCTCCATATACTGCTTCATGTAATAGAATGTAGCGGGAGCAGCGATCGCAGGGATGATAAGAGGAATAAAACTGTCCTCAAGCTTGATGCCCTGAACCAGCTTGATGAAACCAAGCGCGGTAACCTGCGTCGGGATCATCATGACTGCAAGGATGAACGTAAATATCGCTTTTTTCGCCTTAAAATCATATACATGGATCGCATATGCGGTCATTGTTGAGAAATATACGCTCAGAACAGATGCACATGCAGCTACTATGAACGAGTTGAGCATACCCTTTGCGATAGGCTGCGTTCCGTTTACAACACCCTGCCAGTTCTTGAGCAGATAACTTCCGGGAACCAGCGTAAACCCACGGGCAAGATCCGAATGTGCACGGCTGGCATTTACAAACAAAATGTAAAACCAGAACAGGCAGAGGATCGAAAGGATTATAAGTACTACATAAGCTATTATTCGTCTGACGGTTAAACCTAAACCGCCTTCAACATCATATTCTTTGTCTTGTCTCATTTAGGTCAACCTCCTTATTTTTTGTTTCTGTCTCTGTGCTTGATTTCATCAACATTATCCTGTACCGAGAACTTATAAACTATAAGGCTTAAGATACCGGTTATGATGAAGAGGAATACCGAAAGCGCACCTGCCATACCGAAGTTCTTGGAATACAGATGGTTGTTTAAGTACATGATCAGTGTCATGGACATTCGGACCGGATTTCCCTTACCGTTTGTCAGAACCTGAGGTACATCGAACATCTGCAGACCACCGATAAGTGATGTGATCATAACATACAGAAGTATCGGACGAAGCAGCGGAAGCGTGATCCTAAAGAACACCTGCGTTGATGTCGCACCGTCAACCTGTGCCGCCTCGAACAATGATCCGTCTATACCCATCATACCGGCCATCAGAAGGATCGTTGTATTACCGAACCACATAAGGAAGTTCATGAATGAAACAAGTCCGCGTGAACCTGCCGCATGTTCAAGGAATTTATAAGGTTCCGATATAAGACCCATATTTACCATTGTCGTATTTATCGGGCCTGTATCTGCAAAAAGTGTGAAGAACAGCATTGCAAAAGATGCTGCCATTATGAGGTTGGGAAGATATATAACAGTTTTGAAAAATCCCGCACATCTGAGCCTGAGCCTTGTATCAGAGAACCAGGCACCAAGAAGAAGCGAAAAGAATATCTGCGGAACAAATCCCAAAACCCACATGATCAGGGTGTTCTGAGTGTACTTGATGAGATCTCCGTTTGAAATGATCTCCATGTAGTTCTTAAGACCTACAAAATTGGGGCCTATCTGTTTCAGACCCGACATATAATTTTCAAAGAAACTGTTGTAGATCGTCGTAAACAGCGGAACAAGCTGAAATACCAGATATACAACGATGAACGGAATCAGGAAGATATAACCCCACTTATTATACCTGACCACCTGACTCTTACCCTTTTTTGGCGCGTTAGCCATAAAGCATGTCCTCCTTCTCCTGCATGTTCTAGCCACCCCGGGCTTACATCAGCATTCCTGGCACATTTGCAGAACTGCTCTGTAAGACCTGCTGACGTTAGATATTATATCATATACAACGCATCCAGTCATGGATTTTAGATAAAGAAAGCGCCTGCCCACTACAGGCAGGCGCATTTCTTAACTAAATCTTACGATTTATGAATTTCCTATTACTGTGTAAGTTCAGGATACTTCTCGATTACGCTCTTGTAGAAGTTATCAAGTGCCTCTTCGTATGTAGCGTTGCCAAGGAAGTAATCCTTCATAGCGTTCTGGAAGCTCTCGTTACATCCCTGATCATAAGCTGACAGGTTTGAAAGGTCGATCTTCTCAGCACCTTCCATGTACATAGGAAGGGGATTGATTCCGCCAAGAACCTTTGATGTGTAATCAGAAGATGCCATTTCAGCCATAGCCTTCTTGTTGTTTGCGAAATCGTCGTCCTGCTTAACGATATCCTTCATGATATCAGCGTTGCATGTCATCTGCTTCATGATGTCGCCAACAAGTGCTGTGTTATCTGTACCTGTTGCTCCACAGATCCATGTGCCGCCCCAGAAGAATGACTGAGGACCAACTGTTGCGCCCCAACCACCGTCGATACCAACGGAACCTTCCTGGTCACATGACATACAGAAGTTGATGAACCAAGCGGGTCCAAAGTAAGCAAATACCTTACCATCCTTGAAGAAGCCCTTTGACCAGTCATCAGACCAAAGATCATGTGTTCCAGCTTCGCCGGCGTCTACGAGTGCCTTAGAATCGTTAACCCAGTTCTCGATGTTCTTGTCGATGTTGATCTTTGTGCCATCAACCCACTTTGAAGAAACGTTGTTTGAGTATACACGGAATGTATCGTTAACTGATGAGCATGCCTGATAGCCTGCATCTTTGAGCTTATCTGCTGTAGCCTTGAATGCTGCCCAATCCTTAACTGCTTCCTGAACCTTATCAGCGTCGTCAGAACCAAGTACTTCCTTAGCGATCTCTCTGTTGTAGAACATGATAGCGGGACAAGCCTGCCATGAAACGCCCTTAAGAACGCCGTTGGAATCTGTAACGATCTTCTTTGTGTAATCATACTGCTCAGCAAGATCTGCATCTGTAAGACCAAAATCAGCAACAGGTGCTGTGTAGTCTGTATCTACATACTTAAGAGCATAGTCAGCTTCAACAAGGAAAAGGTCGATCTTGTCATCAGCTGCTGCGTCAGCCTGCTTAAGAAGAGCTGCGTCAAGGTTGTTCTGGTATGCATTGTTCTCTGAAGGTGTGATGTTCCACTTAACATCAACATCACCGATCTTACCTGTTGTTCCGTCTACTTCTTCGTATCCGGGATAGTGGCTGATGAGACGGCTCTTGAACTCTTCGTTCCAGCAGTAGATGTTAAGAACCTTTCCTTCGTCAGCTGCAGGAGCTGCTGCTTCCTCTGCTGCGGGCTCTTCAGCCTCAGCTGCAGGAGCTGCTTCCTCTGTTGCTGCGGGCTCTGCTGCAGGTTCTGCTGCAGGAGCTGCTGCCTGTGAACCACAGCCTGCTAATAATGTAGCAACCATAGCTGTAGCAAGTAAAGCGCTAAGTACTTTCTTCTTCATTACTCGTTTTCCTCCCTTTTAATGAATGAAAATGTTTCTTGATCCCGATTAGTTTCCTTAATCGTTTTCGTAAATGTAGTATATTGCAATAATTCTAATTTTGCAACCCCTTTTTCGATAATTCATTGGGCAACATTCACATTTTGGATAAAACTTTCAAGAATTCCAATCGGAATTTGTCAACTTTGTTCAAGAAAATCACTTAAATTTCTTAAAGGTTTTCGTGAACAAAATATGAACAGCGTGTTAACTAAAAGTTAACACGCTGTGAATATACCATAAATACGGGGCTTTTGCAAGTACTGCCTGACCGCTTGGTTTACATAATTATATTTGTAGTGGAAGTATCTTGTACCGGGTCATATTACTGACGTATGTACACCAGCATATATATTCCCTTCGGGTAATATGTATGAAGTACAAACTTCTGCGATCCGTCCACAAAGAGCGATCCCGAATAGCTTCTGTCAAACTCTGAATCATTAAGCAGTCTGAACATTCCATTGGGAAGAAGCACCATCATTGCCGGCTGATATCCAGCCACGGGACATACAAACATCTCATAGTTCATCGGAAGATACAACTTTGAACTGGGTGTATATCCCGCATAATTCGTAAAGCCGCCTATCTCAAGATCAAATGCAGCCGAAGGCTGATAGCCGAGAGACTGTGCTGTACTTACCATAGGACCTACGATCACGGGATTGACCGTGGTAAATTTTGAATACGGAAGCGCCGGGCCGGTTGTGTTGGTTCCGGTTGCCTGATACTGATTACCGTAATTGATCGACTGGATCGTTAAAAGTCCGCCGCCGATCTTAAACTTTCTCTCCTGGCAATGACCTATCTCTGTACCGATAAGAGTTCCGGTATTTGCAGCGGCACTAACAGGAAGCGTATACGTATATGCCAGTTTTGGCATACAAAATGCCGTAACCGGCTGAACCAGGACACCTAAAAACGCTGCTGCCGCAACTATTCGTCTGATCGTTTTTTTCATAAGACCCCCGCCTTTCATTTGTTGGCATTATTTGATACTGCACCGATTATTTTACCCTCGTGCGGTGCATTATGTCAACCTTATTCTTATATTTTAACCCTTAAGTCCCCTGGACTGTCTGTCCATATCTTCAACAACGATATCGTATATCTCACCAAGTGTTGAGCAGTACTCAAGTACCTTCCAGGGTTCGTTGGTATGATAATGGATCTTTATAAGTTCCTCATCACCCACCGCCAAAAGGCAGTCACCCTTGAAATTCTCGGTAAAATAGTCATTTATTGCTTCTTCATCAAGATCTTCTCCTTCTATAAGAAGCTGCGTGTCATATCTGTATTCCAGTGATTCCATTTTATTCCTCCAAATCAAATCTACAAAATGTTACTCCACAAATATACTATTTCTACATTCTTTTGTACAGTCCGGCTATATCACTCACAGGTACATACTCATCAGTAAGCCGGTATACAGAAATATCATCTGCTTTTTGCTCATGAAGAGTAAAATACACATAGTCAGGACGAACATCCAGTAATCTTTCCTCAAATACACCTGCTATTCCCTGTTTTTCATAATCATAAACGTTAAATTCGTATGCGACATGAGGTATCAGCTCATAATCCAGACTTCTAGAGTAAATATTATTACCCCTGTCGTTTACAACCATTATTATCCCTTGAGTAAGATTTCTGTCGATAATCGGAATTGCCTCCTGTGCCGCCTCCTGTCTTCCATGATACAATTCTTCTCGGGTTGGAATATACCGTGAAGGAATCAACACATCTACCAGACTCTCATATGGAAGACTTATAAATAATACTATCGTTAAAACAACTGCCGAGATCTTATAAAGAATCAGATCATCAGACTCATAAGCCAAAATAAGTCTGAAAAAGAAAATGCCACACAACACTGCCGCATATGTTCCAAAATACCTATCAAGACTGGAAAGTTCCTCTGCCTCCCACTGTTCAAACACAAATACGAATGTGTAACAAAGAACTGCAAAATACCCGATAAAACCCAATATCAGAGTGAATATTGCAACCTTATCCCCCTGATTGATGAGGCCATGGAGGCCTAATATAAGGCATATTATAAAAACTATTACACCGACAGCCAACATGGTTAATCCCCGGGATCCGAGGTTAAGATGAAGAGTAGCCAGACTTTTAAGCATATTACGGATAGTATCTACTGTATATTCCGGGATTACCATCCCATTTTTCATATTTGAAATAAGATTACGTGACAGATACGTTGAATTACCATTTATCCTGCAAAAAACAGTCCAACTCAAATATGCTCCTGCACACGCCAGGCACGACACTGCCCACCATATACTTTCAGCCGTTATAAGGCCCAATCGCCCCTTGCGGCGTTTTATAAGAATAACAAGGATCCAAGCAAACAAACATATCAATGTAAAAAATACAGATATTGTTTTCATTAATGTTAAACATACCAAAGATGCAGATATACTATAGTAAAGCAACCAGTCTCGTTTTTCCCCATAGATAATATTTATAAATGCATAACAAAAAAGGCTGGCCAAAACCATATCCATCGAAAGGCTTTCCTGAACCTCATACAGAAAAAGGAAAGGTACTACAATCGGAAATACCGCAACAATAATGTTCATGATAGTCCCACTCACCCTGCCTATCCGTTGGAAGAAAGGCAAAAGTAATGTGTAAATAAGTACCATCTTATACTGGAACATCATAGGTTCAGAAAAACCGCTACTTTGAAATCCCCAATAAAAAAACAATTGCTGCAGTGGCAAATAACTCTTGTAGTGTGTAGCCGATCTAACTCCCGTAGGCATCGTTCCATAAAAATAACAGTCCTTTGGAAACGTCGCGTTATAGTGAAAATCATCCCAGACATGTACAAAATGTGTGCTGTAGCAATATATTGCCAATATGCAGACCGATAAATAGACTAAAAAGCCTATATGGTTCCTTAGCCATTTAAACAACATCCCGGTTAGTCCCGTTGTTCCACTGTATCGGATATTTTTCAAATATCTCAATAACTTGTATACAAAATAAACAGCAATTAGTGAGAATACACAAATAGATGCAAAAAAAGCATGATGTGATTTTTTTAAAAGTGCAAGCGAATATATACCTATCATCACCGTCATAACGAAAGGAGGAAATATTTCCTCAGGATCCCTATCCAATACATATGACAGCATAAGGCCAACAAATAATAAAATCAGTAAACCTATCATAGTTTCTCGGGTTCCGGGTAGTTGACACCAAACGTTTCTACCGTGACGGTTTTCATCACCTGCGGTGTCAACGGCTTGTCGTTATAATCGGTATCCGTTACGGCTATGGCATCCACAACCTCCTGACCTTCCGTTATCTTACCGAATGCCGCATACTGTCCGTCAAGATGTGGGCTGGTCTCATGCATTATAAAGAACTGGGAACCCGCCGAATCGGGCATCATGCTTCTGGCCATTGAAAGCACGCCCTTTGTATGCTTTAGGTCATTCTTGAATCCGTTGCTTGAAAACTCACCCTTTATTGAATATCCCGGGCCACCCATGCCTGTTCCTTCGGGATCTCCGCCCTGGATCATAAATCCGGGGATAACACGGTGGAAAATAAGTCCGTTGTAAAAACCTTTACTTATTAAAGAAATAAAATTGTTCACGGACTGCGGGGCGATATCCGGATAAAGCTCAGCCTTGAATGTATCGCCGCTTTCCATAACAAACGTAACTACAGGATATTGTGCCATATCATATCTCCTTTGTGTTTTTATTGATTCGCGTCATATTATAGCACCAAAAAAATGTTTAGCACAGACTATGCTAAACATTTTTGTTCCTCTTTAGTGCCGCAGGCCGGGGTCGAACCGGCACGGGTATTACTACCCACGGGATTTTAAGTCCCGGGCGTCTGCCAATTCCGCCACTGCGGCAAATGTCATGATTGCGCTCAATCGGGACATATAACGACCCAGACGGGACTCGAACCCGTGACCTCCGCCGTGACAGGGCGGCGCTCTAACCAACTGAGCCACTGGGCCTAGGAATTATTACTATAAATGACTCCGACGGGAATCGAACCCGTGTTACCGCCGTGAAAGGGCGATGTCTTAACCGCTTGACCACGGAGCCAGATTCCTTTTTAACTCCCCGAGTTGGGCTCGAACCAACAACCCTTCGGTTAACAGCCGAATGCTCTACCATTGAGCTATCGAGGAATGCTGATAGGAGTATTTAAACAACACTCCTATCAAAGTGGACCTTCGGGGACTCGAACCCAGGACCGACCGGTTATGAGCCGGTTGCTCTAACCAACTGAGCTAAAGGTCCATACCCTAACAACTACATACTGATAATGATATATGACACCGACTTAAAAAAGCCTTCGACCGATTAGTGACATTCAGCTGAGTACATCGCTGCACTTACACCTATGC
>CACYMJ010000026.1 GCA_902775485.1 uncultured Lachnospiraceae bacterium
GATAAGACCCCTTGAAGACGACAAGGTAGATAGGGCATAGGTGTAAGTGCAGCGATGTACTCAGCTGAATGTCACTAATCGGTCGAAGGCTTTTTTAAGAGTTGATGTTTGATCGTTATCAGTATTGAGTTTTTAAGGTAAAAGATGGCTTTTCAGCCATCTTTTTTATTAGCAAAAATCATCTGACAAAAGAGAAATGTAAAATATACTTGACAGAATTCCATCGATGCAGTATTATGCTATTGTAAACGAGGCGACCAAGTGCACAGGCCGGCTTCAAAGACATCAAATAATACATCTGCTAAGAAGAGAGGGAAATAAAATGGATAAACTTGGAATTTTTAAAGCATCAGTTATAGCATTCGGTATAATCGTCGGACTTATCATATGCATATTCCTTTTCAGGTATATGAACAGAGATAAGAAGGTCATTACAAAGTATGACGAGAGACAGGAGATGGCAAGAGGAAAGGCATATAAATACGGCTTTTGGGCAAGCATGATAGCTGCAGCCGTTGTGATGACACTTGATATTGCCGGGATCGAAGTTGCTTCGAGCTTTACCAAATACTTTTTCATCATGTTTGTGGGAATCCTGGTTCAGGTAACGATCAGCATATTAAATGATGCATACTATGGCATAAATACGAACAAGAAGAGACTCATCGTCATATGTATCGTTGCAGGTATCATCAATCTGTTTAGTGTAGTCGCAAACATTTTAGGCGGAATGTTCATTGTTGACGGCATTGTTTCGGATTCCGGCGCAAACGCACTTTGCTGTATACTCATGTTGTACGCCGGTATCCTGCTTATTATAAAGGACATGAAGGACAGAAACAGTGGATCACTTGAAGAAAGTGAGGACTGAGTATGAAAAATCTTAAGCTTAAGGCCGCACGTGCCGGTATGGACCTGTCCCAGGAAGATCTGGCCAAGGCGTGCGGGGTATCGAGACAGACGATAAGCGCGATCGAAAAAGGTGATTACAATCCGACTATCAATCTTTGCATAGCGATCTGTAAGGTGCTTGATAAAACACTCGATGAACTGTTCTGGGAATAGACAAGCCGATGATTTTGTTATAAATTAACATCAGACGATATTTCCTGACAGGAGAGGATATGAACAAAAAGGCAGTGGTAGCGGGACATATTTGTCTGGATATAACTCCGACATTCCCACAGCAGGCTTCAAAAAACCTGCATGATATCTTGTCGCCCGGTTCACTGACAAATGTAGGCCCCGCCGATATTCATACAGGCGGGGCTGTTGCCAATACAGGACTGGCAATGAAGATACTGGGTGCAGATGTAACGCTTGCCGGCAAGATCGGTAATGATGCGTTCGGTGATATGATCGAATCCATTACCGGTAAATACGGTGCCTCGTACGGACTTATCAGAAGTGCGGGGGACTTTACATCATATTCGATAGTGATCTCCGTACCGGGTGTTGACAGGATCTTTCTTCACGATCCCGGTGCAAACGACACTTTCTGTGCCGGAGATATTCCAATGGATGCCGTAAAAGAGGCATCTCTATTCCATTTCGGATATCCCCCTATAATGAAACACATATATGAAAACGACGGATCCGAACTTGTAAGTATCATGCGCATGGTACAGGAAGCGGGAGCTGCGACAAGTCTTGATATGTGCTTTGTCGATCCCGACAGTGAATCAGGGCATGTTAATTGGAGCAGGATTCTTTCTGATGTGCTTCCTTACGTCGATATTTTTGTCCCTAGTGCAGAAGAGCTCATGTTCATGCTTGAGCGGGAAAGATTTGAACAGATCCGCCGCGATCATCCTGATGAGGATCTGACAAGCATCATGAGCATCGAAGAGGATATCCGACCGCTCGGTGACAAATGCCTTAAAATGGGCGCTAAGATCGTGTTGATCAAATGCGGACAGCCGGGCCTGTATTATTGTACAAAGGATGAAATATCGATAGCGCAGATCAGCCCGAAACTTGAACTCGACTCTGCTAAATGGAGCTCAAAATACGGTTTTGAAAAAAGCTTTGTGCCGGAGCAGGTATTGTCCGGAACAGGCGCAGGAGATACAAGTGTTGCGGCATTTCTGACGGCGATGCTTAGAGGTTATGGGATAGAAGACTGCGTACGATATGCCGCAGCAACAGGCGCATGCTGTGTTACGGCTTATGATGCTCTCGGCGGCCTTAAGAGTTTTGAGAAGATCGATGAGATGATAGCAGACGGTTGGAAAAAGACCGAATGATCAAAGGAGAAAATATATGCTAGTCAATATGAACGAAATCCTGATGCCGGCAAAGAAGGGTGGGTACGGAGTCGGTTTTTTCAATGCCGTGAACATTGAAATGGCACGTGCGGTCATTGAGACAGCGGAGGAAATGGATTCTCCCGTTAGATTTTGCTGCCATATATGCCGCTTGAGCGGGTAGCCGGATATCTGATACCGATGGCTGAGAAGGCCTCGGTTCCGGTATGCGTTCATTACGATCACGGACTTACATACGACAAATGTATCGAGGCAATGGATCTGGGATTTACTTCGATAATGTATGACTGCTCAACGCTCGGGTTTGAGGAAAATCTGGAAAAGGTCGGTAAGATGGCCGAAATCTGTCACTCCCGGGATGTAACGATCGAGGGAGAACTCGGACATGTCGGTGACAATGAAGGCGCTGGAAAACTCGAGAAGCCGGAAGATTTTTACACCGATCCCGATCAGGCGGTACGTTTTGTAGACAACACAAAAGTGGATTCGCTTGCGGTTGCCGTCGGAAATGCGCATGGAGATTACAAATTCCCGCCCAGGCTTGATTTTGAGAGAATAAAGACAATAGCTGATCTTACCGGCATACCGCTTGTTCTGCACGGCGGAAGCGGACTTTCAGATGATGATTTTCGCGAAGCGGTAAAGAGAGGCATATGCAAGATAAACATTTTTACCGATATCGACAAGGCAGGAAAAGCCGGACTTGAGAAAGGGATAAATGCCGGGGCTGCGACTCTGACGGGCCTTATGGAATACGAGATCGGGGCGATGAAGGAAGTTGTCAGAAAAAAGATCGAACTTTTTCGATAATATTTGCCAAATAAACAGGCACATTTCGTGCTGTTTGTGATATAATTACACTCAGTTTCAAATATCACCCATAAAGGAGAGAACTTGATGAAACCCCAGAAAAGAAAATCATTAAAGAAGAGTTTGCTTAGCAGGATCATTATCTGTGTTGCCGTGATCATCGTTATTATCACCCAGATAAGCATCAAGATCGCGGTTGATAATATCCAGTCTCTTACAAACACTATCCTGGCAAGAGAGTCCCAGGCATATGCAAGTGAGATACAAAACTGGTGGAACAGCATAGGTGACAGAGTCGAGCAGACAGCGAATGTTATCAGAAACACTCCTGCATTGTCATATGACGCTGCACTTGAAATGTTGTTAAAGCTCACGGCGGAAGATCCGGATTCACAGGATATATATATGGCATACGGGGATACGGGTAAGTTCCTCGACGGTTCCGGATGGGTTCCGGATGATACATTTGTATTTACTGACAGAGCATGGTTCCAGGGCGCTGTTGCCCAGAAGGGTGCCCTCTATTCATCAGAGCCTTATATTGACGCATCAACAGGAAAGACTTGCCTTGCATGTGCGATAATGGTAACCGATAACGTTGTGCTTTCAAGTGATATCAATTTCGATAAGGTTGCAGAGAAGGTCAAGAGTTTTTCATCATTCTCAAATGAAGCGAAGTACTATATCATCAACAAGGACACAAAGGACATAC
The DNA here is from genome assembly GCA_902775485.1 of uncultured Lachnospiraceae bacterium. Classification (GTDB taxonomy): domain Bacteria; phylum Bacillota; class Clostridia; order Lachnospirales; family Lachnospiraceae; genus UBA2868. The sequence continues at coordinate 3,790 of CACYMJ010000026.1, forward strand.
TTGTCAGCAATGTTGAATCTTCAGTAGGACAGACGCTTGAAAATACAACGGATTCCGTGGCAAAGAGTCTTGCTCCGATATTTGATTCAATGAATAAGAACGCATCCGGTGACGGAAGCAAGGTCGTAACGGCTGATGGAACGATGTATACCGCAACGGATATCGATGGGACATCATGGACGGTTGTAAGTGCAGTGCCTTCAACAATTTTAAGTGATACTATCTGGAAGGTAATGCTGTATACGTTTGCAAGTGCGATCATACTGCTTGCGCTCCTTTCGGCTATCATGTACTTCACGATCAGCAAAGCGATCAATCCTGTAACAACAGTAACAGAACGCATAACCGACATCAGCAAGGGTGACTTTACGGTCAATATCGTTCCCGAAGGAAACAATGAGATCACGACTCTGAGTGAGAGCCTGAACGAATATATAACCAAGATGAGAACGACTCTCAACAGCCTGTCTGATATATCAGGTGCCATGAACAGCCGTGCCGGTGAGTGTTTCGATATTTCACATATTCTTTCCGATGCCAACCAGAACCAGGGAGAATCTATCGAGAAGCTTAATTCGACGCTCAGCGATATGAACCGTTCTATCGAGGATGTTGCGGGGGCTGCATCAGAACTTGCAGCAACATCGGGACAGCTTGCACAGAATGCAGAAAACGTCAGAAGCCTTTGCGATGAGACTCTTGAAGCTTCGGCAAAGGGTAAGGATGAGATGGAGAGCATGACAAGAAATGTCAGCACTCTTAACGATACGATAAACGAGCTTACCGAACTGATCCGTTCTACGGCGAAGTCCATAGAAGAGATCACGGGTATAACGGATACTATAAATGCAATTTCGGAACAGACTAACCTGCTCAGTCTTAATGCATCCATTGAGGCCGCAAGAGCCGGAGAGATGGGCAAGGGATTTGCAGTTGTAGCTTCCGAGGTCGGTGTTCTTGCAAATCAGTCGTCGCAAGCTACGGATACGATCAGAAGACTTATAGATGACGTTACCAAGAATATCGCCGATATCAATAAAAAAGCGGACATCTGCGTTACCGATATGGAAGCCTGCTTAAACGGTGTTCAGGGTGCAAATGAATCGTTCAATCTGATATATGATGATGTTGCAAAGGCAACGGACGGTATTTCCGAGATCGCAAGTGGTATAGAAAGGATCAATGACGTGGCATCCAACAATGCCGTAACGACCAAGGAACAGGCTTCAAACATCAGCGAGGTTTTGGGCCTGAGCGATATGATAGTAACAGAGAGCAATAAGCTTCGTACGGAAACGGAGAATATTACCAGCATTTCAGAGAACCTGAATCAGTATTCGGACGAGATCAATTCCGATCTGTCTCAATACACGGTTTAATGGTATTTAATGGTGTATTTTTCAAAAATTGTATGATATAATAAATTCGCTGATTGTATTTTGTAATATTATGCATTCAGAAATTACTATATGAGGTGAAGGTATGGATAGCAAAATCTTATTGGAAAACGGTACTAATGAGTTAGAGATCCTTGAGTTTAAACTGGGCGAGAATTCTTACGGGATCAACGTAGCAAAGATCCGTGAGATAATAACGTATCAGCCGGTTACTCCGGTTCCCAATTCACATCCTTCTGTTGAGGGAATATTCATGCCACGTGATAAGATGATCACAGCCATCAGTCTGAAGAATGCTCTTCAGATGGGCGATGATGAGGATCAGGAAGGTCTGTTTATCATCACGAATTTCAATAAGCTTGATGTTGCTTTCCATGTAGACCGTGTTATGGGTATCCACCGTGTTAACTGGACGGAGATCATCAGACCCGATGCAACGGTCAATAATGAGGTTGAGGGCGTTTCAACAGGTATCGTGAAGTTTGATGACAGACTTGTCATTATACTCGACTTCGAGAAGATAGTGGCAGATATCAGCCCCGAGACAGGCCTTCGCATGAATCAGATCGAGGCACTCGGTGCAAGAGAGAGAAGTTCGGTGCCTATCGTTATTGCAGAGGATTCGCATCTTCTTAACAAGCTTATATTCGATGCTCTTACTGCAGCAGGATATGATAATATCAAGAGAACCGAGGATGGTCTGCAGGCATGGGATTACATCTGTGAAGCAAGGGATTCGGGCACACTTTCGGAAAAGGTTCAGCTTGTTATTACCGATATCGAGATGCCTCAGATGGACGGCCACAGACTTACGCATCTGATCAAGACGGATGACGGATTGAAGGACATTCCGGTTGTTATCTTCTCATCACTCGTAAACGAGGAGATGAGGATCAAAGGTGAAGCGCTTGGCGCAGATGCTCAGCTTAGCAAACCTGAGATCGGTAATCTTGTACTGATCATTGATAAACTGATCTCCGAAAAAAACGGAACAGCAGTAGAATAACAAGTGATATCAAATAAAGCAGCGGAGTCGGATTTCCGGCTCCGTTTTATTATGTTTATATTGTTTGCGTGCCCAAAATATGGTAGTATAAATTGATATTTTGTGTACTCGGAGGATAGTATGGCACAGTCCACTGAAGATTATTTAGATAGTCTGCTCAGGCAGGCTATGGGAATACCTGATCCCGAACCGGAGAAGAAGCCGGAGGAGACCGTTGATCTTGCAAGAGAAGACGTACTTGCGATGGTAGACGGACTTACGGGGTCTAATTCTGCTATCCTCGGAAATGCTTATGATCATAACGCATCGTTTACCAATGAGGGCGAGATCGAAATACATACGCCTGAGGCGGCAGCCGCAACGCCTGTTGTTGATGAGACTGTTGCCGCCGAGGAGCCTGTTGCAGATACTGTTGCGGATACTTTTGCGACAACTGACAATATATTACCGGAGGTTGAGCCGGTCGTTTACGAGAATGAGCCTGCTTTAGAGACCGTATCGGACACTGTATCCGATATGGCTTCATTTGATCCGGATATGTCCATGGCAGACATTGCCGAGCCTGTAGTAATACCTGACGGACCGGTAATAGAACATGACGGAAACCTTGATATCCTTCCGGAGCCTTCCATGATGGAGGAGATTCCGTTACCCGATACTATCACAAAACCCGTGGCTGAAGAGCCTGTGATCGAGGAACCCGTAGTTGAGGAGCCTGTGATCGAAGAGCCTGTGATCGAGGAGTCCGTGGTTGAAGAGCCTGCGGTTGAAGAGCCTGTGATCGAAGAGCCTGTGATCGAGGAGCCCGTGATCGAAGAGCTTGTGATCGAAGAGCCTGTGTTCGAAGAGCCTGTGATCGAAGAGCCTGTGATCGAGGAGCCCGTGATCGAAGAGCCTGTGATCGAGGAGCCCGTGGTTGAAGAGCCTGTGGTCGAAGAATCTCTGCCGGAAGAGATCGCTCTTGAGGAATCGGAGGCTACAGATGAATCTGTTCCCGGCATATCCATAGATGACCTTGATCCCAATGACAGTACGAAAGCACTTGATGCCGATACGATAGCGGCTCTCTTTGCAAATGCAAATGCGGAAGCAGAGGAAGAGCCCGCGGCAGAGGAAGAGCCTGCAACAGACGAGGAGTCTGCAGCAGAGGAAGAGCCCGCGGCAGAGGAAGAATTTGCAACAGATGCTCCGGCTGATACGGAAGAGGCAACAATAGAAGATCCGTTTGCAGGCGGTGATATTGACTCTCTCGAAGCACTTGACCTGTCCCTCGGAGAGCCGGAAGATGCTCCGCTGATGCCTGATCAGGAAATATCCGATCTTCTCTCAAGCCTTGGAGAAATAACAGGTGAGGGAGAGAACAATGACGGAGATGCAGCAGAGGAAATCCCTGAGGAGTCTTCCGAAGATATTTCTGAAGAACCTGCAGCTGAGGAAGATGAAGCTGCAAAAACAGAAGAATCTGTATCAACAGAAGATATATCGACAGAAGATGCATCATCGGAAGAGACACCGGATCTGGGTGTCGACATGTTCGATACGGATCTTTCCGCAATGCTTGATGATGTCACAACCAACCTTGATTTTTCGGGCGAGGGTGAAACTCCGGCTGTTGAGGATGATTCAGATCTTAATGAATTGCTCGGCTCACTTGATGACGGATCAGGAGACCTCTCGGATATCGGAAGCCTGCTCGATAAGGATGAGAACTCGGAACTTGTTGATCCGAATACAGAAACCGCGGAAGCTTTATTCGCATCCGATTCCGAAGAACAATTATTTGATATCGACAATCTGATCGACGAGGAAGAAAAGCCGAAGGGTAAAAAGAAAAAGAAATTCTCACTGTTTGGAAAGAAAAAGAAAGACAGTGATATAGAAGTCCTCGGAGGCGATGAGGAAATGCTCATCGATCCGGAGATGCTTGATATCCCTGACGAAGAATCAATAAAGAAAAAGCCCGGATTTTTTGCCACTCTGTTTGCAAAGCTGTTTGAAGAGGTTGAAGATGATGCCGGAGATGTTTCGGGTATAGAACAAAGTGCCGTTGATATCGCAGCTGAAGGCGCTGCCGAGAACGAGGCCATATTAAACGAACTCGAACAGGGAGAAGCCGGCGGCAAGAAGGAAAAGAAGAAAAAGGAAAAGAAGAAAAAAGAGAAGAAGGATAAAAAGGGAAAGAGCGGCGGCGACTCCGAAGGAGAAGAAGGAGAAGAGTCTGCCGAACAGCCCAAGAAAAAGAAGAAAGAAAAGAAGAAAAAGGAAAAGGAAAATATTCCGGAAGTACCGGGCAAAAAGCTTCCCAGGAAGAAGGTCGTGGCGATCTCGCTGTTCTGTATCACGATCGGCCTAGTGATCACATTTCTGGCATTCCTGCTTCCTTATTCACAGGATATAAATAAGGCCAAGAAGTTCTATTCAACCGGCGAATACCAGAAGACGTACGAATATATGCGCGGACATAAGCTTACTTCGGACGATCAGATACTGTATGACCGTACGGTCACGCTCCTTCGTATTAAGAGACCTTATGACTCTTATCAGAATTATATGAAGATGGGTCTTAGAATGGAAGCGCTCAATGCCCTTGTACAGGGTGTTCAGATGACGGATAAGTACGCGGAGGAAGCAGCGCGACTCGGGATCATAGATAAGTATTCGCAACAGGCAAGGCTTGTATATGATGAATTGTATAATACATTCGGTGTCAGCGTTGATAAGGCAAGAAGCTGGATCGAACTGGAGGGTACGCCGGAGTATACCCGTGCACTCTACGGTGTGCTTGTCGACAATTCACCTGTCAGCGCAGATGTACAGGATGATTTTTCATTTGAGATAGAACAGGACAATGATCCTGTTCTGAATGCAGAGGAGAATGACCTGTGATCGCTGTAATCGATTATGATGCCGGCAATATGTTAAGCGTAAAAAAGGCGCTGGAACATTTAGGCCGGGAGCCTGTTATAACAAGGGATGCAAATACTCTTGCAAATGCCGATAAAATAATACTTCCGGGAGTCGGCGCTTTTGGCGATGCGATGAAAAAACTGGAAGACTACGGACTTGTCGAAGTAATTAAAGATGAGATAAAAAAGGGGAAACCGTTTCTGGGGATATGCCTGGGGCTGCAGCTTTTGTATGAAGAAAGTGATGAGTCCCCCGATATTAAGGGCATCGGAGTTCTTAAAGGGAAGATCAAACGGATCCCAATGGGTGAGTATAAAAAGATACCTCACATGGGTTGGAATTCCCTCGATTATCCTAATACGGGAAAACTGTTTGCGGGAATAAACGAGGGTTCTTACGTATATTTCGTCCATTCATATTATCTTGAGGCAGCAGATCGTAAAACAGTAACGGCTACGTGCAGTTACAATGTTCAGATCGATGCGTCCATTGAAGCGGATAATGTTTTTGCGTGTCAGTTTCATCCCGAAAAAAGCGGAGACACAGGTCTTCATATTTTAGAGAACTTTATCAATCTTTGAAAGAGCGAAAGCATGTACACAAAGAGAATCATTCCATGTCTTGACGTTACGGGCGGACGTGTCGTTAAGGGTGTGAACTTCGTGAATTTAAGAGATGCCGGTGATCCGGTGGACATAGCGGCGGCTTATGACAAGGCAGGCGCTGATGAGTTGGTATTTCTTGATATCACCGCATCTTCCGATAATCGCGAGACAGTAGTGGATATGGTACGACGCGTAGCAGAGACTGTTTTTATTCCGTTTACTGTCGGAGGCGGGATCAGAACAGTCGATGATTTCAAACGCCTCTTGCGCGAGGGGGCAGATAAGATATCTGTTAATTCCGCAGCTATAATGAATCCTGACCTTATAGCGGATGCTGCCGATAAGTTCGGCAGTCAGTGCGTTGTTGTTGCCATCGATGCCAAACGCCGCAGCGACGGTGGCTGGAACATATACAAAAACGGCGGCAGGGTCGATATGGGAATAGATGCCGTCGAGTGGGCCATGAAGGCAGCAAGCCTCGGAGCGGGTGAGATACTGCTTACAAGCATGGATTGTGACGGAACCAAGGCGGGATTTGATCTCGAACTTACAAGGACAGTTTCACAAAACGTGAACATCCCCGTTATAGCAAGCGGTGGAGCGGGAAGCCGTGAGCACTTTCTGGATGTTCTTACAGAAGGTGCTGCTGATGCGGCACTTGCAGCTTCGCTGTTTCACTATAATGAACTGAAGATAAGCGATCTTAAGGATTACCTTAGCGAAAACGGTATACCGGTCAGGAGAGATTAAGTGATAGATAACGACTGGCTTGAGCCATTGTCGCCTGAGTTTAAAAAGGACTATTACAGGCGTCTTTATAATTTCGTAAACGAAGAGTATGCGACGCATACTATCTATCCGGACAAGAAAAACGTTTTTGCCGCATATGACAGGACGCCGCTTGCAAACGTTAAGGTGCTGATACTCGGACAGGATCCGTATCATGAACCGGGACAGGCGCACGGATTATGTTTTTCGGTAAATCCGGGAATAGAAATACCGCCGTCTCTTGTGAACATATACAAGGAACTGCATGATGATCTCGGATGTTACATACCCGACAACGGATACCTTGTAAAATGGGCGGATCAGGGCGTCATGCTTCTCAATACGGTGCTTACTGTGCGCATGCATCAGGCAAATTCTCATCGCGGCAGGGGATGGGAAGAGTTTACGGATGCGACAATCGCTGCCCTTAACAGACAGGATCGTCCGATCGTATTTATGCTGTGGGGATCGCCCGCACAGAAGAAGGCGGCGATGCTTGATAATCCGAAACATCTGGTGCTTAAGGCTCCTCATCCGAGCCCCTTAAGTGCATACAGAGGATTTTTCGGATGCAGGCATTTTTCAAAAGCTAACGATTTTCTTGCTGCCAACGGTCTTGAGCCGGTGGACTGGCAGATAGAGAATTATCATAAATAAAGAGGAGATAATATGAGCAAAAAAGAGGCGCTGGCTCTCAAGATTTTTGTCGGAGTCGTGCTTGTTGCAACACTTTTGTTCGGGTCGTATTATTATGCGAGTTACAAGTCCGAAGCAAATGAAGTTGCGGACCTTATAAATAAGGGAAACGCTTACATGGAGAACGCGTGTTATGCCGAGGCCATAGAGTGTTATGAGAGAGCTCTCGAACATGAGGCGGGTAATGAAAAGCTCCAGTCGGCGATCGTCAAGGCATATATGTTGATGGCGGACGGATACGGGCAGAGCGATGAGGCGCTTCTGTGTTATCAGAATGCACTTGCCATCAATCCGAACAACAAAACAGCATACTGGTCCATAGCCAACATATATGAGAGCCGTGGTGATGAGGATACGATGCTTGAAGTCCTGCACCAAGGATTTGACGATACGCAGGATGAATCGATGAATGCGAAGGTCTTTGCCATTGAGGAAGAGCGCGAGAGAATCCGGGCCGAGGAAGAGGCAAGGATTGCCGAGGAAGAAGCAAAGCGTGCGGAAGAGGAGGCAAGGGTCGCAAAGCTTGAGCCTCTCAAGGAGCTGTTTGAAGCAAAGGACTACGACGCTCTTAAGGACAAGATCCGTGAGGAGGATTACGTTGCTTTTGCAGAAGAGGTCATAGGTGACAACTCGTATTACTCCGGTGACTATGATACAGACGGAAAACGCGAGGGATATGGTATCGCTCTTTACGAGAACGGATATTATTATTACGGTCAGTTCCACGAAGATGAAAGAGAAGGACACGGAGTCTGGATGAGGGCAGTCTACTCTGATACATCGTCGATCGGATCGTTCATATATGACGGCGAGTGGAAAGATGACAAACCAAACGGTCAGGGAACGGCCAAGTCAAGTTATTTCAAGGACAGGATCTCGGCAAGCGATTTTGCCACCAAGGAGATCAGCGGAAACTATACCGACGGGCTCGAGGACGGTACGATGACACTTACGGGCGTCAAGCGCGGAGGAGAAAAGCGCAGTTTTAAGTATAATGCCAAGGCCGGCATAGCCGAAAAATCGAGCAGTGAAGATTCGGGAGTAAAGGGACAGTATATAATAGCGCAGACCGACGATAAGAGTGAGAGCCTGACAAGCGACGGATCAAAGCGCGGAATTGAAGGATTTGTTGAGGAGTGATCATGAAAAAGAAACCGTTTATCGATCTGGCATGTGCCAAAGCAATTGATGCAGCAATCCCTACACCGTTTTACGTATATGATGAAGCGGGTATCATTCAAAATATCGAGAACATAAACGCCGCTTTTGCGTGGAACAAGGGTTTCAAGGAATACTTTGCAGTTAAGGCGACCCCCAATCCGTTCATATTAAAGCTCATGAAGGAACACGGACTCGGCGTTGACTGCTCGAGCCTTACCGAACTCATGCTCTCGAAGGCAGTCGGTTTTTCGGGCGACGACATAATGTTCTCGTCAAATGAGACACCTGCGGAAGATTACGTTCTGGCAAAACAGCTCGGCGCGATCGTTAACCTTGACGATATCACGCATATCGATTATTTCGATGATCTGTGCGGCCTTAACGAGACAATGAGCATACGTTTCAATCCGGGCGGAGTGTTTACCGTAAGTAACGGTATTATGGATAATCCCCAGGATGCCAAATACGGCATGACGACCGAGCAGGTATTTGAAGCCGTTAGGATCATGATGGATCGCGGCGTTAAGCATTTCGGGATCCATTCATTCCTTGTGAGCAATACAGTGACAAACGATTATTACCCGATGCTTGCCGAGCAGCTGTTTAAGCTTGCGGCGGATGTCCATGAGAAGACAGGTGCCCACATCGCATTTGTTAATCTTTCGGGCGGAGTCGGAATACCGTATACTCCCGATCAGGATGCAAATGATATTTTTGCCATAGGCGAAGGCGTCAGAAAAGTATATGAGAAGATCTTTGCTGCGAAGGGAATGGATGATGTTGCCATATATACCGAGATGGGCAGATACGTCATGGGACCGTACGGAGCACTTGTTACGAAGGCGATACACGAGAAGCACATATACAAGGAATACATAGGCGTGGATGCATGCGCAGTTAATCTTATGCGTCCTGCGATGTACGGAAGTTACCACCACATTACGGTTCTCGGAAAAGAAGATGCACCATGCACCGAGACTTATGATGTTGTCGGAGGACTGTGTGAGAACAATGACAAGTTTGCGATCGACAGACAGCTTCCGAAGATCGACAAGGGAGATTATCTGTTCATACATGATGCCGGTGCACACGGATTCGCGATGGGTTATAACTATAACGGAAAGCTTCGAAGCGCCGAGGTGCTGATCCACCCCGACAAAAGCTTTGATATGATAAGACGCGCGGAGACACCGGCGGACTATCTGGCAACATTTGATTTTTCGGATTTCAAGTTTTAAATAAGATCAGGTGATCATTCGGGGACGGTAAATTCTGCCGTCCCTGTTTTCATTTCTATCCTGTAATCGCCCGGCTCGAGCTTTAAGGAAGACAGATCGAGAACAAGAGGCTCATCGGTTATCTGCGTCTGATCGGTTATGTCCGAGATATTGCCTTCGGCTGCAGGCTCAGCATCGGCATTTTCTCCGAGCGCAAAAATCTTATATGCGCTGCCTTCAAAGTTCTCGTGATACAGTTCGGATGTTTCTATCGTCAGTATTCCGTTATCATATACAGCGGCCGGAGAGCTTATGGCTTCTTCGGCCTCAGCTGTTTTGTCACTGTCGTTGATGGTCAGGTCGTTTTTATAACTGTCGGCTTTTGTGGCAGCACCGGATGTTTCGGCAGACGGTTCGGGTTCGGAGGGAGCCTCAGCTGCGGCTTCGTATGAAGGCTCGGCCTCTGCAATATCCTGAGCATCATATGCTTCCTCGGCGGCTGCTTCATCGGCAGCTTCTTCTGATGGTGTCTGGGCAACGGACTCTGATGGCATCTCGGAAGTAGCAGCCGGTGCGTCTGCCGTTGATGCGGATTCCGACTTGCCAACCCTGAGGATCGCCGGAAGAGCTACCGACAAAATGAGAAGGATTGCGGCAGCAGACGGAATTGCTATGTATAATATCTTTCCGATGCTGCGCCTTCTGTTCCTGTTCATCCCGCGCACATCAGCAGCAGGATTATCAGAACTTTGCGCTTCGTGCAGTTCGAATGCGGCTTCATCTATAAACTCCGGAGAGATATTTGAAATTGCGTTTAATATATCATTATTGTTCACAGCGAATATCCTTCCTTCTCGAGGAATTCCCGAAGCTTCTGACGCAGTCTGAAAAGCTGGGATTTAACTGCCGATTCGGACATTGACAGAGCGGAAGCGATTCCGGAGAGCGGATCGACGTAGAAATATCTTCTTACGAAAATGATGCGGTCCTTTTTATCTAAAGCAGCAAGAAAACCGTTGATATGTTCGGAAAGAAGTGCTGCATCGACTTCATCTTCCGTATCGGACGATCCTGCCACTTCGAGCAGTTCGTCAAGCGCGAGGGCAGTTTCGCCTGCCCCGCGTTTTAACGAATGTGATCTTCTGTAAAGGTCGAGTGCATGATTGCGGACTATTGCTGCGAGGAAAGGAGCCAGCAGGTTCGGGCGTTCTTCGGGCATACTGTCCCAGGCCGAAAGATATGTATCATTCACACATTCTTCGGAATCTTCGGCGCTGCATGAAATGTTCATGGCTATCTTACGACAGTATTTTCCGTACTTGATGTCCGTTTCCGATATTGCGTTTTCGCTTCTGGCCCAGTAAAGGTCGACTATCTCGCAATCCTGCATTTGTTATCAGAGCTGTCTTATCAGCTGTGCAAACTCCTCTTTGTATTCATCGTTAAGGTCAAGAGATGCGATCTGCTTTGAAACCTTTTCGATGGAGATGCTGCCTGTGTAATCGCTGTCATTTAATATCATTCCGCATTCGGCAACATATGCTGCAAACAGTGTATCACAATCGGGACGATGCGTGTAGCATTCTTTGCTGATCGGGAAGGTCATAAGCTTCGAGCTGTCTTCGTCGGGCTCTTTGTAGCGGACGGAAACCATCATCCATTCATCGCTTCCGGCTCCGAGTTCTGAAAGCTTTTCGTCCTGATAGCGGAGCTTTTTGCCACTGTCATATCCGTCGTTTAATTTGATCTCATACATAACGGTCACTTCATGTCCGCTGCCGATCTCGCCGCCATCCTTTGTATCATCGTCAAAATCCCTTGCAGCCATGGCGCGGTTTTCATAACCGATCTGACGGTACTCGGAAACATATTTGGGATTGAATTCTATCTGGAACTTGACATCCTTTGCAACCGTAAAGAGAGTTGAGTTGAACTCATCAACAAGAACCTTCTTTGCCTCGGAAAGACAGTCTATGTATGAATAATTGCCGTTACCTTTATCGGCAAGAGTCTCAAGCGTTGACTCGTTGTAATTGCCTGTTCCGAAACCAAGTACCGACAGGAATACGCCGCCTTCTTTTTTATCCAAGATAAGATCCTCAAGTTCATCAACGGATGTTATGCCTACATTAAGGTCGCCGTCGGTTGCCATGATGACTCTGTTGTTACCGCCTTCGATAAAGAACTTCTCGGCGAGTCTGTATGCTGTTTTGATCCCTTCACCGCCGTTTGTTGAACCTGATGCCTCAAGGGAGTTGATGGCTCTTTTGATCTTTGAATGTTCACTTCCGGGAACGCCGGCTATAACAACATCCGAAGAGGATGCGTATGTTACGATCGATACACGGTCGTTTTTGTCAAGATCGTCAACGAGCATGTCAAAGCCCATCTGCAGAAGAGGAAGCTTGTCGTAATTCTTCATCGATCCGGATACATCTACCAGGAATACTATGTTAGAGGGTATATCAGCCGTATCCTTGACTTCTCTGGCCTTGATGCCGAGGTTTACAAGCTTTGTCTCGTCATTCCAGGGACAGTCGATGATCTGTGCGTTTACGGCAAACGCATCGCCCCTGCGGGGTGAACGGTAACCGTAATTGAAATAATTGACAAGTTCTTCGGTACGGATCGATCCCTTCGGTATATCATAAAGGCCGACTCCGTCATTTATCATCCTTCTAAGATTTGAATAACTGGCGGTATCAACATCGGCGCCGAAGGTTGAAAGCGGAGATGAGAGCGCGTCTTTGAATACGTTTTCGGCTACGCTCGTGTACTTTTCGTTACCGTGGTTGTATTCGGGAATGAAATAATTGCCCGGACAGAGAGTATCATCATAATTAATGCTTCTGCTGTCTCCGGGACTTTTTACCGCTTCCGTATCGTATGCGGCATAACATTCTTCAGCCTGTGCAACGGATGCGCTGTCTGTATATCCGCCTTCGCTGTATTCGGGCTCAATGTATGCGGGGCTTTCATTGCTTTCACTCTCTTCGCAGGCGGGGGCCTCGTTATACTCCGGCTCGATATATGCCGGACTTTCGGATACGCATGCAGCCCCTTCTGCTTTGTTAAATGTGATCCCGCAGCCGGTAAGGGCGGGTGTTACAAGTGCTGCCATAAGTATTGCTGAGATGATCTGCTTTTTCATGATTTAATCCTCCGTTTTTAAAATCTGTAGTTTACAGGCTTTTTTTGCGCCTTCATCCTAATAGACGCAAAAGGCAGACGAAGGTTTCGAAAAAATTTTAAATTTTTAAAAAAAATATTGTCAAATATTGTGGCAAATGTTATTTTTTGTTGTTTTTGCCCGTGTTTGTATAGTAAAATAATCAGGATGATGTTACATTGATGCAGATTATTTCATGTAAATCATACAAAGGAGGTCCGTAATGTTATTCAGGAAAGAGACAAACAATGCTTCACTGCTTGCGGCCATAGAGAGCGGCAGCGTGGAAAATGTATTAAAGGGCAAAGACCTGATAGGCAGTCAGACAGCTGTTTCGGAAAGTGACAAAGAGGTGATAAGCCTGATCAACGAAAAGGCTGCACAGATAATGGAGTATGCCAACGGCGAGACCTCAAAGCTTAACATGGTCAATGAGATCATAGATTCAGGTATGTGGACGATGTACTTCGATCCTCAAAGCGGCGATATCAACAGGGTTGACTGGAGCGACGAGTTCAGAAGGATGATCGGATTCAAGAACAGATCGGATTTCCCGGACACGTTGGAGGCATGGACAAGCAGACTGCATCCCGAGGACAAGGACATGGTACTGTCCGAGTTCAATGCCACGCTTGCCGACAAGAGCAACACCAAGAAGTACGACGTTAATTACAGGTTACAGATAAAATCCGGCGATTACAGATGGTTCCGCGCAGCGGGTAATCTTTCAAGGGATGAGAGAAACATGCCTGTGATATTTATAGGTATATTCATAGATATTACGGAACAGATGGAGCAGTCCAGACAGCTGGAGATCGAAACACAGCGGCACGATGCCATTGATCAGACGCTTTCCGAGGGAAGCTGGAGCATGAACGTGATCGGAAGGGATGCCTCCAACCCGAACAATCCGTTCTGGTGGAGCCAGCAGTTCAGACATCTTCTCGGATACCGTGATGAGAATGATTTCCCGAATGTTCTCAATTCATGGAGCGACAGTCTCCATCCGGAAGACAAGCAGGCGGCACTTGATGCTTTCAATAATCATGTAAGCGATTATTCCGGCAATACGCCGTTTGACATTGAATACAGATTAAGGCGCAAGGACGGATCATACAGGTGGTTTAAGGCCGTTGGTACAACCGTTAGGGAAAGCGACGGAACTCCCATAGTAGTTGCAGGCTCAATACTTGATATAACGGACTCGAAGAAGAACAAAGAGATCGAAAGCCAGATGAGAGAAAGTGTTGACAATCTTACACAGGCTCTGTCTGAAATGGCCAAAACCGTTGACCAGGCAACGAAAGATATGACAGGAGTAGCCGATAAGCAGTCTGAGATCGTTAAGTCAACCGATATAATCAATGAATCCGTTGAAGCATCTCTTAAGATCATCGACATCATCCAGGATATTGCCTCACAGACAAACCTTCTGTCGCTTAACGCATCGATAGAGGCTGCAAGGGCAGGAGATGCGGGAAGAGGATTCGCAGTGGTCGCGGAAGAAGTCGGAAGACTTGCGATCACTTCCACGAATACGAGCGAAGAGATCGCAACAACGCTTAACCATATGTCCGAGACTATCAACCTCATGGTTGAAAAGACGATGGGTATAAACGAGAACATTGCATCACAGGGCGCAGCGATGGAGGAGATCAATGCTACCATTGAGGAGCTGAGTGCCATGTCGCAGACCATCAGCCGGATATCCAAGGGCATGGGAATGGAAGAGTGATACAGATAAGGATGGATTGACGTTACTATGAGCATTATGAGAACTCTTACAGCGATATTACTTACGGCGGGCATGATGGCAGGTCTTTCGGGATGTGCCACGGTGACTATGAGCGTGCCGGAGAAAAGTGGTCCGGAGACTGTCACAGAGGTTGCGGGTGATACCGCGGTTAACGAAGAGAAGCACACCTATCAGGAAGAAGTAAAAGATGAGACGGCCGGGCTCGAATACTGGAGTGATGACTCTGTTGCGGCTGCATCGATAAGAGATTATGTGGCAGCTGTCACTGACGAGAATTCCGATGCGTTTATTCCGGTAGAGGACAGGCTTGCTGTATTTGATATGGACGGAACGCTGATCGGTGAGCTTTATCCTTCGTATTTCGAGTATATGATGTTCATCCACAGGGCACTGCATGATGACACATATACGGCTCCGCAGTTCATGACGGATTTTGCAAGAGAGCTTGAGACGGACGTCTATTCGGGAAAGTCGCCGGACAATCCCGAAAGAAGACATGCAAAATTTGCCGGACTGGCATATGTCGGTATGACACCGGATGAACTTATGGATTATACACGCGAATTCATGAAAACACCTGCTGACGGATTTACGAACCTGACAAAGGGTGATGCTTTTTACCTGCCTATGGTATCGCTCGTTAAATATCTCGAAGCAAATGATTTTACGGTGTATATCGTAAGCGGCTCCGACAGGACGGTAGCACGCGCACTTGTTAAGGATAAGCTCGGGATACCCGAGAACAGAGTGATCGGTATGACATATGATTTTATCGCGTCGGGTCAGAACATGACGGACGGTCTTGATTATGTGTATACTAAGGATGATAAGGTTATCCTCGGAGGGAATCTTGTTATCAAGACGGTCAAGATGAACAAGGTCACGAAGATTGCAGAGGAGATTGGAAAAGTTCCGGTACTTTCATTCGGTAACACGGCAGGTGACCAGTCAATGGCGCAGTATACCGTTAACAATGACAAGTACGAAACGAAAGCATTCATGCTCATGTGTGATGATCTTGAGCGGGAGCACGGTAACATGGACAAGGCAAATGCAATGAAGAAAATGTGTGATGAATGCGGATTCGAGCCTATATCCATGAGAGATGATTTTGCGACCATATATGGCGATGACGTGAAGGTGACCGATTATGAGCGGCTCGAAGTGGAACAGTGACCCAAAAGCCTGATGGCTGTTTGATATGTCAGGGCCGGGAAGCAGGATGCAGGTGGTGGGACTTGAACCCACATGTAGTTGCCTACGGCAGATTTTGAGTCTGCTGCGTCTGCCATTCCGCCACACCTGCCAAACTGTATATCGTCCGGGTGATTGCACTCGGCGATTGTTATCTTAACACAAGGAGAGTGCACGTTCAAGACAGTGTTTGATCTTAATACTCTGTAAGTGTTGTTTGGGTAATCTAATCATTGACAGAAAATGAATAAAAAAGTATCATTAAAGCGTTAGAATCAGGCTTGATATAAGAGGTATATCGGCCGGGATCAATTTTTGGAAAGGTGGGTATAACACAATGACAGAGAAACAGTTTAAGAAGGGTGAGGTAATCTTTCGTGAAGGCGACAGAGGTGATACCCTGTATCAGATAAAAGACGGTGCTGTAGCTATATTTGCAGCATACGGTGAGGCAGATGAAAAGTGTCTCGTGGAACTTGGCAAGGATAAGTTTTTCGGAGAGATGGCTGCCATAGAAGCATATCCGAGAAGTGCTACGGCAGTTGCCAAGGATGATGTTACGGTCCTTGAGATCGGATGCGATGAAGTCGGCGATTATTTCAAGACAGAGCCTGACCGCGTCATGGATATCATGAAGAGCCTCGGAGGACGTCTTCGTGACCTTACGGCTGATTACGGCGAGGTAAGCGCTACGATCAAGGAGCTCGGTATTGCCGGAAAAGAGAAAGCCCAGAGCCTTGTTGACAAGATCAAAAAGTTTGCAGGCGTTTACAGAACGAGCAAAAATGCGGATGCGATCAGCCAGGAATCTCTTCGTAAGCTCTCACAGAGCGGACATTCGGAAGGATATTCGACCAAGGTTGAGACATACAAGAAGGGAACCGTTATCTTCAAGGAAGGCGAGACGGGCGACTGCATGTATGATATACACTTCGGTTCGGTAGGTATCTACAAGGGATACGGTACAGCTGAAGAAAAGCTTATCGCAAAGCTTTCAACAGATGAGTTCTTCGGTGAGCTCGGAATGATCGAAAATGTAAAGAGAAGCGGAACAGCCGTTGTACTTGAAGATGATACGACTCTTGAAGTTATCACTGCAGCGGATCTTAAGGGACTGTTCTCACAGAATCCTCCCAAGGTTGAGATGATCCTTGAGCATGTATCATACAGACTCAGAAAGCTCACCAAGGAATACATGAGCGCCTGCGGTATTCTCTCACGTGTTGAGGATGCCGAGGAAAAGGGCGGAGTCGGAGATGATCTTCAGAACGAAGTAAAGGATTATACCGAGAATTTATATGATTGATAAACATCAAACCGTAATACAGGTCCAGCCGCGTTTTGAATTCCGCGATGAGTGGGAGATACTCGCCGGCAAAGAGGACCTGTGCTATGAAGCACTTGATTTTTCAACACAGCCTGCTCTTTTAGAGAGCGGGCTGTTTGACGAATATAGTAAGTGGTACGCATCCTGTGGCAGGACGACATCCATCCACGGATTTTTTATTGATGTTAATCCCGCCAGCGGCGATCCCGATTTTCGCGCACTCTCACAGGCGAAATGCAAAAGCAGCTGTGAGACTGCCATATCGGTCGGAGCGAAAAACGTTGTGTTTCATTCCAGCTGTTTTCCGTTCCTTCGCGGTATCTATCTGGATGTGTGGTCAAAAAGATGTGCTGATTTTTATCAGGAACTTGCACAGACATATAACCTCAACATACTTATCGAAAACAGTCCGGACATAGATCCGGATCCGATCAGAAAGCTTATGGAGCGCTGCAGCGACAGCCGCATAGGTGTCTGTCTTGATATAGGACACGCCGCTTATTCCCATCAGAAGATATCATCATGGTTTGACGAACTCGGAGAGTGGATATGTTATCTGCATCTGTCCGATAATAACGGAACTTATGACGATCACCTTCCGCTCGGGCAGGGATGCATCGACTGGGCTGCCGTAAACGAAGAGTGGAAAAAACTTGACAGGGATACGCATATTACAATAGAGACCAACGGCCTTGTGACAACGTCCCGAGCAGTCAGGTTCCTTAAAGACAATCATTATTTCGGCCTGGGAGAGTGAATAAAGAGTGAAAGCCAACATTGAAGAATCCATGGAGGTCATCCGTAAACAAATACTTACCGATATTTCCGAAGGCATAATGCTTATCGGTTTTAACGGGTTTATTTTGTATGCGAATACGACCGCATCGACAATACTGGGGATATCCCGTGAGGATATGGAAGGAAAGAGCTTTGCATCGCTCTTTTTTGATAAACCTGAAAATGACGAGTTCGTTCAGGCTGTTATCGACAGTATTTATGACAGAGAAAGAAAGCATGATACGATCGTCAATTATACGAGCGGCGATAAGGTACTGACACTTCGCATGCTGACATCGTTCTATATCGACGGAGAAGAAAGTAAGGGTATCATAGCTGTATTCTCTGATGTGTCGGAGATGATGGAACTTCGTGATGCGGTCAAATCAATGAAGAAGATCCAGGCCCTTAACGACAAACTCGAACTTAGAAATAAGCTCCTGTCCGAGACGTTCGGAAGGTTTCTGTCCGATGAGATTGTAAAAAAACTGCTTGATACGCCGGACGGATTAAAACTCGGCGGAGAAAAGCGCACGCTCACGATAATGATGAGCGACATAAGAGGATTCACGGCACTGTCGGAGAGAATGAATCCCGAAGATCTTATCGCGCTTCTGAATCACTATCTTGATGAGATGACAGGCCCGATACAGGAACACGGGGGTACTATAATAGAGTTCATCGGTGACGGGATACTTGCGATATACGGTGCACCCGATTACTTTGAAGATCATGCGACAAGGGCTGTTGCCGCAGCCGTTGAGATGCAGTCGAAGATGAATGATGTCAATAAATGGAATGAAAAGAGAGGTTATCCTCCTCTGGAGATGGGTATAGGCATCAATACCGGCGAGGTCATCGTAGGCAATATAGGTTCGGAAAAGCGGACGAAATACGGCGTTGCCGGTCCGGCTGTAAATATGTGCGGACGTATAGAGAGTTATTCGATCGGAGGCCAGATACTGATCCCGCAGGCAACGATGGAAGCTGTCGATGCCGAACTTGAGATATCCAAGGAAATGACCGTCTATCCCAAGGGTGCGACAAGCGAACTTCAGTTATGGCAGGTGACCGGAATTGGGAAACCGTACGATCTGTATGTGCGAAACGAGAGCAAAAAACCTGTTCCCCTTGAAAAGGCCAGACCCGTATGCTTCTACAAGCTTGAGGGCAAGCATAAGCTTGAAACGGTTTATTTCGGAGGGATCACAGCAGTGGCGGATGACCGCGCCATCTTTTCAACCGATACACCGCTTGAGATACTTGATAATATCGTGATCGAAGCCGGTGGGGATCTTTACTGTAAAGTGCTTGAAGAACGGTCCGAAGGGTACTTGCTGCAGTATACGGCCATACCTGCAGGATACGAGGAGTGGATCGGATAAAAGAACAGTTTGCAAAATACACAAGATTTAGGTATTATTGTACAGGATAGGGTCAATATGTAGTTATGGAGTACATTGACTGTAATACATGTGAACAGTATATGAATGCGTTTATAGAGAACAAACTGGTAGGGGAAATGCTCTGGCAGTTTCTTACGCATGTTGAACGATGTCCTGACTGTTTTGAGGAACTTGAGATCAGATATCTGATCGCGGAAGCGCTCGGGCGGTTGGAAAACGGCGAAGCCATCAATCTTCATCGTGAACTGGCTCATAAGATCAAGGCCACAAAGCGTGCAATGTATTTTCACTATTTTAATGAGGACATACTCCGCACTCTTGAGATCATATCCATGGTAATCATCGTATATGAGGTTTTCGGTTTCCTGTCGGATTTTTTCGGGATCGTATTTTAGAGGAAGTAAATGGGCGAAAAGCTTGTTCTTATTGACGGCAACAGCATAATCAACAGGGCATTTTTTGCCATTCCCGATCTTACAAATGCCCGGGGTATACATACGAATGCCATATACGGTTTTATGAACATCCTGCTTCGTATACTCGGAGAGGAAAAAGCTGATTATCTTGTCGTTGCTTTTGATGTTCATGAACCGACGTTCCGCCATAAAATGTATGCAGCCTATAAAGGTACGAGAAAGGGCATGCCCGACGAGTTAAAACAGCAGGTCCCGCTTCTTAAGGATCTGCTTCATGCCATGAACATCGTGACCATGGAAAAGGGCGGACTCGAAGCGGATGACATTCTCGGCACACTTGCAAAGCGTGCGGAGGCTGAAGGCTTTGATGTAACCCTTGTTTCGGGGGACCGCGATCTTTTGCAGATCGCAACCGATAAGATCCTTATCAGGATACCCAAGACCAAAGCGGGCAGGACCGAGATCGAGAATTATCATACACAGGATGTCATAGATAAATACGGCCTGAGTCCGAAACAGATAATAGAACTGAAGGGCTTGATGGGTGATTCATCCGATAATATCCCCGGAGTCCCGAAAATCGGCGAGAAGACTGCTACCGAGCTTTTGAAACAGTATGGTGATATAGATAATCTGAAGCAGCATATTCCCGAGATCACCAGAAAATCCGTAAAAGAGACACTTGAGAATAATTTCGACATGGCGATCCTGTCGAGAACGCTTGCGACTATTGAGATCAATGCTGATATAGATCTTGATATACAGACCGCAAAGCTCGGAAACATATTTACGAGCGAGGCCTATAAGATAGTAAAGGATCTCGGCATTAAAAATCTGTTGTCGCATTTTGACGAGTCGGCAGCGATCGTTGAATCATCGTACAGTGACACATTTAAAACCGTTACCGGTCAGGATGATGTCGCAAAGATATTTGAAAAGATCGGCAGCGCCGGTTCGCTGAGCTTTTACATATGTGAGGCGGGACTGGCAGTATCCCTGTCGGATGATGAGACCGATTTTATACCGGCAGGAGGAATGAACGATATAGGCAGGCTTGCCGGAACATTTTCGGATATTGTACGTAAAAAGGGAATTGATATCACTACGTTTGATATCAAAGCGCAGCTGTCCTTTATAGGGGAACTGGCTGACTGTGATTTTGCCGCTGATCATGTTACGGATGTCTGTATAGGTGCATATCTGTGCAATCCTCTGAAGAATGATTATTCCATTGAGGATGTGGCAAATGAGTATTTGGGAATAGTCATAAAAAGTTACACGGAACTGTTTGGCAAGAATACTTTGTCTGAGAGTATGATGATGTTTCCCGATGCGGTTGCGGAATATGCCTGCACGTATTCGTATGTTTGCCGCATGGCCAAGGAACCCGTGCTCGAGCGTATCGACAGGTACGGTATGACCGACCTGTTCATAAATATCGAGATGCCTCTTATCCCGTGCCTTTATGATATGGAAAGACTGGGGATCAAAATGCTGCCACAGCAGCTCAAGGCATACGGCGAAAAGCTTGCGGAATCGATAAAGGATCTGGAAGATGCCATCCACAGGCAGGCGGGTGAGCAGTTCAATATCAATTCTCCCGCACAGCTTGGTGAGATACTGTTCGGTAAGATGGGCATCCCCGGCGGAAAGAAGACCAAAAAGGGATATTCGACTGCAGCTGAGGTACTTGAAAAACTGGCACCGGATTATCCGTTCGTGAAACAGATACTTGAATACCGCGCCGTTGCAAAGCTCAAGAGTACATATACCGATGCTCTTGCGGCGTTTGTTGCAGTTGACGGGAGAGTCCATTCAACATTCAATCAGACGATAACGGCAACGGGCAGGATATCAAGCACGGAACCGAATCTTCAGAACATACCTGCAAGAATGGAACAGGGCAGGCTTATCAGGAAGTATTTTGTTCCCGAAGACGGGTGCTGTTTTATAGATGCGGACTATTCGCAGATAGAACTGCGCATCATGGCGCATATGTCGGGGGACGAGTCGTTGATCGAAGCGTTCAATTCGGGTGCTGACATTCATTCCATAACCGCCTCGAAGGTTTTTCATGTATCCCCGGACGAAGTCACACCGCTTATGAGAAGAAACGCAAAAGCGGTTAATTTCGGCATAATATACGGTATAAGCGCTTTCGGACTGTCTTCGGATCTTAACATATCAAGAAAAGATGCGAAGGAATTCATAGATGAGTATTTCAGAACATTTCCGAAGGTCAAGGAATATCTTGATGCACAGGTTGCAACAGCCAAAAAGGACGGATATGTAACGACTCAGTTTTCACGCAGACGTCCGCTTCCGGAACTGTCGAGTTCCAATTTCATGCAAAGATCCTTCGGTGAGCGTGTTGCGATGAACGCTCCTATACAGGGGACCGCTGCGGATATAATGAAGATCGCGATGATTAAGGTCAAGAAAAGGCTTGAGCGGGAAGGCCTTCGATCACGTGTCATATTACAGGTTCATGACGAACTGCTGGTGGAATCACCTATGGACGAAGCGGACAGGGCCGCCGCATTATTGAAGGAAGAGATGGAAAATGCTGTCAGTCTGTCGGTTCCGATGATAGTTGAGACATCCCGCGGGATGAACTGGTACGAAGCAAAGTAGAGATCATATGAAGATAATCGGGATCACCGGAGGCGTCGGCGCCGGCAAATCCGAGGTGCTCAGGTTAATAAAGAATATGTGTTCATGCATTATCGTTACGGCAGACGATCTTGCAAGAAGTCTGGAGGTCCGTGGAGAGGTCTGTTATGAACCGCTTGTAGCGTTGCTGGGTAAGCAGGTACTTGCCGAAGACGGACAGATCGATCCGAAGAAGATGGCACGTATGATATTTGCCGACGGGGCTGAGGAACTGTTGCAAGGTGTTAATGCAATTGTCCATCCGGCGGTAAAGAAAAGGATACTGTCGATGATCGATGAGGCACGAAGCGCAAAGAGCGCGGATTATTTCTTTATCGAAGCAGCGCTTCTGATCGAGGACGGATATGATGCGATCGTGGATGAGATGTGGTATATCCGCGCAGATGAGGATGTCCGGAGGAGCCGCTTAAAGAGCAGCCGCGGATATTCGGACGAAAAGATAGATGACATCATAAAATCGCAAAACAGTGATGCCGTTTTCAGAAAATACTGCAGCGTCGTCATAGATAATTCGGGAACGCTTGAAGATACAGCCGGACAGTTGGAGAATTTGTTGTAGGTTGCATTTGATATAAGGGGGAGAGGTACAAAAGTGGCAGAGAAGAAGAAAAATCCGGGACAGCTTGTATTCGGTCTGGATATCGGAACACGAAGTGTTGTTGGAACAGTCGGGTACCGTACAGACGAGACATTTCATGTGGTCGCACAGTGTGAGCGAAAGCACGAGACGCGATCGATGCTTGACGGGCAGATCCATGATATCGAAAAGGTCGGCAATACGATCAATGATGTCAAGAAGGATCTTGAAGCGATAATAGGCAAGGAACTGCATGAAGTATGTATCGCAGCCGCAGGACGTGTACTGCGAACGATAGATTCTTCGGCGACTCTTGAGTTTGCCGAGGAGACAACGATAGATGCCGAACACGTATATACGCTTGAGATGCTTGGCGTGGAGAAGGCATATGATGATTTTCAGGCTGCGAACAATACGGGCATGAAGTTTTACTGCGTCGGCTATACCGTCGTCAGATATTACATGAACGGTTATCCCATTTCGACTCTGGAGAGACATAAGGCAAATAACATATCGGTCGATCTTATAGCAACGTTCCTTCCCGATGATGTTGTCGACGGTCTGTACAAGGCAGTTGAGATAGCTGACCTTGAAGTGGCAAATCTCACACTCGAGCCTATAGCTGCCATGACGGCTGCGGTTCCGACCATGTACAGAATGCTCAATATCGCACTTGTCGATGTTGGCGCCGGAACAAGCGATATTTCAATTACCAAGGACGGAAGCATAATTGCCTACGGTATGATACCGAAGGCCGGTGATGAGCTTACGGAAGTCATCGCAAACGGACTGTTGCTTGATTTTAACGAAGCGGAACACGTAAAGATCGATTCGGGAAAGAAATCCACCGTTAAATACACGGATATAATGGGCATAGAACATAAGGCCGAGCCCAAGGAGATAGTCAGGATTGCCGAGAATGTGATCGCTGATATCACAAAGGATATCTCCGACAAGATCAAGGAACTTAACGGCAACAAGCCTGTGTCGGCTGTTTTCGTTGTCGGCGGCGGCGGAAAGATAAAGGGATTTACCGAAGCTCTTGCCAAGGAGATGGGTATCATGGCAGAGCGTGTCGCGCTTCGCGGTGAGGAAGTGTTTAAGGATATCGATTATCAGTTCAGCGGTGCGACGCTGGACAGCACATATGTAACCCCTGTCGGCATATGCCTTAATTTCTACGAACAGAAGAATAACTTCATATTCGTTACCTTTAACGAAAAGCGTATCAAACTGTATGACAACGGACATCTGACGGTCGCCGACGCGGCTATGCAAGCGGGATTTCCGAATGAGGGACTGTTTCCGAAGCGCGGTCCCGAACTTAATTTTGTCGTAAACGGCAAGCCTCATATGGTAAGAGGCGAGACCGGCGAAGGAGCCGTTATCAGGCTTGAGGGCAAGGAGGTCAGCCTTACTTCTCCGATAGTTGCCGGAGACAGGATAACCGTTGAAGAGTCGACGGAAGGTCCGGCCGCATCCGCAACCATAGGATCGCTCCTTGAGTACGGCAGCACGATCTCCGTTATCGTAAACGACAAGAAGATCGAACTTCCGAAGTTTGCCGAGGTAAACGGAAATCTCCAGTCAGAGTTTTATGACATCAAAAACGGTGATGATATTAAGATGCTGAATTACTATACCGTATCACAGATCATCGAGTTCATGGATGTCATGCTCAATCCGGAGATGAACATATACGTCAACAACAAGAAGGCCGACAAGGATACGCAGTGTTTTGACAACTTCTCGGTGATCTGGACGATGGAGGATCTGAACCTTTCGGATGTATCCGATGAAGAGGCGGCCAGCGCCAAGGCAAGCACGAATCAGAAGGCGCCGAAAAAGATCGAGATCGAAACATATGAGGATGCCGTTGAAGCCGAATCGATCGCAAACAGTGAATATGCGGATGACGGCACGCTTGATGAGGAATATGTAGAATATAAGCAGCAAAAAGAAGAAGCGCGCAGAAGGGAAGAAGAGAGCAAATACGTTCCGGTCACCGTATATGTTAACGACGAGCCGGTAACAATGAACAACAAACCGGATTATGTGTTCACGGATATATTCGATCATATAGATTTTGACCTTAAGAATCCACCGGCAGGCAAAGGTATAGTTACCATGCTCAACGGGGAGAAGGCTGTATTCTCACAGCCTCTCAATGAAGGAGATAAGCTCGAGATACGATGGGAGTAGTTGTAATAAGGAGGGGGAGTATAAATGCGCATATGCAGTATAGCCAGCGGCAGCAGCGGTAATTGCATATATGTCGGTTCAGATGATACGCACCTGATAATAGATGCCGGGATAAGCAAAAAGAGGATAGAGGAAGGCCTTGCACAGCTGGGGCTGTCAATATCGGATCTGAATGCTGTTCTTGTAACTCACGAACATTCGGATCATATCGCATCCCTCGGGGTACTCATGAGGAAAAACGATATCCCGGTATATGCAACGCGCGGGACTATTGAAGGGATAATGAAGCAGAAGGGAATAGGCAGCATCGACACTTCGCTCTTTAATGTGATCTCTTCCGAGAATTCATTTCATGTCAACGATCTTCATGTAAAGGCCATAGACGTCAGCCATGATGCGCTTGAGCCTGTAGCCTACCGGGTTGAGCACGAAGGCAGATCCGTCGGAGTCTGTACGGACCTCGGGACATATACCGACAGCATCGTTGATGGTTTCTCCGGAGTCGATGCACTTCTTATCGAAGCAAATCATGATGTGAACATGCTTCAGGTCGGCAGATATCCGTACTACCTGAAGAGACGTATCCTGTCGGACCGGGGACATCTGTCGAATGAGAACTGTGGAAGACTGCTGTGCAGGCTTTTGCATGATAATATGAAATCAATAATGCTCGGACACTTAAGCGCAGAAAATAATCTTGCCGAGCTCGCTTACGAAGCTGTAAGGCTTGAGATAATGATGGATGAGAGTAAGTACAGCCCCGAGGATTTTGAGATAAAGGTCGCAAAAAGATCGGAAACGACACGGGCGGTTGCTGTTTAGGCGGCATGGATGTCCGGCAATAGTGAGGAGACAAATATGAAAAAAACAATAATCACGGTAGTGGGAAAAGATACTGTGGGTATCATCGCAAAGGTATGTACATATCTTGCAAACAACAGGATCAACATCCTGGACATCTCGCAGACGATCGTAAGCGGGTATTTTAACATGATGATGGTTGTTGACATGAACGATTCGGCAAAACCGTTCAATGATATTTCCGATGAGCTTGAGCAGATCGGGGATGAGATAGGAGTCGTTATACATTGTCAGCGGGAAGAGATATTTGAATCAATGCACAGGATCTGAAGATGATTAATATATTTGAAGTAAACGAAACAAACAGAATGATCGAGGAACAGAACCTTGACGTTCGAACAATAACACTCGGCATCAGTCTGCTCGACTGCGTATCGGATGATGTTGAAAAACTGTGTGAAAACATCAACAATAAGATAACAACAGTCGCAAAGGATCTCGTATCCGTCGGCAGACAGATTGAACATGAGCTTGGCATACCTATCGTAAATAAGAGGATAAGCGTTACGCCCATTTTGTAAAGATAGCACGGACTCTTGATTCGGCGGCCAAGACGGTAGGCGTTAATTTTCTCGGAGGTTATTCGGCTCTCGTTTCAAAGGGAATGACACAGGCGGACAGGGATCTTATAACATCAATACCCGAGGCGCTTTCAGTGACCGATCTTGTCTGTTCTTCCGTCAACGTGGGCAGTACCCGCTGCGGCATAGACATGGATGCCGTCAGGCTGATGGGCCGAATCATAAAGGAAACCTCGGAAAGATCGGATATCGGCTGCGCAAAGCTCGTTGTATTCTGCAATGCTCCCGATGACAATCCGTTCATGGCAGGTGCATTTCACGGTGTTACCGAAGGCGATGCCGTCATAAATGTCGGAGTATCGGGCCCCGGTGTTGTAAAGCGTGCCGTTGCCAAGACGAAGGGCGAGGGATTTGAAGTACTGTGTGAGACGATCAAGAAGACGGCATTTAAGGTTACTCGTGTCGGACAGCTTGTGGCAAAGGAAGCTTCGGAACGCCTTAATATACCGTTTGGAATAGTTGACCTGTCGCTGGCACCGACTCCGGCGATCGGGGATTCGGTTGCAGATATATTGTGCGAGATGGGTCTTGAACATGCAGGAGCACCGGGAACGACAGCAGCACTTGCACTTCTTAACGATCAGGTTAAAAAGGGCGGTGTCATGGCAAGCTCATATGTCGGCGGGCTTTCGGGTGCGTTCATTCCGGTATCGGAAGATCAGGGTATGATCGATGCCGTTAATGCCGGAGCACTCACGCTTGAAAAACTTGAGGCCATGACATGTGTTTGCTCGGTAGGACTTGATATGATAGCGATACCCGGCGATACGAGTGCCGCTACGATCTCGGGAATCATCGCAGATGAGATGGCCATCGGTATGGTCAACCAGAAGACCACCGCGGTAAGACTGTGCCCCGCAAAGGGCAAGAAGGTCGGAGACAGTGTGGAATACGGCGGACTTCTCGGACATGCGCCGGTTATGGCTGTAAACGGTTTTTCATGTGATGAGTTCATAAACCGCAAGGGAAGGATCCCGGCACCGATACACAGTTTTAAAAATTAAAAGATGAAAGTATGTGCATGCATATGTGAATTAAACCCGTTTCATAACGGCCATGAATATCTGTTCCGGGAAGCCAGAAGGCTTACCGGGGCGGATTTTTTGGTTGCGGTGATGAGCGGGGATTTTGTACAGCGGGGCATGCCTGCCATATGTGATAAATATGCCAGGACCGGACAGGCACTTATGGGAGGCGCGGATCTTGTCATTGAACTTCCCGTCATGTATGCTACGGCATCGGCCGATTATTTTGCGCAGGGAGCTGTCTCGGCGATAGTTAACATGGGATGTGTCGATCACCTTTGCTTCGGAAGCGAGTGCGGCGACATCGACATGCTTTATTCGCTTGCAGGTATCAGAACGCAGGAGGATGCGGGCGTTCATATCCTGTCCCAGGGGGAGACATCGGAAAGAACAAAACTGTACCGTATTTCACAGCTTTTGAAACAGGGGATGTCCTATGCAAAAGCATATGCGGAGGTTACGGGATATAAGGCCGCCTCAAACGATATGCTTGCGATACGTTATATCAAGTCGCTTTCTATGCTTGATTCCGACATAGAGCCCGTATGCATAAAGCGTATCGGCGGAGGATATAACGATACGGGAAGTGATGATATGTCTGCTGCATCGGTCAGAAAGAAGATATTTTCAAGGGAGGGTTATGCGCATCTTGTTCCAAAGTATGCGTACAGAACGCTTGAGCGGATTAGCGGAGCGGCTTTCCCCATAACGCTTAATGATCTGACAGTCCAGATGTACACAGTTATACAGCGTATCATAGATGAAGAGAACGTGACGGATAACGAGCTGTCTGATTATATGGACGTATCAGCGAATATTGCAGGCAGGATAAGATCGAACATCGCATCCTATACGGATCTTGAAAGCTTTGTCTCATCGGTTCATTCCAAGGAATACACCAAGGGCAGGATATACAGGGCGCTTCTTCATATACTTCTTGATATAAGAAAAGAAGACTACAGGGAGGAACTTGAGGACTGCCAGGTTTCATACATCAGGATCCTGGGATTCAGGCAGTCGGCTGCGGGACTGTTATCGGCTCTTAAGGAAAACTGCATTGTTCCCGTCATCAGCAAGGCGGGTGACGCTGCTGCGATACTTGATGAAGAGGCGATGTATCTTTTTGAAAAGGATATCAGGGCCGCCAATCTTTACGACAGGGTATGTACTTTCAAATTCGGGAAAAAACCGGAACACGATTATACCAGAGAGGTTGTTATCATTTGACGCAGGGTATATAATATTCGTTGCGTATGAGCTTCTGATACAGGAGGGTTACATCATGAAATTTATCGAGTCCATCAAGGAAAGAGCAAAACAGGATGTCAAGACAATAGTTCTGCCGGAGAGTAATGACAGAAGATCGCTTATCGCGGCTCACAGGATATTGCAGGAAGGTATCGCGAACCTCATCATGATCGGCAAGGAAGAAAAGATCATGGACGGTGCGAGATGGCTTGAATTGGATCTGTCCAAGATCAAGGTCGTTGATCCTGAGACAAGTGACAAGTTTGATGAATATGCCCAGAAGCTTTTTGAACTTCGCGAGAAAAAGGGTATGACGCTTGAGAAGGCACAGGAAAGGCTTCGTACCGATAACCTTATGTGGGGCGTCATGATGGTTAAGATGAACGATGCGGACGGTATGGTTGCGGGAGCCTGCCATGCAACGGCTGATGTGCTGCGTCCTTCGCTTCAGATACTTCGTACGGCACCGGGTGTCGACCTTGTATCGGGATTTTTCATCCTTGATGTTCCGAACTGTGAATACGGCGAGAACGGAACGTTTCTGTTCGCGGACTGCGGACTTAATCAGGATCCCACAGCGGAGGAACTTGCCAGTATAGCCAATACATCTGCCAAGAGCTTCACGTCTCTTGTAGGAGCAAAGCCTATTATAGCAATGCTTTCACATTCCACAAAGGGAAGCGCAAAGCATCCGCTTGTTGATAAGGTGGCAAATGCGACAGCCATTGCCAAGGAGAGATATCCCCAGCTTCTGCTTGACGGAGAACTTCAGACGGATGCGGCGATCGTTCCTTCGGTTTCAAGACACAAATCCCCCGACTCCGAGATCGGCGGTATGGCAAATGTTTTGATATTCCCGAACCTTGATGCCGGAAACATCGGATATAAGCTTGTAGAACGTCTGGCTAAGGCCGAGGCATACGGACCTATGTTGCAGGGCCTGTCCCGCCCGGTTAATGACCTTTCGCGCGGATGTGATGCCGATGATATCGTGGGTGTTGTCGCACTTACCGCTGTACAGGCCCAGTTACTGTAAATTGTTGATAAAAAAATGTTGACAAAATATTGAGCGCTCGGTATAATCATCGAGTGCGTGTAAAACATCCGTAAAAGGAGGTGTTGGTAATGTCAATTTGTCCTAAGAATAAATCTTCCAAGGGAAGAAGAGATAAAAGAAGAGCAAACTGGAAAATGTCTGCTCCTACGCTTGTTAAGTGCAGCAAGTGCGGGGCTCTTATGGTTCCCCACAGAGTATGCAAGGCTTGCGGTTCTTATAACAAGAAAGAGATCATCAGCCAGGATTGATCAGCATGTAATTAATGCCACGGGTTATACCCGTGGTTTTTTTATTTTCAAAAATCAATTGACTTGCTTTTTGTGAACAGGTCTTGTATAGTAGGAAAGACGTCAAGTCGAGTAATGTTGGGAGAATGGTTATGGTACATGTTGTTCTTGATGCGATGGGCGGCGATAATGCCCCTAAAGAGATCATAAAAGGAGCCTTGAAGGCTCTTTCGGATTCGCCTTCCATCAGGATAACACTGTGCGGCAGAAAGGAAGACATCAAGGCCGAACTGGAGGGGATCAAGTACCCCGAGGATCGTCTGTTCATTGAAAATGCCGAGGAAGTCATTTCTACGGAAGAGGCTCCCGTAATGGCTATCAGAAGAAAAAAAGATTCTTCTATAGTAAAGGGAATGAATCTTGTCAAGGAGAAGAAGGCTGACGCATTTGTATCAGCAGGATCCTCCGGCGCCATTCTTGTTGGCGGACAGCTGATCGTCGGAAGGATAAAAGGCGTGGAAAGACCGCCTCTTGCACCGCTTATCCCGTCCACTACCGAAAAGGGCGTTGCTCTTCTTATAGACTGCGGTGCCAATGTTGATGCACGCAGTTCTCATCTTGTCCAGTTTGCCAAGATGGGTTCGATATATATGAAGCATGTTGTCGGAGTCAGCAATCCGAGAGTTGCGATAGTTAATATCGGTGCCGAGGAGGAAAAGGGGAACATGCTGGTCAAGGAGACGTTCCCGCTGCTGAAAAACTGTCCGGACATAAACTTTATCGGATCGATCGAGGCGAGGGAGATACCAAACGGAGGAGCGGACGTTATAGTCTGTGAGGCTTTCGTCGGAAACGTGATACTCAAGACTTATGAAGGCGTCGGCAAGATGATCCTTAAAACGATCAAGAACTCGCTTATGCAGAGTCTCAGATCCAAGATCGGAGGGCTTCTGATAAAACCTTCGCTCAAGGGCGCCATGAAGACATTTGATGCTACCGAATACGGCGGGGCACCGCTTCTGGGACTTAACGGACTGGTCGTGAAGGTTCACGGGAATGCCACGGAAAAAGAGATCTCAAATGCCATCAGGCAGTGCGAGACGTTTAAAGAGCAAAATA
Source organism: uncultured Lachnospiraceae bacterium (assembly GCA_902775485.1). GTDB lineage: Bacteria > Bacillota > Clostridia > Lachnospirales > Lachnospiraceae > UBA2868. The sequence goes on from CACYMJ010000026.1 coordinate 35,162, forward strand.
TCAGTCAGCGAATAGCAGACAAGATAAATATAAAGGATGAATAGAAAGGAAGATTATCATGGAACTCGAGAAACTGAAAAAGATCATCACTGAGGTGCTTAACGTGGATGAAAGTGAGATCACGATGGATACTAAGTTCATAGATGATCTCGGTGCTGATTCTCTTGATGTTTATCAGATCATTATGGGGGTTGAGGAGGAGTTCGACATCGAGATAGATGCCGATAATGCGGAATCAATCGTTACGGTGGCAGATGCAATAGAGCAGATCAAGATCGCCATCAGCTGATCACAAAACATTTCGTTCGGCAGATAGAGTTCCGGATAGCGGAACTCTAATTTTTAGTAAACAATGAATGATTTAAACGGATATAAGGAACTGCAAAACCTCATAGGGTATGAATTCAACGACAGTACCTATCTGATAACGGCATTGTCGCACAGTTCCTATGCAAACGAGCTGAAATCCGGACCCCGCGAGGACTACGAGAGAACGGAATACCTTGGGGATGCAGTGCTTGAACTGACTGTGAGTGAGTTCCTGTATAACGGATACCCCGATATGAGGGAAGGCGAGATGACCAAGCTGCGCGCAGCGCTTGTCTGTGAGCCTACGCTGGCATATTGTGCAAGAAGCGGATTTGATCTCGGCAAATTTGTCCTGCTCGGAAAAGGTGAGGATGCAACCGGTGGAAGAGAAAGGGATTCCATAATCTCTGATGTGTTTGAAGCTATAGTCGGTGCGATATATATCGACGGGGGATTCGAGGAAGCCAAAAGGTTCATACACAGATTCGTGCTGACGGATCACGAGAAGAAGATCGAATTTGTTGATTCCAAGACAATACTTCAGGAATATGCCCAGGAGCGGGGACTTTCCCTTGAATATGAACTTATCGAGGAAAAGGGTCCGGCACATGACAGGGATTATGTGATGAGGGTAACACTCGGCGGAAACATCAGTGAGACCGGAGTGGCAAAAAGCAAGAAAGCCGCACAGCAGCATGCGGCATATGCGGTTTTACAAAAGACGCTTGATCGTACGGAGAGTCATTAATGTATTTAAAGAATATCGAGGTTCAGGGATTTAAGTCCTTTGCGAACAAGATCGACTTTGAATTTCATAACGGTATAACTGCCATAGTCGGCCCTAACGGTTCCGGTAAGAGTAACGTTGCCGATGCTGTCAGATGGGTGCTCGGTGAACAGAGTGCCAAACAGCTTCGCGGATCTTCCATGCAGGATGTTATATTCTCGGGAACGCAGATGCGTAAGCCTATGGGATATGCTTATGTTGCGATCACGCTTGATAACTCCGATCATGCACTTCCGATCGATTATGAAGAAGTGACTGTCGCACGAAGAGTATACCGTTCGGGCGAGAGTGAGTATCTCATAAACGGCGCCACATGCCGTCTTAAGGATGTTGCCGAGATGTTTTACGATACCGGTATCGGTAAGGAGGGTTATTCGATCATCGGACAGGGACAGATCGATCGTATTCTGTCGGGAAAGCCCGAGGACAGACGTGAGCTGTTTGATGAAGCGGCCGGTATAGTCAAGTTCAAAAGAAGAAAGTCAACAACGCTTAAAAAGCTCGAACAGGAACGGGCAAATCTTGCGCGTACGGCAGATGTGCTTGCCGAGCTTGAACGTCAGGTGGGCCCCCTTGAGAAACAGTCCGAGGTTGCCAAGAAGTACCTGTCGATGAAAGAGGAATTAAAACGCCTCGATGTAAACATCTTCCTGCTTGATAACGAAAAGAGCAAGGCAGAACTGGATGAGTGCCTTAATAAGATCAATGTGGCCCAGACCGATCTTGACGAAACAAATGCGGAAAATGAACGCATCAAGGAAGAGTACGGCACTATCGAGGAAAAGATCGCCGAGCTCGACCGGGAGATAGAAGAAAAGCGTAACAAACTGTCTGCGGACAGTCTCCTTCGTGAAAAGCTCGAAGGTGAGATAAAGGTCTTCATGGAGAAGATCAATTCAGCAAATATATCAGCCGAACATTTCGAGACACGCCGGAAGAGCCTGACGGATGAGATAAGCGCAAAAGAGGGTGAAGCGGCACGTCTTGAGAGCGAGCGGGCCGAACTTGATAAAGGCACGGCCGGACTTGTGGCCGAACTTGAAAAGGCCGTGGCCGAACTCGAAGGACTGCAGGCCGAGATCGAAAAAGAGAACGGTATCGTTGAAGAGAATAAAAGCAACATAATCGAACTGCTCAACAACAGATCCGGTATAGTGACAAAACTCGGACAGTTCGGTACGATGCTCGAGCAGACCAAGATACGTGAAGCTGAGATACAGTCAAAGCTCATATCAGCAAAGAGTGAGGAAAAAGAGCAGGAGACACTCGTCAATGCACTTGTGCTTGAACTTAATACCATATGCTCTGACATAGCCGCCTCTGACCAGAAGCGTGAATCCATGGAAGAGATGCTCGGTGATTTCAGGACAAAGCTTGAGCAGCTCGACAGAAAACTCGGCGAATCCCAGATGAAATATCACGGCATCAAGTCTAAACTTGATACGCTCAAAAACCTTGCCGAACGTTACGACGGATACGGAAGCAGTATCAGACGTGTCATGGAGCAGAAAAACAAGATATCAGGCATCATCGGTGTTGTTGCCGATATCATGCAGGTGGATCCCGAATATGAGACTGCTATCGAAACAGCCCTTGGCGGAAATATCCAGAACATAGTCACAAAGGATGAGCATGTTGCCAGAAAGCTGATACAGTATCTGAAGGATAACAAGGCCGGAAGAGCTACTTTCCTGCCCCTTACGACAGCCAGGAACAGAGGGGAATTCGATAAGAGCGAGGTAAGGTCGGCAGCCGGTTTTATCGGAATGGCCAATGAGCTTGTCAAGGCAAAGAGTGAATACGATGACGTCATCAGCCAGCTGCTTGGTGCTATCATCGTTATGGATAATGTCGAAAACGCATTAAAGCTTGCGAAGGAATATAACTATACGCTTCGTATCGTTACGATCGAAGGTGAGTATCTTACACCTGGCGGAGCACTTGCCGGTGGATCGTTTAAGAATGCATCCAATCTTCTCGGAAGAAAGCGTGAGATAGATGCGCTTGAGGAAGAAGCCAAGAAGGGTCTTCATGAGATCGAATCCATAATGGATGAGATCGAGAATACAAAGGATGAGCGTACCAAGGTCCGTGAGGAGATCGAGGTATACAAGGCTAAATTACAGGAGCTTGCCATTGCCCAGAACACTGCGCAGCTGAATGTGGATGCAGCCAAAAAACATAAGGAAGAGATGATCACAGCTCATGCGGACCTTGAGGTTGAATTCGAGAAGATGAAAGAGGCCGCAAAGGATATAACGACCGATCGCGCAACAGCCGAGGCCGAACTGGCTGAGTCGGAAAAGCGGGAAGCCGAGCTGAATCAGACGATAAGCGAGGCGGGCGCAAGGCTCGAAAAGCTGCGTGATGTCGAGACCGAAAAGGTTTTTGTCAAATCCGATCTGGATATCCGTTTGTCGAAGGAGAAACAGAAACAGGATTTCGCAATACAGAATGTTGAACGTGTCAGAAAAGAAACCGACCATCTGAAGGAAGAACTTGATAAAGTTACCGAAGACATCAAGGCCACACAGAGTGAGATCGCCCAGAACGAGGAAAACATAGTAAAGATAAAAGAGACGATCGAAGCATCAAAGGGAACCGATGACGAGAGCGAGAGTGCTTTAAAAGAGGCCATCGCCGCCAAGGAAGAGTTTACGAAGAAACAGAAGACCTTCTTTGACAAGCGCGAGAGCGTTGCCAAAAAGCTCGGCGATCTTGATAAGGAACTTTACAGGTTAAATTCGCAGAAGGAAAAGGTTGAAGCCGAGCAGGAAAATCGAATCAACTTCATGTGGAACGAGTATGAGATAACTCTTTCACATGCTGCAGAGATGAGGGATGAGACACTTACCGATGCATCGGCCATGCGCAAGAATATTTTCAAACTGCGTGATGATATCAAAAAGCTCGGCGATGTCAATGTAAATGCTATCGAGGACTACAGGGTCCTGATGGAACGTTATACGTTTACAAAGACGCAGCATGACGATATCGTTCAGGCAGAACATGACCTGCTTGGTATCGTTGATGAACTTGATAAACGAATGACCGAGCAGTTCACGGAAAACTTCAAGCTTATCGCCGCTGAATTCGACAAGGTGTTCAAGGAACTGTTTGCCGGCGGTCAGGGAACGCTTGAGATCAATAAGGACGAGGATATCCTTGAAGCCGGAATCAACATAAACGCACAGCCGCCCGGCAAAAAACTGCAGAACATGATGATGCTTTCCGGCGGAGAAAAAGCTCTCGCTGCGATCGCACTTCTGTTTGCGATACAGAATCTGAAGCCTTCACCGTTCTGTCTGCTTGATGAGATCGAGGCAGCGCTTGATGAATCAAACGTCGGAAGATTTGCCGGATATCTTAATAAACTGACCGAACATACGCAGTTCATCGTTATCACTCACAGAAGAGGGACGATGGAGAAGGCGGACAGACTCTACGGTATAACCATGCAGGAGAAGGGCGTATCGGCGCTTGTATCGGTTAACCTCATAGACAAGGAACTTGACGACTGACAATGGCATTTTTTGATAAACTCTTTTCAGGTCTTTCGAAGACCAGAAAACAACTCGATGATAATCTCGCGGAAGTATTTGACCGCGACAGGATCGATGAGGATTTTTACGATGATCTTGAAGAACTCCTGATCCTGTCCGATATAGGTGTAACTGCCACACAGAACATAATCGACGATCTTCGAAGAGACGAATACTACGAACATATCAGAAAGCCCAAAGCACTCGGAATGCATATGGTTAAAAAGATCGAACAGATCATGTCGACATGCGAATCCGATTACAGTTTTGAGGAGAAGAAGAGCGTTGTACTCGTTGTAGGAGTCAATGGTGTCGGAAAGACCACAACGATAGGAAAGCTTGCTTCACAGTATATGGCAAGAGGACGGAAGGTCATGGTGGCGGCCGCCGACACATTCAGGGCAGCTGCACAGGAACAGCTGGCGGTATGGGCCGAAAGAAGCGGTGCACTGCTTGTGGCCGGCTCAGACGGGCAGGATCCGTCATCGGTTGTATATGATGCCATATCCTCAGCAAGATCGAAGGATATAGATATCCTTCTCATAGATACCGCAGGCAGGCTCAATAACAAGAAAAACCTCATGGAAGAGCTTGCAAAGATGAAGCGGATCATTGACCGGGAGTATCCGGAAAGCTGCAAAGAGACGCTCATAGTCCTTGACGGTGCAACAGGTCAGAATGCGCTTGAGCAGGCCAGACAGTTTAAGGAAGTAACGGATGTATCCGGTGTAATCATCACCAAACTCGACGGGAGCGCAAAGGGCGGCATAGCTATAGCGATCCAGTCGGAACTGCAGATACCGGTAAAATATATCGGAGTCGGTGAAGGGATAGATGATCTTCAGAAGTTTGACGCAAAGGAATACGTCAGGGCGTTGTTCTATAAAGAGGTAAATGACGAAGATGGCGACAAGGAACAATAAAAAGGAAATGCTCACACTCGATGCGTTCGAGGAAGCAAGTGCGGTTGTTAAGGAAGTGACCAAGGAGACTAAGCTTGTTTACAGCGCGGCACTTAGCGAGCGTACCGGAAACAAAGTTTATTTAAAGCCCGAGAATCTGCAGATGACGGGCGCATACAAACTGCGCGGCGCATACTATAAGGTCAGCACCATGTCCAAAGCCGAAAGAGGCCGCGGCATCATTACCGCTTCGGCCGGAAACCATGCGCAGGGAGTTGCATATGCTGCCAGACAGTTCGGACTGAAAGCAACGATAGTAATGCCGACAACGACACCTCTTATAAAGGTGAATCGTACGAAAAATCTCGGAGCTGAGGTCATACTGTTCGGTGATGTCTACGATGAAGCATGCGATAAGGCTTTAAAACTTGCAAAGAGCGAAGGCTACACATTTATCCATCCGTTTGACGATCCCGTGGTTGCAACGGGACAGGGAACGATCGCGATGGAGATATTCCAGGATCTGCCGGTTGTTGATTACATTCTTGTTCCGATCGGCGGAGGCGGACTTGCCGCAGGCGTCTCAACGCTTGCCAAACTGCTCAATCCCAAGATCAAGGTGATAGGTGTTGAGCCGGAGGGCGCAGCATGCATGAAGGCATCTCTCGAGGCCGGAAAGGTCGTGGGACTGAAAAGTGTTTCGACAATAGCAGACGGAACCGCGGTAAAGACACCGGGCTCGGTCATATTCCCTTATGTACAGAAAAATATCGATAAGATAATAACCGTCAAGGATGAAGAGCTCATTGTAGCCTTTCTTGACATGGTTGAGAACCACAAGATGGTTGTCGAGAACTCCGGACTTCTTACGGTCGCGGCATTAAGTCATCTCAAGGTCAAAAACAAGAGAGTTGTATCGATCCTTTCCGGAGGAAACATGGATGTGATCACGATGTCATCCGTTGTATCACAGGGACTTATCATGAGAGACCGTATATTTACAGTCTCAGTTCTGCTTCCGGACAAACCCGGACAGTTGTCCCAGGTATCGGGAGTGATCGCAAACGAGAACGGTAACGTTATCAAACTTGAGCATAACCAGTTCGTATCAACAAACAGGAATGCCGCAGTGGAACTTAGAATAACCCTTGAAGCATTCGGAACGGAGCACAAGAACAGGATATTACATACGCTCGAAGTTGAGGGCTACAAGCCCAAGATAGTCAGGACAAGTATCTGACCGGGATTTTGTTTTGATTTTTATAGGATTTGCTATTGTGCGAAGCCGTTAATCGTAGTAATATAGTTATGTTAATTAGATCTCAGTCTGACAATCGGTCGGAAAATGTTTAAATGAGAGGTGGAAAGATGATTAAAAAGGTAGTTATGGCTATGGTGGGAGCAATGCTCGCAGGATCTTTGTTCATGGTATCGTCCATAGATGCGCAGGCTGCACTTTCCTGCACGTATGATATCATAAACGATGCTAATTCAAATATCTCATCCGCAACTGCAGGATATCAGGCAGCAAAGGCAGATGAGGCAGCAAAGCTTGCCAATCTCAATGCGGTCAAGGCAAACCCCGCACACTCACAGCTTGAATATGAGCAGGCAGTATTTGCTTATAACAATGCGGTGAACGTATCTGCATGGTGGCTTGCACAGATCAACAATTCACAGGAATTTCTCAAGAACATTAAGGGACGTGAAGCTTTTGAAGATAAGTTTGCAGCAAACCGTGAAGCACTTGCTGATCTGACTACCCTTCGTGCTTCCAAAACGGATGCAGACGGCGCAGCGAACATAGCAAACGGTGTGCTTGCACAGATCCAGGATGTTGAGATGGCGATCGCAGGTTATCAGATCCAGGTTGCAGCATGTCCTTCGCTTCAGCCGCAGCTTGATGCCCTCAATGCAAGACTTGCTGCTCTTAAGGCTGATTATGCCGTAAAGTCCGCAGCAGCTGCTGAGAAGGCAGGGGTATTTGCAAACAACGTCAATACACTTAATTACAAGGCTTTCAGTCTCGGTTTTGACAATTATCAGTACAACCGCGAGATCAAGAGAGGCGATGTTGACTGGAATCCCAAGGGATATTATTGATTACGTACCGTATGGCCTTATGACAAAGAGTTTCAAGGGTGTCAAGTAAAATGCTTGACACCCTTTTTCTTTTGTTGTATGATGTCGGATGTTATGGACGATATTGCCAGAAAAAACATGTTGTATGATTTTTACGGGGAGCTTTTGTCCGACCGGCAGAAGCTTATATATGAGGATGCAGTCTATAACGACTGTTCACTTACGGAACTGGCGCAGGAATATGATATATCACGTCAGGGGGCACATGATCTGCTCAAGAGGTGCGACAGGATACTCGAAGAATATGAGAGTAAACTGAAACTTGTCGAAAAGTTCAACGTGCTGCGCTCGCTTGCACGGGATATAGAAGAGCGTACTGATGATGAAGAGATCAGAAAACTGACCCGTAAGATGATGGAAACGCTGTAGAAACAGTAAATGGTAAGATAACATGGCATTTGAGAGCCTGACCGATAAATTACAGAACGTCTTCAAGGGCCTGAAGAGCAAGGGAAGACTCACGGAAGCTGACGTACGTATCGCGCTTCGTGAGGTCAAGATGGCTCTTTTGGAGGCGGACGTTAACTTCAAGGTAGTCAAGCAGTTTGTAAAGAGCGTAGAGGAGCGTGCCGTAGGTTCGGATGTGATGAACGGCCTCAATCCCGGACAGATGGTCATCAAGATCGTTAACGAAGAGATGACGGCTCTTATGGGAAGTGAGACGACCGAGCTTTCATTCCTGCCCGGACAGGCCAAAACCGTCATCATGATGTGCGGCCTTCAGGGTTCCGGTAAAACAACAAGTGCCGCAAAGCTGGCGCTGGCTCTTTCGAAAAAGGGCAAAAAGAGCCTCCTTGTTGCTTGTGACGTATACAGACCGGCTGCGTTTGAACAGCTGAAGGTAAATGCGGAAAAGGTCGGAGCGGATTTTTACGGAATAGAGGGTGAAAAAGATCCGCTTAAGATAGTAAGATCCGCGATGGATGCAGCTGCTGCAAACTCTGACAATATCGTTATCATCGATACTGCCGGACGACTGCAGATAGACGAAGTGCTCATGGAGGAGCTTGCCAATATAAAAGCCACCGTTGATGTTCATCAGACACTGCTTGTGGTTGATGCGATGACGGGTCAGGAAGCTGTGAATGTCGCAAGTGCATTTAACGACAGGATCGGTATTGACGGCGTCGTACTGTCCAAGATGGATGGCGATGCAAGAGGCGGTGCCGCACTTTCCGTTAAGGCCGTTACCGGCAAGCCCGTACTGTTCGTAGGTATGGGAGAGAAACTGACGGATCTGGATCAGTTCTATCCTGACAGGATGGCTTCCCGCATACTCGGTATGGGCGATGTCCTGAGCCTTATCGAGAAGGCAGGCCAGCAGATCGATGCCGATACGGAAAAGGAGATGACGGCGAAGCTTAAAAAGGGTAAGTTCGATTTTGAGGACTACCTTATGAGCATGAACCAGATGAAGAAGATGGGCGGCATTTCATCGATAATGTCGATGCTCCCGGGTATGGGCGGTATGCTCCCTAAGGGAGCGAATATGTCTGATCTGGCCGATCAGATAGACGAGAAAAAGCTGGCGAGGACTGAAGCTATCATATTGTCGATGACGAAGAAGGAGAGACAGGATCCGGATCTTCTCAATCCTTCGAGAAAGCACAGGATCGCAAAAGGGGCAGGAGTTGACATAGCCGAAGTCAACAGGCTGGTAAAACAGTTCAAGGAAACACAGAAGATGATGAAACGTCTTCCGGGTATGATGGGAAAACGCGGCAGATTTAAGCTCCCGTTTTGAATATAAAAACAATAAAACACATTTAAATTATGGAGGAATCAAAAAATGGCAGTAAAGATCAGACTCAGAAGAATGGGACAGAAGAAGGCTCCCTATTACAGGATAGTTGTTGCGGATTCACGCAGCCCTCGTGACGGAAGATGTATAGAGGAGATCGGAACATACGATCCCAATAACGATCCGAGCACATACGAGATCGATGAGGAGAAGGCAAAAGAGTGGCTTGGTAAGGGTGCACAGCCTACAGAGGTCGTTGGAAAGCTCTTCAAGCTCGCCGGAATCGAGAAATAATCATCATCCAGGAGGTAAACCATGAAAGAACTTGTTGAGGTCATCGCAAAGGCCCTGGTTGATAATCCCGACCAGGTCTGCGTTACCGAAAAAGAGGATTCCAGATCCATCGTTATAGAGCTTAAGGTTGCTTCCCAGGATATGGGTAAAGTCATAGGTAAACAGGGAAGGATAGCAAAGGCCATAAGAGGCGTAGTAAAAGCTGCATCCGCTGATCTTCCCAAGAAGGTTCTGGTAGATATAGTCAACTGACTACCACAAGGGGCAGGAAACTGCCCCTTATTTGTTATCAGGGAGAAGAATTGGAAGAACTGTTACAGATCGGCATCATCACAAAACCTCACGGGGTACACGGGGAAGTTAAGGTCTTTCCCACGACGGATGATATAAGACGCTTTAAGAAACTGAAAAAAACAATATTGGATACAGGAAGGGAACGTATCGAACTTGAGTGTGAGGGCGCAAAGTTTTTCAAACAGTTTGCCATACTAAAGTTTAAGGGATACGACAGTATCGAGTCAGTCGAAAAGTTCAGCCGAAAGAGCTTGTTCGTCACAAGAAGCGATGCAGTAAAGCTTGGTAAGGACGAGTATTTTATCGCGGATCTTCTGGGAGTACATGCGGAGGATGAGACCGGCGAATTAAAAGGTACAATAACTGACGTTATTCAAACCGGGGCGAACGATGTTTACGTTATAGACCTTGATGACGGAAGGCAGCTGCTGCTTCCGGCCATTAAGGAATGTATCAAAGCAGTTGATATTGAAAATGCAGTGATGACCGTACATATACTGCCGGGACTTCTTGATGAGGATGGAAAATGAGATTTCATATAATGACACTATTTCCCGATATGGTTATTTCCGCTCTGTCTGACAGCATGATCGGGAGAGCCCGGGAAAAGGGACTGATCGGGATCGAAGCGGTAAATATACGCGATTTTGCGTTTAACAAGCATAATAAAGTCGATGATTATACATACGGCGGCGGAGCCGGAATGCTCATGCAGGCAGAACCTGTGTATCTGTGTTATGAGGATATAATAAAACGCATCCGTGCGATGCATCCGGAAGAGACCGCCGAAAAGAAAACACGCGTTATCTATCTGACCCCCCAGGGAAGGGTGTTCGATCAGAAGATGGCAGTCGAACTGGCTGCAGAAGAGGATCTGATACTTTTGTGCGGACATTATGAAGGCATAGATGAAAGAGTCCTTGAAGAGATCGTTACCGATAACGTATCCGTCGGGGACTATGTGCTTACAGGAGGAGAGATACCGGCGATGCTGATCGTTGATGCGGTCGGACGACTGATCCCGGGAGTACTGTCAAATTCCGAATCGCCCCAGACTGAGTCTTTCGGAAACGGACTGCTTGAGTATCCTCAGTATTCGCGGCCCGAGGTATGGCATGACCGTGCGGTTCCGCAGATACTGCTGTCAGGAGATCATGCGAAGGTCGATAGGTGGAGATTTGAACAGTCGCTGCAAAGGACAAACCAAAGACGGCCTGATCTGTACGAAAAATACATAAAAGAGCATCCGGAAAATAAATGACAATAAAATACCTATTGACATGGTAGGTAATTACTGGTATATTTTGAAAAACAATTCAAATTGGCCTATGGTCAGGAGGAGGTTATATTATGTCTAAGATTTACAAAGGTACACTTGGTTTAGTTGGAAACACACCGCTTGTTGAAGTGGTAAATATCGAAAAGGAGCTTGGACTTGAAGCAACGGTTCTGGTAAAACTGGAATATTTTAATCCTGCCGGAAGCGTAAAGGACCGTATCGCAAAGGCCATGATAGAAGATGCCGAGGAAAAGGGTCTTCTGAAGGAAGGTTCTGTGATAATCGAGCCTACGAGCGGCAATACCGGTATAGGCCTTGCCGCAATAGCCGCATCAAAGGGCTACAGGATAATCCTTACGATGCCCGAAACGATGAGTGTTGAGCGCAGGAGTATCTTAAAGAGTTACGGCGCCGAGATAGTACTTACGGAAGGCGCAAAGGGTATGAAGGGCGCGATAGCAAAGGCCGAGGAACTTGCAAACGAGATCCCGGGAGGATTTATCCCCGGTCAGTTTGTTAATCCTGCCAATCCGGAAATACACAGAAAAACCACAGGCCCCGAAATCTGGGATGACACGGACGGAAAGGTGGATATATTGATCGCCGGTGTCGGAACGGGCGGAACCGTAACCGGAACGGGTGAATTCCTCAAAGAAAAGAATCCCGCTATAAAGGTTGTGGCACTTGAGCCCGAAGATTCGCCTGTTTTATCCGAAGGAAAGAGCGGACCTCACAAGATACAGGGTATAGGAGCAGGTTTCGTACCTGATGTCCTGAACACAAAGGTATACGATGAGGTATTCAAAGCACCTAACAGCGCGGCATTTGAAACAGCCAAACTTCTTGCAAGGAAGGAAGGAATATCTGTAGGTATCTCATCGGGAGCGGCACTTTACGGAGCTATCGAGCTTGCCAAGAGACCAGAGAACAAGGGCAAAACGATAGTTGCGATCCTGCCGGACAGCGGCGACCGCTATTATTCAACGGCTCTGTTTACCGAGTAATGTGCCAAAAACCGATATAATGCTTGCATTTGAATGATGTGTGTGCTAATATATCAAAGTTGTTATTAAAGACGGTCCTCTGCCTTTTTCAAGATAAGAACGTCCGGATCAATAGGAGGAAATATAATGAACGACATCATCAAAGAGATCGAGCAGGAACAGCTCAAGGAATCCGTAGACGAATTTGCTGTAGGCGATACCGTCAAGGTTTACGGTAAGATCAAGGAAGGAAACCGTGAGAGGATCCAGGTATTCGAAGGTACGGTTATCAAGCGTCAGGGCGGTTCCAATCGTGAGACATTTACGGTTCGTAAGAATTCAAACGGAGTCGGAGTAGAGAAGACATGGCCGCTTCACTCACCCAATGTTGAGAAGATCGAGGTTGTAAGACGCGGTAAGATCCGCAGAGCTAAGCTCTTCTATTTAAGGCAACGTTCGGGTAAGAGCGCAAAGGTCAAGGAGCTCATCCGCTGAGAATGATCATTATCAAGAAGCACTTGCTTATGCAGGTGCTTCTTTTATATAATTATAACGATATGTTTAACAGATATTCCAGAAAAACAGGCGGTCCGTCGCTTTCATACATCAACCGCGAACGCAAATTCAACACCAACATTCTCTATCAGGTGCTTCAGTGCATATTTCTGGCATTTATAGCCATTTTCCTCGGTTTTGCGATAATATATGCTTTCGGTATCAGGACGAGTGTCGTGGGTGAGTCCATGGAGCCTACGCTTTCTAACGGTCAGGAGGTACTCATCAACAAGATAGCATATCAGTTTTCGGCACCCAAGCAGGGGGATGTCATTGTATTTAGACCCAACGGAAACGAGAATGCGCATCTGTCCGTAAAGCGTGTTGTTGCAACCCCGGGAGATCATGTCCAGATCGTACAGGGAAAGGTAGTCATCAACGGCTCGATCTATACAAAGGACAAGGCCGAAGATACCAGGGATGCCGGAATAGCGGCATCGGAGATAGTTCTCGGAGCAGATGAGTATTTTGTCCTGGGAGATAACAGACGTAATTCCGAGGACTCCAGAAGCGCAAATATAGGCAATATAAGCCGCGGAATGATAGAGGGCCGGGCATGGTACGGTCTGAAGATCAAAAACAAAGAAGCCGGGAGGATACAGTGATGAATGTCCAATGGTATCCCGGCCACATGACAAAGGCCAGAAGGATGATGCAGGAGGATATAAAGCTCATAGATCTTGTTATTGAGCTTTTGGATGCAAGGATACCTCTTTCATCACGCAATCCCGATATAGATGATCTTGCTAAGGGCAAATCCCGGCTGATCCTTCTTAACAAATCGGATCTGGCGGATCCGGCGGCAAACGGTAAATGGCTCGATCACTATACGGATATGGGAATCGTAACCGTTCTTTTGGATTCGAGAAACAGGAAGGGCTTTGGCACCATAAACAGATCCGTGCAGGAGGCATGTGCAGCCAAGCTTGAGCGCGACCGCAAAAGAGGCATTATCGGCCGTCCCGTAAGGGCGATGGTGGTTGGTATACCAAATGTGGGCAAATCAACCTTTATCAATACGCTTTGCAAAAAGGCCAGTGCCAGGACCGGCAACAAACCCGGAGTCACAAAGGGAAAACAATGGATCAAACTAGATAAGAATATCGAACTTCTTGATACGCCGGGAATACTCTGGCCAAAGTTTGAAAGCGAGATAACCGGGATCAACCTGGCGATAACAGGATCGGTAAACGATGAGATAATCGATATGACGGAGCTTTCCATGAAACTTATTGATAATCTCAAAATGTCGTATCCGTCGGTGCTTGGTGAGAGGTTCGGTATAGAAGAGGATAATAAAGCGGCTGTTATCCTGGAACTGATAGCAAGAAAAAGGGGATGCCTGAAAAAAGGCAGCGAGATCGACTACGATAAAGCATCGCGCATATTGCTTGACGAGTTCAGATCCGGCAAACTCGGAAAGATAACGCTTGAAATGCCGTAGATATCCGGCAGGGGAGCAATGACGTGAAAAAGAGAAGGAAAAACAGGAGCAGTAGTGTTATACGGAGTCTCCTTGAATGGGGACTGTTCATTCTCGCTGTTCTTCTTATAACATTTATACTATCCAGATATTTCATAGAGCGTGTCAGAGTAAGGAACCATTCGATGGAACATACGCTCGAGGACGGGGACAGTGTGATGATCGATAAGATCTCATATCATTTCAAAGATCCCGAAAGATTCGATATCATTGTTTTCAGACAGAACGGTACAGGAGAGGAATTGATAAAACGTGTTATCGGACTGCCGTCGGAAACAGTACAGATCGTCAACGGGAAATTCCTTATAAACGGTGAAGAGATAACGGATGTTGCGGGACTTGATGCTCCCGAATACGGGGGTATCGCAGAATCACCGGTCAAATTGTCCGTCGGGGAGTATTTTGTTGTCGGTGATAATCGAAAGGAAAGTATAGATTCGAGATTCGATCAGGTCGGAATAGTTCCTTCGACAAAAATAACGGGCAGAATGTTCATGAGACTGCTTCCGATCGGAAGACTAAAGTTTTTCTGACAAACCACAACATATAGTATATATACCCTGATTAAATCACAACATATACGAAACGGATGATATTGATATGTGTAAGAGTATATCAGACATTAAATCAGAATTTAATAATCTTCAAACCTGCGATCTTGAGGGGTTTATTGCCACTTATTCATCGGATACCAGAAGCGGTGTTATTCAATTAGTGAAAAGAGCCGCAGGTCTTATTGAAAAACATAACGCCGAGGTGGAACGCACAGAGCGTATGTTATCCTATGAGAAGCAATACAGCAGTTATTCATATATTTGCGGCATAGATGAGGTAGGACGCGGTCCGCTTGCCGGTCCGGTTGTTGCCGGAGCGGTGATCCTGCCCAAGGATGATCCGATACTGTATCTTAATGATTCAAAACAGCTTTCTGCCGCAAAAAGGGATGAATTGTATGATGTAATAATGGAAAGGGCCGTAGCGGCATCTGTTTATTTCATCGATCATAAACGTATAGATGAGATAAACATTCTGCAGGCCACATACGAGGCTATGCGGGGAGCCATTATGAATCTTAAGATAAAACCCGATATATTATTAAACGATGCTGTTACGATCCCGGGTGTGGATATAAAACAGGTCCCGATAATAAAGGGTGACGCAAAGAGCTGTTCAATAGCGGCTGCAAGCATAATAGCAAAGGTCACCAGGGACCGCTTTATGGAAGAGGCCGATCTTTTGTATCCGGGATATGATTTTGCATCCAATAAGGGATACGGATCCGAAAAGCATATTAAGGCAATAAAGGAGAAGGGTCCCTGTCCTATACACAGGATGAGCTTTATCGGTAACTTTATCTGATCTGCTACGAGGTATGGCATGCCTATTTCCATTGACAATAACTACTTAAACAGTGATCACAGCCGTATCGGCTATAACTCTTCCGGCGCTGAACATGTTTCATCCGGCGGGATGGCAGCATACAGCCGTCAGGGTTCCGCCCCTGCTCCGGGAACGATGATAACGGGCGAGATAGTTGAAAAGGACGGGGATCAGGTTACGATCCGGCTCGGAAATGATACGACCATATCGGCAAAACTTCAGGGAAATGCCAACATAGAGGTCGGCATGAAGATGACGTTTGAAGTGGCAAAGGGTGCAGATAACAGAATGGCACTTCGGCCGCTATATTCCAATCTCGCCAATAACAGCACTGCGATGTCTGCACTTAAGGCTGCAGGTCTTCCCGTAAACAGCACGACTCTTGCCATGACGGACAAGATGATGTCAGAGAATATGCCCGTAAACCGCAACGCCCTGACTGAGATGTTCCGTAATGTTTCAACTCATGCAAACGCATCTCCCGAATCGATAGTCCAGATGACAAAACTGAATATGCCTCTTACGGAAACAAATGTTATTCAGTTTGACAACTACAGGAATTTTGAACATCAGATAACTGATGATCTTCAAAATGTTTCCGAGGGTATAGCAAATCTGTTCAAGGAGGCGGTTGAAGGTTCTCAGAGCATAACGGGTGATGCATCACAGACGTTTGGAAACTTAACTGCCAACGAGGTCGTAAATGAAGTATTAAATCTTATTGATACCGACAGTCTTGAGACTATAATGCCTGATAAGACTGAAATGCCTGCAGTAAACGATTCGGTAACGGCTGATCTCGTTCAAGACGGGGTGATGACAGCGGATACGGCATCTGTAGGCGATGCACAAACACCTGTAACCGCTGAAACGGCAACGATTGTTACCGATAATACGCAGGCAGTTTCGGCTCAGCCGGATACGACTGGTGTCCTGCTTGAGATGACAGAAAATAATACAGCCGTTATGGGAGATGGCGCACCCTTTGCCGCAAGTGAAAATACACAGGTTATTCAGGGCGGGAATACGGTAACGGCCGGGATTGAAAACGGTGTTTTATCCGATGAAGCTTCCGGAGGGGAGCAGGCGGCAGTAAATGTTGCCACTTCCATAAAGAGTACGGTTGACGGACTGTTTGCGAATCTTAAGACAATGTTTTCTTCAAACGAAGGCCGGGAACAGGCCGGTCCTGTAAACGAAAACCTCTCTCTTACGGGCCGGGAACAGGCGGCAGTTACCGCCGATCTGTCGGATGTGCTTAGACTTGCCGGAAAGGAGACCGTCATATCGGAACCTCTTGATCCGGCGCAGGTGTTAAAGACGGTCAGAGATCTTGTTAAGGAATATAACGTCCCGGCAAATGCGACAGTTTCACCTGACGATCCGGCATTTGCAGCAAAACAGGCCATAACAAAAAAACTTTCCGGTCTGCTTGAATCTTCCGGTTTTTCAAAGCTCATCAGGGATTCCGTAAAAGCCCAGATGTCCATAAAGCCGCAGGATGTGGCAGGCGAAGGAAAGATCGAGGAACTTTATGAGAAGATAAGGAACACCACGGGCAGGATAAACGAGATGATGCAGTCCATGGACCGTGCCGATTCGGCTGTTGCCAAGTCCGCCGCTGCGCTTAATGATAATGTCAATTTTATGAACCAGCTCAACGAATTCGTCAATTACGTGCAGCTCCCCCTTAAGATGGCAGGAGAGGACGCCAACGGTGAACTGTATGTTTACACGAAGAAGAAAAATCTGGCGGATAATAACGGAAACCTGTCAGCGCTCCTGCATCTTGATATGGAGCATCTCGGACCGATGGATGTGTATGTAACGATGCGTGATTATACAAAGGTTTCCACCAATTTCTATCTTCAGTCCGAACAACTCCTGGATTTTATGGAAGCCCACATAGGGGAACTGACCAAACGGCTGACGGAGAAGGGGTATGAAACCAATACAAGAGTTACGCAGAAGAAGCCGGGTGAGGCGATAACACCGATAGCGGATGAGTTTACGAAGGATGAGGCCGGCTCGTCGGCTCCGGTCGCTGTTGCAAAGATGAGATTTGATGTAAGGGCATAACATGGCTGAAGAAGATAAGAAAAAAGTCAAACAGGCGGTAGCCATCGAATATGACCCTAATGATATGGCGCCCAGGATCGTGGCAACCGGCCGCGGTAAGATCGCGGAGCGTATCATAGAGGAAGCCAAAGAACACGATGTTCCGATACATGAGGACGAGAAGCTTGCCGGTACACTTTCGAAGCTCGACATAGGCGAGTATATCCCTCCGGAACTGTATGAGGTTGTGGCTGAGATACTTGTATTTGTCGATAATATGGAGAAGATACGAAGCAAACTTGGAAGATGAACAAAAGAGAAACAGGCTCATTTAAGGAAAATGAGGCCGCCGTATATCTTGAACATAACGGTCTTAAGATAATAGAACGTAATTTCTCATGCAGATTCGGAGAGATCGATCTTGTAGCCGAGGATGGGGAATATACGGTTTTTACGGAAGTAAAGTACAGAAAAACCGCTTCATCGGGACATCCCGAGGAGGCGGTTGATCATCGTAAGGCAAGGAAGATATCCAAAGTATCGGATTATTACAGAATGATACGTCATCTGCGCCCTGATGCCATGATAAGGTTTGATGTTGTGGCCATAGAGGGCAGTGATATCAAGTGGTACAAAAATGCCTTTGAATACATTTACTAGGCGTAATTCTTATCGTCAGCCAGAAATTCCATTCCAAGCCGTTTGTTATATCTCCTGAGCACTTCCTGTATCTTTTCGGTATTGGTGTGAACCTTGGACATAGCGATGTCGTGGTTCATGTAATCGACAACCGTTGCGAGGAATTCACTCATATCGGCTTCGATGAAGTACGGTCTTGAGTTGATCTCGGGATCGTGATAAGCCAGATTTGTGCATATTATCTTGTCGAAATAGCATTTGTCATATGCCTTATCGAACATATCCACACCTTCCGTGAACAGTCCGAAAGTGGTACATATATACACACGCTTTGCGTTCATCGATTTGAGCTGTCTGGCGGTATCGATCATGCTTCCGCCGGAACTGATCATGTCATCGATGATGATAACGTCCTTGCCGTCAATGTTGTCTCCGAGGAATTCGTGGGCAACTATCGGGTTTTTGCCGTTAATGACCTTTGTGTAGTCACGTCTCTTATAGAACATACCCGTATCGACACCTAAAACTCCGGCAAAATATACAGCCCTGTCAAGAGCACCCTCATCGGGACTGATGACAACAAGGTGATCCTTGTCTATCATGAGATCTCTTTCATAGTGGATAAGAGCCTTTATGAACTCGTACGGGGGAGTGAAGTTATCGAATCCGCACAGGGGTGTTGAATTCTGAACCTTGGGGTCATGCGCATCGAAAGTGACGATATCGTTAACTCCCATGTCGGCAAGTTCGGCAAGAGCCATCGCACAGTCAAGCGATTCGCGAAGCGATCTTTTATGCTGGCGGGATTCATACAGGAAAGGCATGACTACCGTGATCCTGTGCGCTTTTCCGGCTATAGCGGCAATGATGCGCTTTATATCCATGTAGATGTCATCGGGAGACATGTAATGAACAAATCCGTTTACGGTAAATGAATTGCTGTGATTGCATACATCGGCAAGTATGAACAGATCGCGTCCTCTGGCAGTATCCCTGAGTATCGCTTTACCCTCGCCGGTACCGAATCTTGGCCATTCGCAGTCAACAAGATATGATTTTCGCTCATAACCGAAAAACTCTTCGGCATCCCTGTGAGTCAGATTCTGGTTCTTACGATACTTGACCAGTTTCTTGTCAACCGCAAGTCCCAACTCCCTCGCGCTCTCATGGACGATCAGTCCGAGAGGAGCGACAGGACGTGTATCTTCTAATCGGATATGTTCAGCCATAAATGAATACCTGCCTTTTAATATATACGCTACATTAGTTTAACAATAATAATGGATTTTTGCTACTGTAAAAATACACAATTTAGGGTATAATGTTTCCATTATCGTTTGAAAGAAGGCACTAAACATGAGTGAAGTAAGAACAAGATTTGCTCCAAGTCCTACAGGACGGATGCATGTTGGAAATCTGAGGACGGCATTGTATGCTTACCTTATTGCTAAGCATGAAAACGGTAAATTTCTTCTGCGTATAGAAGATACCGATCAGGAAAGATATGTGGACGGTGCGGTTGACATAATATACCGGACGATGCAAAAAACCGGTCTGATCCATGATGAAGGTCCTGACAAGGATGGCGGTGTCGGACCTTATGTACAAAGTGAGCGCCAGGCGTCCGGAATATATCTTAAATACGCAAAACAGCTTGTTGATGAGGGAAAGGCATATTACTGTTTCTGCACCAAAGAGCGCCTTGAAGGCCTGACGCAGAACGTGGGCGGCAAGGAGATCAACGTATATGACAAGCACTGCCTTGGTCTTTCCAGGGAAGAGGTTGAGGCCAATCTTGAAAAGGGTATGCCGTATGTTATCAGACAGAATAATCCCAACACCGGAACCACAACGTTTCATGATGAGATATACGGTGATATAACCGTTGATAACGCCGAACTTGATGATATGATACTGATCAAATCCGATGGTTATCCGACATACAATTTTGCCAATGTCATAGACGATCATCTTATGGGTATTACTCATGTTGTCAGGGGAAACGAGTACCTGTCATCAACTCCTAAGTACAACAGACTCTATGAGGCATTCGGCTGGGACATTCCCGTATATGTTCACTGTCCGCTGATCACGGATGAGGAGCACAAGAAACTGTCGAAGAGGAGCGGTCATTCCTCGTATGAGGATCTTATCGAACAGGGATTCATATCCGAGGCCGTAGTCAACTTTGTGGCGCTTCTCGGATGGTCGCCTGAAGATAACGTTGAGATAATGTCGCTTTCGGAGCTTATCGAGAAGTTTGATTATACAAAGATGAGCAAATCCCCGGCCGTGTTTGATTATACGAAGCTTAAATGGATGAACGGGGAATACATGAAGGCGATGGATTTTGACAGATTCTATGAGATGGCACTTCCGTATATCCGTGAAGTCATAACGAAGGATCTGGATCTTAAGAAGATCGCCGCAATGGTCAAGACCAGGATAGAGATATTCCCGGATATCAAGGATCATATAGATTTCTTTGAAAGTGTTCCGGAATATGACCTTGATATGTATATCCACAAGAAGATGAAAACAGACAGGGGATCATCACTTGCGCTTCTTGAGGATGTCCTGCCGCTTCTTAAGGAGTGCAGCGACTATTCGAATGATGCGCTTTTTGCTCTGCTATCCGAATATGCGGCAAAGAAGGAGTATAAGACCGGATTTGTGATGTGGCCGATCCGTACGGCTCTTTCCGGAAAACAGATGACCCCGGGTGGTGCAACGGAACTTATGGAGATCCTCGGCCATGATGAATCATGCAGGAGAATTGAGGCTGCCATAGACAAACTGAAGAAGGGCTGATATTTCTTTTGGGGAACCGGTACGACGTATGTAAACAGGCCGTATCGATGATAAAGGAGAGAATATGTACTACACGATCTGTGAATCCCTCAGGGAAGTATCAAAGGATGAACTTCAAAATACGCAGGGACAGTACGTTGCGATCATATCGTTCGATGAATGGAACAGAAGCCGTGACAGTTTTGAGATGGGGATCGACCTTGATCTGAACCTTTCCGAGATATATACGACCAAAGCGGAGGTCAACTATGATTCTCTGACCGGCTCGTTTTCAATCCCGAACAGAGAAGATTTTTCAAAAGAAGATTATAAGTTCGCATTTGCACTCGACGAGAAAGGTATCGTATTCATTGATGACAGCGGCAAGGCCGAAGAGATAATAAAGGTCATCGGCAGTACCAAGAAATGGAAACTTCCGAGCCTGGAGAGGTTCATATATGATTTTCTCGACCAGATCGTGATCGGCGATCTGAGGCTTATGGAAAAATATGAGTTCGAGCTCGATTCCATTGAGCAGATGATTATGAACGGTGATGAGAAGTTTCCGTCAAGCCGGCTTAACGAGATCAGAAATGATATCAGGGATCTCAGGATACATTACGAGCAGCTTATGGATCTCGGACAGGAACTTGAAGAGAACGAGAACAATTTCTTCAAACAGGAGAATCTCAGATATTTCAGGCTTTTTCTGAACAGGATAGCAAGGCTTCATGACAATTCCACATCGCTTCGCGACTATACGATGCAGCTTCGCGATCTGTACAAGGCCCATATTGATATCAAACAGAACAGGATCATGACGGTCCTGACAGTCGTGACCACGATTTTTATGCCGCTGACTCTTATCGTCGGATGGTACGGCATGAACTTCCGCTTTATGCCGGAACTTGAATGGAGATGGGGATATCCAGTAGTCATAGCTGTAAGTGTAGTGATCGTTGCAGCGAGCCTTATGTTCTTTAAGAAGAAAAAGTGGTTGTAATACCAGGGAAAGTATTGTGAAAAAGACTTTGTTGGAATGGCTGAAGATAATTTGCGGCCTTATTGTTTTTGCGTTCGGTGTTCATTTAACTATTTTTGCCAATATCGGGCTTGCTCCGTGGGACTGCCTTGGGATGGGGCTGGCAAAACATCTGCCGTTTGGCTACGGGATATGCATGACGATCGTAGCCGTAACAGTATTGATGATCGATCTGCTGCTGAAGGAGAAGATCGGTTTCGGTACGATCATTGATGCACTTCTTACCGGCAATTTTGTCCACGCTTTCAACTGTATAAACAGACTTGAGCCAAACAGTAATGTCTGGCTTGGTATATGCATAATGCTTGCAGGATTCGTGTTCATGGCGATCGGTATGTGGATCTATATGAGCGCAGCACAATGCTGCGGCCCGAGAGATGCTCTCCTTGTGGGACTCGGAAAAAGAATGCCCAGGGTCCCGATCGGGATAGTTGAGGTCATCATGTGGGCGGTCGTGCTGCTCTTCGGATGGCTTCTCGGAGGACCCGTTGGGATAGGAACGCTTATCAGCACACTCGGAGCAGGACTTGTCATGCAGCTTGTATATAACATCATCGGGTTTGAACCGAGAAAGATCAGACATCGTGATGTAATGACAACGATAAAAGAACTTGCAAAAAATGACGGATGAAGTTAATGTAAATATGTCCGAATTTCGTCACGTTGTGACATAATATATTTTAACACAAAAAAGATCGGTATATACACATAACAAGGAGAGAGACCAGATGAAAAAAAGGGTATGTTTATTTGTTCTTGCTGCAGCGTTTGTTCTTTCGGCATGCGGCGGAAACGTTAATGTGAATGTCAATGTTGCTGACAGTGGTACGGAAGATGAAAAGAAGGACGAAGTACCGGAGGAGACGGAGACAGCAAAAGAGCCTGCCGCAGACGAAAGCTTACAGACAGAGCCGGAAAAAATGCCGGTCTATAAGCTTGTTTCCAAGTACTTTTACGAAACGTATGACGGTAAGGAAAAAGAGGATGCAGAAGGAAATTCCCTCGAAGGAAAGCAGGTATTTGACGGACTTACACAGGCTGTAATGGTCGCTGAAGATAGCAAGGATGCATATCCGCAGCTGTATAAATCTCTTAATGAATCTTCGATCGCATCACTTGATGCGGCTTCTTCGAACGTGGAGGAACTGATCAGCCGGGCACAGGAGGATGCCTCAACTTCCAAGAAGGATAACCGTCCGTTTTTCGGACCTTACAATGATTATTTAAGAGTATCCGTATGTCGTGCCGATTCAAAGGTTTTAAGCTACTGCGAAGATTATTCGAACTTCATGGGCGGAGCTCACGGAATGTACGGCAGGAGCGGATACACATATGATGTGGCAACAGGAAAAAAACTGTCGCTGACCGATGTCGTTAAGCTTACGGAAGATGATCTTATACCTGTACTTAAGGAAAAACTGCTCGAGCTAAACGATGAGGATGAATATGACGATCTGGATGAGAAACTGAAAAGCTATAAGCTTGATTCCGAGACTGTGTACGATGAAGAGACTGAGGAACTTACATACGGATATAACTGGTATCTTGACCATGACGGCATGCATTTCTATTTCGGACCTTACGAGATAGCACCTTATGCGGTCGGTGCTGCCGATGTCGTGATAGCATATGATGAGCTGCCCGGAGATGTAAACGAAGAGTATCTTCCCGATCAGAATGCCGGCTATATCGTAACAGGCGATATACCAATGGTCGCAAGGCAGTGGGATGATGAGAGCGATACCGGACTTCACTTTGTTTATGATACCGATGAAACCACGGAAAATTATGACAATGGTTATGACTGTACCGCGCTGACATTAAAGAAGGGTGACAAGTCGGCAACAGCCGAAGATGAGTATTTCACGTACAGTTATGAAAAGAACTATCTGAAGCAGTATAAGGTCGTTACGGCAGATGGCAGGGAATACATTTACGTATGTGCCCTTACGTTTAACGACTATACGGATGTGATGGTATTTGATATCAGTAATGATGATATCAAGCTTGCAGGCGTCTTCACATGTCATCTAGTATACGATACGACCGATGAGGATCATGCCGGAGAGTTTATACCCACGGATCCGGAGAATATGTATTTCGGACAGACCGGAGACCTTTTCGGAACCTATACATGTTACGGAAGATATGTTGTCGGAGATGACGGCATGCCTGAGCCTGTTGACAGCGTTTATAAGATCAGCTGGGGATCTGAAGAAGCCAAATCCCTTAAGAGCGTCAAGGTAACGATGCTTGATGACGAGTACAATGAACAGGGAGAGGAAACGATAGATGCCGGAGAGCATTTCCTTCCGATCAGGACGGATAACAGCAGTTTTGTTGACTGCAGGCTTGATGACGGCAGACTTGTAAGGCTGAAGTTCTCACAGACCGAATATCCTTCGCAGATTGACGGCGTTAATGTTGAGGATCTGTTTGAAGGTCTTGTATATGCCGGATAAAGAGAGTGATAAACTAAACATCAATTCAGACAGGAAACACATATGAAACTAAACAGGCAACAATACCGGGCGGCCGTTATAACGGACGGCCCGGTGCTTGTCCTGGCGGGACCCGGAAGCGGGAAGACACATCTTCTTGTCGAGAGGATCCGGATGATGATCGAGGAAAAGCATATCTTGCCCGAAAATATTCTCGTCATCACATTTTCTCAAAAAGCTGCCCGTCAGATGCAGGCAAGATTTCAAAAATGCGTCGAAGGAAAGTCTTATCCCGTGACATTCGGGACATTTCACGCAGTGTTCTATCACATATTGCAGGAGTTCGACCCAAACATCAACAGATTGATAACCGAACAGGAACAGAGGATATTCGTGCAGACTCTGAAGGATGGTTTTGACCTTTTTGATGAGTATACCGAAACGGAAGATGTCATTGGCATGATATCTTCATACCGGAACTTATCCGATGATTTTTTTGTGCGCGATGAACGTGGAAGAGGGATGGATGAGGCACATCAGGAGGAGTTCGTAAAACTGGCTGCCAGCTACGAAAGGCTTTGCCGGCAGGAGGGCGTGATCGATTTTGATGACATGATCATCATGTGTGATGCTGTGCTTAGAAAACATGAGATGTTCCTTCGCAAACAGCAGAAGCGTTTCAAGTATTTTCTTGTGGATGAATTCCAGGATATAAACGAGGCACAGTATGACGTTCTGCGTCTTCTTGCGGGGGATCTGATGAACGTTTTTGCAGTGGGGGACGATGACCAGTCGATATATGCTTTTCGAGGCAGCCGTCCGCAGCTTATGAAGAAGTTCCTGAGCCAGTACAAAGGCTGCACACAGGTGACGCTGACAATGAACTACAGATGCTGTGAAAATGTTATCGGTGCAGCCGACACGCTGATAAGGCATAACAGCGACAGGCTGGAGAGGCCCATGCAGTGTCATTTAAAACAGAACGCAGGCGGAAGCGTTGTTACGGTCCATTCCGAGAATACGAGCGTACAGGCCGCATTTGTCTGCGATATGATATCGCATCTGATGGAGACGTACGGATACACGGCCGGGGATTTTGCAGTGCTTTACAGGAGTGAACACTGCGCATCGATGTTCATAAAAACGGCGCAGGAGAGAGGATACAAACTGAGAAGGACCGGGGAGGCTGAGGCGAAATCCAAAAAACAAAAGATATATGAGGCTTATGTTCGCGCAAAACAGGGCAGTGCAGACAGAGCGGATTATTTTCTTATCATGAACAATCCTCCGAGAGGCCTTTCCCGCGAAGCCCTGTGTGACGTGACAGCTGATTATCTAAGCGCGTTTCGGACATTTTATGCGGATGATGCCAAAATGCTTGAAAAAGTCGATGATCTTGAAAGAACTATAGCGGATGCCGGACATATGAAACCCGAGGAGGAGCATACCGATCCTAAGGATATGATAAACGTGATGAGCGCACATGCCTCAAAAGGCCTTGAGTTTAAATGCGTATTCGTCATAGGCCTTCAGGAAGGACTGTTTCCCCACTATAAGAGCATGACCGGCGGTATGGACATGGAAGAGAGACGGCTTATGTATGTTGCCATGACGCGTGCAAAAGAGCGCCTGTACATATGCTCGCTCGGAACCGAGCATGGTAAGCGCCCTTCGAGATTCGTTTATGAATGTATGGAAAACAAAAAATATATCAGCGACAGTCTGTATCTTACAAGAGTGTGACAAGGGGACGGTTCTTTTGACACATTTTTTTGAAAAAATGTGTCAAAAGAACCGTCCCCTTGTCACACATCAGTCGTCTGCAAGCAGATCGAATTCCTCGTTGTCGAGATACTCGTCAAATGCATCTGCAACAGCTTCATATTCTTCGTCGGATTCTATGTAGATAAGCTCGGGTTCAACGTTGGGGTCGTTTTCGTCTTCTTTGTAGCCGTAGAACCATACCTCGCCTTCGGATGACTGGCCGTCATCATCGAGCGGAAGCAGTACGATATAATCCTTGTCATTTACGGTAAGGATGGTTACGATCGCACATGTTACCTTGGAATCGTCGTCGAGTTCAAGCTCGACGGTCATGTTTATATCGTCATTTTCATCGGGTTTTTGCATGATTATCTCCTTATATTTCAAAGATTTGCTGATTATAACACATCATGCACGCGATAATCAATGTTTTGAGATGCCGGTTGGCGCTTTTTGTTGAAAACACAAGCAATTTTCGGTATAATAATCAGACGTGGGACAAAATCTATTATGACAGATAACGCAAAACAATCAGAAAATCATACATTAGGGAGCGGATATCCTCTGGGAGCGGTGGAAGTTTCCGAAGGGATCCGTTTTACAGCGTCTCTTCCGTTTAAACATACCCTGCAGCTGATCGTATATAACCGCAAAGGCGAGCCGATGGATCATGTCGATATGACAAAGTATTGCGTATCCACCGGAATATATTCGTGTGTCATTAAAAATCTTAAGGCCAAAGAGTGCTCATATGCATATGAGGCTGACGGAAAAAGAGTATGCGATCCCTTCATGAAGGACAGCATCGCCGCAAGAAAGTTCGGTGATGACAAATCCCCGATCGATAATGCCAAAGTGTATGTTCCCGATTTTGACTGGGGAGGCGATGCGCCTCTTAACATACCTTATGACAGGGTTATTGCATATCAGCTTCATGTACGCGGATATACGGCACATCCGTCTTCGAAGGTCAAAAACAGGGGAAAGTTTTACGGACTGACAGAAAAGATACCGTATCTTAAGGATCTGGGGATCAATCAGATAGTTCTGATGCCCTGTTATGAATTTGATGAGATCGTACGCCCCGTTAAACCGGCCACGATGGAAGAGATAGATTACAGGACGGATCCGAACGGCAAGTCACCGCTCAGGATCAACTTCTGGGGATTTACAAGCGGATGTTATTTTACGCCGAAGGGATCATATTCAAACGGCGATCCCGTTAAAGAGTTTAAGGAAACGGTAAAGGAATTCCACGCTGCCGGGATCGAAGTCATCATGAGATTCTATTTCCCGGACAGCGCCAACAAGTCGTTTATACCGGAGATACTCAGGTTCTGGGCGAGGGAATACCATGTTGACGGGTTCTTCCTGATGGGGTCCGATATCCCGATGGATTTAATAGCGGCCGATATTTATCTTCGCGACAGGAAGATCTACAATATCTTTTTCGATAAAGGTTCGATCACGGGCAGAAAATACGGATACAACCGAAACATGGCGTTCGTGAATGCGGATTTCATGAATGTATGCCGTAAGTACCTTAAGGGCGATGAAAACCAGCTGAGCGATTTTATCTACAGGCAGCGCCTTAACCCCGATGATGTGCATACGGTCAACTATATTACCGATTATTACGGATTTACGCTTAAGGATCTTGTTACATACGATTACAAGCATAACGAGGACAACGGCGAAGACAATACGGACGGCGAGAACTTCAACTACAGCTGGAACTGCGGCGTGGAAGGCGTATCCCGCAAGAAGAGCGTGATACAGCTCCGCATAAAGCAGATGAAGAACGCGCTGACATTTTTGATGCTCGCACAGGGTACGCCTATGCTGCTCGGCGGAGATGAATTCTGCAATACGCAGAACGGTAACAACAATCCGTACTGTCAGGATAATGAGACAGGCTGGGTCGTTTGGAAGGATAACCTGCATGTAAGGGAGATAACGGATTTTATCAGGATGCTGATCGCATTAAGGACTAAACATCCGATACTCCGCCCGGAAAGGGAATTCAGGATAATGGATTATGCCGCATGCGGTTTTCCGGACCTGTCATATCACGGTGATATGGCATGGTCGCCTAAGTTTGATAATCACCTGCGACATATCGGTATCATGATATGCGGGAAATATGCAAGGCTTTCACGCACACGTGAAGATGACAGTTTCTATTTCGCTTATAACATGCACTGGGAAAATCATACGTTCGCGCTTCCGAAGCTGCCTAAGGGGCAGGTCTGGTCCGTCGCGTTCATGACATGCGATGAGCACGCGGGCATCATAGTCAACAAGACGCTTGCCGAAGAGATGACAAGCGTAACAGTGCCTGACCGTACGATAGTTTCCCTTATATCGGTCGAGGAAACGTCCGCTAAGGGAAACGATGAATCAGAAGATAAAGAAAAGAGGGATATATAAATGCTTGGTGATAAAAAGGTTTTGTTTTCGGGAATGCAGGCCACGGGTAATCTTACCCTGGGTAATTATCTCGGAGCGTTGAAGAACTGGGTGAGGCTCTCCGATGAATACGAATGTTTCTATTCGGTCGTTGACATGCATTCGATCACGGTAAGGCAGGATCCCTCACCTATATGGGTGAACTGTCGAGAATGACGCAGTTTAAGGATAAATCGGCAAAACATGCCGATAACATCAACGCCGGACTGTTCACGTATCCGGTGCTCATGGCGGCTGATATCCTTCTGTATCAGGCTGATGTGGTACCTGTCGGTATCGACCAGATGCAGCATCTTGAGCTTACCAGAGATATCGCACAGCGCTTTAACGCCATTTACGGTGATGTCTTTACGATCCCCGAGCCTTATATCGGCAAGGTCGGCGCCAAGATAATGAGTCTTCAGGATCCGTCAAAGAAGATGAGCAAATCGGATGAAAATCCGAATGCCAGCATCTATCTTATGGACGATCCGGATACGATAATGAGAAAGTTCAAACGCGCCGTCACCGATTCGATGGGAAGCGTTAGATATAACGAAGAGGAGCAGCCGGGTATCTGTAATCTCATCGATATTTACGGTGCATGTACCGGAAAATCAAGGGATGAGATCGTAGCTGAATTTGACGGCAAGGGATACGGCGATTTCAAGACTGCCGTGGGAGAGTGCGTTGTGGATACGCTTCGACCCCTTCAGGAGAAAATACAAGACCTTGCAAAGAATAAAGATTACATTGACAACGTTATCAAGAGCAATGCCGAAAAGGCAGCTTACGTGTCAAACAAAACTCTTCGCAAGGTCCAGAAAAAAGTCGGTTTCCCCGAAAGGATCAGATGATCATTCGCTTTTGATCTCTTTCCAAAGATCGGAGTAGAGGCTCGTTGTCTTCTCATCAAAAGCCTCATATACTTCACAGTCCTTAATGGAATCGTCTGTCGGTACGATGGCGGGATTGTTTCTCAGATCATCATCCATCATATCGACGGCGGCCTTGTTGGGCGTGGAGTAGTAGATATATTCAAAGTTCGCATATGCCACATCATCCCTGCACAAAAAGTCAAGGAATTTCTTAGCATTCTCAGTGTTCTTACAGTTCTTTGTCACGATCCATGAATCAACCCAGAGGTTGCTTCCTTCCTTCGGAACGACATATTCAAGGTCGGGATTGAAATCATGCCCGAGATAGGCTTCACCCGAGTATACGACAGCCATTGTCGCATTTTCGGCAACGACTTCGTCTCTGGCCTCATCCACAAGATAGGATTCGACATCGTCCTTCTGCTTTTTGAGCAGCTCGGCAGCTTCATGTATCTCGTTCTCATCCTGGGTATTAAGAGAATATCCGAGGTATTTGAGTGCGACCATGAACGAATCACGCATGCTGTCCTGCATGATGATCTGTCCCTTGTAGTCGCCGTTAAACAGAACGTCCCAGCTGTCTATGGGTCCCTTTACCTTCTTGGTGTTATACAGTATTCCGACCGTACCCCAGAAATAGGGTAGGGAATATTTGTTGCCGGGATCGAAACTTTCGGATATCTTCAGATATTTGGGGTCGATATTCGAAAAGTTCTCCATTGACGCAAAATCAACTTCCTGCGCCTGGCCTTCATCGATCAGACGCTTTACCATGTAGTCGGATGTGCATAAAAGATCGTATGAGATTGCACCTGAGATATACTTGGTATACATCTCCTCGGGTGTTGTAGCTTCTTCGTATTTGATCTTTATGCCGGTCTCTTTCGTGAACTGTTCGATCATCTCCGGATCGAGGTATTCGCTGTAATTAAACACCGTAAGCTCATTGGAATCGGAAGATCCCGGGGCGCCGGAGCATCCGCACAGGCAGCATGATACCATGCAGATAACTAGAAGCAGGCTGGTCATTTGTTTTTTCATGTCGGTCAGTTCTCCTTAACTGTATCTGTTTTATTTGCGATTATCAGTATTATAAGCACGAGTAGGAACAAAACGGAAGATAGTGCATACATCTCAGGCTTGATGCCTTTTCGTATCTCTCCGTAGATAAGGGTCGAGAGGGTGTTCACCCCCGGACCTTTTGTAAAGTATGTTATCACAAAATCGTCCATTGACATAGTCACGGCCATAAAAAATCCTGCAAGTATCCCCGGCAGCAGATCAGGAAGTATCACCTTGGTAAACGCATATGCGGTTGATGCACCAAGATCCCTGGCGGCTTCAAACTGCCGTATATCCATGGTTTCGAGTTTCGGAAGGATACACAGTATGACATAAGGTATGTTAAACGTGATATGGGCTGTCAGTACACTGACAAACCCGAGCGGGAAAAATCTAACGAACCACAGCATCAGAGCTATACCTGTCACGATATCCGCATTCAGTAGCGGGATGTTCGTAAAAAACAGCATGACCTTAACGCTGCGTTTTTTCATCGAGTATATGCCTATCGCAGCAAACAGCCCGATCAGGCTTGCAACGGCGGCAGATACAAATGCAAGTGCAGCTGTCGTTCCGAATGCGCTCATGATGGACGAATTATCAAACAGTGTCCGGTACCACTTGAGCGTGAACCCGCCCCATACGACACGCGACCTTGAATCATTGAAACTGAGCGCGATCAGTACGAGTATCGGAGTGTACATGAACACGAGGATCAGGCCGATATAGATCTTTCCGAGAGTTTTTTCGATCATATCACAAACCCTCTGTCACTTTCCGAGGTCGTTCTTCCGAATATGACTGTTGTCAGCAGAACGAATATCATAAGCGTTACCGACAGACCCGAACCGAGATTCCAGTTCATGCTGACGGAGAATTCCTGTTCTATTATGTTTCCGAGAAGCTGTATCTTGCCGCCGCCTAAAATGTTGGCGATGACGAATTCCGTCATGGAGGGCACAAATACCATCGTGATACCGCTGCCGATACCCGAAAGCGAAAGGGGCAGCAGGATCTTTGTCAGCACATGGAACCTGTTCGCACCAAGATCTTTTGATGCCTCGATTATATCTTCGGGGATCGCCAGCACACAGTTAAGAACGGGCAGGAGCATGTACGGAAGATAGTCATATACCATGCCGATGACGATCGCAACCGGCGTGTTTATAATGCTCATGGGACTGATCCCGAGAACAGTCAGAAAATGGTTGATAATGCCGTTTGACGAGATCAGCATCTGTATCGCAAGTATACGAAGGATAAAGTTCATCCACATCGGAAGTATCATTATGAACATTATCGTTTTCTTGTTCGATACTCCGGATGCCTTAATAATAAGCGCTGCGGGATAGGATATGAGTATGCATATCAGGGAACTTATAAAGGCAAGCTCAACAGAGAGCAGGAGCGCTTTGCGGTGAACGCTGTCAAATATCGCCGTCACGTTTCCAAATGTGAACGTACCCGACTGATCCGTAAAGGCCTTTGCAAACACAAATAAAAGCGGGATCACGGTAAATCCCACTATCCACAGTATGTATGGGGTTGAGAGAAATCTTGTCCGCTTACGATTCATGTTCGTCCTTTACAGCCTCGTCCTTGTTCATGATCTCTTCATCCTCGGACTGGGGCTTGTGCATGATCTGGAAATTGTCGGGAATGACATTTATGCCGACATGGCTGCCAACAGGGAAATTCTGCGTTGTCTGGACCATAAAGGTGATCCCGATATCGCTTTTTACCTGGATCTCATAGTGTACGCCCTTGAAGATGATGGATACGACCTCGCCGGTTATATAACCGCCTTCGACGCTTCCGAGCTCAACATCCTCAGGCCTTATGACAACGTCGACATTCTCGTTTTCTTCAAATCCTTCATCGACGCATTCAAAATCTTTCCCGCCGATGCGGACAAGGCGGTCCCTTACCATGATGCCGTCGATGATGTTGCTCTCGCCGATAAAATCGGCAACAAAGGCATTTTCCGGCTCATTGTATATATCTTCGGGAGTTCCGATCTGCTGAATGTAGCCCTGGTTCATCACAACGATCGTATCGGACATAGTAAGGGCTTCTTCCTGATCATGCGTTACATATATAAATGTGATCCCAAGCTCATTCTTAAGACGGATAAGCTCGTACTGCATCTCCTGGCGCAGCTTAAGATCGAGCGCACCAAGGGGCTCATCAAGAAGAAGGACCTTGGGCTCGTTGACTATCGCACGCGCGATGGCGATACGCTGCTGCTGGCCGCCCGAGAGTGAATCCGGCATCCTGTTCTCAAATCCGGGAAGATTTACAAGATCGAGAGCGTACCTGATCTTTTCCTTGATATAATCATCGTCTTTCTTTTTGATACGAAGACCGAAAGCGATGTTTTCCGCAACGGTCATATGCGTAAAGAGTGCGTATTTCTGAAAAACCGTATTTACCTGTCGCTGGTTAGGGGGGAGCTTTGTGATATCACATCCGTCAAAGAAGACCTGTCCGATATCGGGCTTCTCAAATCCGCCGATTATACGGAGCAGTGTAGTCTTGCCGCATCCGGAAGGTCCGAGCAGTGTCACGAACTCGTTCTCTCTTATATACAGATCGAGCTCGTCGATAACGAGATTACTGCCGAAAGATTTGGAAATATTCTTCAGTTCGATAAGCTTTTTGCTCAACTCATAAAACCTCCAACGGTCACAAAAAAACAATCCAGCAAATTATACAGTATTCACGCATAAATATAAAGAATATTTTTTTGAGATCATTTTCTTGTTGAAGGGCAAAACCGACTACAACATGTAGTGGTTGACATTTAAAGGCCGCGAAGACAGAATAACTGTGTATGAATAAAACATGGAAAACTGTGTAAAAAAATGGCAAAAACAACAGAAAAAACAGAAAAAACAGTAAAGGCGGAAAAGCCTGATAGATATGTGGCATATGTTTCTACATATACAAGAAACGAAGATGTAGGCATCCATGTATATGATGTCGATGTCAAGGCCGGAAGATTTACCGAGAAGGATCATGTAAAGATAACAAACAGTTCTTATCTGACCATATCCCACAACGGAAAGTACCTGTATGCCATAACCGATTTCGGTGTGGACAGCTACAAGATCAGATCGAACGGATGCCTTGAAAATATCGGCAAGGCTTCGATAAACGGAATGAGAGGATGCTACCTGTCTACCGATTATGAGGACAAGTTCCTGTTTGTTGCGGGATACCACGACGCGAAGGTAACGGTCCTTCGGATAAACGCTGACGGCACTGTCGGCGAGATCACGGACGAGGTTTTCTCGGCAGGACTCGGAAGCATAATAGAAAGAGCGTTCATGCCTCATGTCACATGTACGAAGATGACAAGGGACAACAAGCATCTGTGCGTTTGCGACATAGGAATGGACCAGGTCAAGATATTTGATTTCGATCACAAAACCGGTAAGCTTAAATACAGGGAAATGATCCACTGTGACCAGAACAGTGCGCCCAGATACATCAAGTTCCACAAAAGCGGAAAGTTTGCATACATACTCCACGAGAGTGCATGCAAGGTTGATATCTATTCATATGTTGACAATAACGGAGATCCCGATTTTGAAAAGATCGGATCCGTATCGACGCTTGATGACGATTACCAGACATCGGGCAGCATTTCGTGCGCGATGAAGTTCTCACCCGACCATAAGCTTCTGATGTGTTCAGTAGCCGGCAGCAACAGTGTTGCGATATACAAGATAGATGAGAAGACAGGCCTTCTTGACAAGCGCCTTACGCTTCCGGTATCGGGAGATTATCCGAAGGATATAGCATTCTTCCCCGATTCAAAGCACATAGTCAGTCTTAATCACGAGTCAAATACGATGAGCTTTTTCAAGCTTAATCTTAAGGATAATATCATTGTTCTTAACGGACCGTTCATGAAGGTTCCGAGCGGTAACTGCATCATCACAAAGAAGTTATGAGGCCACTGACGTATTACATCGACAAGTTTATAATCGCTTTATATGCAGCTTCCCTTGCGGGAGGCATTTTGGTGTGCACGTCATATGATGCGAATGCAGCGGATGAGAACAGAAAGAGCGTGAACATCCGTGCCGTTGCTTCAACTTCCCGGACCGCTGATTACATGAGCGCGGATGATTTCCTTCTTGATAACGAGAAGGCCGCTGATTCAGAGGGCATTTCCGAATATCTTCAAAAGCTTAAGAAGGAAGGATTGTATCATCACGAGAACGAAAGTGAAGAAGATGAGCTTGATGATGAGGCAATGTACGAAGATCCCGCACCTGAAGAGACAGATGAAAAACCGGAAGATGAGACCAAAGATGTTATTGATATCGATCCCGATGACTGGCATCTGATGCTCGTTAACAAGCAGAATCCGGTTCCCGAAGGGTTTGAGGTCAATCTTGCGAACATAAACGATTCGATGATGGCCGACGAGAGGATAATAGCAGACATATATGAGATGATGGAAGCTGCGGAGGATGACGGAGTCAGTCTCATGATCTGCAGCGCGTACAGATCGTACGACCGTCAGAAGACGCTGTTTAATAACAAGATCAACAAGCTCATGAAAGAGGGCATGACCTATCTTGAAGCATACAAGGTCGGATCGATGAACGTAACGGTTCCGGGAACGAGTGAACATCACTTAGGTCTGGCTCTTGATATTCTTACCGGCAGCTATACGGAAATGGATGACGGGTTCGGGGATACCGAGGCCGGAAAATGGCTTGCCGAAAATGCGCCGGACTACGGATTCATTTTAAGATATCCGAAGGGTAAGGAAGAGATCACGGGTATCGTTTATGAGCCGTGGCATTTCAGATATGTAGGCAGGAAATACTCAAAGGATATTACCGAAAAAGGTGTGTGCCTCGAAGAATACTTAAAGGGCGAATTCTGATGTATAAACTCATAAAGACTGAAGGAAGAGCCAAAAGAGCGGAGTTTACAACGGTCCACGGAACGGTGCAGACTCCTGTTTTTATGAATGTGGGTACTGTTGCGGCGATAAAAGGTGCCGTTTCTACCGAAGATCTTAAACAGCTCGGATGTCAGATACAGCTGTCAAATACATATCATCTGCACGTGCGTCCCGGAGATGAGGTCGTAAAAAAGCTTGGCGGCCTTCATAAGTTTATGGTATGGGACAGACCGATCCTGACCGATTCCGGCGGGTTCCAGGTATTCTCACTTGCATCTTTGCGCAAGATTAAAGAAGAAGGTGTCTATTTCAACTCACACGTCGACGGACGCAAAATCTTTATGGGCCCGGAGCAGTCGATGCAGATACAGTCCAATCTTGCAAGCACGATCGCGATGGCATTTGATGAATGT
Organism: uncultured Lachnospiraceae bacterium; assembly: GCA_902775485.1. Taxonomy (GTDB): domain Bacteria; phylum Bacillota; class Clostridia; order Lachnospirales; family Lachnospiraceae; genus UBA2868. The sequence goes on from CACYMJ010000026.1 coordinate 71,315, forward strand.
CCGTCTTCCCTCGCCGACAGAGAATATGTTCAGCAGTCTGTAGATAGGACAACGCGCTGGCTGATCAGGTGTAAGGACGAGATGGAGCGTCTTAACAGCCTTGAGGATACGATAAATAAAGAGCAGATGCTCTTTGGGATCAATCAGGGCGCGATCTTTCCGGATATACGCATAGAACATGCAAAGCGCATATCGGAGCTCGACCTTCCGGGATATTCCATAGGAGGTCTTGCTGTAGGTGAGCCGAACGAGGTCATGTACGATATACTCGACCGGGTCGTCCCGCATCTTCCGCAGAATAAGCCTACATACCTTATGGGCGTCGGAACCCCGAAGGACATACTCGAAGGCGTCGAGCGCGGAGTTGATTTCTTTGACTGCGTATATCCTTCAAGAAACGGACGTCACGGACATCTGTACACAAACCACGGAACCGTAAGACTTCTTAACGCGCAGTATGAACTTGATGACAGCCCTATCGAAGAAGGATGCGATTGTCCCGCGTGCAGGCATTATTCGAGAGCATATATCAGACATCTTCTCAAGGCAAAGGAGATGCTCGGCATGCGGCTGTGTGTCATGCACAACCTGTATTTCTACAACAAACTCATGGAAGAGATCAGGGATGCCATAGATAACGGATGCTTCGCTTCGTACAAGAAGGAAAAACTGGAAAAGATTTCTGAACAATAAATATACAATGTGACTGTGAGTGTGATAAAATACTTCGGATATGAATGACGAGGACGCTTCAAAAAAGAAAAGAATAATATTGATAATCGTGGCAGCTGTTATCCTGTTACTCGGGATAATACTGTTTTTTTTGTGGCGCTCAAAGATAACAGCGACAACGATGCGTATACTTCGCATCGAAGGCACAGTTACGCTCGAAGATAACGGCAAGGAAAAGACCATCACGAACAACTTAAGGCTAAACAGCGGAAATGCACTGACAACCGCACTAAAGAGCCTTGTTTCGATAGGACTTGATGATACCAAGATAGTAACGCTTGATGAGAAGAGCCGCGCCGAATTCAACCAGAGCGGCAGAAAGATAGAACTGAACCTGACCGCAGGTTCGCTTTTCTTCGAAGTCCAGAAACCCCTTGATAATGATGAATCATTCGATATAAGTACCAGCACGATGGTCGTCGGTATCCGAGGCACATCCGGATGGGTATCGGTTGACGGCGAGCATGAGAGTCTTATAGTCACTGACGGTGTTGTTCACGTGATTGGTACAAACCCCGTAACCGGAGAGGTCAAGGAGATTGATGTTAAGGCCGGCCAGAGAATAAACGTATATCTGTATAATGACAGAAAGATCGACTCTATCATGTTCGAGCTTGTTGAGATCACGGAAAGGGATCTTCCCGAATTCGTTCTCGAAAGGCTTCGCGAAAACAGACCCCTTCTTGAAAAAGTATGCCGCGAGACCGGCTGGGACAAGCCGTGGATACTCGGTATGAAGGAAGAGGATATTCCGAAGGTTGTTTTAAATTCCGGTGATGAAGATGATAATGGCGGATCTGAAAACAGGACCGACACTGGTGATACAGATACACTTCTTCCGGACACCGGTGAAGAGACAGATACAGAAACAAAAGGTCATGACAGAGACACTATCCTGACACAGGAAGAACTTGACTGGGCACATTCTCATGTGGCGATCGTGGATCCGGCCACAGGAATATTCGCCCTTAAGGATATGACACTCTTTGATCCGGCATTTTACGCTGCAACGAATCCCGATGTTGTCGCAAAGTACGGAACGGACCCCGATGCCATGCTGTGGCATTATCTGCAGCGCGGTAAAAAAGAGGGGAGGCCTCCGATAGCTCCGCCTACTCCTACACCGACCATAATACCGACGTGGGGTATAATGGGTGGCGGAGATAGCGATGAAGATAGCAGAGACAGCGATGATGACAGTCTGACCAAGTCAAATGGAGGAACCAACCAGACATTTAACATTGCCACAAACGGCGGTACTGCAACGTTCGGAGGTCAATATGGTAAAGGAGCAAAAGCCGTACTCAATTATACCCCGGGTACCGGAGGCAGTATGAGGGTTACGTCACCTGACAGCAATGATCCTACGACAGTTACTGTTCCTGCGAGTGTAACCGTTACTAACAATGGAACTAATTATGGTTTTTCTCCTAATCTGAGTAGCAATAATGTTGAGCTTGATTTTTCTCAACCAGCTATGGCCAATGTCAGAACACTGGATCTGAGTGCAGCTACAGCGACAACGGGTGGATGGGTATCCGGATCCGATATGATCTCATATATGGAAAATAATAATTATATTAATCATCTTGACGAGGTCAAAGGCCCGGCCTCAACACTTACGAGAGTGACACACGGTACGTCCGGCTATAACGCGGATGTTAAGACAGGACAGGGTGGCTTATATAATCAAAGTATCCGAGATGTGAAGGAATATGTTGACGATATGAGTAGCGCTTCACCGAAGATACAAAAGATTACTTATCCCGGATCAACTTCTAGTACAGGCAATCCGCAACTGGTGATAACAAATGGAGCAGGCGGTCCCACGACAAAACTGACATCAGGGACTCCGCCGACCGAAAGGGATTATACGAATGTTCAGGTGGATTCTACCTCGACACCATATACTATAACCGGTAAAAACTCCGGAATCACTTATACTCTTGGAACTATTGATTCGGACGGCTTTACTATGGATAGCAGCCTGCCATAAACATATGGATCATGACAATGTGACCGTGTTATAAAAACCGCTTGAAACATAATAGCCAGTTGTGTATTATAGAACGAGCATATTATTCATTGGATATACATTAAAGACGGAGGAACATAGATGAATTCGATATTACTTACAGAAGCAGCTACAGGCGGCGGTACGGGAAGCATACTTATGATGGTCGGATATATCGCGATATTCGGTGTTGCGATCTATTTCCTGATGATCAAACCGCAGAAGAAGGAACAGAAGAGAATGGAAGCGCTTCTGTCTACCATGGAGGCAGGCGATTCGGTGCTCACAACGAGCGGATTTTACGGAGTTGTCATTGATGTTACGGACGACACCGTTATCGTCGAGTTCGGAAACAACAAGAACTGCCGAATACCTATGCAGAAGACTGCCATTACACAGGTTGAAAAACCCCAGGATGCTGTTGCTGCGGAGTGACCATTGATTCGAAGATAGTAATCATTAGAGGATGTCCGCTTGGGCATCCTTTGTTGATAGGAGGATGAACATGAGAAGCGATAACGTAAAAAAGGGAAGTGCGCAGGCACCCCACAGATCACTGTTTCACGCACTCGGTTTTACCGAAGAGGAAATGGAGCGGCCGCTTGTCGGTATCGTAAGTTCGTACAACGAGATCGTACCCGGCCATATGAACATAGATAAGATCGTAAATGCCGTTAAGATTGGTGTTGCAATGGCCGGCGGTACACCGGTGGTATTCCCTGCGATAGCGGTATGCGACGGTATCGCGATGGGTCATATCGGTATGAAGTATTCGCTCGTGACCCGTGATCTTATTGCGGATTCCACCGAATGTATGGCGCTTGCCCATCAGTTTGACGCACTCGTTATGGTCCCCAACTGCGACAAGAACGTACCGGGACTGCTCATGGCGGCAGCAAGGATAAATGTTCCGACAGTGTTCGTATCCGGAGGCCCTATGCTTGCAGGACACGTTATGGGCAAGAAGAGAAGCCTCTCATCGATGTTTGAGGCGGTAGGTGCCCAGGCTGCAGGCAAGATGACTGACGAGGAAGTCTGTGAATTCGAGCGCAAGGTTTGTCCGACATGCGGATCATGTTCGGGAATGTATACGGCCAATTCGATGAACTGCCTTACCGAAGCGCTCGGCATGGGTCTTGCCGGAAACGGTACGGTTCCTGCGGTATATTCCGAAAGACTGGCTCTTGCAAAGCATGCCGGAATGGCAGTAATGGAATTATACAGAAAGAACATATGTCCTCGCGATATCATCACGAAGGATTCGATAATTAATGCGCTGACTGTTGATATGGCACTCGGATGCTCTACCAATTCAATGCTTCATATCCCTGCGATAGCGCATGAGATAGGATTTGATTTTGACATAACGATGGCAAACGAGATATCGGAGAAGACTCCGAACCTCTGTCATCTTGCACCGGCAGGTCCAACATATATGGAAGATCTTAATGAGGCAGGCGGTGTTCATGCCGTAATGAAACAGCTTGCGGATGCGGGACTTCTTAATACAGACTGCATGACTGTTACCGGCAAAACACTTGGTGAGAACATAAGCGGATGCGTCAATAAGAATCCCGAGGTCATAAGGCCTATGGACAATCCGTATTCGGAAACAGGCGGACTTGCGGTACTGACAGGAAACATCGCACCCGACGGATCTGTCGTAAAGAGAAGTGCGGTAGCGGATTCGATGTTAAAGCATGAAGGCCCGGCACGCGTTTTTGACTGCGAAGAAGATGCGATCGCTGCGATAAAGGGCGGTAAGATCAATCCGGGAGATGTTGTCGTTATACGTTATGAAGGACCTAAAGGGGGTCCCGGTATGCGCGAGATGCTTAATCCCACATCTGCGATCGCCGGAATGGGACTTGGTGAGAGCGTTGCACTTATCACTGACGGAAGATTTTCCGGCGCAAGCCGCGGAGCTTCCATCGGACACGTCTCACCCGAGGCCGCTGTCGGGGGTCCTATTGCACTTATTGAAGAAGGCGATATAATTTGTGTTGATATCCCGAACGTTTCATTAAATGTAAAGGTATCGGATGAAGAGATGGCTAAGCGCCGCGAGAAGTGGCAGCCGCGTCAGCCTAAGGTTACGACAGGGTATCTTGCAAGATACGAGAAGCTTGTAACGAGCGGTGACAAGGGTGCAGTACTTCGAAGTGATTTCTGATAAGGAAGGCAGATATGAGTCTTAAGGAAAAAAGCATGGAACTGACAGGTTCACAGATAGTTATGGAGTGTCTCCTCGAACAGGGAGTTGATACGGTATTCGGATACCCCGGAGGAACGATACTCAACATTTATGACGAACTTTATAAATACAGCGATAAGATAAAGCATATCCTGACGAGCCATGAACAGGGCGCGGCTCATGCCGCTGACGGATACGCAAGAGCCACCGGAAAGGTCGGAGTATGTATGGCTACAAGCGGACCGGGTGCAACGAATCTCGTAACCGGTATCGCAACTGCTTACATGGACTCTGTCCCGCTTGTTGCGATAACCGCAAACGTAAACCTTCCGCTTCTCGGAAAGGATACCTTCCAGGAGGTTGATATCGCGGGTGTGACGATGCCGATAACAAAGCACGGATATATCGTCAAGGATGTCACAAAACTTGCATCAACTCTTCGCAAGGCTTTTGCGATCGCAAGATCGGGCCGTCCCGGTCCTGTCCTTGTTGATATCACGAAGGATGTTACCGCAGCAAAAACGAGGTTTACGAAACAGAAACCGGAAGCCCTTGAAATACCCAAAAGATATACGGATGAAGATATCGAGACGGCTGTAAAGCTTATCGAGAAGGCAAAAAAACCTTATATATATGCCGGCGGCGGTGTTGTTATCTCCGGCGCGTCAAAGGAACTTGCCGAGTTTGCACATAAGGTTGATGCACCTGTATGCGATACTCTTATGGGTAAGGGCGGATTTGACGGAACCGATCCGCTTTATACCGGAATGATCGGAATGCACGGTACCAAGGCGAGCAACCTCGGGGTCAGCGAATGTGATCTTCTGATCGCGATCGGTGCGAGATTTTCAGACCGTGTCATCGGTAATGCGGGAAAGTTTGCTCCCAAGGCAAAGGTTCTTCATATCGATATAGATCCCGCCGAGATCAACAAGAACATCAAGACGACCGCGAGCGTTATCGGAGATGTCAGGGAAGTTCTGACGATCCTTAATTCAAAGCTTAAGACGCATTCGAACAAAGAGTGGACGGATCATATTGCGCAGCTTAAGGCAGATTTCCCTCTTAAGTACGATTCCGACAGACTCACATGTCCTTATGTTATAGAGCAGCTGTATAACGTTACAAAGGGTGAGGCGATCATCACAACGGATGTCGGACAGCATCAGATGTGGGCCGCACAGTTTTATAAATA